>JAFRIV010000031.1 GCA_017432615.1 Oscillospiraceae bacterium
CATAGTAAAACCAGAAGCCTTGTGCTATGACGAAACGTCATGGCATGAGGCTTTTTCTTTACCTTTTTGTCTTGTAATACACCCAAGCAACAGATTGATCTCTGGAGAAGTCTCAAGGCAGCCATATTCACAGGATGCGGTGTCTTTCTTTTCCGGTGCTTTTCCGCTTGTGTTTTTAGCATTTTGCCGTATAATAGCCGTATAATAATAGTAGTAAAAGAATTGCGAGGACATACCGATGGCTGATCATATTTTGCCACTTAATCAGGATATCAAGCTCGTTGTTCATGAAATCGGTGATTTGTTGGCCGCTGCCCGGAGCAATGTCGCCCGCCAGGTGAACAATGAGCTTCTGAGCACCTACTGGAATATTGGCCGCATCATTGCCGAGTATGAGCAGACCGTACCGGAGCGGGCTGACTATGGAAAGCAGACGCTCAAGGAGCTGTCAAAAGCACTGACCAACGAGTTCGGCAAGGGCTTTTCTGTCTCCAACATTCAGTTCATGCGGCGGTTTTATCAGACCTACCAAATTCAACAGACAGCGTCTGTTAAATTGAGCTGGTCGCATTATTGTGAGCTTCTTTCTATCTCAGACTCTGACAAGCGCGGTTTTTATGAGAAGGAAGCGGTCAATTCCAACTGGTCTGTGCGCGAGCTTAAACGCCAGATCGATAGTTCCCTGTTTGAGCGTCTGCTGCTTTCCCGCGGGGATGCAAACAAGGAGCAGGTGCTGGCTCTGGCAGAGAAAGGAATTGAGATCGCTGAACCGTCTGATCTCATACGCGACCCGTATGTGTTTGAATTCCTCGGCATCCCGGAGGATAAGCCCATGCTGGAGAGCGACCTGGAACGCGCACTGGTGCAGCAGATTGAAAAATTTCTGCTGGAGTTGGGGCGGGGCTTCATGTTTGTCGGCACACAGCAGCGGGTGACGATCAACAATACCCACTACTATGTGGACATGGTGTTCTATAACAAGATTCTCCGCGCCTATGTGCTGATCGAGCTGAAGACCACAAAACTGACTCCGGAAGCTGCCGGGCAGATCAATATGTATCTGAATTACTATGCCTCTGAGGTCAACGATCCGGATGACAATCCTCCGATCGGGATCATCCTGTGCACCGAGAAGAACAGCATCACGGCAGAGTACGCCTTGGGCGGTCTGTCAAACAACATCTTTGCCTCGCGTTATGTGCTGTATATGCCCAACAAGGAGCAACTGATCGCCCAGGTAGAAGCGGTTTTGAAGAAGCGGAAAGAAAACGAAAACGAATCCTGATTGCGAATGAATATGGGTGGCGGAAAGAAATACCCGCCACCCGATATAGCGAAACGAAAGAAATTTAGTCTTGCAGCTGCAGAAAACCTGTAGTTACAAGGCTTTTTTCATGCCCTGACGCCTTGACGAACCCAAGCACGACGCCTGACGTCACATCACTTTTCGGACCGTCAGGAGGTTCAGCGAGAATGTCATTTTGTGCCGATTTTCCTTAGGCGTTTCTGATGTCTCTGGCTATTTCCCAAACATTATCGCAATAATTGCTTACATACACAGAAATCATGTTTTTGTTCGGATTGTATTCCGACATAAAACTCACACCCGGATCGCACCCCTGAAAATATGGAATATCCTGCTTCTTTCCGCCGTCAATAATCCACACTCCGTATCCGTAGTATCCTTCTTCCGGATCATCGCCTTCCCCACTATGCTTTTTAAGCATGTTCTCGACCATATCCTTTGACAGCAGTTTCCCGTCAAGCAATCCTTTCCAAAAATTCGCAGCATCTTTTACGGTAATAAACGCTCCTCCGGCACCTGTCCCTTTTGCATCCACGCAAAAAATGTTCGTTCTCAAATCATCCGCACTGTTGCACCATAAATAGTTGACGGCGCACTTCGCAGGTAATTTATCCAACTCATAATAGGATCTACGTAAAAACCTACTACTGATCATGTACCAATAATACTGATGACAAATAAAACTGAAATGACCTGTACTCGTTTTTTCGTTTTTGAAGAGAAAAGTTCGGAAGAGCCGGCGCCGGTATATACAGCGATAGTTTTAATAAAGCCAAAAGCGATCCAACATAGTCATTTGCCCTTTTTTGACTTTATTAACCTTGACTTTTTGACGGATTTCATGATAAGATGCAATTGTGTCATATTACAGGCAAATGACTATATTACACTCTGAAAAGAGGATAATGAATGAGAACACTGAATTACAAAAGCGAATACCGGAAACTGCTGTCTCCCGAGATCGTATCGTACCTGGCACAGATCCACGAAATGAAAGGACAGCAGAATCTGTTTATCGAAGCACAGAAGGCTGCGCTGGCCGAACTGCTGGAGATCGCGAAGATCCAGAGCACGGAAGCGTCCAACCGCATTGAAGGCATCATTACCACCGATGACCGGCTGAAAAAGATTGTGATGAACAAAACGACACCCCAGGGGCGGAGCGAACGTGAGATCGCCGGATATCGTGACGTGCTGAATACCGTGCAAGAAAACTATGACTACATTCCCGTCAGGCCGGGCATGATCCTGCAGCTGCACCGGGATCTTTATAAATTCAGCAATTCTGCCATCGGCGGCAGCTTCAAAAACTCCGATAACATCATTGCGGAGGAGGTGCCCGACAGAACAAAGCGCGTCCGTTTCCAACCGGTTCCGGCGTGGGAAACCGCAGAGGCTATGGATACCCTTTGCAACGCTTTTCAGGAGGCTTCGGCTGATCACGAGCTGGATTCCCTTCTGCTGATGCCGATGTTCATCCTGGACTTTCTCTGCATCCATCCCTTCAACGACGGCAACGGCCGTATGAGCCGCCTGCTGACGCTGCTGCTGCTGTATCGCTCCGAATATTTCGTTGGAAAGTATATCAGTATCGAACGGCTGATCGCAGGCAGCAAGGAGACCTATTACGAGGTCCTGCAGGAAAGCTCGACCGGATGGCATGAAGGCGTGAATGATTATCTTCCCTTCGTACGCTACATGCTGGGTGTTGTGATCGCGGCCTATCGGGAGTTTGCGTCCCGGGTGGATATTCTGATTTCAAGAAGGCTTTCCAAGCCTGACAGGGTCCGGGAAATCATCCGCAGCACCACCGGAAAAATTACAAAAACGCAGATTATGCGGCAATGCCCGGATATCAGCCAGAAGACCGTGGAACGGTCACTGGCAGAGATGCTGAAAAACGGCGAAATCATCAAGATCGGCGGAGGACGCTATACCTCCTACACATGGAACTGGGAGAAGGAGTAAAGACACGGTAACAGGTAAACTGAAAAGCAAAATCGACAGCCTGAGGCAGCTATTCGGTTGGATCTTGGAGAAGATGCGGAGTAGCAGAAATGAGAATCGAATGAATAGGTCTTTCAGAAGATAACATGCAGCAATGTTTTAACCTGAAGGCTGTATTAAGAAAGACAAATCAGGATCCGTGGAGGTTATTATGAAAAGAGAATTGGGAATAGCTCGCTGTGGGTTGGCATGCTGCTTGTGTTCTGAGAATGTAACCTGCAAGGGATGTAAACGGGATGGTTTCATGGAACTGTCTTGGTGTAAGGATGCAGAATGGTGCGAGGTTCGCAGATGTGGGATCGATAAGAATCTGAGCGGCTGTTACGAGTGTGAACCTGCAGAATGCCGAAAGGGTCTGTATGCAGAAAAGATCAAGGCACGTGCATTTGCTGAATTTGCTCGGAGGTATGGCGTTGAAGAGCTTTTGGATTGCCTTGAACGAAATGAACAGGCGGGTATCGTTTATCATCGTGAAGGAATCATGGGAGACTATGATGAATTCGATGATTTGGAGGAACTAATCACTTATATCAGGAAGGGAAAAAGATAAATACGGTTTGTAGAGGTATACTTCATGAAAAACGGGAAAAACCCTGACCCAAATGTGATCCATCCAATAGAGGGTTATGATAACGAAATATATGTGAAACCAGCTGTTAAGAATCCGAACATCCTGGTGGGAGACTTTACCTATATTGCAGATTCGGATTTTGAAAGCCATGTAACACACTTCTATCCGTGGAGCAGGGACAAACTCATCATCGGAAAGTTCTGTCAGATCGCAGCAGGCGTTGAATTTGTGATGAACGATGCAAATCACCAGATGAATGCCGTATCTACCTACCCGTTCTATACGCTTGAGGGCTGGGAGATGGAACCGCCCGCCTTATCGGATATGCCGTTTAAGGGCGATACTGTGATCGGCAACGATGTATGGATCGGTCAGAACGCTGTGATTCTGCCCGGCGTTCACATAGACGACGGTGCAATTATAGGCGCAAACAGTGTTGTAGGCAGTGATGTTGCGCCTTATACGATCGTCATCGGCAATCCGGCGAAAGAGCTGCGAAAACGCTTTGATGGTGAGTTGATCGATTTGATGCTCCGCTTAAGGTGGTGGGATAAAAGCATTG
Organism: Oscillospiraceae bacterium; assembly: GCA_017432615.1. Classification (GTDB taxonomy): domain Bacteria; phylum Bacillota; class Clostridia; order Oscillospirales; family Oscillospiraceae; genus Limivicinus. The sequence continues at coordinate 4,447 of JAFRIV010000031.1, forward strand.
AAGAAATAAACCGTCTGATTCCGATCCTGACCTGCAGTGATTTGGAAAAGGTCAGGGAAGAAATTGAGGCAATGTGAGCAATGGGCAAGAGAAAAAGGTTGCACTGAATTCGCCAGTGACTGCGAGCTGACGAATACCGCATCGCTGAACTTTCATTTAGCTATTGGTTTTCAGGAAGAAAACAGGATCATTTGCCTGGTATAGAAATCTTGAAGATGTAACAAGAGAAATTGCCGAAATAAAAACCGCACTGGACGCAGGTGCAGCTTCCTATACTCTGCAATACAGCGTGAAGTGTAAACAGAACCTGTTCAGGACCATAGAAGACTGATCAAATAAGAAATGCATCCTTTTGAAACCGCGCTCTGTCAGAAAATTGTCTGCATCACACCCCTGAAGAAGCCTCCGCCGGGAAGACGAAAAACGGGAAGCAGACCGGGAACGGCACTTGGAGAAAAACCCTGAAAATGCTTGCAAAAGCACCTTCTTTATGGTATAAATATTTAGAGATGGAAGTGTATTGTTTTTACATTTTTTATCAGAACTGTTTTTTATTTCCGCATAAAAGTCTGATGGATTCTTTCCGCTCTGTACGGTTTGTGTCTGTCGGGTGTTTATGATAGATTTCGGCATCTTTATTATCAAATCTGAAAGAGAGGAATGTATGCATATGCAATACACAAAGGAAGTCGAAGAAATGGTTTGTGTTGCAAAAGGCCCGAACCACGGACCTGCGCCAATCCCTGAGGAGGGCAAATGGATCCAGGCCAAGGAGATTAAAGACATCTCCGGATACACACACGGCATTGGTTGGTGCGCACCTCAGCAGGGCGCCTGCAAGCTGAGCCTGAATGTTAAGGACGGTATTATCCAGGAAGCTCTGGTAGAGACGATCGGCTGCTCCGGCATGACGCACTCCGCCGCTATGGCCAGCGAAATCCTTCCCGGCAAAACCCTTCTGGAAGCGCTGAACACAGACCTTGTCTGCGACGCCATTAATACCGCTATGCGCGAACTGTTCCTGCAGATCGTCTATGGCCGTACCCAGTCCGCTTTCTCTGATGACGGCCTGCGCATCGGCGCCGGGCTTGAAGATCTGGGCAAAGGTCTCCGCTCCATGGTCGGTACCATGTACGGCACTGCCGAAAAGGGCACCCGGTATCTGGAAATGACCGAAGGTTACGTAGTCAAAATGGCTCTTGATAAAGATGATCAGGTCTGTGGCTACCAGTTCCTGAGCCTCGGCAAAATGATGGATGCCATCAAGAAGGGCATGTCTCCCAACGAAGCATACGAAAAGAATCTCGGTACCTACGGCCGCTTTAAGGCTGAGGACGGTGCGGTCAAGTGGATCGACCCGCGCAAAGAATAATAGGAGGTACAGTACATGGCTTTGTTTGAAAACTATGAGGGGCGTATGCCTCAGCTCCAGCCCGTTCTGGACAAATACGGTTTCAAGAGCTTTGAAGACGTCAAAGCTTATACCAACGGCAAAGGTGTCGACGCCTACTCTATCGTAGAGAGCACGCAGCCCATCTGCTTTGAGAATGTCAAGTGGGCTTATGAGCTCGGTGCCGCCATCGCCATGAAAGAGAATGTCAAGACTGCTGCAGAAGCTGCAAAGTGGATCGGCGTTGGCCTTCAGGCTTTCTGTATCCCCGGTTCTGTTGCCGATCAGCGTCAGGTCGGTATCGGCCACGGCAACCTTGGTGCAATGCTGCTGGATGAGGAAACCGAATGCTTTGCATTCCTGGCCGGTCATGAATCTTTCGCCGCTGCCGAAGGCGCCATCAAAATCGCACTGAACGCAAATAAGGTTCGTCAGAAGCCCCTGCGCGTTATTCTCAACGGTCTTGGCAAAGATGCTGCCATGATTATCAGCCGCATTAACGGATTCACCTACGTTCAGACCAAGTATGACTACCTCTCCGCTGACGTAAAAGAGGACCATGCTCTGACGATTGTAAAGAAGATCGCCTACTCTGACGGCGAACGTGCCAAGGTCAACTGCTACGGCGCAGATGATGTCCGTGAAGGTGTTGCCATCATGTGGCATGAAGGCGCAGACGTCTCCATCACCGGCAACTCCACCAACCCAACACGTTTCCAGCATCCCGTTGCCGGAACATACAAGAAAGAACGCTGGGAAGCCGGCAAGAAGTACTTCTCCGTTGCTTCCGGTGGCGGCACCGGCCGTACGCTGCATCCGGACAACATGGCTGCAGGCCCTGCTTCTTACGGCATGACGGATACCATGGGCCGTATGCATTCAGACGCTCAGTTTGCAGGTTCCTCCTCTGTTCCCGCTCATGTGGAAATGATGGGCTTCCTCGGTGCAGGCAACAACCCCATGGTCGGTATGACTGTGGCTGTGGCTGTGGCTGTGCAGCAGGCAATGAACAAGTAATCCAGATTACTCATTATTATAAATGGCTTCCGGGATATTCCCGGAAGCCGTTTTTTACGCTGTAAGTGAATAAAAAGCAGATCTGCGGTTATAGTGCTCAGTCGTCACAGTCAAAAATAGCTTTCTTCGCAATCAGCTCGCCATACCGGCTCTTCCAGCACAGATGCGGTTCGGAAGTATCATAGGCAGGCAAGGCCTCTTTATCCATATCCAGAATAATCATAAGGTCAAAACGGTTTGCTCTGTCAGAGTTGGAGGTCTTCAGTTCCAGCTCATGAATGCCGGGAATGGACAGCGTCCGTGTAAAGATCTCCCTAACTGGCTCAACCAGTGCTTTGACATCAGTCCCTTCTGTAAACTTTACGATGATGTAGTGCTTCATAAGACAGCTTTCCTTCCTGATCTCCGATTCTTATCCGCCCGGATAAGTTTTTTTAATTTTAACACGGAACTCTCTGCAATTCAAGCCTGTACTCTTTGTGATCGCTGCAGCCGATGTATGTTTTCTGTCACTATTTTTCTGTTGCCTGATCACACCGTTTCGGTTATAATTCTCTTATAACCCTTTATTGATCAAAAATACAAACGGAAAGGACGATTCAGACATGAGCATTTCCATCACACATCTGAGAAGCAACGCCCACAGCCTTCCGCTGCGCATAGCGAGAGGGCATTTTGCCACCAGCAACTGCCATGTTAACTGCTACATTGACATGACCTATACCAAGCACCGTCTGGAAGAAGCCGAGGAGGCCGCAAAGGAACTCGCCGAAAATCTGGACAAAACTTCTCCCATTGACAGCATCCTCTGTCTGGAGGGGACCGAAGTAATTGCAACCTTCCTGGCGCAGGAACTGATCCGGCGCGGGATCGGCATTACGAATGAACACAAGACGATCTACGTTGTCACTCCGGAACTGAATTCCAGCCATCAGATGATCTTTCACAGCAACATAGCTCATCTGATCCGTAACCGGCATGTGCTGATCCTGGCCGCAACAATTGCCAGCGGGGCCATGGTGCTCGACGCCATCAACGCCGTTAAATATTACGGCGGCATCCCGGAAAGGATCTGTGCGATCTTTTCCGCCGGCAAGAAGTGTGCCGACATTCCGATCACTTCCATCTTCAACACGGATTTCCTCCCCGACTATATGTGCTCTACCCCTTCCGACTGTCCGTTGTGCCGGCAGGGTGAAAAGCTGGATGCGCTGGTAAACGCTAACGGTATCTCAAGTTTCTGATTTTTCCCCGTTTACATGTCAAAGTACAGACCTGCCGAATATCAATCTTATTTTTATAAAAAATTAATACAGCTTGCCGCGCCGATTGCCTTCCAGAGCCTGATGCTTGCTTCCGTTGCGGCAGGGGATGCCCTGATGCTGGGGCGCATTGCGCAGGAAGAGATGACGGCTGTATCTCTCGCCACACAGGTCCAGTTTGTTCAGAATATTTTCCTGATGGCGATCACCGGTGCGGGAGCTATCCTCGGTGCGCAATACTGGGGAAAGGGCGATACTGCAACCATGCAGAAGCTCTTTCATCTGATGCTGCGCTCTTCCATCCTTCTCTCTCTGGTGTTCTTCGCTGTCTGCGAAGCAGCGCCCGGCGTGCTGATGCATGCCTTTACCCATGACGCTCTGCTGATTGAAATAGGCAGTGCCTATTTGAGGATCGCAGGATGGTCTTATCTTCTGTCCGGTATCTCCCAGTGTTATCTCGCCACGCTGAAGGTGACGGAGCATGTCAGCGCAAGTGCCTGGATCAGCTCCGCTGCTGTCGTGCTGAATATTCTCCTGAACGCAGTGCTGATCTTCGGTCTGCTCGGTCTGCCGCGGCTGCAGGCAAGAGGCGCCGCTCTTGCCACCTCGATCTCCCGTGTCGCGGAGTTGGCGCTCTGTCTCCGCATTTCCTCTGGCCGGGATCATATCCGGCCGGCCTGGAATCGGCTGCTGCAAAGCGAGAAGCAGCTTTCAAAAGACTTTTTCCGCCAGTGCCTGCCGCTTATGGGCGGGTCCCTGTTCTGGGGGGTAGGCTTCACCTCGTACACTGCCATCATGGGGCATATGGGCGTCGATGCGGCGGCAGCGAACTCCGTTGCTGCCGTAGTGCGCGATCTGATCTGCTGTGCCTGCAACGGCATCGGAAGCGCAGCGGGAATCATGGTCGGCAACGAGCTGGGCGCCGGGCAGCTGGAACGGGGAAAAGCTTATGGTATCCGGCTGAAGAATCTGTCCTTTGTGCTGGGTTTCGCTTCGACAGCCCTGGTGCTTGCCGTTACGCCGCCGGTGGTAAAAATGGTGATCCTGACGGATACCGCCCGCAGTTATCTGACCGGCATGATGGTGATCATGGCCGTTTATATGATCGGGCGATGTGTTAACACCGTAACCATAAACGGCGTCCTGGATGGCGGGGGCGATACTTTGTTTGATATGTACAGCCTTGCTGTATGCATGTGGGGCATTGCGATCCCGCTCGCTCTTCTGGGGGCATTTGTCTTTCATTGGCCGGTGCTGCTGGTCTATGCCTGTACCTGCCTGGACGAAGTGGGAAAGATCCCCTGGGTAATGATCCGCTTTCGTAAGTATAAATGGGTACGGGACCTGACGCGGGAAGCAGCAGACTGACAGAACTTTTTCCCGGATCTGAAGGCAAGTGCAGGGCAGGTTATGGGGTTCCTGATGTCGGCTTTGGCATTCCGCATCTGTATTTTTAAGGTCTTAAATGAAAATAAGCAGAAAGGGCAGAGAATTGAAGAGCAGGCGTATAGAAAGGTTTATCCGGGAGCATGCTGCCTGGATCCGGGCCTTGTCGAAAAAGTACGGCATCCCTTCCGCTGCTGTCTGTGCCGTCATGCATAAGGAAATGCAGGAGACCGATCTGTTTGACACGCTGGCAGACGCAGCGGTGCAGACGCGCCTTCTTCCGAAGAAAGACAGTTCTACCGGCCCGATGCAGATCTTCGGCAAAGTTGCCCTGCGTGCCGTTAACTTCGGTGTAAGCCGGCACCTGACGACGCTTCGCGAACTTGGGATCACCGCCGCTTATCCGCTGGATGAGAACAGTGACAAAGATGTATATACCGTATGGGAAAAGCTGAATCGTGATGTTCATTTCAACATGGAAGCCGGAGTATTGAACCTGTTATGCTGTGCCGAAGAAATGACGGGGCGGATCGATTTTGCTTCTTATGGTGCAGAGGAGTGGATGCTTGTGTTTACCCGCTACAATCAGAACACGCATCACATCACCCCCTATGGAGAAGATGTCTATCTTCTGTATCTGAAATACAGCAGGGAGTCGATCTGACGCCTGACCGGTATGGACTTCTGTCAAAAGATGACTACGAGTGCAGCACATATTCTCGAAAAATAATAGAAGAAATTAGAAGAAATAGAACAAGATGGATCAGATGAGCATTAGAAATGTCCGAACGAGTGATGCCGGACGCTTGGCTGAAATATATTCGCATTATGTTCTTGACACAGCGGTATCATTTGAATATGAAGCTCCGTCTGCCGATGAATTCATCAAAAGGATAGAACATACTGCGGCGAAGTACCCATACCTGGTTTGTGAGAAAGCGAATATCGTTGCGGGATATGCATATGCAGAAGCCTATAGCAAAAGGGAAGCATATTCGTGGACGGTCAGTACTTCGATTTATATAGATAAAGATCATCGAAGAGAAGGGATCGGCACACGCTTATATGCATCCTTAGAACAGGAACTGCAAAAACAGGGGATCATAAATCTTCTTGCCGGGGTTGCGTTTTCTGAGGAAGAGGATGAGTATCTGACTCATGACAGTTATCTCTTTCACCTGAAAGAAGGATATGAAAAGGTGGCACATATGAAGACTGTCGGTAAGAAATTCGGCAGATGGTATGATCTTTTATGGATGCAAAAGAAGATCTGCAGAGATGACAGCCGGTATTTCTCATACGATAACAGGGGGAAAGCAGCTCATGAATCTTGAAACAGAGCGGCTCATTCTGCGCCGGTGGGAAGAAAGCGACGCCGAGGCTTTATATGAAGTTGCCAAAGACCCCGACGTCGGCCCGATTGCCGGCTGGCCGCCGCATCAGAGTGTTGCAGAGAGCAAACAGGTGATCCGGGATGTTTTCAGCGGCAAAGAGGCCTATGCCGTCTGCCGGAAAACAGACGGAAGGGCGATCGGCGCCGTCGAGCTGAAGCTGAACGGCCATACCGACATGACCGCGCGCTCCGATGAATGCGAGCTCGGATACTGGCTTGGAAAGCCGTTCTGGGGGCAGGGCATCATTCCCGAGGCTGCACGCGAGATGCTCCGTCATGCCTTTGAAGAGCTCGGCATGACGAAAGTCTGGTGCGGTTACTATGAGGGCAACACAAAATCCAAACGGGTGCAGGAAAAGCTCGGGTTCCGTTATCAGTGGAGATCCGAAGGGGTTGACGTTCCGCTGCTGGCAGAGAAGCGGACGGGGCATGTCAGTTCTCTAACAAAAGCGCAGTGGCAGTGGGACAGGTTGTATGAGGCTGCCTGTGCCGTGCGGGATGCGCGTAAAATTTCCGATTACGTTACCTGCGGCGAGGTTTCCGCCGCGATCCTTTCCGGGTCCGGGCGGATCTATACGGGGGTATGTGTCGACACCTGCTCCACGCTGGGCATCTGTGCGGAACGTAATGCCATCTTCAACATGATCACCAACGGAGAGCAGGAGATTGAAAAAGTAATCGCGATCCTGCCTGACGGGAAAAGCGGTGCGCCGTGCGGCGCATGCCGGGAACTGATGGTGCAGCTGATGCCCGGGAAGTATAAACACATCGAGATCATGATGGATCGTGAGCGGGAGAAAGTCATTTCTCTCGGGGAACTGACGCCGGAATGGTGGATCGGATAAGCGGCGCAGATTTCCCGGGTCCTGTGTAACATTTAAAGGGAAAGGCAAAAACGGCGTAAAAATATGCCGTCTTTCCTTGACCGGGACCGCTCCCCTGTCTGTTGGAATTGTTCTTTACGGCGTCATCCCTCTGGTGATATCCTGATATTGCCTGATACTTATCGCCAGTTTTGGAGGCTGTTATGAAACTGCTGCTGGAACCGGATCTCTCCTCTTATACGGACGAGGCATACGAAGCCGATCTTCTGCGTCTTCCCGCGCACCGTTACAGCAAAGCGATGACCTACCGTTTCATAGCAGACCGGAAGAGGTGCGTCAAAGCTTATATGCTGCTCTGGGAGGGGCTTCGTCAGGAATACGGGGTGTCGGATGCTCCTTCCTTTACGTACGGTCCGAACGGGAAGCCTTTTCTCCTTGACAGCCCGGAGATTTTTTTCAGCCTGAGCCATACCGGCAATGCCGTGCTTTGCGCCCTGGACGGCCGGGAGATCGGGGCCGACATTGAGATGATCCCCCGGCAGAACTGGGAAAGCCTCCTTCGCGTATTCAGTGAGGAGGAGGCATCTGAGATCGTGCATTCCCCCGCACCGGAAATATCCTTCGCCCGGGCCTGGACGAGAAAGGAAAGCTTTCTCAAACTGACCGGCCGCGGCCTGACGGACTTCGAAACACTGCGTGCCATCCCCACCAGGGATACCCCCGAGGTCTGTTTTGAGACCGTGACCCGGGAAGCAGACGGGTTTGTATATTCCACTTGCCGTTTTACAGGAAATCCTTTATAATACAGTCAGGCTGGTTAGCAGACGTCACTATATATTGATATTGAAAGGATGAAATACCATGCGCAAGGCCGTTTCTCTTCTGGCGATCCTTTTGCTGCTGGCATCTCTCGGCGCCTTGTCAGCTGCGGCAGACGGCTCCTCCGCCATGCAGATCATTTCCTGCCCGGAGCAGGGCTTTTCCACCATGTGCGACAGCGGTTATATCTGGAATTACACCGAGAAAGACGGGATCACTATCTATACGGAAAAGGAAAACAGCATTCCGTATGTGATTGTTTACTGCATGGAAGACCTGATCGTCGATTCGGAAAACCTGATCCGCGAACAGTACACTCCCCATATGCAGAAGCAGTACGGCAGCGACCTTGTTGCCGCTCAGGAATTTGACGCCTTTCCCATTGGCGGCAGAGAGCTTTCTGTAGGCTTATACACCTATAAGCTGCAGGGATATCTGATCGATATGCTGCGCGCTTATGAAAACATCGGCGGCCACACCGTTATTTTCACAGCCAAATACATTGACGGAAAAGGGGAAGCCACCCGCAAAGTGCTGGATGATGTGGTGCAAAACTACCGTCCCGAGGCAGATTATTATGCTGCCGGCAATCCGAACAGCCGCTGGCTGTACAGTATCACGAAGACCGACGCAGGCGATACCATCTATGTTTTTGACGAATTCTTTGTAACGGTGCCTGCCGCCTGGGAAGGTAAATATGAAATTCAAATGAATGAGCGCAGCATCTCCTTCTATCAGACGCTCAGCCGCAGGCTCTGGAATTCCCGCAAAGGTTTTGAGGGCGGTCTGCTCTTCTCTATCGGTTTTTCCGAGACGACGGACTATCGTGACTATCTGCCTTCCTATGATGAGATCGGCCCCGGATCTGACGGGTACTATTACCTGATCTACCCGACGGATTACCAGGCTTATGCCGATCTGGAGACTGCGAAAGAGGAATACAACGCCATGTGGGCTGAGATCCGTTTTATTGCAAAAAACTCGATGAGTTTTCAGCTGATCCCGAAGATTCCCTCCTTATAAAACAGCTGCTTTTCAGCTGCGGACACCGCCGGAAAATAAAGCCCGGCGGTTCTTTTTTCTCTGTACATTGTGTTAAAAAATCCGGATTTTTCATCTCCTCTCCGGCTGATTTTTTTGTCAGTCTGCTCATTTCCCCCTTGCAATTTCTATACATATCGTTTATAATTTTTTCACAAATTATTCATGTTAAATTTTACACTACTATGGAGATAGGTCTCTTCTGATGAATCGGCATCTGACATTTCAGCAGTACCGCCGTCTGGATCTCTTCCTGTTTGCGGCGATGCTTGTCCTCAGTGAATTGCTGATCCTCACGGCAGGTCGAAAATGGTTTCCCGCCCAGCTGTATACCGTATCGGTCACCGCGGCTGTCACTGCGATCGTGCTGATGCGCTGGGGGTTGTTTGCCGGTATCCACGCTTTGCTCGGTGCACTGGTCTTCTGCCTGGTCGGTCATGCCACTCCCCGTCAGTTCCTGATCTACTGCCTGGGGAATCTGTTTTCTCTGGCGGCTCTTCTGCTGATCCGCTTCCTTGGGCCTGAGAAGATCCGTACGGAAAAACTTCTGACGCTTCTTTATGCTGTCTGTGTGATTGTCCTGATGTGGCTTGGCCGCGCCTTGGTAGCGCTGGTCACGGGCGCTTCTCTTCATACCTGTTTTGGTTTCTTTACAACCGATACCCTTTCCGGGGTTTTTACCATGGTGATCGTATGGATTGCCGGCCGGCTCGACGGCGTTTTCGAGCCACAAAAAAGCTATCTGCTCCGTCTGCACAGAGAAATGGAGCAGGAAAAGGGAGGATTCTGATGAAAGACAAAGCTGCCGACTTCCTCATTTATGATGAGGCAACCGGAACCTATCGGGAAAACCCCGAACAGGTCGTGCGCGATGATGTGGAAAAGCATCAGTGGCTTCACGTCTGGCGCACCATTGTGAAAGACTGGCGTCTGTATCTGATGCTGCTGCCGATGCTGCTGGTCTTCCTGTTCTGGCGATATTTCCCGATGTATGAACTCCTGGGATGCTTTAAGGTTGCAGACAACGTGCTGCCGGTGTCCAAGCAGCTCTTCTCCGGGTTCTACAACTTTAAGCTCCTGCTCTCCGGAAAGGACACGCTTTCCATTGAATTCTGGCGGGCACTGCGCAATACCTTCGTGCTCAGTTTCTACGGCCTGTGCTTCGGTTTCCCGATGCCGATCATTCTGGCGCTCTTCTTCAATGAAGTCCGCTCAAATATCGCACGCAGCGTTTATCAGGTCCTTACCTACCTGCCGAAATTCATGTCCACCGTCGTTATGACGTCTCTGGTCATGATGCTTGTCAAGCAGGGTGCTCAGACGTCCAATATGGGTATTATTTCCCAGCTGCTTGCCGCCATGGGTGTTGTTTCCCGGGATGTGGCGAATGCCGGTCTTCTGAATCAGCCCGGGTTCTTCCGCCCCATCTATATTATCAGCGGCATCTGGGAGGGTGCAGGGTATGACAGCATTGTGTTCTTCGCTGCCATTATCGCCATCTCCCCCACCAGTTACGAAGCCGCTCAGATCGACGGCGCCGGCAAATGGGCACAGATGCGCTATGTGGTGCTGCCGAGTATTCTCTCTACCATCGTGATCATGCTGATTACCCGTATCGGTTCGCTGCTGAACATCGGTTATGAAAAGGTCTTGCTTCTGTACAACTCCAACACCTTCGTAACCGCCGATGTCGTCTCCACCTTCGCCAACCGCTACGGTCTGGAAGGAGCGGCTAAAGGGATCGCCTCTGCCGCAGAAATGATGAACAACGTCATCGGTATGCTGCTGGTGATCGGTGCCAATACCATTGCCCGCAAAGCTTCTGACACGTCGCTGTACTGAGAATAGGAGGACGATATGAAAAGAAAGCTTGAAGCCTCTGAGCTGATTTTTAAGATCATCAGCTATACGCTGCTCACAGTTTTCGCATTGGCATGCCTGTATCCTTTTGTTTATGCGGTATCTGCCTCGATCAGCGGTGCGCATGAAGTGGACTATAACGAAATTATCCTTTTGCCGAAGAACATCCAGTTTGATGCTTTCAAAAAGATGTTCAATGACAATATGTTCTGGAATGCCTACTCCAACACCCTGTTCCTCACCCTTTACGGCACGATCTGGGCACTGGGTTATTCCATTCTGGGTGCGTACGCGCTTTCCAAAAAAAGGCTCCTGTTCCGCAAGGCTTTCAACTTCTTCCTGGTCTTCACCATGTGGTTTTCCGCCGGTATCGTTCCGCAGTATCTGAATTATCTGCAGACGAAGACGGTGTTCAACGGTGTTGGTATTATGGATGACAAATGGCTTGTCGTCATTGCCATGGGTATGGCGGCTATGAACATCATCCTTCTGCGAAACGCTTTTGAAGGGGTTCCTTCTGAAATTGAAGAGGCTGCCATCGTGGATGGAGCCACGGAATTCCAGGTGTTGAGTACCGTTTACATCCCGATGAGCAAATCCACGATTGCTACCGTTGCCCTGTTCTTTGCCATCTCCCGCTGGAATGGATACTTCTGGGCACGTCAGATGATTTCCAACAGCTTTGAAAAGCCCCTGCAGGTATTTATCCGTGAACTTCTCGAGCAGTACCGCGATCCTGAGTTTATTGCCGGCTGGAATGAGATCTATGCTTCCGATTCCATTATCTATGCGCTGATTGTCTGCTCTATTGTTCCGATTCTGATTATTTATCCGTTTATACAGAAGTATTTTGCCAAAGGCACCAATGTCGGCGGCGTAAAAGAATAACTGCAGTTGTTACGGGTCCTTTCCCGTTCAACATATTGATCCCGGAAATTATTATTTTTAGGAGGAAACCATGAAAAAAGCAAAAACCATGTTGTCCGTGCTGCTTGTTCTGTGCATGGCAGTTTCCCTGATGGCCGGATTCGGCACGACCGCTTCGGCGGATTACGGCGATCTTGCCTATGCAGACGGGACTGTTCTTCGCATGGCCACAGGTTACAACAGTGCAAAGACCGGCCTTTTCTTTGATGCGGAAACTGCCGGGGCAGGTATCACCCTTGCCGACGGCAAAAATTACAACTCCGGCGACCTGAAGCCCACCTGGGTAGCGATTCAGGACATCCTCGGTGTTGTATTCGAAAACAAGTATCAGGGCAACGGCGCTTCTGCAGAGTTTGACTACTGGAAAGAGCAGCTCAAGGAAGTGGATATGCTCAGCGGCACAGCCACGAAGCTCAGTGAGTACGGCGAAAGCGGTTCCATTGTAAACATTGCCGAGTATCTCGACAAGATGCCCAACTTCAGCGCATATCTCGAGGCCAATCCCATCGTCCGCCTCTCCATCACCGGGAATGTCGACACCGGCGCGATCTACTTCTCTCCGTACTTTGACGGTGTGAATGATATCGAGCGTATGCCTCTCATGCGTGTTGACTGGGTTGCAAAACTTCTTGACGGGGAAGGCGCATTTGAAGCGGATGCCTGCAAGGCACTCTCTCCTGCCGTTTATGAGCCTTACATGCCCACTTCCGGCAGCATCGATATCGATGTTGTAACGCTGGACGGCTCCGCTGTGGAGACCATCAGCAAAAATTATGATGCAGCCGGCAACATTGTTGCTGTGATGAATGATGCCCTTGCCGCCGGAGAAGTGAACGGTGTTCAGGCCGTCAACATGCTGCGTGACTACATCGATGCCGCTTATGACGGCTATTACGGCACAGAGCGTTCCAACCTCTTCATCGGCCAGAATGCCGCCTGGGATGTGGACGAACTGGTTGCCCTCCTCCGCTGTGTGGTTGCCAACCCGCAGACGCTCAACGGCACCGAAACCGTACAGGGTCTGTTCACTCGTGAAGACAACAACAATCAGCGCCGTGTTGATATGTTCCGCTTTGCCGGCCATCTGTTCGGTATTCGCGGTCTGGAATCCCGTCAGGACTATCTCTATGTCGGTACTGACGGCATGCTCCACGACGCCCGCTCTGAAGTGGAGACCTATGTTGCTCTTGACAAGATGCATGACATGGTCGAGGAAGGTCTGATCTCCGCCGCTTTCGTCAACAAGGAAGAAGAGAGCACCAAGACCTATCTGGAAAATGACCTCGGCTTTATGCACTACGACTACAACCAGACGCAGACCATCTACAATGAAACGGTTCTGGATAAGGCCGCCGGTGAGAAGTACATGGCTGTGATGGTTCCTGTGGCCCGTTGGGAGGATGGCACGGAAGGCGGCAACTACATGCGCTTTACCGAATCCTGGCGTTCTGTGAAGACGGACGGCTGGGGCATCTCTGTTGCCGGTGTCGAAGGCAACCCTGACAAGCTCAATGCCGCCCTTGCTCTGATTGACTTCGCTTACAGCCCGGAAGGAATGATCCTGATGTCTTATGGTCCTGACGCCTTTATCAAGACCAATGCGGACGGCAGCTATGTCACCTTCAACTTCAACGGGAATGAAATGCCTGAGATTGCTGATGTCACCCGTGAAGAGCTGTGGGCCAAAGCCAACGGCAACTACACCAACTATGCCCGCTTCTTCCTCGGCTCCACGCTGAGCTTTGTCAAGAACCAGGCCTTTGAGTTCCAGTGCACCACTGATGCCGGTCGTGAAGGTGCAGGCCATATCTCCACCGCCATCGGTCTCGGTACCATCAAGCACCCTGAACTCGCCCTCACGGAGAATCCGTGGTATACTTCTGTTCCTACTGTTCTGCCCACCACCAAGGCCGACAATGACCTGCTGAATACCTACACCGATCTGACCAACCAGTTCAGCCAGCAGAAGGGTGATGACAAGGTCAACGTTCTCGTTGATGTAATTGCCTCCGGTCTGACGTTCGAAGGCTTCTCCTCTGCAGAGGAAGCAGCAGATACCGTTGCCAACACCTGGAGTGATTCCGCCTATCTCGATGTGAAAGAGTGGGCTTGGGAAGATCTGCAGGACTACTATGCATCTCTCAGCTGACGCTGATTCGCTCCTTTTTAAATCTGACCCATTGCAGCGCCTGGGGAAGGGTTTCCTTCCCCGGGTGCTACCCCGGGTGACCAGCACCCGAAAATGAGGAGGCCCTCAACATGTATAAAAAACAAATAAAATTGCAGAAGGCAGCCTGTCTTTTTGCTCTGGCTGCAAGCGTGCTCCTCTTTCTCTATTCCCTGGGGATTATGACGGATCTGTATGAGTCGCTGTATTTTACGATCCGCAATCCCGATAATCCGGCCCGTAACCCGGTCGCCGGTGCCCTGATCTATTATGATATGCAGGGGTTTAACCGGCAGTTCCTCCATGTGGGGCTGGCGATGATTCTGGTTTCGTGCCTGCTGTTTATTACCGGCACACATTCCCGCCGCAGATATTATTTCGGTAATGTGTTTGCCGTGGGTCTTCATGCTGCTGTCGGCATTGCTGCGGTTCTTTGGGCGCGTGCACAGATCCTTGTTTACAAAGCCCAATATCTGGCCGAGGTTGACTTTGAAGCCCTGAAGGACTTTTCGGAAAAGCGCAACACTTACTTTACGGATTCGACCTTCTGGTTTGATATTCACACTCTTGTCTTTGCTATTGTGATCATTGCCAACGTGCTTTTGATCGCAAACCTGATTTGGAAGTTCTCTATGATGAAGCAGGAAAAACAGCTGATTGAAGCCGGGAAAGGAGCCACAGCATGAACGAAGAACAATTCATTCGCCGTGACAGAATGCGTTTCACCAAAAACACGCTTTCTTCTACGCTGGCTATTCTGGCAATAGTTTTCGATGTTTTCTATTTCATCAATATCTATAAATCGGATGTGGGCCATAACGTCGGTAATTTCTATTATCAGATCCGCATCGGTGCCTCCATCATCTACAATCTGGTCTTTATGCTCGCCGCTTTCCTCTCCTCGGAGGGAGTCAAAAACTATAAGAAGGAATACTGCTATATCCTTCTTGTGATCGGCGTGATTCAGATCGTTCGTATTTTCATTCTCCCCGCTCAGGCTGCCGCAGCGGAGATCACCATCGGCGGCACGGTATACAAGGTGATGGAGAGGGCACAGCATATCCGTGTTGTGCTGTATCTGCTTGTTTCCGCCGCCTGCTGTCTCGCAGGCGGGGTAATCGGCATCAAGCGCTGCAATGAGCTTTCCGCGCATCTGGCTTCATTGCAGGAAAGCAAAGCTTAAGGAGGCGGCAAAATGGCGCAACTGAGCTTACAGCATATTGATAAGATCTACGACAACAACGTACAGGCTGTGTTTGATTTCAACCTGGACGTAAAAGACGGGGAATTCATCGTTCTCGTCGGCCCGTCAGGCTGCGGGAAATCTACAACGCTCCGTATGATTGCCGGTCTGGAGGATATCTCCAACGGCAAACTGATCCTGGACGGAAAGGATATCACCTCCACGCCTGCAAAAGACAGAGACATGGCGATGGTGTTTCAGAACTATGCACTTTACGGGCATATGACTATCTATGAGAACATGGCCTTCTCTCTGACGCTGCGTAAGGAGAATCCGAATGTCATTCACAAAAAAGTGCTTGCCGCGGCAGAGATCCTCGGTCTGACGGAGCAGTTGAACAAAAAGCCGTCACAGCTCTCCGGCGGGCAGCGCCAGCGTGTAGCCATGGGCCGTTCTATCGTTCGCAACCCGAAGCTGTTTCTTTTTGACGAACCGCTGAGCAACTTGGATGCGAAACTGCGCGGCGCCACAAGGCGTGAGATCCTTCTTCTTCACAAACGCCTCGGGGCGACCATGCTGTACGTAACCCACGACCAGACGGAAGCTTTGACGCTGGCCGACAGGATCGTATGTATGTCCATGGGCCATGTACAGCAGGTGGGTACTCCGCTTGAACTGTATGATTCCCCGGCAAATCTCTTTGTCGCCAGCTTTATCGGTCTGCCTCCGATGAATTTCTTCGATGTAAAAGTGGAGAAAGGGTTTCTGGTCAATTCTCAGCTGCATACAGCGCTTTCTCCGGAGGAGAAGGATCTTCTCAAGGCCTATGAAGGCAAACAGATCACACTGGGTGTCCGTCCGGAGAACATCGTGGAGGGCGGAGATGTTTCCATCAAAGTTTTCTCCAACGAGAACCTCGGCATGAATACTCTGGTCCATGGTCATCTGGGCGATTCCAAATCCGCCTCTGATAAGATTACTGCCAAGCTGCGCGGTTGGTGTAACTATAAGGAAGGAGATATTGCTTCGGTTTCCTTCAACCGGAAGCACTTCTTTGACAAAGACACCACCAATGCAATTCGGAAGGAGGGTCAGCCGTGAAACAGAACAATGCCTCTCATATACCGGAGTTTTTACGCAAGATCGTCGTTTCCCTGAAGCGGAAACCGCAAACGATCCCTCTGGTTGTTTTCGTCATCGCATTTCTTGTTTATTCTCTGAATCTGACCCATGTTTCCCACACGACAGCGCGTATTCAGGGTCCCGGCATGGGGCTGTATGGGTTTATTACCATGTTGTTCTCTATGCTTGCTTTCGTATGTTTCAGCAATTCCTTCCCCCACCGCAAAAAGGTCAATATCCCGATGCTGGTGCTGATGTTCCTGATGATTGCTGTGATCATCTTCTGTGATGTGCAGTACCGCGGTCTGATTTACACCGCTTTGAACCGTGCCGAAAATCCGATTGCGCCGGAAGGCTATATCAACAGCGCTTACAGTATGCTGATGACCCATATCATTGTGCTCTGCATCGGTGTTGCCCTCGTTGCGCTGCTGCCGGTCTACACAAAAATTTTGCGCAGTATTAAAACCTCTGTGGAGGTGGAAGACAACGGCAGGATGGATGACATTGACATCTCCGGCGAAGACTGATTGTCTGCTCGCCGAAGGGATCATTCACAATAGGACCCGGGAGGCTACCGCATCAGCCTCCCTTTCTTAAAAAGAAGAGGTGGGGCCAGGATGCCCAAAAAAAACAACCCCTCCACAGAGGAAAACCGCAGCGCGAAAGATTACTATCATCTTCATTCGGAAGCGATTGATGACCTTGTCCATGCAGATGCCTCCAACTCCCCCGAGGTTTCCCCGCAGGAACTTGCCAAATACCGGTCAAAGCATGGGATCCGCCTTTCTGACTGGGTCAAGGTCCTTCTGATCAAGTTCTGGTTCAACGGGTCAGTCTGTTTCTTCTTTTTCTGGGGGTTAGGCACCTACCTTACTGCTCTTGTGGATCAGCTTGCCGTTCTCGGTATTGCCATGGGGATCATCACAGACCTGTTGGTCAATAACATTCTCCGCTTCTATGCAAAAACCGAAGGAGAAAATGACCGCTGGATGATGTTTCCCAAAAAAGGATACGTCAGTTTCCCTCTGAATATTCTCTATTCCTTTCTCGTGCTGTTCTTTGTGTTTATGTTCTATCAGGTCCTGAATACCGTGATCATCCGCATGACCGGCGTCTCAGACACGATTCCTGTTGGCGTTGGTCCGATTGGTTTTGGGTTGATCTATCTCGGCTTTGATCTGATGTTCCTCTCTTTAAAGTTCTTATTCCTGCGCATTGTACAAAATGCAAAAACCGGTACCACAAACGGAAGGAATGATTTTTCATGATTCAGCTGTTGTACGCTTCCTCTGTTTCCGCCTGTTTTGAGCTGGATTCTTCCGCTCCTTTTTATGCCCCCCTCTCCTTCCGGATCTTTCTCAACGGTGAAGAGGTCCGCAGGGAAGGACGCAATGTTTTTTCCCTGTTCTCTCTGCAGCCGTCTTCTTCATACACATTGGATCTTCTCTTCGACGACGGAAAGAAGGAGACGCTCTCCTTCAGGACGCAGGCAGAACACTGTGCTGTCAATGTTCGTGATTTTGGTGCCGTCGGAGACGGGGAGACGAATGATACCGTTGCTATTCAGACAGCGATTGCCTGTCTGCCCGCCGGAGGGCGGCTGATTTTCCCTCCCGGATGTTATCTCACCTCTCCGCTTTCCCTCAAAAGTGATCTCACATTGGATTTTCAGGAGGGCGCCCATCTGCTGGGTTCCCCCAACAGGGCGGACTATCCGGTCATTCCCGGTTCCGTTCCGGATCAGGTTACCGGAGAAGAGTTGTATTTCGGCGGTTTTGAAGGCAATTGCGTGCCGATGTATCAGTCCCTGGTGACTGCTTCCTATGCGGAGAATATTACGATTATCGGCCCGGGATGCATTGACGGGAATGCCCAGAACAGCGACTGGTGGCAGGTCTTCCGTACGCTCCCCGTTGCGCGGCCGCGTCTTCTGTTCTTCAACCGCTGCAGCAACGTCACGCTTCACGGAATCGCTGCCTGCAATTCTCCTTCCTGGCAGCTGCATCCATACTATTCCGCTGCAGTATCTTTCTTTGATGTTTCTGTCACCGCACCGAAAGACAGTCCCAATACCGACGCTCTCGATCCGGAAGGCTGTGATGATGTCAAGATCATCGGCTGCCGGTTCAGCGTTGGAGACGATTGTATAGCCGTAAAATCCGGCAAGATGGAACTTGGCCGCAAGCTGAAACAGCCTGCCAGCCGTCATATCATACGGAACTGCCTGATGGAATTCGGGCACGGCGCTCTTACGCTCGGCAGTGAGATCGGTGCCGGCGTACAGGATCTTTCTGTAAGCAAATGCTTTTTCCGCGGCACCGACCGTGGGCTTCGCATCAAAGCGCGCCGCGGACGCGGAGAAGACTGCCGCATCAACAATGTTGTTTTCGATGGCATCCGTATGGAGGGTGTCCTCACGCCGGTGGTCATCAACTTGTGGTATAATTGCTGTGATCCGGATCGCTACAGCGAATATGTCTGGTCGCGCGATTCCCTTCCGGTTGACGAGCGCACCCCGCATTTCGGTTCCTTCCGCTTCACCAACATGGTATGTACCGATGCGGAAGTTGCCGCCTGCTATATCGACGGTTTGCCGGAGAGCCCGATTGACAGCGTGTGCTTCGAAAACGTGTCCGTTTCTTTTTCGGAAACTGCGAAACCCGGCGTTCCCGCCATGCAGAATTTTGCCGAGGAGCGTTGCCGTCTTGGGCTGTATTTTGACAACGTTCGTCAGGTCATGCTGAAAAATGTTTCTCTGAAAGGAGTTGTCGGCAAAGCAGTGATTGCAGATCATTATGAAGCCCTTTCTCAGGAGAACGTTACGGAAAGCGAGGGAAACGAATGACGCTTTCTGAACAGATCGATGCCTATATTCTTCATCTGATTCAGACCTCCACTCCGGAGCGTACCCAGTGGAATATCGAACGGATCCGTCAGGGAAAGCCGACCAACTGGAATTATATCGACGGATGCATGCTCACAGCTCTTCTGGCCATGGCGGAAATCACCGGCGACTACCGCTATTTTGATTTCGTCGAAGGCTTTGCGGATGCTTTTGTATCAGAAGACGGTTCGATCCGCACCTATGACGCTTCCGCCTGTAATCTTGATGATATCAATGAGGGCAGGATCCTCTTCCCTCTTTACCGGAAGACCGGCCGGGAAAAATACCGCCTTGCTGCAGATGTCCTGTATCAGCAGCTTTTACATCAGCCGCGTACGGAGGAAGGGAATTTCTGGCATAAAGCCATCTATCCCGACCAGGTCTGGCTGGATGGGATCTATATGGCGCAGCCGTTTTATGCCTTATATGAAAAATCATTCGGCTCCGGGGATTTTTCCGACATCGTTCAGCAGATCGAAACGGTTTCCCGTCGTATGCGGGATCCGTTGACCGGGCTTTATTATCACGGCTATGATGCCGGCCGCAGCATTTTCTGGGCAGATCCCGTAACCGGATGCTCCGCCAACTTCTGGCTTCGCTCCATCGGCTGGTTCTCTGTCGCACTGGCAGACCTGCTCGAGATCCTGCCTGCCGGAGCGCAGCGCGAAAAGCTCAGCGGGATCTTCTCTTCCCTGATGGAAAGCATCCATCGTTTTGCGGAGGAAGATACCGGTATGTACTGGCAGGTTCCGGATCAGCCGGGCCGTGAGGGGAATTATCTGGAGACCAGCGGCAGTTCCATGATCGCCTATGCTATGTTAAAGGGCGCCCGTCTCGGCGTGCTGAAAGCAGATTATGCCGCATACGGTCAAAAGACTTTCTTCGGTATTGCAGAGAAGTACCTTTCTTTTTCCGGCGATGTGCTGAATCTCGGGGGCATCTGTCTGGTTGCCGGTCTTGGCCCCGCCAATAATCTGCGCAGAGACGGCAGTTATGAGTATTATATCTCCGAGCCTGTAGTAGAGAATGATGCCAAAGGGGTCGCCCCCTTCCTTCTCGCCTATACCGAGATCAAACGTCTCTCCTGAATCCTTACCTGCCATGAAACACATCAAACTTGCTTATATCGGGGGCGGCTCCAAAGCCTGGGCACGTGTCTTTATGAATGACCTTGCCCTGACGGAAGGCCTTACCGGTGAGATTGCCCTCTACGATATCGATCAGGAAGCCGCACGCCGAAACCAGGCGATTGGCAGAAGGATCAACGAACATCCCGATACCCTCTCCCGATGGGATTATACGGTGTCCTCGTCCCTTGACGAAGCGCTCACAGGCGCTGATTTTGTGGCATGTTCCATCCTTCCCGGGACGTTTGATGAAATGCACTCCGATGTCCATGCCCCGGAAGCGTTCGGCATCTGGCAGTCGGTAGGTGATACCGTAGGGCCGGGCGGTGTCCTTCGTGCCATGCGGACGGTGCCCATCTATGAGGAGTTTGCCAGGGCAATTGCCCGCTGCTGTCCGAATGCCTGGGTCATCAATCTCACCAACCCGATGACGATCTGCTGCAAAACTCTTTTCGATGTTTTTCCCGGGATCAGGGCTTTCGGCTGCTGCCATGAAGTATTCAACGCAGAAGATTTCCTCTGCTGTGTTTTGCAGGAAGAGCTTGGCATTCCCCGTCCGGATCGTCATGAACTTGTGATCGACGCCTCCGGGATCAACCACTTCACCTGGATCACGGAAGCACGCTATCGGGATACCGACGTTCTTGCCCTGCTGCCGCACTTCATGGAGCGCTTCTTTGAAAGCGGATACTGTGAAAAGCGGGGCGTTTCCCCGGATGACTGGCGGCATGATCCGTTCTGTTATGGGAACCGCGTAAAAATGGATCTGTTCCGGCGTTTCGGGGTACTGGCTGCTGCCGGCGACCGCCATCTTGTGGAATTTCTTTCTCCCGGGGAGTATCTCTCTTCTCCTGAGGCAGCGGAGGCCTGGCAGTTTCATCTCACCACGGTGGCTTACCGCAAAGCCGACCAGCGTCGCAAAGTGGAAGACTCCGTTGCTGTGGCGGAAGGGCGCAAAAGCGTTGTTCTGCAGCGCAGTCCGGAGGAACTGATTGCCCTGATGAAAGCGATTCTTGGCTTCGGTGCTGTTATTTCCAATGCCAATACTGTCAACCGTGGGCAAATGCCGCAGTTGCCTCTGGGCAGTGTGGTGGAAGTCAACCATGTTTTTGACAACGATTCTGTCCGTCCGATCCTGACAAATCCTCTGCCGGATGCCGTAGCTGCTCTGGTATTGCGCAATGCCCTCAACATTGAAAACACCTATGCCGGCATCAAAGCGCGTGATCTCAACCTGATCTTTGAAGCATTCCTGGCCCAGCCGCTCTGCAGCCGTCTGACATCTGCACAGGCGGAAGAACTCTTTGCAACTATGATTCTCAATACCCGCGAATATCTGGAACCCTGGTATGACCTCGGTGCCCTTCAATAAAGCGAACCATCAACTTTACTCTTCTGGGAGGCAATCATCATGGCGTACATCACTTTAAAAGACATCAACAAGATCTATCCGAATGGCTTTCATGCTGTACACAATTTCAACCTGGAAATTGAAAAAGGCGAGTTCATTGTCTTCGTTGGGAGCTCAGGTTGCGGCAAATCGACAACGCTCCGCATGATTGCCGGCCTGGAAGACATCAGCAAGGGTGACTTTCTGATCAACGGTCAGCGTGCCAATGAATGGGGGCCGCGTGAGCGTGAAGTCGCCATGGTCTTCCAAAGCTATGCTCTTTATCCGCAGATGTCTGTCTATGACAACCTGGCGTACGGTCTGACGCTGCAGGGGGTGGATGAAGATGTAATAGAAGAGAAGGTATTAAAAACCGCAAAGATCCTCGGCCTGACGGACTATCTTGACCGTCTTCCGAGAGCCCTTTCGGGCGGCCAGCGGCAGCGTGTGGCCGTCGGCCGCGCCATTATCCGCAAAGTCGGTATCTTCCTCATGGATGAACCTCTCAGCAACCTGGATGCCAAGCAGCGTGTGACCATGCGCTCGGAAATCACCCAGATCCATCGGGAGACCGGAGCAACCACCATTTACGTCACCCATGACCAGACGGAAGCCATGACGATGGCCGACCGCATTGTCGTTATGAAAGACGGATATATCCAGCAGGTCGGTACCCCTTACGAGCTCTATTTCCATCCGGCAAACCTTTTCGTCGCCGGCTTCATCGGGGAGCCTCCTATGAACTTCATCCGCGGTAAAGTCACCGGCGGTGCGCTGCATTTCGGGGAAACGAAGCTTGATCTTTCAAAGAAGCTCGGCGCAAAGCTTTCCGAGTACGAGGGCAAAGAGCTTGTGTTCGGTTTCCGTCCGGAATCCATTGTTCTGGGGCAGCAGAAAGATGCCTATGTCGTTTCCTGCATGGTGGAGCTCACCGAAATGCTGGGCGACAATACCAATGTCTATATTACAGCCGGGGAAGATAAAGCGATCCTGAAAGTCGATCCTCACGACACCCCGGAAATTGACGCTCCGCTCACCTTCTCCATCCCCTATGAAAACGTCTATCTCTTTGACGGGCATACGGAGAATGTCCTGGGCTGATCCTTCTCCCCTGTTTTTCCGGCGCAGCATGGTTTTCATGCTGTGCCTTTTTTCTGTCGTTTTTTCATCTGGAAAGCGATTTCACAATTTTTGCAATGTTTGTACATAGTTTGTTCATAAATTTTAGCACTCTCCTATTGACAGTGCTAAATTTTGTGCTATAATAGTTCTCGAACAAAGGAAATAGAGATCGAATAAATGACCTCCTTCCCCTTGCTCAGGTAACGGTCAAAATTGGTAAAAATAAAAGGAGGCATGACTTATGTTACCGAGTATTTTTGGAGAGAGTTTGTTTGATGATTGGATGGATTTTCCGTTCAGGACCTTTTCCGGTGATGTGGATCACAAGCTGTACGGCAAGCATGCTGCACGCGTGATGAAAACCGACCTGAGGGAACATGACGAAGGCTATGAGCTTTCCATTGATCTCCCCGGTTTCAAGAAAGACCAGATCGATCTGCAGCTGCAAAACGGCTACCTGACGATCACCGCTTCCAAGGGCGTGGAAGAAGAGGAGAAAAACAAAAAAGGCAAGATCGTCCATCAGGAGCGTTATACAGGTTCGATGAGCAGAAGCTTTTACATCGGTGAAAGCCTTACGGAAGAAGATGTGAAAGCCAAATTTGAAGACGGTGTTTTGACGCTCGACTTCCCGAAGGAAAAAGCGATCAAACTCCCCGAGCGCAAGACCATCCAGATAGAGGGATGATCCTTCTTCCGACAGGATCCTGTCCTGATCCATAATAAACGTCAACAGCGGTTCCCTGCAAAAGGGAGCCGCTGTTTTTCCGTTCAGGCATGCGCTGTGAGCGCATCCGTATCTCTCTGTTCCTTATCTTTTTTCTTTCCGCAGCGCCTTGTTTCTGTTTTGTAACCGAAATTCCGAAAACGGAGGGATAGTTGGGAAAGCTGGGATAGTAGGGAAAGTTGATTATTCGTCCATTCAGGTCTGCAGACGCCTTTCTCCGGGAATGCGGGATCTGATCCGGCACTGCTGCTTATCGCTTCAAATATTCTGAAGCGACGGGAAACGCAAAGTAGGTATCCGGGTATGGCTCATTTTCCAGGGAGAAATGCCACCATTCGCAGCCTAAGGGCTGAAAGCCGTTGCGGATCATCACCTGCTGCAGATGCATCCGGTTTTCATATTGCTCCTCCGATATGCCCCGGTAATCCGGATGGGATACCTCGCTGAACAGATCAAAGGGGCTCCCCATGTCCACTTCCTTCCCGGTCTTCATATCCAGCAGCGTCAGATCCACCGCACTTCCCCGGCTGTGGCTGGACTGCCTGGCAATATATCCTTTGGCAAACAGTTCCTGCTTCTCCAGATCCGGATAAAAGTAAGGTTTCATCCGGATATCCTGATCTTCGATCCCCCACAAGACAAAGTGCTTTACCGCGCACATCGGCCGGTAGGCATCAAATATCTTCAGCCGGTATCCTTGTACGATCAGCTCTTTGCTGGCGGATTTCAGTGCCCGCGCAGCTTCCTTCGTCAGCAGTGCACAGGGTTCTTCGTACCCATCGATCCGCTCTCCGATAAAGTTGTAGGTAGAATAGTACCGGATCTCCTGTACAATATCCGGCACATAATCCGCCAGCAGCACAAAGCCTGACGGATCCATCTGTACATCGTTTCTGTCTGCCGTTTTCATGCTGCTCTCCCCCTCCTTTATGATTATCTCCGAAGGCCTTCCGCCGTCCGCCCTTTTCTTGCCGTATGAAATATCATATCACTTCCCGCCGGATATTTCAAACATACGCTGCCTAACAGGGCGGGAAAAATATTTGCCGACCGGGAAAAAAGTGCTTGACAGAATAAAGTTCTTGTGTTATTGTACTAATCGCTTAATACATTAATACAAAGGAGGGGCTGGATGGATTTTAATCTGAAAGACGCCCGGCCGATCTGGCAGCAGCTGGCAGAAGAGATGACGACGAGCATCGTCACCGGGGAATTTCCCCCGGGTTCCCGTTTTCCTTCCGTTCGGGATCTTGCCGTGCAGGCCGGGGTAAATCCCAACACGATGCAGCGGTCTCTTGCCCGTCTGGAAGAAACCGGGCTTCTGATTACCGAGCGCACTGCCGGCCGCAGTGTGACTACCGATGAAGCTGCCATTCAGGCGATGCGGCAGCAGCTTGCCGAATCAAAATTGAAGGAATATCTTGAAGAGATGAAGAAGCTCGGTTTCAGCGCCGAGGAAGCGGCGCTTCTTACTGCGAGCTACGGAAAGGAAACAACATGACAAACGAACTGGTATCCTGCAGTGCGCTGTGCCGCACTTTTGGCTCCCTGAAAGCCCTGGACGATCTGGACCTGACGCTGAAGCGCGGCCGTATTGTCGGTCTGGCGGCACCGAATGGTGCGGGTAAGACCACCCTGATCAAGATTCTGGCGGGGATCCTGCAGCCCACTTCCGGGTCTGCCCTGATTGACGGTCGCTCTCCCGGCGTCTATACCAAATCCATCACCTCCTATATGCCGGATCGTCCGAGCTTTGCCGAATGGATGAAGGTACAGGATGCTCTGGATCTTTTCTCCGACTTTTATGCCGACTTCGATCTTACGAAAGCCGGGGAGATCTGCAGGATCCTGCAGCTGGACCCTGCCGCCCGCATCCGGACGCTCTCCAAAGGCACGAAGGAAAAGCTCCAGCTGATGCTGGTAATGAGTCGAAATGCCCAGCTTTATCTGCTGGATGAACCGATTGCGGGAGTCGATCCCGCCGCCCGGGATTTTATCCTGCATACGATTGTCGCAGGTTATAACGAAAACGGCACCGTGCTGATCTCCACCCATCTGATCACCGATGTGGAGAAGCTCCTGGATGAGGTGGTCTTCCTGCAGGAGGGCAGGCTGCTGCTCCATCGCTCTGCCGATGAGATCCGTGAAGCAGAGGGCAAATCGATTGATGAATATTTCCGCGAACTGTTCCGCTTTGAAGCATGGAAAGGAGAAAACTGAATCATGTTTGCGAAACTGATGAAATACGAATGGAAGGACAGTATGCGTGTCTTTCTGCCCCTCTGGGGCGCCACAGTCGCTCTCGGAGCTGTCAATGGTTTTACCATGGGTTCCGAGGTGAGTCTCCGCAATCCGATGCTCAATTTTATCGTTCAGATCCTCCCGGCGCTTCTCCTGTTCGGTCTCAGCTTCGGGATGTTTGTCGTGGCTTTTGTGCTGATTATCCGCCGCTTTTATAACGGCCTGCTGGGAGACGGCGGCATTCTGTCCTTCACCCTTCCCGTCACGGCAGCCCAGCATCTCGCCGCAAAACTCCTGATGGCACTGATCATGCTTGTCGGGTGCGTTCTGGCCGGTTTACTGGCTTCCGTTGTTCTCATCGCCATTCGCGGCGATCTCGGCCGCGTGAAAGAACTCTTTCTCATGCTCCGCAGCCAGCTGGACGGTTATCGCTTCACCGTGCCTGTCATCATAGAGATGCTCCTGTTTTGTCTTCTCGCCGCCGCCTTTTCTGTACTTCGCCTGTATTCCGGCATGGCGATCGGGCATCTTTTCCGCACGCACAGGGCGCTGTGGTCCGTTGCGGCAGTGCTTGTCATGGGCTGGATCTTCAACTACCTGACGATACAGTCCGGAAAGATCCTCTACAATATCGCTGAGCGTACGCCGCAGTACTGGAACATTGATTCGTTCTCTGCCCTGCTGGATCGTCTTCCGCTCTTTCTCGGCATCGGTATTGGCGGCTTTCTGCTCGGCAGTGTGCTGCTCTGGCTGCTCACCCATTATATTCTCGGTCGAAAACTGAATATTCTTTAAAAAACTTTTGTCCGTTTCCTCTGTCATCCGTACTTTAAGAGTGTAAGGACCTTACACGAAAGAAGGAAACCCAATTGGAAGATACTGAAATCATCGACCTGTATTTTGCCCGCTCCGAAGACGCCATCCGCGAAACGGCTGACAAGTACGGTGCCTATCTGCATACCATTGCCTATCATATCCTTCACCGGGAAGAAGATACGGAAGAGGTTCTCAGCGATACCTATCTCGGCACATGGAATGCAATTCCGCCGGAAAAGCCGCGTGTTCTTCGCCATTTTCTCAGCCGCATTACCAGAAATCTCTCCTTCAAGCGGTTGGAATATCTCGGTGCAGCATGCCGTTCGGCAGAAACCGTTGAACTGCTGTCCGAGCTGGAGGCCTGCCTGCCCGACCCTCGTGCCGATATAGAGCGGCATCTGGACGCGCAGACGGTCTCTCAAGTCCTGAACCGCTTTCTCGGCAGTGTCAATGCGCTGGAAGCCGCCGTCTTCGTCTCCCGTTATTATTATGCCATGACAGTGAAAGATGTTGCTGAAAAATATGCCTTGCCGGAAAGGCGCGTCAAATATATCCTGAAGTGTCTGCGGGAAGAATTGCGAAAGCGCCTTATGAAGGAGGGGATCGGCGTATGAAGGATCTCATAAATGAAGCGGTCGGTCTGATCGATGATCAGTATCTTTCTCTCACGGAAAAACCTGCAGAGGAGATACTTGAAATGTCAAAACATCAGAAAAGCATTGTTTCTGTTCGTAAATTTGCGCGTACCGTGCTGCTCGCCGCTGTTCTTGTCAGCCTTTTGACCGTTACCGCGTTTGCTTCCGGCATATTTTCCCTCGACAAACGCCCTGCCGCCTCGGATGAGACGTATACCATCCATTGGGGAGACTCGGAATGGGGTTCCGGCGGTTCCATCACCTGGAAGGATCTGAAATATGTTTTCAAATTTGACGGTCCGGACGCCTGCAAAGAAGTCCGCTTCAAACCGGGCTGGCTTCCCTTTGAGCCGAATCCCCTGATGAACAGCTGGAGTCAGGATGAGGACGGGTGGTATTCCCGCCTGGTCTCGGAAGGGGCGGATGAGGTAGACAGCATGTCTTCCAATTATCAGCCCTACAGGGTGGAAACCTATTATGCCTCCCGGTTTTACAACGACGGCGCTATGCTCCTTATGTACCAAACGCCGGAGGAGATCACTGAGGAACAGTGGGGAGATTTGAAAGTGCTCCGTTTCCATGCTTATCAGGATCTCCCGGCAAACGATTATACGGAAGCGCGTCATCTGGATTATTATTTTGTGATCCTGTTCAGTGAAGCCGACGGGTGGATCACGGTTGTCTCGGGCACTTCGGATATGGACACCGTTGCACATGTTGCCAAAGAGCTTTCATTTAAAGAAACCGGGAACATCCTGAAAAGCTCCGATTTTGAAAATAACGCCGTTTTTATTGACGTCGGCCAGGGGTGATTCCCTTCCCTGTTCTTCTCCGCTTTCTGAAAAGGAAGCGGAGTTTTTTGTCTCCTTGTATTTCTTCCGGAAATAGTGTAAAATGGAAAAAAACAGCTAAAGGAGGCTCCGTTGTGAAACAGATCAGCCTTGAAGCATTGATAAAAGAGGAAGAAGAAAAACTTCTTAACCAGCTCCGTGCAGATGACATGGTGGATAAAAACCGTCTCCAGAGTGTTTCCCGTCTGCAGGATGCCCTCAGCCGCGCTCTGCTCCGCTATAATGCGGCCTGCTCCGGTGACGGAATGCGTCAGGCTGTGGCAGACAGTGTAACGGCGCCGGCACTGGATATGGCCGGTCTTTTGCTCTCCGGTACTGCGGAAAAAGAAATTTCAAAACGCCCTGTCCGTTCCTGGGCTGTTGCCGCGCTTCTCTCGGCGGTGGTGTGCGTTCTGGCCGGGGCACTGATTTTTCCCCGCTCTTATGAGGGGGGCTGTATCCTCATGGCCCTTGCCGCCGTCGCTGCTTTTCTGTCGGGTCGGCTGTGGTACGGGGAGCGTGAAGTGCAGATCCGTGCCGGCATTGACGCGGATGTTGTATGGAAAAATATTGATCGTGCAGCAGGCACAATGGATCGTAAAATTGAAGCGCTCTGTCTTCTGGTGGAACAGTCCATCACAGACGCGCAAAACGCCCCGGCTTCTTCTGTCAGCGCACAGTTCGATGCCGACCGTTTAAAACTGATCAGCGACCTTCTGGAGGCGCTTTATGCAGACAACGGTTCTCTTGCCCTGCAGCAGCTGAAAAAGCTTCGTCCGTATTTACGGTCCCGCGGTATCGATGTTGTGGACTATGCCCCGGAATATGAAGACATGTTTGAGTTGTTGCCGACGAAGATGTCCCCCGCAACGCTCCGTCCTGCACTCTGCAGCGGAGAAAAGCTTCTCCTTGCAGGCCGCGCAACGCGGCCGTCCGCTTAATGCCAGGCTGGAGGATCAAAAAATGATGGTTTATTGGGGTTTTGATCTGGGTGACGGGGAAAGCACTGTTGCCCGTGTTACCGAAGCGCTCAGCACGCCGGAGATTGTTGAAATCGACGGCAGAAAGGTTACCATTACCGTCTGGGCTGTTATGAAAAACGGAGAGATCCGCATCGGGGAAAATGCGGCCCGTTCCGCTTCTTCCGCCGTACGTTCTGCCGCACGCTTTAAAAGCCGGTTTCTGGATGAGCAGTCTGACAGTGCCGGCCTGATCCGCGACTTCTCTTCCCGGATGTTTGAGCTGCTGCGCGCAAGCGGCGATCTCACCGGCGGGGAGAGCAGCAACAGTGTTTACATCGGCTGTCCGGCCGGATGGGATGCCGAGGCAAGAGGCCGTTATCAGCGTATTTTTGAAACGCTTGGCTTCCCTTCCCCGCGTGTCGTCTCGGAGTCCCGTGCCGTGATGGTGGGCGCTATCCAGTCCAATTCCGTTCAGGATTATATCGATCTGCGCACACGCTCTGTTCTGGTGGTGGATATCGGTTCCTCCACAACAGACTTTGCATATATCAACAAAGGCAAAGAAGCGGAGATCCGTACCGGCGGGGAAGTACGTCTGGGCGGAGGGGTAATGGATGAAGTCCTCCTCAACGCCTGTATCGATGCCTCCCCTGACGCCGCTGCTCTGCGCAAAGTCATGGAAGAAAGTGAGAGCTGGCGTGTTGATTGTGAACTGCACGCACGCCGTCTTAAAGAGCAGTATTATTCCCTTCCTGCGGAAGAACGTACGGAAGATGCCTGTATCGACCCTCTTCTTGTCGCCTATGACCGTCCCGTTATCCTGAATCTGGTCATGAATGAAGCCATGTCCCGCCGCCTGACGGAAAAGCCCTGTCCGCAGCTGGGCGGCAAGAGTTTTCGTGATGTTTTTTGCGCCGGGCTGCAGGATGTCCGGGAGAGCATCGGCGAAAATCAGCCTGAGCTTTTGTTCCTGACAGGCGGTGTCTCCCGCATGGAAGAGATTCGCACCTGGTGCCAGTCTGTTTTCCCGGAAGCCGTCATTTATTCCGATCGGGAACCGGAATTCAGTGTCGCACGGGGGCTTTCCTGGTGCGGCCGGATCGATGCCGAACTGATTCATTTTCGTGAAGACGTGGACGAGCTGATTACCTCCAGCGCGGTGGAAGCCATAGTTTCCGGTCATCTCCGTGATCTCTATCTCTCTGCGCTCAATGCGCTTCTGGACCCGCTTATGGAAAAAGCGGTAAAACCGGTACTGCTGGACTGGCAGAACGGGAAGATTGCCACTTTGCACGACATGCAGCTTGCCCTTCATGATCAGATTCGCATCTATCTCTATTCCGAAGAGGCAAAAGCCGTTTTGTATGAGCCTGTCAGCAACTGGCTCTTCACCGTTTCGGAAGAGTTGGAACAGCGGACCTCCGCCATCTGCAGGCGCTATCATATTCCGGAGCGGTCTCTCGGCATCTCATCTGCCCTCTCCGCCAGTGATTTTCACCTTCTGGAAAAGCTCAATGCAAAAGATGTGCTCTCCGGAGACAGCCTGACCTGGACGGCTGTTTTTGTGGAGTCCATCATCTCGGTTATCATAGCCATGGCCTGCGGAGGCAGCGGTGTCGTGCTGATCAGTGAAGGGCCCGTCGGCATGCTGATAGGTTTTCTGCTTTCCTTCCTGGTACTTGCTCTTAGCCATGCCATGGGGAAAAAAGCCCTCGATGAAAAACTGATGAATGCCGATCTTCCTCTTCCCCTGCGGCGAATGGTGCTTTCTTCTCCGCTGCCCAAACTCTCTCTTCCGAAGCTCTCTCTGTCGAAGCTCAATCCGTTCCGGGAAAAGAAAGAAGAAGACCTTTCCGCCCGGCGGATGCGCTCCATCCGGAACAAGATCTTCTCCAACTATGAAAAACTGTTTTCCGAGTCCGAGGATCCGGAACTGCTTGCGTTGAATGTCCGTATGAGCCGTGATATCTCTGCCCAGATCGAACAGCGCTTAAAAGAACTCGCCGAGCAGGTGGAAATTCCCCTATAACCGTCCGAAAAGCGAAATCCTGTCATATCCGCAAGACCATATAGATCGACGCTAAGTACCGGGCTGAAATTAGGATTGGTGGGAGAAGTTGGATTTGAACCAACGCAGCCTTTCGGCAGCGGATTTACAGTCCGCCCCATTTGACCAGACTCTGGCATTCTCCCATATGGTGGGCTCTCCGGGAATCGAACCTGGGACGCGCAGATCTTCAGTCTGCCGCTCTACCAACTGAGCTAAGAACCCGTGTGGGGTGGGTGACCGGCTTCGAACCGACGACCTCCGGGGCCACCCCCCCCGGCGCTCTGACCAACTGAGCTACACTCACCAGATGGTTGCAGGGGCGGGAGTTGGACCCGCTTTGGGCAGCTTATGAAGCTGTTGCATTACCGTTCTGCCACCCTGCAGTATGGTGCACGAAGTGAGACTCGAACTCACAAGCCCTTAGCGGGCACCGGGTCCTTAGCCCGGCGCGTATTCCAGTTCCGCCATTCGTACATGTGGCGCGCTCTACAGGGCTCGAACCTGTGACATGCGGATTAACAGTCCGCCGCTCTACCGACTGGACTGAGCTAAGAACGCATGTGGCATGGGCCTGTGGATTTGAACCACAATGACCGGTTTTGGAGACCGGCATACTACCGTTGTATGAGACCCATATATGGCACCGGATCATGGATTTGAACCATGACCTCCTGAGTCAGAGTCAGGCGTGCTGCCATTACACCAATCCGGAATATATGGTGATCCCTGCGGGATTTGAACCCGGCATTACCGCCTTGAAAGGGCGGTGACCTATCCTGTTAGTCGAAGGGACCGTGCCAGCCCGATCATTTGGGCTGGTTTTTATTATGTGGGGATTCAGATCGTTCCATCGACTTGAAATATCAGGATATCCTCGATCCTCACCCTGAACACTACTGCAAGGACGACAAGGTTGTCCACGGTCGGCAAAGCCGTGCCGCGCTGCCACTTGTAAATGGCCTGAGGGGTGCTGAAGCCGAAGATTAACTGGAGATCCTTCACGGTCAGGCCTGCGTTGACTCGCAAGTGTGCGATGTTGATTCCTGTTGCGGTCAAGTCAATGACCGGTATTCGATTCATTTCATTTACGCTCCTGTTCCGGCCTTGTGGCCTGTGACACATATTGTTTGTAATACATAAAGGCCGCTTGCCTCATACAAGACAAGCGGCCCGTGAAGTACCTGATTAGCCTATTCTGGCTGTCGTTTCACAGTTCTGTTCTCTGTCTTATATGGGCATGCCAAAGGACCATGCATCTTGTAATTAAAGCTGCACTGCGAACGACCCTGATATTCGGATTTGAACAAAACGGAGATCTGTCTGAGGATCATTTCTTTTTTCCTTTCCGGGCATAGTCCTGATTTCTGCTTTTACTATACCACCCTGTTTCCGAGAAGTAAAGAAACCCGTAGTATAAAATGCACCTGTCGTTATTGAAGCTGGGACAGAAATAGCCGATCCAGTTCCTCCCACCCACGGTTTGCGTCTTCCGACAGCTGAACAATACGGGAGCGTACTTCTTCGATGCTGCTGTCCAGGTAACGGTTGATGCTCTCGATTTTTGGAATGGTTTTGATCTCTGGAGCATTCATCTTCAAATTGAGCAGCCGGTCGATATCCGGAAGCAGAGCGGGATCAAGTTCCGTTTCTACCAATTCGGAAAAGAGCATGGGCGGAGGGGTATCTTTGTCCAGGATCCATCTGCAGGCCAGGACAGGGCGAAGCACATAAAAGTATTTTTTGGCCTTGACCATGTCACCCTTCAGGTATTCGCGGTAGTTGCTGCTGGCCATGCTGAGGTAGTGGCTCAGCCCACGCTTGGATGAGAAATACCTCTGCATTACAGCACGGAACTCATCTGCAAATGCGTTCTCGCGATACACGATCGGCGAAGAGAACCACTCAAACAGTGTCGGGTTCGATGCACGCAAAAGGCGCAGCGTTTTGTCCAGATCCCAGCCGTTGATATCCAACTCTTCCTCGATGGGCAGTTCAATCACGTCTCTGTTCTTTTCCAAACGCAGATAATCCTCTTTAGGACGGACATAGATAAAACGCACGTCGTAGTCACTGTCCGGAGAGGCAAAGCCCCAGGCACGGCTGCCGGACTCAACTGCCAACAGAATCCTTACGTTTTCCTTCTTTTCAATTTCACTCAGTTTGTATAGAATCGTTTCCCTCACAGGGCATTTCCTCCTTCCTTAAGTATTCGATGATCATTTCTTTTGCTTTTCCCGTTGCCCGCTTGTCCCGGATAGTGGGAGCGTCAGGTTGATTCCCTACAGGCAACCTATCTGCTGGGCATACGCGCTTTTGACCATTGCCACCTTACTCCGCTGCCTTGAAGTTATAAACCGGGCGGATTCTCTCGATGATGTAGGCAGTGGGGCCAATCTCGGAGACGATCTCATCAATGGGCTTGTATGCCATAGGCGATTCGTCAAGCGTATCGCTCACGACACAGGAAGACCAGATACCCTCCATCTCGGCGGTATATTCATCCATCGAGAGCTGGGCGAACGCCTGCTTGCGGCTCATGATGCGTCCGGCGCCATGTGGAGCAGAGCAATTCCATTCCTCGTTGCCCTTGCCGCTGCAGATGAGGCTGCCGTCACGCATATTGATGGGGATCAGCAGCTTTTCTCCGGCTTCTGCAGAGACAGAACCCTTGCGGAGGATCATCTTCTCGGTATCAATGTAATTGTGAATCGTAGTAAACTCCTCGACCTTCGTCAGCCCCATGCCGCGCAGGATCACATCGGTCATGGCTTTGCGGTTGAGCATGGCAAAGTGCTGGGTAATACGCATGTCGTGGATGTAATCTTCAAAAAGCTTTCCCTCTACATAAGCAAGATCCTTGGGGATGCTGATAGGATGTTCCCTGCGCAGTTCGTTGATGGCGCTCTGGATATCTTTCCAGCGGCCTGCGGTACGGTATTCGGCAATCAGCTCGTCGATTTGATGACGGGCGCCGCCCCACATAGCAAAGCGGCCCTGATCCTGGTAGTACTTGCATACCTGAGTGCCGAGATGACGGCTGCCGGAGTGGACGACGAGATACAGTTCGCCGTTCTCTCCGCGGTCGACTTCGATAAAATGGTTGCCTCCGCCGAGGGTTCCGATGCTGCGCTTTGCCCGCTCAATGGAAACATAGGGCGCACAGCAAAGCTGGTAAAGATTGATTTCTTCGTTGTACGGATGCTCATCCTTGCGGATATTCTGCCCGCAGGGTATTTCCTTACGGATCAGGGCATCCAAGGCGGCAAAATCTATTTCCTTCTCCGCAAGACGGACCGTCTCCATTCCGCACCCAATGTCCACGCCAACCATACCGGGAACGATTTTATCCTGAATCGTCATGGTCGTTCCGATGGTGCAGCCCTTTCCGGCATGCACGTCAGGCATGATGCGGATCTTACAGCCGGCAAAAGCCTCCTGGTCGCAGACGGTCTTGATCTGAAGTTCAGCAGCCGGCTCGAGTGCAGGTGTATAACAAAGGGCAGTGTTGTGCAGTCCTCGTATTTCTATCATTTCACTTCTTTCCTTTCAAAAAGCGGACGCACGGCGATTCCGTAATCAAATCGGATACCGTGCGCCCGCTCGTCTTTCTCTGGGAGCTGGCAAGCTTATGCGGCGATGGGAGCGTACCGCTCCGTATCGATCACGCTCAGCATGAAGTCGTACGGATTCAGTTCGCCTTCCATGACCATAGAGAAGATCCGGGGACTGTTGCCGGAAACCAGCGCAACACCGCGGCCATTCTCTTTTACAGGCTGCTGCTCATGACGGCTGTCAACGTTCCAGAACACGAGGTCCGGGAGTTTGTAGCCGGCAGCCGCATAGCTTGCCCTTGCGTTTTCGAAGTTCGTCATGGACGAGTTCATCACGCAGTCATCAAACTCCATGTCGGAGATGATATACAGCTTTGCGGGCATCTCAGCCTGAGGGACATGGTTTTCTACCGCCGCCTGCAGAATCAGATCGAATACCGCCTCCAGGTTGGTGTTGGCGCATTCGTTGAAGGTTCTGCAGTAGCGCACCTTCTCCACGAAATCTTTTCCCTTGATCTCAACAAGCCGGGGGCTCATGGAGAAGGCGAGGAAATGATTGTGGAATTTGCCTTTATTATGTTCCGCGAAATAAATCGCGAGAGATTGCGCGACCGCTGCGGGCATCGGCTTGCTGCCCCAGTACATGGAGCCGGAGCCGTCCGCCACGACAAGTGCGTTCTCATCAGTCGTGAAGTCCTCCAGCGTTCGCCAGGTGACGTCCAGAGACCGGCGTTCTTCCTCGGAGCAATCATACGCGTGCTCGACGAGCTCATAGGGCATCAGCGTGCCGGTGTGCAGCTTCTCCTCGCCGCGATCTACCTTATCCATGAAAGCGCCGTAACGCTCACCGTCATTGCGAAGGAACGCCTTACGGTACTTGAACATGGCCTTGGACGGCTGCTTGGAGTAATCGAACGTGTAGTCCTTCTCACGGAGATTGTTCTCGATGATCCGGATACACGCGCGAAGCTTGGTCAGCGCCTTGCGGTAGTCACGGTCGGACAGGCCGAAGGACTTAGCAACCAGCTTGGCCATGACAACCGTTTCCTGATTGGACGCGTTGACGGAAGGCAGCCACTTCCCAAGCAGGGAAATGTCACCGCTGTTCTCCAGTGCGGCAAGATCCTCCCGGAACTGCTTTTTCAGCAGCGCCATGGCTTCCTTGCAGCAGGGAGTCTTCAGCAATACAAGAACATCATCCCAGCGGCCGTACTCAGCGATATAGGGCAGGTTCCTCACAACGGAGCCCTTTTCGTTGGATGCAAGCCAGGAAAGGATGCTCCGGAACACGCGGCGCTCGCCAAGGCCGCCACGCACGTCACGGGCATAGAACAGGATCTTCATAGCCAGATCAGGATTCTCCGCATACGCCTTCAGGAAGCGGTTGCAGATATCCTGCTCGTCTGCACCGCGCAGGGCACCAATGGTGGCGAAAAGATCAAGGCAGTCTTTCCCACTGGTGCGATACGTGACTGCACCGTTTTCGGTATAGGTTTTGTTAGCAGTTTTCTTCAGGACTTCCAGCACGGGAAAGACCTCCTTTACAAATGATATAAAACAAGGCACAGTTTGCTGTTTACAGCTTTTTTTGACCGATACATCTTTCTTTTTTCTAATGGGTTGAAAAGTAAAAAGTGTTGCTGTCTATGCCTTTATTAACTAATCAAGGTGTGCCCCTTGGCGGGCTGTGTCCTGCGCACGGCAGGAAGGGTTTGCCAAGCCCTGACCTGGACAGATGATTTTGCTGTACACACCTTTTTTACCAAGTAGTTTTCCCATCTGGTAATTGGCCGGTCCAAAGCACGCTCTTAAGATAATCAGTCTTGAATAAAAGAAGGTGATTAACATTGCTGTCAGTGCTTTTCATCGGAATATGAAAGGATCTTTATCCCTCAATCTGCGCCGGACTACCAGCCTCATGCGCTGAGGGGATTTTGCGGTGGCTTCAAGATTCTTTTGCCTCACAAACCGATGCGACCGTTTATAGGGCAAGCCGGGCTTCAGTTGCCCGGGGCCTTTCAAAAAAGCAAGGCACCATCGAAGCGGGATTCGAACCCGCAGTCGCCGGTTATGAGCCGGCTGCTAAACCATTCAGCTATTCATAATTGCTGTTAGTGCCTTTCAAGACACATTTTTGAATTCATGCGGGATTCGAACCCGCGCCCCCCTGGTCCGAAACCAGGTGCTCTCCAGTAGAGCTAATGGATTCTACAGTTTTGCTGTCTGTGTCTATCATTTCAAGATGCCGGTATGGCTCAGCCATCGGTATCGACCGGTTTTACAGTCGACCCTGCTATTCCTCCTTTCCATCTTGCAAGTTTAAAATAGCATCTCGGAAAGGCTTTTTCATGGAAAAAAAGTTGCGAACTCTTCTTTTTCAAAAAAAGTTCGCAATTTTTCTGTTTATTTCTGTTCCAATATGGCTGCTTGGCGTTCAAGCCGGTCTCGAATCTGAGAAACCATGGTCTCGGGTTCGAGCACTTTCAGCACTGGGCCGAATGAAAGGATTCGGATCAGGATCTCCGTTTCGTCCCCCTGTTTGTAGTTGAGCGTGATGCGGTAGTGTTTGTCTTCGATCCGTTCCGTTTCCTTCTCCAGATCCGTGAAGTGGAGCATTACACGCTCAAGGGCATTGCGGGTATCAAACAGATCCATGACCAGAGTCTTTTCTCGTTCATTTGGCCG
Source organism: Oscillospiraceae bacterium (assembly GCA_017432615.1). Classification (GTDB taxonomy): domain Bacteria; phylum Bacillota; class Clostridia; order Oscillospirales; family Oscillospiraceae; genus Limivicinus. The sequence goes on from JAFRIV010000031.1 coordinate 41,861, forward strand.
CTGATACTCGCTTTCATCCCAGGGATCGAGCCGATGCACCGAATCCATACGGGAGAGATTTACGATCAGCGGTTTGCCCCTGAATCCCGTAATCAGCCGAAACTTATCATCCTTCGAAGAGTACTCCAGCTTATAGGGAATGCAGATATAGCTTTGCCGGGTGCCGCGATGACCGTGGAAGCGCACGCGCAGCTTTCGCTTCTCATGCATTGCCTGGATAATCGTATGGAAATGCTCAATGTAGCGCGAATCAGAAAAATCATCTCCGTTTGAATAACGGTCATAATAGACGATCTGGTCTTGGGTAAAGAGCGGCTCCACATCTTCCAGGCCTTCTTCGGATGGGGCGAACAGCTGGATCCGCGGGTCAAGCAGGAGCGCCTTAAGCCACTGCTTTTCCAGGGTGGTGAGCGGCAGATGCGGGGAACGGGTCAGAGGAGTGCCGAAGTTCCGAGTTAGCAGCGGCCAGCTGCCGTCTGTCAGCTTGGCAGGGATAGTGACCAGACTTTCGCCGAAAGCGTTCTCCAATACAGTTCTGGTTAGTTCCCGCTCAGTCAGGTTGCCTTCGACTGCCTTGGTGAGGATAGCGGATACCGCCTTAAAATACGAACCGTAGATTTCAGAGAAGATCATGTTTTCTCCCCTCCCCGATACATCTCGGCCATGCGCCGCACATCCCCGTAGAACCGGTCGACAGCGAACTTGTTGTCGCTCTCAAAGCAGATCACCCGACCGATGAAACTGCGTGCCCAGGTCAGCAGCTCTCCGGCATCATAAACGTCAGCAACGAACTTGTACGTATGCTCGTCGAGCATTTCGATCTGCCCGTGCCGCTTCTCACGCTCCAGCCGGTCAATGATATAGCCTTCTTCATCGCCCACATGCAGCGTGAGTTCCACGTGGTCAACACTGTAGTCGCCTCCGGTGGAAACACCCCAGAGGTTTTCATCGAACTTGTCTGCAAAGCCCTCGTATTTTTCATGTCGCGATTCGACCGGGCCAGGCGTAATAGCGCGGATATTATCAAGTCGAAAAAACATCGGCTTACGGAACTTGTAGTGGAAGGCAAGCAGATATTCCCGTCCGGTCTGTGTGCTGATATAAAAACGCAGCGGATAGACCCTGTGCTCATGTTCTTCGTCTTTGCGGACGCTGAAATTGACGATATCGATGCAGCGTTTTTCCTTCATGGCGCAGAGTGCATCATACAGGATCTGCGTATCCAGTGTATGGAGCAGATAGTGGTGCTTATAGCTGAAATGCTCAGGAGCCTCAGCCTGCCGGTCAAGCAGATAGGATCCGACCACGCCGAACGGCGCCTCTTCGGAGAAGAAAGCAGTCGCATCTTCCCAGGAGGGAAGATCGACCTTATCCTCAGCAAGGCGGAAGTACAGAAAACGGCCATGCTTCTCGTCCTGAAGGATCCCCAAATCCGTGTATTCTTTCAGCTTTTTGCGAACAGTGGACTCATCGATCTCAAAGGGAGTCTCGGTATGGGAAAGATAGTCTGTCACACCATCGGTGATTTCACCCACGCTGCGGGCAGCGCCGTCAGCAAGGATATCCAGGATACAGAAATGCAGTACGATATCCTTGTCAGTGAAGCTCTTTGCTTTCCAGGCGTTGTGCAGCGGATTGAATGTAACGCTGCGGTTGTCCACGGAGATGAAGACGTTTTTCCCCTCGGCAGTGTGCCGGAAGGCCATATAGCCGCCCAGCCAGCTTTCGATACGGCGGCGCTCATCATCATAGGAGCGGGCGCTCTTCTTTTTGTAATCCTCACGGCTCTTAAAGCCGTACACATAGAAATCCCGCATGTAGTCGCGGATCTTTTCAAAGCTCTTGATCAGTTCGCTGTAGGCCATGTCTTCACCTCCTTCCGGGAAAACTGTTTCTTTGTTATTTCTCTTCTAAAAGGATACGCAGCATCCTGTCCGGGTTCACCAGGAAGTCTTTTGTTACTTGAAAGTGTTCGGTGTCCTGATACTTCACGTGTTCAAGGCCTTTATCGGAAAACTGAATGATATCCGAATCCGGCAATGTGATCAAAATCGGGGAATGGGTGGATATTATGAACTGGGCGCCTTGGGTGGCCAAGTCATGTATCTCGGCCATAAGGCGCAGCATACGCATAGGAGAAATGGCAGCCTCAGGTTCATCCAGAATAAATAAGCCGTCTGGAGAGAAACGGTTTTCAACAAGGGCCAGAAAACTCTCCCCATGTGAAAGCTTGTGCAGTGACTGCCCTCCGTAGGATCCCAACACTTTGCTGTCCATCGTGTCCAGATACGAAGCGGCGTTGTAGAAGCTTTCAGCCCGAAGAAAAAAACCATCATAGTGGCGGCCGACGCCTCGCACCAGGTGTATATGTTCATGCAGTGTCGAATGGGAATCAGCAGTCGAGAAGCTGTAGTTTCTTGTTCCGCCTTCCGGATTGAATCCTGCAGCAATCGCGACGGCCTCAATCAGTGTCGACTTTCCGATTCCATTCTCCCCGACGAAAAAAGTTATGGGCTTTGAGAGCAGGATGCCTTGTTCCTGGATGATCTGCTTTATGGCGGGAAGACTCGCAAAGTATTCCGTTTTCGGAATATCTTCATCAATACGGATCTCCCGGATATCCAGTGTATTAAAACTGTCTGCCATAATCGTCACCAATCTTCATCCAGCAGAGCAGACAGCCCTTCAGCCTCATCTGCCCATGACGGATCATACTTGGATCTGCCCATCACCGACTGGCAGTCGGGGCAGACCTTATACGGCTTGCTGTATGCGGCACCGCACCGGGAACAGATATATTCATCTGCCTTGAACAAATGCGTCTTCTGAATCCATTGTACGGCAACCGGTTCTTTTCCTTTCTTGAAAAGGCCGAATAATCCCATTATTATTCCTTTCCGGCGTGATGGTTCCCTTTACTATCTAGGACCCGGCAGCATTCTGCCGAAGCATTTCTTCTTCGGCCTGGCAGAATTCATACGAAAGCAATGCAGATGGACGGTCCACGCGGGATATGGATGAACGATGTCTGTCAATGGCTTATGGTTTCCTCTCTCCGGTATAATAATACCATAGGGACCGGGTGCTACTCCATCAGCTTTTTGAGCATATCATCGCTTATGTTGTAGAAAACTTCATAAAACTGAGGTCCGTAACGAAAGACCCCGTTTTCCTCCGGCAGCAGCATTTCATACAGCCAATTATATAACGGGTCGGATGCGGCCAGCTGTGGGTATACACTTTTGGAGGGCGGGAGCATATATTGGAGTCTCCCTTCCTGCATGCAGAGAGCATATGAAAATTGCGGGTCGGCCATGATTTCCAATAAATCCAGACAGTCAAGCAGCTTTTCTTCCTGCACATGATTCCCCAGGGAGGCGTAATCGACCATAAAAAGAGGCATCTGATCTTCTTCGTTGTCCGAGAAATTGGCAAAACGCACGATGTAATCACCCGGCTCCAGTAAGCGAAGGCTCTCTGTGAAACCAAGCAGATATTTGCATTCGCCCCGGTTAAAGCGCCCGATCCCGTCATATTCCGCCAGTGTGGATTTGTCAGGGAGCAATTCCTCTCCCATCAGATTCTTCAAATGCGTCAGCACGGCAGACACTTTTTCAGACTCGCCCTGATAGTTGCACAATGCCTGCAGGTAGTAGTACATGAGCATCGAACGGAGGGGGATGGCAACGCTGTCATGAAGCTGCATGATGTTCCTTATATTGCGGTCATCCTCTTTGCGGCAGAAAAGCGTGTTGGCACAGACCATCAGCGGAATGCCGTATGTCTTTTTCTGAACCTTGCTCTTGTCAATGGTCCAGCTGAACATGTCGCCCGTGTCAATGATTTCCGGAAGCTGGTGGAGAAAACCTTTGCTCACGAGAGCGCTCATCGCGATGGCATCGTATATAAAGAGATCTCCGTCTCTTCCCGGCAAGCCCTGGTAGCAGTTCCAGTTAATGAATTTGACAGGGCGCGTATGCCCTGACTCGCGGAATCGCCTTTCCAGTTCCCGACAAAAGTAGTCCGTATCGGTGAAATCATAATAGTAATAAATCACGATAGGAGACGACATCATGTTTCAGCCTTTATTGTTTTTTGCAGAATTTGTGGCAGCATCTGCCCTTCGGGGGCTTGGGAAGCGGTTCACCCTTGATTGCGGCATTGGTTTTCCTCCCTTTCCTGTTTTGTTTATTCGGCTTTCCAGAGTCCATGCAGATTGCAATATTCATAGGCGGCAACGACAGTTTCATCCTCTGCAAGGGCAAAGTGAGCAACAGGTTTTTCACCGGGGCGGAGATTCTTCTTCTGATAACCCTGGGTTGTTTCCAAAACGATCCACATGATGTAGTGAGCTTCCAGCATCGGATGCTCTGCGGATCCGACTCTCACGGTAACTCTCCTGTCTTCCGTCTCGATGACCGGTACATGTTTTTCCCCGGATGCATCCGTCGTGTTGGGCTTCAGTTCAACCCATCCGTCTTCACAGCACCCCAGAGACTTTTCCTGGATCATGACGGTATCGCAGTCACTGCACTTATAGAATTTCATTTTGCTTGTCCTCCTTTTATTTCTGGTTGTTTGTGGTTACTCTTCGTCTTAGCTGACCGCCAACGACCCGTGTGATAAAGAAATGCAGATGGGCGGTCCGATTGGGATATGGATAAACGATGTCTGTCAATGGCTTTTGGTTTCCCCTTCCGGTATAATAATACCATAGGAACCAAGTGTCATTCAATGCTTTTTCGTGTTCTCTTTTGAATAGGAGATTGTCCGCAAAGTTTTCTTTCAGGAGCTTTGTTTATTATAACAATAGCATACTGCACGAAGTACCACAGGGTGCTGACAATCATCATTTTTGAGTACAGAGGGGCGCCTCCTAATCCCTGATACCCACGATAACGATATCACATGTACCGGGGTGACATTGTGTGACAGTTTTTAATAGTGCCAAGCATATTTCGAAATCGTTGCAAAACCTATGTTTTCAGGTAAAAAGCACGCGGATTCTATTGAAATCTGATCTATATGAAGGCCGTCGAGAATACAGCAATTTCTCTGCCTCCTATTGACATTAGGGGATATATCCCATATAATAGTAATGAATCAACGGAGAAGTATAAGAAGCTGCCTCCCCTTGACTGATAGTATTTATGCAACTGCAAGGAGGTGTCTGTCATGCTTCATAAAGCCATCGAATTGAGGCTGTTGGAAGGGACCGCAATGGAAATAACCTTTCAGGACGGCGTCGTCAAGCGCTACGATATGAGTGCTTTGTTTCCGAAGTACCCACAGTTAAAGCAGTTAGGAAATAGAGACTTGTTTCTATCCGGAAAGTTGATGGGCGCTTACGGTATCGTTTGGAATGACGAGCTTGATATTGAAACCGAAACGATCTACGAAGACGGAAAGACTGTTCGTAAAGAGGAAATTGTGATTCACAAGGCTTCTTCACAAGCGGTAGCTGCTGCACGTGCCGCCGCAGGAATCTCGCAAAAACAGCTTGCGGCTCTCACCGGGATTGATCAATCCGATATTTCCAAGATCGAGCGAGGCATAGCAAATCCATCCGTTGAAACGTTGGATAGGATTGCAAATGCGTTGGGAGGACAATTGACAATCTCAATCAAAATGCCAACTGCAACCTGATTAGAACAGAATAATAAAGTGCTTGGAAAAACATAGGAGGAGCTGTAGCAAAATAAAAATTTTGCGCAGCTCCATGATATTATGACCCTTAATTACAATCACTCACTGTGAGTCGGCCATGACAACCGACAGCGCAATGCTCGGAATATTGTAATATATTACTATAGAGAATCACGGATAGAATCTTCCACGGGACGCGGGTGGTAATCAAATTCGCGGTTGGCTTTCTCGTGGGAGAAGCGTCCGTTCGTGTGCAGGGTATAAACAGAATAGGGAGTAAGCAGCGGAACTTCCTTGCTGAACACGCGGGAAACCCACTCGGCAGCCGGGGCTATCAATTTCGCTGCGGCATGAGGAGCTTCGAGCCTTGTTGTTTTCTTTCCCTGAAGTCTGCGAACGGTGTTGACCAGTTCCAGCACGCCGATATAGTGGCCGTTCAGAATATAGCATTCTCCCGGACGGCCTTTCTCCTCGCAGCCAATAATACCGGCCGCAACATCTCTTGAATCGACAAAATCGTATCCTCCCTGCAGTCCGACAGATATTTTTCCCTCTGCCATCGCTCGAATGGTGCGGATCATATGATTCCGAGACTGAGTATCCCCTGGTCCAATGATCCCGGAAGGATGGACAATGCTCACATTCAGTCCTGCTTTCGCGTAATCCATCACGATTTGAGCCGCAGCGGCTTTGGATTTTGCATACTGCCCATGGACCAGATCAGGTGAAAAACTGCTGACTTCAGTAATCGTTTCGTTGGCCGGTCTCTCAGGAATGGCATGAACGGAACTGACGTAAACAATGCGGTCGACTCCGGTATCCCGGGCCAGACTCATCACGTTGTTTGTGCCATGAACATTAATGTTCCAGACCTCCGGATTGTGCTTTGACGCAATGGTGATCAGCGCTGCACAGTGGACCAAAGAAATATAATTGTAGTCGCCCCGGTCAAAAAAAGGTATGAGCGATTCTCTGTTCCGAATATCTCCTTCACAGATCTCGACATCTGAATGTATATCGACGTTGCTGCCCGGACGTACAAGAGCGCGGATATGCTCGCCCCGCTGCTGAAGAACAGATACGAGTATCGAACCGACATGCCCCGTAGCGCCGGTAACGAGCCACAGCTTTTTCATTTTTGCTCACCTCTACGGCCTAAATCTCAACAGTATCATAGCACAGCATCGGCTCAAAGGCCACTCGGAAATTATTGAAATTCTCCTGCCCAATGCAAACCTCATTCTCGAGGATCTCCAGATCCTCAATCTGCAGCTCCCTACTGTCATCTGGTTTTCCCTTATTGGATTTTTCCGGTTTGGAGAGATCCTTAAAAATGTCCTGTGACCGGTTCCTTTTCTGAAAATAAAAAGGCCGTACACCCTTGGCATTTGGGCGCCGGCATGGTATGCTGTGTATATTACTGTCCCGGGGAGGAATTGAATCATGAATCCCGTAATTCAATCACTGTTTGACCGCAAGTCTGTCCGTGCATACACCGACCGGGAGATTTCAGAGCAGGATGCTGAACTGATACTCACCGCCGCGACCCGGGCACCGACGCCGGGTAACCAGCAGCTTTACACCATCCTGCGGATCACCGACCCGGAACTGAAGCACCGGCTGAGCATCTCATGCGACAACCAGCCCTTTATTGAAAAGGCTAAGCTTGTCCTGGTGTTCTGCGCGGACTGCCTGAAATGGGTTAACGCATACAAGGCAGGCGGATGCGCTCCCAGGAAGCCGGATGTCGGGGACTTGATGCTGGCTGTATGCGATGCGAACATCGCAGCTCAGAACGCGGTTACCGCTGCCGAGTCGCTTGGGATCGGTTCCTGTTATATTGGAGACATCATGGAAAACATTGAGACCCAGCAGGATATCCTGGGTCTGCCAAAGTATGTCTTCCCGGCAGCAATGCTGGTGTTTGGATACCCGACAGAACAGCAGAAGGCACGGGAAAAGCCGGCGCGCTTCGATCTGAAATACATCGTTCGGGAAAACACGTATCACGAACTGGACGATTCGGAACTGAAGGAGATGTTCACGGAGAGAATCGGCGACCGTTCTTTTGAGGACTGGATGAAAGCATTCTGTGAGCGCAAGTACAATTCGGGCTTCTCCAGGGAGATGTCCCGTTCCGTACGAAAAGTCATTGACAGTTTTTGTGACTGAAGCTAAAGGAAAAGCAGCCCCGGCTATTATATAGAGACTCGCTGGTGTCGTTTCCACGGCGGATTGCCCGATCAAGGGCCATTACTGTGGCGATGGCACCATCGTTTTTTCTGTGGACCTTGCTTTGTCTGGCTTGATATTCCAGGAAAGATCGGTCCGGATACAGATCCGGAAAACGGGAAAAAACCTGCCGAAAAACCGGGCGGCCGTGATGCGGCAGGAATTGCGGCTGATTTTATAAGAATTTAAAATTCAGCCGAACACAGCAGAGAAGGTGTTCGTGCTCTTTATCAAACGGAAAGATATAAAAACGCCGAATCATCATTCTTGCGCAAGCATTTGAATATGACACGTGTTCCGAGTATCTTAGAAACAATACTTGCAGTAAAGCAGATATCTCCGCACAGATCAATCATCCTGCGTTGTTTTCCCGAGCAATCTAAGTTTGAATTTCCTTATTTTTGCCGCATACTTGCTTGTAAAAACCACGCCGAGAATAACCATACCAAATGCAATGCCAAGGCCGAAACTACCGATGCCTTCGTAAGGCGATGTCTTATCAAGACCAAGATATGTAATCACAAGGAATGTGGCAAATCCGATTAATCCTGCAATAAACAACCAGTGCATCCTGCGCAACAGTCTCGTTTTTTCCTCATTGCTGTAATCCGCGACCTGTAATACAGTCTCTTTCAATTCTTCGTTCATGCGCTCACTTTTCCTTTCACCGCTTAAAATATCTCGGAGATCGACTTCGTAAAGATCTGACAATTCCATTAAAATATCAAGATCTGGCATATTGGTTCCCGTCTCCCAACGCGATACCGTTCTGCGTGAGACGTTCAACTTCTCTGCGAGTTCTTCCTGAGTGAATCCATTTTCTTTTCGAAGCAGTTGCAGAAATTTACCGGTTTTGACAAGATCCATATTCTGTCGGCCTCCTTTCTGGCTTAAGCCTAACTCAATTTAATCATTAAAAACAGGACACAAAGTGAGCAAATGCCCCGTTTCACAAGATGAGACAATCTATGTCTCACAAAAAACACTGGTTTTCCGATACTAGGGAAACACCGACGGCGGCAAAGTCGATTGTTTCTGTAGTCATAATACTTACTCTAGTCTCTCAGCTTTGTAATATCTTGATCATTTTGAGCTACAATGTTTTCGTATCCTTCCGGATCAGTATCTCCTTCTGTACTGATCAGGAGAATGATCGATTCTTCGTTGATTCCCATTTCTCTTTTCATGGAATCGTCTTTGATGATCTCCCTGAGCACGCCAAATGTCACTGCACCGCTTTCACCGGCCACCACGCGCTCTTCTTCCTTTGGGAACCGAGCAAGCTCACGCATTGCATTCTCTGACACTTCATCGGTGCAGGCACAGTAGAAGCCGGCTCTGTCGCGGATGATTGGCCATGTGATGGTGCAGGGAGTTCCGCAGTTCAGCCCGGCCATGATCGTTACAGGATCTCCTGAGACGGAGCGGATGTTCCCGTCTCCGGCTTTTGCGGATTCATAGAGACATGCGACCATTGACGGCTCAACGATCGTGAAGACAGGCTCTTTCGCAGCAAAAACATTGGACAGATAACCCAGGATCCCGCCTGCCATTGCTCCAACACCGGCCTGCAGAAACACATGCGTCGGAACGTCTCCGTCAAGCTGCTCGCAGATCTCTGCGCCCATTGTGAGATACCCTTCTACGATCCACTGCGGAATCTTCTCATAGCCTTCCCACGATGTATCCTGGATCAGTGTCCATCCGTTTTCTTCGGCTTGTCTCCTGGCGAACTGGACGACTTTGTCATAGTTGAGATCACAGATGACGGCTTTCTCTGCACCCGCATCTTCGATCGCTTTTCTGCGTGCTTCCGCGGAACCTGCCGGCATGAAGACATATGCCTTGCATCCAAACAGGCTCGAAGCCCAGGCGACACCTCTCCCGTGATTTCCGTCCGTTGCAGTGACAAACACCACGTCACTGCATTTTTCCCGGATTTCCTCTGTCGTGAAGTCGCTGAAGACCGCGTCCCTGTGATCCAGGCCCAGTTTTTCACATAAGACCCTGAATACAGCGTAGCTTCCGCCAAGCCCCTTGAATGCCTTCAATCCGAATCTCGTTGATTCATCCTTGAGATGGATTGCTTTCACACCGAGTTCCTCTGCAGCAGTCCGAAGAGAAACAAGCTTTGTCTTTTCGTACATCGGGAGACTCCTGTGAAAGCGCAGCGCATTTTCTGCAGCCTCCTGATCAAAAGGAGAACCTGGAGTTCCTTTCATGTCTGTTGATAATACTATGGTGTTTGTTATTTTTGTCTCTTTCATCTTGAAAACCACTTTTTCTGTCAGTTAACTGTTTAGTATCTCCAAATCCCGAGTAGTTGAGATGGAGTATATCATAAATCCCGGGCTTTCGGAAGAGGCTTTATAGTCTCCCCTGCCTGTAAGTGAAGGTCGTGCCTCCTTCTCCCATGACAGATACAGAGTTCTCCCCATGCCGCAGCTCCTGTTCTGGGATCTCCCATGTGCCTGCGCTGATGGTTTTCTGGAAGGACTCTCCGTCAATCGCCCAACGGAGGGTGGCTTCCGCTGTAGTCGTGATGACTGGTACGGCAGGTATGAAGTCATTATGGAGAGTGACTGTGCCGCTGTCGTTGATGGTCATGACCGTCTCATCCGTATGGTAGAAAAACGCATCCCCGTCCGTGCAGGATAACTCAAGCATTCCCTTGCCCGTAACACATCATTGACAAACCTACAGATTTTTCAAAGATTGCACCCACCTGTCTCGCTTTGCACCTGTATCAAGGGTTTTCCCGGGTAGATACGCAAAAAATACACTGGCTATTGTATCATGTACCAACGTGGCTAAAGACTGCTGTTTTAACAAAAAAGTAGGATTGCTATCTTGTTAAAATAGCAATCCTATTCTGGTTGTGCGGAAAGGGTTTGAACCGGCGGTCTCCGGATCATGAGTCTGATTGGAATAAGTGAACTTTCCAGTTCTGTCAGGTCATTTTATGCTTTGCTTTCCCCCGTATCCTGCTTCCGGACGCTGCGGATATGCCTGCCGCAGCACTGCAGGACCAGGCTTGTCCCGGCAGGAGGGAATCCTTTTGCTTTTTCTGTGTTCAGATACAGAACGTGGTCCTCCTGATCTTCATCAAACTGAATATGCACGGGGAAAACCATGGCCCCATCCCGGAGCTCTGCTTCTTCTGAAACCGAGAGGATCGTACCGCGGATCTCCTGCTCCAGTCTTGTATCCAGATCCTTCAGGAACCTTCGGTATTGAAGGTCCGGCAGGATCGCAAAGGTGATCCCAAAACAGCCTGCCGCAAAGCAGGCTGCGCCGCTGAGCATGGCCCCCCATTTGATGCGGCTGATGAAGCACGCAATATATACTGCCAGAAGCAGCAGAAGGATCATCCCCAGCAGTATGCTCTTTTTTCTGATCCTTCGGTCGATAAGAATATGATCCTGATTGGAATACATAGCTATCCTCTTTGTATTTTTATGGTGCGGCATTCAGGCTCTGAAGGGAATGTACCAGGATCTCCAGGCAATACAGTGTGGTGTCCCGATTGGTCCCGTTTGCGGCAACGGCAAGAGTGGATCCTTCATTATAAAACGCTCCCATTTCCGATAAGGCCTCCAGCGTATCAATCTTTAGGCCTGCAAGAAATGTGAATTTCTCCCCTGTCTCCTCATCCGTATAATCGGCATAATAAGGTTCCAGGGGGCAGTCGTTCATCCAGCCCTCTTCCACCGGTCCGTCCAGGGGCAGAAGCGCCCCTCCCGCTACCAGCTGATCCATCACCGTCTTGCTGGCAAGGAAGGCATCCCCCTCTCCTACAGACAGTTTTGCCATCAGCACCATAGGGCCTGAATAGTCCATATCCGGTTCATAATACGGGATACTCTGAAACTCCACCGTTTTCAGCTTTGGATCGAACTTTTTCCCCTGGGTCAACATTTCCTCTGCGATGCCTTCCAGCGCTTCCGGGTTTGAATAGCTGCCCGCAAGGTAAATGATGACCGCCTGCTCTGCAGGGACAGCAGGGGTTGTGACGGTCCACAGCAATTCCGTTCCGAACAGGCACGCTGCGATTCCGATCAGGTAAACTGCTCCGTACTTCCTCAGATGTTCTAAAAAAGCACGGATGGTCAATTTGGTGTCAGGCATATGTCGTTCCTTCTCAGCAGGTATACTTGGATATACTCGGGTGCAGGCTGAAAATGCCGGGAAAGTCTGTTTTTCAGCGTCTGCGATCCCATAATGCCGGTGTTTCCTCGTTGTTTTCCTTTATAACACATTCAATTTCTGTTGTCAAACGGCACGGTGAAGATATGCATCACAAAATTATTTATATCTTCGTGCGAAATAATCACACTTTTATTCTAACATGCTTCAAGCAGAAGCGCTGATTGCTTACCGCAGCCCTCCTTTACCTTGCGTTTTTGCAAGATTGCGGGAGAGCCTTTTTGATTTCTTGCGTAACTGCGGGGTTTTCACGGTCTAAGACTTTTTCTCCGTATATTCAGATGGCAAAGAAAAATCTCCTGGGCCTTTTCGTAATTGTGAGAGTTCGACCAGCACTTTCCAATGGCCGTTTTGCTTTCCGTTGGCACGGCGGATAAAGCCTTTTTCCTGCAGCGCGACCGTGTGTATTTTGATCGTTCGCTCCGATTTACCAATTGCTGCAGCAAGATCTTTTTGCGTGATCGCCGGATTTAATGATTTGACGCTTACGATCTAAAAGTCGTTGCAGTAACATAGCCGGCCTGGCTGTAAAATATTCCCGATAAAGCAAAAATGAACTCAGGAAAGGTCCTGTATGTGCAGGGCATCTCATGAGTTCATCCTGTTTCCGGTCAGTATTCTCGATATCGGGATGGTGGTGCAGAGGATCCTTACGGAATCTCCCTGTACATACCGGAAGCATCCGCCTTGGAAACATTGTCTTCCGTAGACAGCACTTCCACCTTCAGCGTCCTCTTCCCCAGATTCAGCTGGATCACATCTCCGGGTTTCACCTGGTATCCGGCTTTCTGCTCCCTTCCGTTTACCAGAATGCATGCTTCATCACAGGCCTCATTGGCGACCGTACGCCGTTTGATCAGCCGTGAGACTTTCAGGTATTTGTCCAGACGCATAGGCTCTCCTTTCAGCGCATATGCAGCACCGCTGCGATTTTTTCTCCCTTCGGAAGCATCTTCATATCTTCCCTGGTAACCCCTCTTGTCCGAATAACCGCCGCAAAGTAAATGATCACACCCGCGGCGACCCCGGCCGCCATGCTTACCGTCATTCCGAACCGGTCACCCGGCCGGAAGAAGCGCTCCGCAAAACGGTAAATGCAGAAAACACTGCCGCCCATAACCGCACTGCAGATCAGCGGCTTTCCCAGCACGCGCCACAGGTTGGGCGCTGCTTTCATTTTTGTTCGGATAAAATAATAGTTCATCGCTGCCATGCAGCAGTAACCGGTCAGCGTTCCGATGGGGGCTCCGTAGATGTTCACGCTTGGAATGGCAATAATGATCCAGTTGATAACGATTTTCAGCAGCGATCCGCTGATAAGCGCGACCATCGGCAGCCTTTCTTTCCCGGCAGCCTGCAGGATCGCGTTCTGCATCAGTACCGTGCTTACGAAAAATGAGGCAAATCCCATAATGCACAGGATGCCGGGCCCTGCCGGGTCGCTGTTCGGATACAGAACATTTACCAGAGGAAATGCAAGCACTGCCAGCCCTACTCCCATCGGCAGGGATATCACTGCAGCCAGGCGCATGGCATCCTCGGCGGTTTTTTCCGCTTCCGGTCTGTTTCCCTGTGCCATGGCCCGGGCTACGGCAGGCACAATGGCAATCGTCAGCGGGGTCATAAATGCCGCAGGCAGGTTGAACAGCGTCTGCACTTTCCCGTAAACTCCGTACAGCACTCCCGCCTGGTGCTCGGAAAATCCCGCCGCCAGCAGTCTCGTATGGCAGATCCCGGGATCGAAAGACGTCAGGATAGACATGATGCTTGCACCCAGCGAGATCGGGATCCCGATGCGCAGCAGGTCTCTCGCGATCTTCCAGGAACTCTCACTGCACTGCTCGACAGTCTGCCCTCTGGGATGGTTCCTCCATTTATAAAAGAGCATATACCCCAGCGAAATGACCGATCCGATCGACGTGCCGAGGATCGCCCCTGCCGATGCTTCCGGCAGGCTGTGATGGGTCTTCACCAGATAGTTTGCGATCAGCAGTCCGGAAATAGCTTTAAACAGGACCTCCAGCACTTCATCGATGGTTGTCGGGATCATATTCCCGTTCCCCTGATAATAACCCCGATAGGCCGACACGAAACACACCAGCAGGATGCACGGGGCCATTGCCCGCACGCTCATCGCGGCATCCGGCTTCCTCAGATAGGAAAAGGCAAGCCAGTGATTCCCGAAAAACATAATGCCGGAAAAAACGATTCCGATAAAGCCAAACGTCCAGATCGCCGTGCGGAATGTTTTCTCCTTGCGCGCAGTCAGCCCGTTGGCATCCGCCTCGGCAATCAGTCGTGACAGAGCTACCGGGAGTCCCGCCGTCGAAACGGTAAAAAAGATGTTATAGACATTGTATGTGGCGACAAAGATCCCGTACCCGTAATCCCCGAGGATATTGCCGAGCGGCACTTTGTACACCAGCCCCAGCAGCTTCATGATCAGGACGCCGACGGTCAGGATCGCCGCGCCATGCATGAAGTTCTGTTTTTTTTCAGAAGGAGCTTGCATCCGATTCCCCCGCATCAAATAATTATCCTGCTCTTAAACATACAGACTTTTTTATTATAGCTTTTCTCCGGTACTTTGGCAAGGAAAATCCGCCGATTATCCCCTGTTGTCCTTCCGGAACGCCGCAAAACAGAGGGGCTCCCGATGATTTTATGAGATACAGCTTGCTTTTCTTTCAGGATTAGTTTATAATAACCAATGGTTAGATTGATTTAACTTTCTGTCCCCGGTTGGCAGAAAACTGCACTGCGTGAAAGGAGTCAGAACTTATGAAATACAGGGGGATGCCCTGGGGGATGTGGAACCTGTTTGCGGGATCCTTCAGGGAGAACCTGACGAAGGTTTACGGGTTTAAGCCCGAAATTGCAAGAGCAATTACGGAAAAAGCAAAGTCAGAATATAAAAAGATCATCCGAAAACTGCCGGAGTTTGAAAAGACCGACCGTTTCAAAATGAATATTGTAAGCTGTGCCATGCTTTCCGCCTTTCTTCTGAATTTACCGGAAAAGCCGGGCGTCGAAGAGACAGCGGCGTATTATCGCGCTTCCATGATGACAGCTTCCATGAAATGGTTCTGCCGCATGAGCGGAAAGAAGAAATTTTCAAGATCCGATATCGCCGGAATGAAGAAAACGGCCGCTTTACAGGCAGCGGACCGGAATCCCTATTCCTGGAACATGGAATTTCTGCCTTATCCGGACGGCAGCGGTTATGAGGCGCGGTTCACAAAATGCGGCATCTGCACGCTGATGAGGGAACTGGGGCTTTATGATCTGGTTCCTGCCATGTGCCGTCTGGACTACACCATGAGCGAGGCGGGCGGCACGACAGAATTTGTGCGGGAATACACACTTGCTTCCGGAGGTCCTTACTGTGACTGCGGATACAGAAGAAAGGGCTGATCTCATGAAATACCATATAGAAAAGAACACGGTTCAGGAGACACTGGTCATTCCTCTTTTCGGGCGGCTCGTTTGCTCCGAACATTATCCGGAACTGTTTTCCGATCCCGAAGCAAAAAGGATCTGCGACAGCCTGGACTACGATTTCGCGGAAAAGCGAAAGAAGATGGAATCTGCCGCAGGTCTTTTCGGTGCACTGGAGGTTGCCCAGCGCCAGTATGATCTCCGCTGCGAGGTGGAAGACTATCTGAAGCATTGTCCGAAAGCTGCAGTAGTCAACCTGGGCTGCGGTCTGGATGATACCTTCTCCAAAGTCGATAACGGCGAGTGCAAAGGATATAACATTGATCTGCCGGATGTGATCCGGGTTCGGAACGACCTCCTCCCGCCGGGCAAACGGGAAAGGAATCTTTCCTGCGATCTGAATGACCCTGCCTGGATGAACGAGATCGACGCGTCCGGCGGCGCAGTCTTCTTCGCCGCGGGCGTTTTCTGCTATTTCAGAACGGCGGACGTGAAAAAGCTGTTTCGCACAATGGCAGAACGTTTCCCCGGAGCCGTGCTTGTCTTCGATTCCTGCAATGAGCGCGGTGCGAAGCTGATGCGGAAAACATGGCTGAAGGAGGCCGGGATCACCGATGTGAGTGCCTTTTTCTCCCTGGAAGACGAGTCGGAGCTTTCGGGATGGAGCGACTGTTTCCTCTCCGTCACAGCCAGAAGCTATATGCGGGGATATCGGGATATCTATAAAAATGTCGGCACTTTCCATAAGCTGATGATTCGTTTCTGTGACGGACTAGTAAAAATGAAGATCATCAGGATCGTTTTCAGAGGGGTAAGCAAATGACAAGAAAAGAACAGATCAGAAGCGCCTATAAGCTGACGGGCGGTCATGCCGGCTTCTACGACGGGATGATGACCTATGCTACTCTGCCTGGAAAAGCGGTCTGCCGGATCGTCTGGAATATGGACAGGGAAAAGAACCTCCGGTATCTGGAAAAGGCGCTCTCCGGTATTCCGGAGAATTTCTCCGGGAAGCTGCTGGAGGTCCCGGTTGGAACAGGCGTACTGACCATGCCGGTTTATCGGGAACTTCCGGATGCGGACATCACCTGTCTGGACTATTCGGAGAATATGATGAGATCGGCACGGGAAAAAGCCGAAGCTGTCGGGATTAAAAACATAACGTTCCTGCAGGGGGATGTTGGCGCATTGCCCTTTGAAGACGAGTGCTTCGACGTTGTCCTGTCACTCAACGGCTTTCACGCTTTTCCGGACAAGGAAGCCGCTTATCGGGAAACTTACAGAGTCCTGAAAGCCGGAGGCACCTTCTGCGGCTGCTTCTACGTACAGGGAGGGCATAAGCGAACCGACTGGTTCATCCGTCACCTGTATCAGCCGAAGGGTTTTTTCACCCCTCCCTATGAAACAGCTGAAAGCCTTCGCGTCCGGCTTTCAGGGCTTTACAGAGAGGCGGAAGTCACGATGGTGGAGGGGATCGGGTGTTTTCTCTGCAAAAAATAGAGGGGTTTTCCGTTCTTTGCAGCTGTGACCGTTCGTCTGTGCAGCATATACGAAAAAGGAGAACTTAACGATGAAATTTGATGAAATGGGTCCGGAAAACGGGAAAGTCCTGTTTCTCCTGCCCGGAACAGCCTGCGATTATCAAACAAACTTCGGTTCCGTGCTGGATCGGCTTTCCCGGAAGTATCATCTGGTCTGTGTCAATTATGACGGGTTTGACGGCAGCGATCTGATCTTCCCCGACATGCTGACGGTGACGGAAAAGATTGAGCAATATATCCGGAACCGTTTTAACGGCAGGATCGATGGCGCGATCGGCTCCTCTTTGGGCAGCAGCTTTGTGGGGCAGCTGATCCAGAGGGAAAACATCCATATCGACCATGGTATTTTCGGCAGTCCGGATCTTGACCAGAGCGGAAAATTCAGCGCGTGGCTGCAGTCGAAACTGGTGGTGCCCATTCTGACGGGCTTTACGCGCGGGGAAAAGAAGAAAGCGAAATCCCGGGAAAAAATCAAAAACTTCTTTGAGATGAGTGATGAGACTGCAGATAAGTTTATGGCCTGTTTTGAGAAGTTTTCTCCGGAATCCATCAAAAATGAATACTACACGGATCTGCTCACATGGCTCAGGGATGACATCCATGTAGAGCATACAAAGGTACACTTCATTTATGCGAACAAAATGGGAGAAAAGTATCTGAAACGGTACAGAAAATATTTTCGCGATCCGGAGATCCGTGAATTTAACATGCAGCACGAGCAATGGCTGTTCGGTGAGGAAAAGTATGCACTTCCTGTCCTGAAAGCGATTGATGAGTTCATGGAAACGCCGGTATAACACATCCTGCAAGAGGAAAATGGGGATGTCCGTACGGATAAAGTGGATCTCCCCATAGATTTCCACGGCAAAAAACATCGGGTTACTGCGTTGCGTTCAGTAACCCGATCCTTTTTATGCCGTGAAGGCTTCCCCATCGGTCTCCCTGTGCCGGCTGTTTTTTGCAGTTCACAGGAAGCCGGAGTATATTACGCACCTCGTTGCCCGTCAGAAGATATAGCAGCCGCAGCGCCCCGCTTCCTTGACGTGGTACAGCGCGGTATCTGCATCCTTGAAAATATCGCCTTCCGGATTCTCACGGTCTGCAAATGCCACTCCCACACTGAGAGAGGTTGGCGGCAGATCATCCTTCGGTTTCTGCAGCATCACGTTGGCCTGGTCGATCTTCCGTTTGACCTGTTCCCGCATGGAACTGTCCACATTGGTCATGATCACAACGAATTCATCCCCGCCGAGACGGAAAACCAGATCTGTGGAACGGAAGCTGTATGTCAGCACTTCCGCCACATGCTTCAAAACCAGATCGCCTACATCATGTCCGTACGTATCATTGATACCCTTGAACCTGTCCACATCCACCAGGAGGAGAGCGTTTCTGGACATATCCAGATCGTTGCGCATGAAGTTGTATGCACTGCGGTTATACAGTCCTGTCAGGGCGTCGTGCATATTGCCGTAGGTCAGCCGTTCCTGGGTCCTCCTGTTCTCTTCAAAAATTGCGTTATAGGTTTCTGAAACAAAGCGCAGTTCCTCTGCGCCTGCAGGAGGCACTGTCTCTTTGGCCTTCATCTGTTCAACCATACGGGAGAGCGGTTTCCGGATCCATCCGCTGATAAAAGCCACAATGGCAAGGACTACCGCCAGCAGGACCACGGTTAATACGGTCTGGATGCTGAGCAGGACGTTCATGCGTGTATTCAGGCGAATTCTTTCCCGGTTGGACTCTTCGATCAAATTCTGCGTACACAGGCTTGTATTGTCGCGGATCTTCGTTTTACAGTCTTCATATTCATCGCCGTATACCAGTTCCAGCGCCAGCTTTCGTTTCTCTCCTGCCGGACGTGCTTCATCCTCGGGGCTCAGTTCCCTTTCCCTGAGTACAGCCGGGATCTGTTCCTCGTCGTAGGTCCCTGTGGACAGGATCAGTTTCATTGCCTGATACTCATCGTCCATCAGCTCGTTGGACAGTCTCAGTGCCGTGGAAAGATGCTCGTAGGCGGCGCTGTCCCGCGTTATCATTGTTTCCAGATTGGCGACTGCCTTGTCTCTGCGCCGGGTCTCATTTGCCTCGGTAAAGTAGTTTTGCAGATATTCAAACTCTTCCGTTACCACAAAGCTTCGGACCGACTCTGTCAACATGTCCGAACCGATTTCCAGATTCGTGGCAGACTGCTGCGCGAGGATGTAGCGCTCGCTGGCCTGCTCCATACGCAGATATCCGTGCGTCACCATGGAATCGGCGGCATATAGTGCGGTAGCCACAAGGAAAGCCACGCACACAAACAGGATACTCGCCTTCTTCATGGGAATGCTCAGTTTTTCGCTCCAGCGCTTGAGGGGAGACAGTCTCTCCATTCCGAAGTTTTCTCTCCCGGTTCTGCGCTGTTTTATCTGTGCTGTCTCTCCTGCAGTCTGTTTCTGCTGCGCCTCCTGCAGAAAAGCTGAAAACTTTTCCCCGGGGACGGGAGGTGAAAAATAATAGCCCTGCACCATGTCACAGCCGATCTCTTTCAGGGCTGTTATCTGCTCCTCTGTTTCCACACCCTCCGCCACGACCGGTGCGCCGATATGCCGGGCAATCTCAAGAATGATCTCCAGCATATGGATATCCTTATCCCCGGCAAAAGCAGTGCTGGTAAACTTCATATCCAGCTTCAGCACATCGATAGGGAGCGTAGAGAGCATATTCAGTGACGAATAGTCCGTCCCGAAATCATCCATCTCCACCGGAAAACCCATCGACCGCAGCCGTTTTACCGTTTCAATGATCTGCTCCGCGTCCTCGGCGTAAGCAGATTCTGTAACCTCTAAATGCATCTCACCGGGCTCCAGCCTGCTCTCTTCCAGGATATCCAGCAGTGTATAAACGATGTTTGCATCGTACATATCCACGCGGGATACGTTCATAGACACAGGTACGGTGTAACCGAGTTCATCCTTCCAGATGCGGATCTGTCGGGCGGTTTCCCGCCACACATAATGATCCAGGGCCTGAATGAGGCCGTTTTCCTCAAACAGCGGTATGAATACGCCGGGGCTGATCAGACCCAGTTCCGGATGCTGCCAGCGTATCAGGGCTTCTGCCCCGGCGAGAAAAGGCTCTTCGGCAGTGATATTGTACTTCGGTTGGAAATAGACCCGAAACTGTTTCTCCTCGATTGCCTTATGATAGTCATCGATCAGCCGTTCTGCATACAGTTCAGCCTTGTGCAGGGTATCGTCATAGATGCCGATATTCGGCGTAAAGCTGTTTCGCACAGAATCGGAAGCACTTTTGGCGCGATCGAAGCGCCGCACCAGCTCCAGCGATTTATCCGCATTGGAGTAGACCCCCATGCGCAGACGCACACGGCTGTTGGAGTTTTTCTCATCGGTCAGTCCTGTGGAGGCATTATCCAGAATGGCTTTGTAATCTTCTCTGTGAGGACAGTAAACGAGGAAGATATCCGCCTCCCGGCGGCAGACGATCCCCCCCCGATGCCCGAACCATCTCCTGCGCCTTCTCCCCCACACGGCGGAGCACTTCATCGGCATACGCGCGGCCGTATCGTTCATTGATGATACTGAAGTGGTTGATATCCAGGACGATGGCATCCATCGGGATATCCTTATGGTGCTGGTCGTACTGCTCCGCATAGCTGAAGAAGAATTCGCGATTGTACAGTCCTGTCAGCGGATCGCGCTCGGTGGACTGGATGATCTGCCGTCCCTCAAACAGTTCGATGGCACGGCGGACCCGCGCTAAAATGACGCCGGGCTCCGGATACGGTTTCTGGATAAAATCGCTGGCGCCCATATTCAGGCATTCGATTTCCTGGGACTGATCGCCGGAGGCCACGATAACAGGGATATCCTGATAAGCCGGTTCTTCCTTGATCCGGCACAGCACCTCCCTGCCCGGCATAACAGGCATGATAAGGTCCAGAATAACAAGGGAAAGGAGTTTCTTGTTCTCCTCCACAATATGAAGGGCTTTTTCGCCGTTCTCCGCGAAAATGACCTCATAGTAATTCTCTAAAACCGTCCCCAGTAAAGCGCGATTGATTTCTTCATCATCCACAACCAGGATGAGTCGTTTGCCGTCAACGGAATGAAAATTCGCCTGATTGTCCTGCATGCGTGCTCTCCTTTCCGGAAGGGGATGTCAGTCCTCTTCGTATACCCGGATCCCTTCAGCGACGGTCTGGAAGCAGGTGCCCGGTTCCTGTCCGTCTTCAAACCATCGATGGTCATATTCCGGGAGATCTTTTGCTGATTTTCTGTGCGGCCGCCGCATTTGTTTGCCTTTTATCACGGTGCTGTTTATCTTCCGGGTTCTGTTGCTGCAGCGATCCAGTATTTCAATGTATCATACAGTTTCCCGGCATCTGTCGGTTTGGCAAGGTGGGCGTTCATTCCCGCAGCCAGTGACGCCTGAACATCGCTCTCAAAGGCATTGGCTGTCAGCGCGATGATCGGTATCGTCCGGGCATCTTTGCGCTCCAGGCTCCGGATCTGTCTTGTCGCTTCCAGCCCGTCCATGATCGGCATACGCAGATCCATCAGAATGGCATCATAATAATACTCGTCGGATTGCTGTACCATGTTTACGGCAGCAAGTCCGTTTTCCGCAAGTTCGCTTTCCGCGCCCTCCAGTTCCAGCAGATTCGCCACAATTTCGGCATTGATGGGCATATCCTCTGCGACCAGGATGCGCCGTCCCTCCAGTTTCGTCTCTTCCCCGTCGGCATGGGAATCGCCGCAGGGATCCGTTTCTTTCTCAGATCGGGCTCCTGACTGCGGCATCAGCGGGACAGTGATCGTAAAAGTGGAACCTGCGCCCTTTGTGCTGTCCGCTTTGATCGTGCCGCCCATCTGGTCGATGATCCGCTTCGCCACCGCCAGGCCTATGCCGCTGCCTCCGAAACGATTGGTAAAGCTGGCATCCTCCTGTGTCAGGGAATCGAAGATTCGGGGCAGAAAAGCCTCGTCGATCCCCACGCCGGTGTCCTGCACAACAAAATGGATCTCTGTGCTGCCTTCATTCCCTTCGCCGCAGTTTACAGTAAAGGAGACGGTCCCGGGAGCGTCCGTGTATTTGACGGCATTCTCCAGAATGCACAGCAGAGCCCGTTTGAGCTGTATCGCATCGCCGGTATAATCCTGCGCCGTACATGCGGCAAAGGAAGGAATGTATCTGAGTCCTTTTTCTTTGCAGGCGGCGGCAGTGATCGAGTCGATCTGTTCCAGCAGCTCTTTCAAAGAAAAACTCTCCTGGCTGACTGTCAGTTCTCCGCTTTCTGTTTGCTGCAGATCCAGGATATTGTTGATAAGCGCTGCGAGTTGCCGGGCACTGTCGTCGATTTTCATCAGCTGGCCACGCGTCTCATTCGGCAGATTGGGATTATTCAGCGCCAGCGTATTCAGACCCTGAATTACATTGATAGGCGTACGCATCTCATGGCTGATGCTGGCCAGAAATTCGTTCTTGGCCCGGTTGGTTTCCTCCGCTGCCAGAAGTCTGGCCTCGATCTCCTCATTCTCCAGAACCCGTCCCATAATGCTGCTGAGCATTCTGTACATAACAAAGACAAAAATGCTGCCGCCAAACAGTATAGAAGCCACGACGAGATCGGGTTTTCCGAAAAACGCCACGGTCAGATAGCCCAGCAAAAAAACGATCAGCAGAAAAACAGGAATAAAAAGGGCACGGTCCTTCCCGCTCCAGCTTCTCCGTTTTCTGACAGAGCGGATAAAGGTAATAAAGCCGTAAATATTATAAGCCATCAGCGCACTGCCGAGATATATCATGCCGTAGACAAGCAGTCGATACACTTGGGAGCCCCCTTTCAGTTTTTGACGGTTGGTTCCTTGGCGCACAGCCCCGGATACTGGTGGATCCGTGTAAATCAGATACCGTTGCTTACTTTATTGCATTATAGTCTTTCCACCTGTTTTTGGCAAGATGGAAAGCCCGCGTCCCGGCGTAAAGCGCTGTCCGAAACACTTGGCGGGCGAAACCGGCACCCATTGACAGGGGCTGAAACTTAAGCTAAAATAACAGTTGTTGTTTCTTCCGGGGAGAGCGGTTCCGTGCAGTCTGCTCCTCTTGGGAAACAGGAATCGAAAAAGAACATTCTTTTTAAAGGAAATATGAAGCTGAATTCTATCGAAAAAAAGGAATACTGCCTGCTGTCTGCCATGCTGCTTGCGGCCTTTCTGGTGATGTTTTGCCTAACCACACTCACGCCGATGGTGGCGGATGACTATGATTACAGCTACAGCATGTCTACCGGGCTGCGGGTCGACTCATTGTATGAGATCCGCCAGACGATCCGGATGCATTGGAAGGGCCTGAACGGCAGATTTTTTTCCCATATCTTTGCCTATTATTTTCTCTGGCAGCCGAAAGCCCTGTTTAACTTTGCAAACGCTTTTGTTGCTGCCGTTCTGGTGCTGTTTGCCTACCGTTCGATCCGTCTGGCCTCTCCCTCCCACGCTTTTTTCTATACGGTGACCTGGTGTATGTTGGTTTTCTGTTTTATTCCGGTGTTCGGGCAGGTCTTCCTCTGGCTGGACGGCGCCTGTAACTATTCCTGGGGTCTTGCCTGGAACCTGATCTATCTGTTTCCTTTTCTCTCCTTCTGGTTCGATAAGCGGTCCCGGCGGCACCTTCTCCCAGAGCTTTTGCTTCTGGCCGACGCCTTTCTCGCAGGGTCTTACAATGAGACGATCTCTCTTTCTTTTCTCTGCCTTACTTTTCTCATTCTCCTGGTCAGTGCCTTAAAAAAGCGCGGCATGGATGCCGTGCTGATTCTCCATTTTCTCTTTGCGTTTGGCGGATTTCTCTTCCTGATTCTGGCACCGGGCTCTTCCAACCATATGAGCAGTCTTTCCGCTCCGGCTCTTCTGAAAAAAGTCGGTGCTTTTCTCTCCGTTCTGCCGACGGCTGTCCGTTTCGGCATTCCGGTGCTTCTGGTTTCTTTTTCGGTACTGCTGGTCTGTCTGCGTCGCCGTCCGAAAGCTCTTTTTATCTGTTCTCTCTCCGGCATTCTTGCCGGTACCCTTCTTCTCGGTTATCTCACAAGGCCGAGGGGCGGCGTCCGGTCTGTGCTTGGGATCCTCAGCAAGGTTTCTTCCTCCTCTGTCTGGGGGCTTCTGGTGCTCACCGCCCTGTTTCTGAGTCTGTTTATAATCGCCCTTTATTGCAAAATTCCCGGGGATACACTGCTCCTTGCAGCGATGGTTTTTGTCTCCGCTCTGCTTCCCCTCTGTGCCCTTCTCCTGGCGCCTTATATTCCCATGCGCCAGTTCTGTGCCTATGCGGCACTGTCGTCGCTTGCTGACGTGCTGCTGCTGTCCGCTCTTTTTCCCGTTTGTTCTGCGAAGCCGCTTCGGTTCTTTTCCCTTTTCCTGATCTGTATTTTCATCGTCCATTTCTTCTGCGGTTGCGTGGATATTATCAGAGTCAGGCAGGTTTCCGATGTACGCACCGCATTGCTGGAGGAAGCTCGCCACAGCGAAGACGGGGTTGCACGGATTCCGATGTGGGCACCGCTGACCAAATACAGCGCCGCATACGGCCTGGACGATGTAAAAGATCACCCGATTGCCTGGCCCAATACCACGATGCGGGATTACTACGGTGTCACCGACGTGATCGGCTACTACGAGTAAACGGGCAATATCCCTAAAAACCGATTGACTTTTTTCAGTATCGGTTTTATAATAACGACGAAAATCGGGGAGCTGGGTAAGCCCGGCTGAGACGAAGGCGGCTTGACGCTTCGAAACCCTTGAACCTGTTCGGATAATGCCGGCGTAGGAAGAATAAGGCTTTTTCTGCGGGTTCAATTCGTCTGAGCCCGCGGTTTCCTTTCTCCCGCAGAAATCTTGGAGGTTTACTATGAATACTGCTTCTCATCAAAAGCTTCGCTGTCTGACCGAATGTGCCATTTTTGCCGCGCTGGCACTGGCACTCAGCTATCTGAAGATCCCTATCGGCTTCAGCTTCGGGGGCTTCGGAGGGTCGATCGACCTGGTTATGGTCCCGCTGATCATTGTTGCATTCCGCTGGGGGCTGGGCTGGGGCCTCGGCGCAGGGCTTGTTTTCGGTACGCTGAAATTCTTTTTTGCCGGCGGGAGTGCGCTGAACTGGCAGTCCATGCTGCTGGATTACAGCGTTGCATATATGTTCGTCGGGTTCGCCGGCCTTTTGAAGCGGCAGCAGGGCAAAATGTGGCTGGCCGCTCTGATTGGATGCTTTTGCCGGTTTGTGATCCATTTTATCAGCGGCATTACGATCTACGCTGAGTATATGGGAGATATTTTCGGCCTGCCGATGACGAATACATGGGTCTATTCCGCTTTATACAACGGTTCCTATATGCTGCCGAATACGATCATTGCCGTTATCGCCTGCTGGATCCTGGAAAAAACACTGTCAAAATATCTCCATGACGATTGATCCCGTAGTCTATTCCGCCCGTCCGGAAGAGAAGCGCATTCCGGTGGAGGAGCGCTGTTATGATCTGCTGGAAGATCTGCAGGTTCCCTTTGACCGGGTGGATCATGAGCATGCCGACACTATTGAAGCCTGCCTTGCCGTAGAACAGGTGCTCGGCTGCAGGATCTGCAAGAATCTCTTCCTCACGAACCGCCAGATGACGGATCTTTATCTGCTGCTGATGCCGGGCGAAAAACCCTTCAAAACGAAATTTCTTTCCCGTCAGCTGGACTGTGCACGCCTCAGTTTCGCCACATCGGAGCAGATGTTGCAGGCTCTTTCTGTTACTCCCGGCAGCGTCAGCATTCTCGGGCTGATGAATGACGCCTCCGGCGCGGTCCGCCTTCTGATCGACAGGGATCTTCTGAACGAAACCTATCTCGGCTGTCATCCCTGCATCAACACTTCCTCTCTGAAAATAAAGATGGAGGACGTCCTTCAAAAAATCCTCCCGGCCATGAAGCATTCCTTCACCCCTGTTGATCTCCCTTGGGATCCTGAAGCGTAACACAGTACAGGCAAAGAGTGCCCTGCACATTTCATGCAGAGCACTTTTTGTTTTTCTTCCTTTATTGCCGCCGTCAGAGTTTCCGGATTTCCGTTGCAATTCCGCCGTTCTCGTTCACTTCCACCCAGGCGTACGTCAGGATCCTTCCTTTTCCCGCTGTCCCGGGGTTCAGCAGGCGGATGCTCCCCAGTTCCCCGTTCATTGCCTCATGCGTATGGCCGAACATGGCAATCTGGCATTCGGCCTCCTGCGCCGCATAAGCCAGGGAATCTGTACTCCAGTCAACGTTATAAAGATGGCCGTGTGTGATGAACGCTTTTACCGGGCCGAGCGGAACAATGTCTCTGTCCGGTGCCGTCGTAAAAAAGTCGCAGTTTCCGCGGACGCTGAATAATGGGATCTCCGGGAACTCGCTTTTCAGGCAAAGCGTATCCCTGTCGTGATCGCCGAGATGAATGATCACATCCGGTCTGGTGCGGCGTACCGCCTCCAGCATCAGGGCCGTATTGGAGTGCGTATCGGAAAATACAGCTGCTCTCATTTGTCTGTTCCTTTTTCATCCTCTCTGTGGTAAAATATACACAGCAAACATACTGTAAGGAAGTGCTTTATAATGAATCAAAAATCGAAAATTCTGATCGGTCTCTCTGCTGCCGCCGTTGCTCTGCCGCTTTGGATGCTCGCACCGGGGAAAGCATCCAAACGCCAGAAAGCGCCCTTTCTGGGCAGAAATTTTGCCCATCGTGGGCTGCACAGCCGGGATAAATCTGTTCCGGAAAACTCGCTGGAGGCTTTTCGCCTTGCCGCAAGCCAGAATTACGGCGTAGAACTCGATGTACAGCTTTCCAAAGACGGCCAGGTCGTGGTCTTTCACGACGATACGCTGGACCGCGTCTGCGGCGTTCATGGCCGCGTGGATGAATTTACCTATCAGGAACTTCAGGCCATGAAGCTCTGTCATACTGCCTGGGGGATCCCCCTGTTTTCCGAAGTGCTGCAGACCATCAACGGCAGAGGGCCCATCATCTGTGAATTAAAACACGGCCGCCGCAACCGTGAACTGTGCAGAAAGACTTATGATCTGATTTCTTCCTACCGCGGCGAGATCTGCATTGAAAGCTTTGACCCGACTATTGTCGCCTGGTTTCGTTTCCATGGCAAAGATCTCCTTCGCGGTCAGCTGGCCATGCCCATGAAGGAATATCCGGAAGACACCCCGGGCGGCAAAGGGTTTTCCTTCCTTGCCAGCCGCACACTTCTCAATTTCCTTGGCAGACCGCAGTTTATTGCCTATCAGATTGCCCGCCAGCCCCTCACGGTCCGTCTTGCCCAGATGCTCGGTGCCATGAAGGTCTGCTGGACGTCCCATGAGCCCCGGAATGAAAAAGGCAAAGATGCCGTGATTTTTGAATATTACAAACCCCGCGAGAAATTCCTTTAAAGGCTCAACTCTTTTACGATTCCCGCAGGTCCTTCGGAATGATCGTGACCAGATCCTCTTTTGTCGGGTTCTCCATCGCCGCCAGCCGGTTGGATTGGCGGACGACGGTGTCTTCAAAGAAGTTTCTCACGTCCCGTCCGTTGCCGAAGTTGTCGCTCCGGTTTTCATACATCTGATGGAAGATCTCTTTGGCATCTTTCTGCGCTTTTTTGCTCAGTTCATACTTATTTTTCTTGCATCGCATCAGGAAGATCTTGTAGAGTTCCTCGCCGTTATAATCGGGAAAGTGAAAATACTTATTAAACCGGGATTCCAATCCGGGGTTGGAATCCAGAAATTCTTCCATCGGCCCGGTGTACCCTGCCACGATTACGATCAGATCATCCCGGTGGTCTTCCATCGCCTTTAAGATCGTCTCGATAGCCTCTTTCCCGAAATCCTGTTCTCCGCCGCCGGAGAGAGCATAAGCCTCATCGATAAAGAGCACTCCCCCGAGGGCGGATTTGATCACTTCCTGCGTTTTCAGCGCTGTCTGGCCGACGTAGCCTGCCACCAGGCCGGAGCGGTCCACTTCCACGAGCTGGCCTTTGCTCAGCACCCCGATTGCTGCATACATTCCGCCGAGGAGCCTTGCAACGGTGGTTTTCCCTGTGCCCGGATTCCCCATGAATACCATGTGGAGAGACATCGCTGTATTCGGCAGGCCGTTTTCTTCCCTCAGCTTGCGCACTTTCACAAGATTGATGAGGTTCTTCACGTCTTTCTTGACTTCTTCCAGCCCGACGAGTTCCTCCATTTCAGCCATCAGTTCTTCCAGGCTTTTCTTTTCCTCTTCCGCAGGCCTGGCTGTCTCCGCCGTCGTGTTCCCGCCGGCAGTTGCCGTCTGCGGCGGGTGCTTCTCTTTGAATGACGGCTCACTGGATGTCACATAATCCATCGGGTTCATGGCCGTACGGGTATTTTTGACCCCGGTTGCATCACAGATGGCGCTGAGTTTGTCCTGGCACTCGGTAATATACTCTGCTTCGGAAAGCGTCACATCGTCGTCTACCGCCGCGCAGTACAGCAGCACATTGGTGATCACGCGCACCAGGGACCGGGAGTTCTCCGTCCCGCGCTTCACATCACTTTCGGCAAGATTCCAGAAAAAGACCGGCGGCAGGAACAGATCGCTGTCACACACGGAGCTCGTCAGGCTCCAGAGCATCCATGTCGGCTTCGGCTGACCCTTTGAATAGATCTCATTGGCCATATCCACATGATGCTGGGAAAGGCCGCCCGCCCTGCTCCAGAGGGCCAGTGCGCATTTGGTCATAAATTCATCCAGTTCCCTAGCGTGGGCAGAGCCGCCCGCTTTATAAAAGGCATCGGTATTCGCCACATAGATCTTATGGAATTCTTCCGGGCTTCTGTTCCAGGTGGTAGGCATTGTTCGTTTTCCTCCGTACATTCTTGGTTTCGTCTGATCTATTATAGTACAAATTACCGCTGTTGCAAAGTGGTAAAAAATATGGTTTAATAGCAATAGTTCTGAAGATCCGGAGGCTTCCTTTATGCCCAGATTTTTTATAGCCGGCACCAATCTCAAGGGCGGCATGGCCATCATGAAAGGCCGTGACGCCGAACATGCACATGTTCTCCGGTTGCGGCCCGGGGATGATGTGATCCTCTGTGATACCGAGGGCAGTGATTATAAATGCCGCATCGTCAGGACCTCCAAAGAAGAAGTGGAGGCGGAGATCCTCTCTGTCACGCCCTGCCTGTCGGAGCCCACTGTCAAAGCGTCCGTGCTCTGCGGTCTTCCCAAGGGCAGTGATAAAACGGACTATATCATCCAGAAGTCTGTCGAAGCCGGCGCTTTTGAGGTCTGCTTTTTCTCCTCCGAGCGCTGTGTCGCCAGGCTGGATGAAGGCGGCCGTGCAAAGAAGCTGGAACGCTGGAATCGGATCTCCGAAGAAGCTGCCAAGCAGTCCGGCCGCGGGATCATCCCGGAAGTTCGCTGGCTGGGGGATTTTACCCAGTGTCTTGATACTGCTATCAAAAAGGATCTTTCCCTCTTTCTGTATGAAACCGGTGAGCGTGAAAGCCTCGACAATGCTCTTTCCGGCTGCAGATCCGTTCAGACAGCTGCCATTATCACCGGGCCCGAAGGCGGGTTTGCTCCTTTTGAAGCGGATCTCGCCCGTGTGATCGGCTGCCATGTCTGTTCCATGGGAGAACGCATTCTGCGCTGTGAAACTGCCCCGATCGTCGCCCTCTCGGCGCTGATGTTTGCCTCCGGCAATCTCGGGTAACGCCGGCTCTCAAAAAGGATAATCGCCCGCATCGTCTCTCCGCACAGGCAGCCGATGCGGGTGTTTTATTGGCAGCAACGGCCGGCAGGGAAGTCAAGAGAAACTGTTTTCCGTCGAATGGCGTAAATTGGCCTTGTTGCGTTGCTGTGGTAGTATTATTTGAAAAACAGCGGTACAGAATACGCGAAAAACCCTGTTGATGAATATCGTTCGCTTTGTACCGCTGTTCCGGACTCTCGCTGCAATTACGAATTGCAGTGCTTCGGATTATCAGGGGAAATCTTTACCCCCCCCCTTGTCTTTATTTCTTTTACGGGTTATTCTAAGAAAAAACAAGAAGGAGAAAAAAACGAATGAGCAAATATCTTGATAGAGCCAAGGAACTGAGAGCAATTACAGAACCGCACTATAACTGCGGCCAGTCCGTGGTAATGCCGTTTGCGGAGGATGCCGGGATCACCGAAGAACAGGCATTCGGCATCTGCGCCAATTTTGGCGGAGGGCTGAAAAGAGCATCTGCCTGCGGCGCCATTACCGGAGGCCTTGTCGTTCTGGGGCTTTTCGGCTTAGACAACCCCGCAGAATACTATCAGGCTTTAAGGGAAAGCCATGAGGGAATGCTTGACTGTGCCGACCTGCTTCGCAGAAATAAAGAACTGGGCGGTGAAAAGAAACCGCACTGCGATTCTCTGGTTTTTGAATGCGTCAGCCTTGTCGAAAAGATCTTAAAAGAACACGGAAAAATTCGCTGATGCCCTGCTGACGGTTCCTGCTGTCCCAACTATCCTGGTTTCTTACAAAAAACAGTGATGCCCTGCTGACGGTTCCTGCTGTCCCAACTATCCTGGTTTCTTACAAAAAACAGTGATGCCCTGCTGCTCTCTTGTGAACAGCAGGGCTCTTTTTTGAAAAACCTCTCTCCGAAATTTATCGGAGAGAGGTGCATAACTACTGTATAGGGATTCTGTCGCAGGAATTATTCGTACATTGCCTGCAGCTTGACCAGATGATCGAAACGGGCCTTTGCATTGTCCTCGGATTCCTTGAACAGTCTCTCGGCGCGCTCCGGGAACTCGCGGGTCAGACGGCTGTAACGGGCTTCGTTCATCAGGAACTCCTGATAGCCGCCGGCCGGTGCCTTGCTGTCGAGCGTAAACTGCTTTCCGTCGGCTGCCGGGTTGTAGCGGAAGAGATTCCAGTAACCGCACTTCACGGCTTTCTCCATCTCTTTCTGGCAGTTCTCCATGCCGCCCTTGATGCTGTGCATCTCGCACGGTGCATAGGCAATGATGAGGGACGGGCCGGGATAGGCTTCCGCTTCTGCAATTGCTTTCAGCGTCTGGACCTTGTTGGCACCCATGGCGATCTGTGCTACATAGACGTAGCCGTAGGTCATTGCCATCTCGGCAAGGCTCTTGCTCTTGATTTCCTTACCGGCCGCTGCGAACTGAGCAACCTGGCCGATGTTGGAAGCCTTGGAAGCCTGTCCGCCGGTATTGGAGTAAACTTCCGTGTTGAATACGAACACGTTGACATCTTCTCCGGATGCGAGGACGTGATCAACGCCGCCGTAGCCGATATCGTAAGCCCATCCGTCACCGCCGAAGATCCATGCGGACTTCTTGTTGAGGTAATCCTTCTGGGCGAGGATCTGAGAAGCAAGCTGGCATGCATCGCAGGTGCACACGTCGCTGCCGGCAGCTTTCGCCGCTTCCGCTTTTGCAAGTGCTGCAGGCTGTGCATCTCCGTAGATGCCCTTTGCCGTGTCAGACTTGAGGAAGTCGATGCAGGTGTCAATACCGGTAACGCACTCTTTCAGAGTATCGATCAGTGCTTTGGAAGCTGCCTGGTTCTTTGCTCCGTCGTTGTAGGTATCCAGCCATTCCTGAGCGACGGTCTTCAGCCCTTCATAGCAGGAAGGAGCTGCAATCATCGCTTCCACCTTGGCTTTGAGATCATCACGGATCTTCTTCTGGCCGAGGTACAGGCCAAGGCCATGCTCTGCATTGTCTTCAAAGAGGGAGTTTGCCCAGGAGGGGCCTTTGCCTTCCTTGTTGATGGTATACGGAGAGGTTGCCGCCGGGCCGCCCCAGATGGAAGAGCATCCGGTCGCGTTGGAGATCATCATATGATCGCCGAAGAGCTGAGTTACGAGACGGGCATAGCTGGTCTCAGCGCAGCCTGCGCAGGAACCGGAGAACTCAAGATACGGCTGTGCAAACTGGCTGAACTTCACATTGTCCGCAGCGATCATATCGGCCTTTTCGGAAACAGAGGACACCATGTAGTCAAATACCGGCTGCTGGTCTTCCTGGCTCTCAAGCGGCTTCATTTCGATTGCGCCGACCGGGCACTGGCTGATGCAGACGCCGCAGCCCATGCAGTCGAGCGGAGAAACTGCCATTGCAAACTTGTACTCGCCCTTGCCTTTGCCGACTTTGATCTCGGCAAGCTTGGTCTGGGCAGGTGCAGCCGCCGCTTCCGCCTCGTTGAGGGCAAAGGGACGAATCGTTGCATGCGGGCAGACAAATGCGCAGTTGTTGCACTGGATGCACTTCTCGGCATTCCATTCCGGTACGGAAACGGCAATGCCGCGTTTCTCGTATGCGGAAGCGCCAAGTTCAAAGGTGCCGTCTGCATGGTTGACGAAAGTGGAAACCGGCAGTGCGTCGCCGTCCATTCTGTCGATCGGGTCAAGAATCGTGTTGACCATTTCAACCGTCTTTGCAAGGCCGGTGTGCTTGCTGGGCTTTACTTCATCTTCCGCCGTCTTCCAGCTTTCAGGAACATCCACTTTCGTGTAGGCCGTTGCACCGGCATCGATGGCATTGTAGTTCATGTCGACCACATCCTGGCCCTTCTTGAGGTAGGAGTGAAGTGCGGCATCTTTCATGTAGCCGATGGCTTCCGCCTCGGGCAGGACCTTTGCCAGAGAGAAGAAAGCGGACTGCAGAATGGTGTTGGTACGCTTGCCCATGCCGATCTTCTTGGCAAGGTCAATGGCGTTGATCATGTAGAGCTGGACATTGTTGTTGGCAATGTAGCGCTTGGAAGCAGCATCCAGATGATGCTCAAGTTCCTCAAACGTCCACTGGCTGTTCACGAGGAAGATTCCGCCGGGTTTCACATCACGGGCAATCGGGAAAGCCTTCATGATGTAAGACGGCACATGGCAGGCCACAAAGTCAGCCTGGTTGATGTAGTACGGGCTCTTGATGGGCTTGTCGCCGAAGCGCAGATGGCTGATCGTCACGCCGCCCGTCTTCTTGGAGTCATACTGGAAATACGCCTGAACGAATTTATTCGTGTGATCGCCGATGATTTTGCAGGAGTTCTTGTTTGCGCCGACGGTGCCGTCGCCGCCGAGACCCCAGAACTTGCACTCGATGGTGCCGGCCGGTGTGGTGGAGGGAGCCTTCGTCTCTTCCAGGGAGAGATTCGTTACATCGTCCACGATGCCGATGGTGAACTGGCGCTTCATCTCGTCCTTCTTCATCTCGTTGAATACAGCGAAGACGGAGGCAGGAGGCGTATCCTTGGAGCCGAGGCCGTAACGGCCGCCGATGACAGCGATATCATTCTTGCCGGCGTTGGCCAGTGCCGTAACAACGTCGAGATAGAGCGGCTCGCCCTGTGCGCCGGGCTCTTTGGTGCGATCGAGAACAGCAATCTTCTTTGCCGTGGCGGGAATTGCGGCAATCAGTTTGTCCGGGCAGAACGGACGGAACAGGCGAACCTTTACAAGGCCGACCTTCTCACCCTGTGCGGTAAGATAATCAATCACTTCTTCTGCGACATCGCAGATGGAGCCCATTGCCACGATCACGCGGTCAGCATCCGGTGCACCGTAGTAATTGAACAGCGCATAATCCGTACCGAGCTTTTCATTGATCTTGCCCATGTACTCTTCCACCACTGCCGGAACTGCTTCATAATACTTGTTGGAAGCTTCACGGTTCTGGAAGAAGATATCGCCGTTTTCGTGGGAGCCGCGCATGGTCGGATGATTCGGGTTGAGCGCACGGGCGCGGAACTCCTCAACAGCCTTCATATCGACCATATCAGCCAGGTCTTCGTAATCCCAAACCTGAATCTTCTGGATCTCGTGGGAGGTACGGAATCCATCAAAGAAGTTGAGGAAAGGCACTCTGCCCTTGATTGCTGCCAGGTGTGCAACCGGGCTGAGATCCATCACTTCCTGAACGTTGGATTCGCACAGCATGGCAAAACCGGTCTGGCGGCAAGCCATAACGTCAGAATGGTCGCCAAAAATGCTGAGGGTGTGGGAAGCCAGTGCACGGGCCGTCACATGGAAGACACCGGGAAGCAGTTCGCCGGCGATCTTATACATGTTCGGAACCATCAGCAGCAGGCCCTGGGAGGCCGTGTAGGTGGTCGTCAGTGCTCCGGCGTTCAGACTGCCGTGAACAGCACCGGCCGCACCGGACTCTGCCTGCATCTCCTGGACTTTCACAGTGCTGCCGAAAATATTCTTTCTTCCGGCGGCGGACCACTGATCCACATAGTCAGCCATCGGGCTGGACGGTGTGATCGGGTAGATCGCTGCTACTTCCGTAAACGCATAGGATACGTGGGCGGCTGCGTTATTGCCGTCCATGGATTTAAAGTGTCTCTCAATCATGTCTGGTACTCATCTCCATTTTTAAGAATTGATAAAATAAGTTGCCTCTGAACAGACAGATATAATATATCATGTTTTCTGTCAAAAGGCAACCGTTGTTCTTCCTAAAATTGACGATTCTTTCTCTGCTCCGTAAAACTTTTTCTCTTTATTTTCCTTCTGCCGCCGGGTTCGGCAGAAGCGTCTCTCTGTGCGAAAGATCCTGATACCGCTCAAAGCCAAAAAGGAGATTTTTCTTCGCGTGACAGTCAGACGAGAGGATGATCTCCTTTCCGGCGGAAAGCCACCGATCCAGAAACCGCTTTTCCGGATAGGCTTCCGTACGGTAAAGGCGCGAAATGGCGCCGGTGTTTACTTCCAGGAGGCACGGTGCCTGCAGGAGCCGCTTCAGTGCTGCGTCCGCCGCCGCACGGTACCGGGGATGACCGGTATCGAACAGGCAGTTCCCCTCATTAAACTTGGTAATCAGGTCAAAATGGGCAATTATATCACAATGTGTCTGTTCCCACAGATTCCCAACCAGGGCATAATAGTCCTCTGCCAGAGCATATCCGTCCCCTCCATATTCTTCCCGGACGATCCTTTGAAAACAGGAAGGGCTTTCATCGACCGTATGCAGGTGTCCGTTCTTTCTCACGAAATGAACCGCACCGATGACATAATCAAACTGTTCTCTGTCGATCCGGGAGAAATAATCCTGTTCGATGCCAAGCAGGATGCGGATCTGCCCGCAATAAGCTTTCTGCAGACGCCGGATCTCCCGGCAATAGGCGATCGTACCTTCCGGGGTCATACTGCAGCAGTCCTCCGCCAGATGAGAATGCCCGGAGAAACCGATCTCCGGGCAGCCGAGACGAATTGCTTCCCGCACCAGATCTTCCGGACTGTCCGTGCCGTCACAGAATGTGGTGTGCGTATGGTAATTGGAAGCATTCATACCATTTTCTCCTGTTTGACCTTGTGGTCGATGATATGGCGGGAAGCGAGCTCCTTGCGGATCTCTTCCGGGCGGATGCCAAGCTGTACCAGCAGCACCAGAACATGATAGGCCAGATCCGCCGTTTCATAGATCGTCTCCGCCCTGTCTCCGCCCTTTCCGGCAATGATCACTTCCGTACATTCCTCTCCGACTTTTTTCAGAATCTTGTCGGTTCCTTTCTGGAAAAGATAGCTTGTATAGGATCCCTCCGGCAGCTCCTTCTTCCTGGACAGGAGCAGCGCATAGAGCGTATCCAGATCAAACGGCATCTCTTTTTCGTTTTCCTCTGCTGCCTGAAAAACCGGTGTTTCAAAGCAGGAATCGTTACCGAGATGGCAGGCCGGACCGTCTTTATGCACCCTGACGAGAAGAGCATCCCGGTCGCAGTCAGCCGTTACAGAAACGATGTGCTGATAATTCCCGCTCGTCTCCCCTTTGAGCCAGAGTTCCTGCCGGGAACGGCTCCAGAAGCAGGTCATCTTTTTTTCCAGAGAAATCTTCAGGCTCTCCCGATTCATATAGGCCAGCGTCAAAACACGCCCGGTGTCGGCGTCTTCCACAATAGCCGGGATCAGCCCGTGTTCGTCAAATTTCAATTCGTCAAGATCGATCATCTATACTCTCCTTACCGGTATTCCGTTTTCTGCAAGCATTTCCTTCAGATCCCGGATCTTCACTTCGCCAAAATGGAAGATCGAGGCGGCAAGCCCCGCATCGGCACCGGGCACCTCGCGGAAAAGGGTCAGAAAATCCTCCATGCATCCCGCACCTCCGGAGGCAACGATCGGTACATTCAGGTCAAACGCACGAAGCATTTCCAGATCAAATCCCTGTTTGACCCCATCCGTATCAATGGAGTTGAGGACGATCTCCCCCGCTCCGCGTTCAACCCCTTCCTGAATCCACCGGACGGCATCCATCCCGGTGTTGATCCTGCCGCCGTGGGAAAAAACCCGAAACTCTCCGTCTACCCGTTTTACATCCACTGAGAGCACCACGCACTGGCTGCCGTATTTTTTTGCCGCTTCCTCAATCAGGGCCGGTGTACGAATCGCCCCGGAATTCACGCTGACTTTGTCCGCGCCGCATTTCAGCACACGATCAAAATCTTCCAGCGAGTTGATGCCGCCGCCTACCGTCAGCGGGATAAAAATCTGTTCCGCCACGGCACGCAGACAGTCGGTAAACAGGCGCCGCCCCTCCGCACTGGCTGTGATATCGTAAAAGACAAGTTCGTCCGCCCCTTCTTCGGAATAACAGGAGGCAAGAGCCACCGGATCCGACACATCCTGCAGCCCTTCAAAATTGGTTCCCTTCACTACGCGCCCGTTTCGTACATCCAGGCAGGGAATGATCCTTTTTGTCAGCATTCCTGCACCTCCCGCAGCGCATTCCGGAGAGAGACCGCTCCGCTATAGTATGCTTTTCCGACGATCGCTCCCGCCATCCCCAGATCTTTCAGTGCCAGCAGATCCTCCAGACCGGATACTCCGCCGGAAGCGATCAGGTCGACAGGAAGCGCCTGGTTGAGCTGCTTATAAAGGTCATGATTGCTGCCGGAAAGGATCCCGTCACGGGAGATGTCGGTACATATTACCGTCTGAACGCCGAGGGATGCCAGATGCCGGAGAAACCGTTCCGCCGTCCATTCACTTCCCTGCTCCCAGCCCCGTACTGCCACGGTACCGTCCAGCAGATCCATCCCCACTGCGACGGCTTTCCCGTACCGTTCGATCGCTTCTGACAACAGTGCCTCATTTTCCACTGCCGCAGTACCGAGGATCACGCGGGAGATCCCAAGGTCCAGATAGCGGCGGATCGTTTCCATGCTGCGGATACCGCCGCCGACTTCCAGAAACAGACCGGTCTGTGCCGCGATCTGCCCGATCACGCCACAGTTGGCCGTGCCGCCGAAACGGGCTCCCTCCAGATCCACAAGATGAAGATGGGTCGCCCCCTCTTCTTTCATCCGACGTGCACGGGAAAGAGGGTCTTTGTCGTAAACCGTCATCCGGTCAAAACGCCCTTTCTCCAGGCGTACCACCTGTCCCTGATACAGGTCGATAGCGGGATAGAGGATCATATCGTCACCTCGCAAAAGGCTTTCAGAATGGAAAGGCCGACTTTTCCGCTTTTTTCCGGATGGAACTGACAGCCCATTACATTCTCCCCGGCTACCGCTGCCGGTACGGCAGTGCCATATTCACACACTGCCAGGATGCTTTCTTCACAGTCGCTTGCATAAAATGAATGGACAAAATACACGCAGTCGCCTTCGCGTATATGCTGCAGAAGAGGGTGTGGTCGACGGATCTGAAGGGCATTCCATCCCATCTGCGGGATCTTCAGTCCTTTGGGGATCGTGCCCTGCATCGGAATAATGCTGCCTTTCAGCAGCCCCAGGCCCTGATGCTCCCCGAATTCACAGCTTTTCTCAAACAACAGCTGCATTCCAAGACAGATGCCCAGAAGGGGCTTGCCCGCAAATGCCTGCTTTCGGATCACCGCATCCAGCCCGGACTCTCTCAATTTCTCCGCAGCATCCCCGAATGCCCCCACACCGGGCAGGATCACCCGGTCAGCTGCGTTTATCACTTCTTCTTCGGAAGTCAGCACCGCATCCTGCTTCAGATAGCGCAGAGAGGAAATCAGAGAAAACAGATTTCCCACGCCGTAATCCACAATCGCCGTCATGCCAGGATCCCCTTGGTACTCGGGATCGCGTCCGGGTTCTCCGCATCCAATGACAGAGCGGCCTTCAGCGCACGGCCTGCCGCTTTAAAGCAGGCTTCTATAATATGATGGGAATTGCATCCCGCGATCTGCCGCAGATGGATCGTAATACCGGATTCTCTGGCAAATGCAATAAAGAATTCCTCGCACAGCTGCGTATCAAAATCCCCGACCTTTTCCGTCGGGATAGCAAGCTCTCCGTAAAACCCGCCGCGCCCGGAAACATCTACCGCGCAGAGGATCAGTGCCTCATCCATCGGGAGAAGAATGCTTCCGTAGCGCACGATGCCTCTTTTTTCTCCCATCGCTCTTTTCAGTTCACGGCCCAGGCAGATACCGACATCCTCCACGGTATGATGATAATCCACATCGGTATCCCCGCTCGCCTTCAGCTGCAGGTCGAAGCCGCCATGGCGGGTGAAAAGGGTCAGCATGTGATTAAGAAAACCGCAGCCGGAGTCGACCTTTGCTTCTCCGCTGCCTTTGATCTCCAGGGAAAGGCAAATCTGTGTTTCCGCAGTATAACGTTCCGTCATGACTGTTCCTCCAAAATCGCTGCTGTCTCTTCCAGCAGCGCTTCCATTTCCTCTCTCGTTCCAATCGTGATGCGTACATAGTCATCGATCCGCGGCAGTGTAAAGTGGCGGACAAGAATGCCGCGTTCTTTCAGCTTCCGATACAGTTCCCCTCCGCCGATCCTGCTGCAGCAGGCAAAAAGGAAGTTTGCTTTGGAATCCGTCACGGTAAAACCAAGTTTACGCAGCGCCTCCGCTGTAAAGCAGCGGTTTTCCATGATCGTCCGGGCATTCGCACGGTAATAGGCATCTTCCCGCAATGCGGCAACTCCGGCCGCCGCCGTCATCCGGTTGACATTGTAGGGGTTGGTGGAATACTTCAGTGTGTTCAG
Organism: Oscillospiraceae bacterium; assembly: GCA_017432615.1. Taxonomy (GTDB): domain Bacteria; phylum Bacillota; class Clostridia; order Oscillospirales; family Oscillospiraceae; genus Limivicinus. Next base: position 80,930 of record JAFRIV010000031.1, read on the forward strand.
ATCGGCAATCAGATCCTCCGATCCCGCAGCGAACCCAAGCCTTGCTCCCGCCATGGAACGGGATTTGGAAAACGTCTGGATCACGAGAAGATTGTCATACCGGGAAACCAGGGGCAACACCGATTCCGCCCCGAAATCCACATATGCCTCATCCACCACCAGCACGGAATCAGGCCTGGACCGCAGGAGCCTTTCGATCTCTTCCCGACCCTTAGCAAGGCCGGTGGGTGCGTTGGGGTTGGCAAGAAACACCGTGCCGTGCAGACTCTCCAGCTTTTCCAGGGAGAACCGCAAGTCCTCCTCCAGCGGAATCTCCCGGAACGGGACACGGTTGACGCCGGCATAGACCGGATAGAACCCGTATGTGATATCCGGGAACAGTGCCGGGCAGTCCTCATCACAAAATGCCATAAAAGCAAAATTCAGCAGCTCATCGGATCCGTTCCCCGCCAGGAACTGTTCCGGCGCCAGATCATAAAATTCAGCCAGCGCATTCCGTAAAGCGCGGCACTCCGGATCGGAATAAAGCTGCAGGCGCTTTGCCTCTTCCTGCACAGCCGCCATTACACCGGGTGACGGCGGGAAAGGCGATTCATTGGTGTTGAGTTTGATATATCGCCGCTCCTGCGGCTGCTCCCCCGGCGTATAAGGAGTAAGTGTTTGGAAACGCCCGGAAAAATAACGGCTCATCCGATCTCCTCCTGCAGTTTAGCTGTGAGCGTATCGATTTCCTTTCTCAGAAAGCGGTAGGCCGTCTGGTTGGCCACCAGCCTTGCACTGATCGGGCAAACCGTATCCAGCACCACAAGCCCGTTTTCCGCCAGTGTTTTGCCCGTCTCCACAATATCCACGATCACGTCAGAGAGGCCGAGAATCGGCGCAAGTTCAATGGACCCGTTGAGTTTGATCAGCTCCACATCCCGTGACAGACGTGCATAATACTCAGCGGCAATATGGGGAAACTTTGTCGCCGCCCGCAGCATACGGCTGCGGTCATCCTGAAATCCCGCCGGCCCGGCTACACACATGCGGCAGATACCGGTCTTCAGATCCAGCAATTCATACAGGTCAGGCCGGTTTTCCAGCAAGATATCCTTCCCCGCAATCCCGAGATCCGCCGCCCCGCGTTCCACGTAGATCGTCACATCCAGAGGCTTCACCCAGAAATAGCGTACTCCCGTTTCTTCGTTTTCAAATACAAGACGCCTGTCCGGCTGTTCAATAGCCGGGCAACCGTAGCCCGCCTGCCGCAGCATGGAATACACGCGCTCACCGAGGCGACCTTTCGGCAGGGCGATGTTAAGCATGTCGCACTTCCTTCCGCAGATCTTCCGCCGGTTCGCTGTCATCGGAAACGTTCCGTTCCACGCAGATCAGCTTTCCCTGATTTCGCAATCCGTCAGCTCTTTCCCAAACGGCTTCCAGGTCGCTGTTCCCGTCATACAGCAGGTGCACCGGTTCCGGCTCCGTCTGCGGTTTTCGCTGCTGCTCCAGCAACCCGAGATAAACAGCAAACCCCGCAGCCGATCCTTTTTTATCCATACGCCGCAGCAAGCTGTCATACCGCCCCCCGGAAAGGATCTTTTCCGAAATCCCCCGGATAAAGCCCTGAAAGACAAGCCCGTTGTAATAATGAAGATCGTTGATCACCGAAAAATCAAACAGTGCTCGATCCTCCGTATGCCGGGAGAGCAAAGCCAGCAGGCGCAATTCCTCCAAAACATCTTCCTCTGCCCAGCTCAGTGAAAGGGCCTGCAGCGCTTGCGGGAGCTGAGCGAGTGTGCAGGAAAGGCCGAGCAACGCCTGCAGATCCTGCAGAAGACTGTTCTCCCAGCCACGTGCGGCAAAAAGCGCTGTCAATTCATGCAGGTTTCTTGCCGCGATCAGAGAAAGCAGCTGCATCTGAACCGCTTCTCCCACGCCAAGCTTACGAAACAGCCCTTTCAGCAGCCCAAGATGGGAAAAGCTCAAAACACTGTCTTCCGAAACTGCACGGAGACTTTGCTCTGCCAGAAACAGGACTTCAAACATCCCGTAATAATCCAGATCTCCGATACACTCCAGCCCGCATTGCAGCATCTCCCGAAAATGCCCGGCGCTGCCGAACGGGCGGTACACATTTTCCTGATAGAAAAGCCGTTCCACCTGCAGCGGGCGGAACTGAGCACTCTTTACGATCGACAGGGTAACGTCGGGTTTGAGCGCCAAAAGCTCTCCGTCCGTATCATGGAAGGTTATTATTCTGTCACTGGCCAGGAAGTCTTTATTCCCGGCATAAAACTCATATTTTTCAAACTTGCTCATCCGGTACATCCGGTATCCGTACCGGCGGTACAGATTCCTGAGGCGGAACAGCAGCTGCTCTTCCGGAAGGATGCTCTCTTCCGGAATATTGGTGCTCCGATTATGGTTTTCCATTCTTGCCGCTCTCTTTACTGATTTATTTCGCTAAATTATGGCCAATTATATGAAACCCTCCGGCAATTGTCAAGGGGAAAATACCGCTGTACGGTTCAGGAGATATCCGACAGCTTCAGTTTTGCAACTTTACGCAAAGCGAAACCGTTGGTAAGAACGGAAAATCCGCTGGTTATCAGTGCGGAGAAAAGGAAAGACTGGATCACCGGTTCACGGATCATTTGGATCTGCGGTGTTTCCGTGACGCGAAGGATCTGGGCGCCAAGGATCCCGCCAAGGACAAGTCCGAGGGCTATCCCGAGGATGGTGGTAACAATGAGATCGATTGCTATATAGCGGATACACTCTCCTGTCGTAAAACCGTTGATGCGCATGATCGTGAGTTCCCTTGTCTTGCGCTGGATATAGATCAGTGTGAAATTCGCCACGATAAAACAGGCCATCATTCCCGCAAGGAAAAGCATGATCCAGACCACGAAGTTCAGAGACACGGAAAACTGATCGAGGATCTTCCTTTCCGCCGCCGCATCGGCAAGCTTTACAAAACCGTCGATTCCGGCAACTTCCTGCTGCAGTTGCTCCAGTTCCAACCCGTTTGTTCTGACGAACAGGCAGTTTGCTTCCGGAACGCTCCCGAAAGCTTCTTCATAGGCCTGCGGAGTCATGAAGAAAAGCTGGCCATAATAGTTTTCAAAAACGCCGGCCACTTCCAGCAGGCGGGGATTCATCTCCGCATCGTATACCGTTACGTTTTCTCCGGGATTGATGCTGTAAACCTCCCAGAATCGTCTGGGAACCAGTGCACCGCTTTCCGGGATATCCAGGATGCCGCCGTCATCAATACTGCACAGTTTATAGTAGTCCTTCAGCATTCCCCGATCCGCAATGATCATCGTCAGCGACCCAAGCGTATCCTCGGCGTCAAAAACCCCGGTCTCTTTCCGTACATTCACATAAGAAAGCCCGTCTTCCTTCAGAACCGCTTCGATCTCCGAAACTGCCTCTTTGTTTTCTGCGGCATTGTAAAAGATTTCCGCGTCATAGGTCATGACCTGCCCGAACTGTTTCGGCGTCACGCCACTGATGCCGTAGCGAAGAGTAAACCCGATTACCAGCAGCAGGCAGCCGCCCGCGATGCTTGTCGTGGTAACCATGACCCGGCGCCAGTCTGTACGCATGTTCAGAAGGATCAGCCTTGAATACAGCGTCTTCCCTCCGGATCTGCGGGCTTTCTTCCTTCCGGAAGACGGCTGCAGCCCCTGCATCAGCTGAATTGCGGGGAGCCGAAGCAATTGGCTGCAGCCCAGGAATACGGCACCGACCGAAATCCCGAATGCTCCTGCCACCACAATACCGGTTTCTCTCGGTAAAAAGCTCTTTGTTCCCACCCCGTAATTAAAGAGTTTTTCATAAGTTCCCAGCATATAGCGCTGTAACGGCAGCCAGGATATAAGAATGCCCAGCCCTACCCCTATCAGGGTCGAGCTACATCCGAAAATAAGATATTTTGCAAAAACCTCACGGTTATAAAGGCCCATCGCCTTGGTTGCCCCGACCAGCTTGCGCTGCTGTTCCACCATTCGCCCGATGGTAGCATAGATCACCAATGCGCCGACCACAAGAAAGATTGAGGAAAAGGCCATGCTCAACGAACCCAGTTTATTAAAATTACCTTCCGCATAGACATATCCCGGATTAGAGCGATTATCGAGAACAATCCAGCGACACTTTCCTATCTGTGTCAGTTCCTTTTTCTTTTCCTGCAGTTCCCTCTCGGCTTCGTTCAGTTTTTCCTGGTTTTTATCGAGCTCCTGTTTCCCCGCATCCAGCTGCTTGATGCCGTCTTCCAGCTGTGTTACGCCGTCCAGGTATTCTTCCCCCAGAAAATACCAGTCTCGCCTGGCAGACTCCAGCCGTTCCATGGCTTCTTTCAGCAAGCGTTCCCCTGCGTTGTAGCCGGTTACTTCATACAGCCATGCCATGGTAACCTTGCCATCCCTGAGTGCCTGCTCAAACTCCGCATAGGTGAGATCCAGATCTTCCGGCCATTGCGATTCATCAAAATGATCCAGGATCCAGTTTTCTCCCTTGGCTATGATCGGCCGAATGGCTTCCAGCAGACCTCTCGCTTTCTCAAGCTGCGCAACACCTGCCGTGATCTTTCCCCTGGCTTCGTTAAACATGGCAGGGGCTCCGAACAGCTGGGCTGCCATCTGATTCAGCTGCTCCGACGCCGTTTCAATTTCCTGATAACCCGTATCGAGCTTATCCTGCGCTATCTGCAGCTGTTCTTTTCCTTCATCCAGCTGTGCCTGGCCTTCATTGAGCTTCTCCTCATATTTGTCATGCAGCTTATCCTCCCTTGCCCGGGATCGGGTCTCCTGCAGGACTTTGAGCGCCTCCTCTTCCGCCTGGACCGTCTCCAGATAAGCGTCACTGTACCGGTCGCTCGGCGCCTCCAGAAGAACTCGCACTTTCATAAAGGCTCCATCCAGACCCTCACGGTCGAAGCAGTCTTCACACACAAAGATATACGGTGTTATCGGGATCATATTTGTGATATGATCCGGTGTCTGAAAAGCACCTGTTATCCTGTAATTTTTACTTATTAAGGGGTCAATCCCCGAAATTGTACCCGCTTCCACCTGAATCTGCTGCCCGAGAGAAAACCCCTGCTCGTCCATCAGCTGCTTCTCCATGGCACATTCTTCTGCTGTTTCCGGAAAACGGCCTTCCAGCAGCACCGGCCGTGAGATCTTTTCCGGCAGACTGATGACCGAGACGTTCACCCTCTCACTGCCGATGCGAAGACCGGCTTCAACCTGATAGACCGGTTCTGCCTCCCTCACCCGAGGGAGCTTCCGGATCGCCTCCAGATCCTCTTCATCCAGCAGCAGCGTGGAGGATATTTCCAGATCCCACAATTCATTGCTGTTGAAAAAGCTGAGCGCATCCTTTTTCAAGGTAGCAGCCGAATAAATGACCGAAAGGAAAGCCATCGAGGCCAGCATCCCGATCATCATAATCGAGAAGAAGGAAACGATTTCCTTCTGAATATTTCGGCGTGCATCTAATGCCTGTGTTCGCTTCATTATCACCAAACCAGTTCTGTTGCATGCAATGGGTGCAAATTGATCTTTATATCTCCAATCCGGCCGTTTTGAAGCCGGATGACTCTGTTGGCCATTTTGGCTATTTCCGGATTGTGTGTAATCATGACGACTGTAGTATCATGGTTCTGCATTATTTCCTCAAAAACAGAGAGGACCTCAATGCTTGTCTGGTAATCCAGGGCTGCAGTAGGTTCATCAGCAAAAATGACATGGGGCTGTTTCACAAAAGAGCGGGCAATGGCCACCCTTTGCTGCTGTCCCCCTGAAAGTGCGGCCGGATAATAATCCGCCCGGTCTGCAAGGCCGACCCTGGCAATGGCTTCGGCAGGCGGAATGGAATTCCGGGCTATGTCCGCGATAAACTGTACATTCTCCAGGGCTGTGAGATTGGGCATCAGATTATAGGATTGAAATACAAAGCCCATATAATCCCGCCTGTATTCGGTCAATTGCGTATCTTTCGGATGGGAAAAATCCTTTCCTTCGATCAGCAGACTGCCTTCTGTAAGGCTGTCCATGCCGCCGATGATATTGACCAGGGTAGACTTCCCGCAGCCGGATTCCCCTAAAATTACGAGAAACTCCCCTTTATAAATATCCAGATCAATGCCTTTGAGTACACGAATAACCCCTTCGCCTCCGGGAAACTCTTTGGTAACACCCAGCAGACGGATTAGGACCTCCTTCTTCCTGCCTGCATGGACCTCAAGCCCTTTCTCCCCGATCGTCAGCGCGGCAAGCGCAGCAAAATTTCTGCAGATCCTGTGCTCCTCTTCGGTGAAAGAGGATGCATCCTTTTTATTGACGATCTGCAGGCATCCTATGATCTCATCTATCCTGTTCAGCGGAACACAGATCATATCCTTCACCGTCAGCCCGATCTCGCTGAGGAACGTTCCTGTGTAGCGGGGATCAGGCGTCTGATCACGCACAAGGACAGATTCTCCGGACTGTGTGACATAACTCTCTGCGTTTGTGCCCATCTCCATGCTGACATTGGACAGATCTACGGGTCCCGTTTGAAACAGCGGAACGAGCTTCCCTGCCTTTTGATCCAGCAGCCAGATGATGCCCACTTCCCCTTTCAGCGCACGCGCAAGAACGCTCAGGCTGTCAGCCAGTGCAGCTTCCAGATCCTCTTCTCCCAGAAGTTCCTGAAAAACTTCCATCAGTATTTCGGTATATGAATTTCTGTCTTTCACAAGCATTCCTCTCTGTAAGGCGCCCTTCCGGCATTAGCCGTCAAGCCGACAGGACAGCATGCTTTCTCTCTGTTCGCTCTCTCCGATCGGCTCTCCAGAAGATAATAAATGCAGTTTTTACGCACGTCAAGAAAAATCTGGTGCTGCCGGGAACACTTTTTCATTATTGTGCAGTTGAAAAAGCTGTGATATAATTTTATGAATTGAACAGAGAGGGACGAAACTGCTGTCCTCTGACAGCTTACCATGAATAAGGAGCTGAACTGCAGACATGAATATCGCTGTATTGGGAACCGGAGCTATGGGCTGCCTGTTCGGAAGTTATCTTTCCAGGCGCAACGATGTTGTTCTGATCGGGCACAATAAGGAAAAGCAGGAAAAGCTGGATCGGTCAGGCATTGTCATTCGGGAGCAGGACGGCTCGGAATGCCGGTATTTTCCTCATGCCGTATCCGACTGTTCCGGACTTCCCGTAATGGACCTTGTCCTTGTTTTTGTCCGGGTGATGGATACCTGTGAAGCGCTGGAATCCAACCGGTCCCTTATCGGGCCGGACACATTTCTGCTGACTCTCCAAAACGGTGCCGGCCACGAAGAACGGCTTTTGCAGTATGCGGATAAAGAGCATGTGGTTATCGGCTCTACAAAGCACGGAAGCTGCGTTCTGGAACCCGGAAAAATCTTTCACAGCGGGACCGACAAAACCTCCATCGGCCTGTTAAGCGGTGAAGCAGGAATCTCCCGGATCGCAGAAGAGTTATCCTGCTGCGGTTTCCCGTGCGAGGTTTCCGGTTCCATTCAAAGGCAGATCTGGGATAAGCTGTTCGTGAACACCGCTGCCTCCTCTCTCACGGCAGTGCTTCAGGTACCGCTCGGCTTTATTTACGAGGATATCAATGCCCATGCCCTTATGGAAAACCTGGTCCGCGAGGCGGTGACTGTTGCCAACGCAGAGGATATCGGCGTCTTTGAGGAAAGAGACGTCAGAGAAGCGGTAGAACACGTGATACAGAACGGGAAAGAAGGCATCCCCTCCATCTGTACCCATTTAAAAACCGGTCAGAAGACCGAGGTGGACTATATCAGCGGCTATGTGATCCGGAGAGCAAAAGCGCACGGGATCGCAGTGCCGTACCATGAGGCAGTGGTGGCGATGATCCATGCAATGGAAAACCGGAATTGCCAGGACGGCAACTTCATAAAGGATAAAAAAAGATGAAACAGCCTGTATGCCCGGAAGATGATCTGCAGTCGGTATTTGACGCCGCCCCGGCCGGATCTGCCATCTATCTCGCGGAAGGAACCTGGCGTCAGAAAACCGTGATCCGCACACCGGGACTGCATCTTATCGGTGCGGGTGCAGAGAAGACCGTAATCGCCTATGATGATTATGCACTAAAAAAAGACGAAGCGGGGAGAGAATACAACACCTTCCGTACCTGGACCATGGCCGTGTGTGCGTCGGATGTGCATATGGAAGATCTGGCCATCATCAACGATTCGCTCTCTCCGGAGATAAAAGGGCAGGAAGTTGCACTGAGCGTCTGCGGAGACAGTTTTCAGATGGATCGGTGTCTTCTGCGGTCTACCCAGGACACGCTGTTTCTCGGCCCGCTGCCGCCGGATCTGATCGAACGGTATCAGGGGTTCCTGCCGGACGAGCTCCGTCAGAGGCAGATCCTGCACCAGAAGTTTTTTCGCTGCAGGATAGAAGGGACAGTAGATTTCATTTTCGGCTGCGGGGAAGCCGTTTTCGACGATTGTGAGATCCGCTCTCTCCGCGACGCACGCGACATCGGTTATTTGGCAGCTCCTTCCCACAGTCTCTGTCAGGAAAACGGTTTCCTTTTCCGCAACTGTGCCATTACCTGTGAAGACGGTGTGTCTCCCGGCAGCATTTATCTGGCACGCCCCTGGCGGGATTACGGACTCTGCCGGTTTGAAAACTGCTGTTGCGGCATGCACATAGCCCCTGCAGGTTTTGACAAATGGAACGATACCAACCGTGACCGGACCGCCCGTTTTTATGAATTTCCGCCTGTTCCCGGCCGTGTCGGGTGGATCAATCGATCTTGAGGAAGGAATTGTTTTAAAGGAGAAAATGTGACCCATGGCAACCATTCTTGACGGCAAAGTTCTTGCTGCATCCATACGACTCAAATTAAGGGAAGAAGCCGCCCTGCTCCCGCGAAGGCCGGGCATTGCCGTAATTCTGGTGGGAGATGATCCCGCCTCTCAACTCTATGTGAAAAACAAGGCAAAAGACTGCGAGGAGTGCGGTTTCCTTTCCCGCCGGATCGACTTGCCGGATACTGTTTCAGAAGAAGAAATACTCGGGATCCTCAACAAACTCAATGCCGAGACGATTTACGACGGGGTATTGGTGCAGCTGCCTCTCCCGGCCCATATCAGTGAAAAGCGTGTTATCGAAGCCATTGCCCCGGAAAAAGACGTTGATGCGTTTCATCCGCTGAACGTCGGGCGAATGGTGCGGGGAGATTCCGTAATCTGGCCATGCACTCCAGCCGGGATCGGTGCCCTGCTGGATGCCTACGATATTTCAGCAGACGGGAAGGTCTGTGTCATGGTAGGACGCAGCAACATTGTGGGCAAACCAATGGGACTTTTGCTGCTGCGTCGACACGGCACAGTGATATACTGCCACCGCCATACACCGGATCTTGCCGCCATGACCCGCCAGGCTGACATTCTGGTGGTGGCTGCCGGGCAGCCCCGTCTGATCTCCGGTTCCATGGTAAAGCCGGGGGCCACCGTGATCGATGTTGCGATGAACCGCGACGCGGAAACCGGCCGGTTTACCGGTGACGTCTGCTTTGATGAAGTCAGCGAAAAAGCTGCGTTTATCACGCCGGTCCCGGGCGGGGTGGGGCCAATGACGCGGGCTATGCTGATGCAGAACGTACTTACCCTTGCGAAGCTCCATATGGGACTGCTCTAAATCCACTATTATTTATTCAGGAGAACAAAAAGATGAATCATTTTTCCCAGATCCGTCAGCAGCTTTCTGCCAGAAACATCGATGCCATGCTGATTAGCAGCGCATCCAATGTGTTTTATGCTTCCGGTTTTCATACCACCGGTGAAGGCGACGCACTTGTGCTTGTGACGGAGAAAGCAACCATTTTCATTACAGACAGCCGTTATACAGAAGCAGCCACTGCCCGGGTGCAGGATGCGGAAATTGTCATTCGTGAAAATGCAGCTCCGTATACCGCCGTTCTGAAAAAATATCTTCTCCGTGACGGCGTGAAAAAACTCGGTTTTGAAGATGCCGCTCTGACGGTGAAGGAATACAACACCTACCGGGATGAGCTGGGCTGTGAATTTGCCCCCGCTTCCGATCTGCTGCTGACCCTTCGCCAGTCGAAGGATGAAGAGGAGATCGCCAAGCTGAAAGCCGCCCAGAATATTGCCGACAGAGCTCTGCTGCAGCTCTGGGAAGAGATCCGCCCGGGGATGACCGAAAAGCAGATCGCAGCCCGGCTGCAATATCTGATGCTCGCCGGCGGAGCCGAACGCATGAGTTTTGATCCCATCATTGCCGGCGGCCCCAACAGCAGCATGCCTCACGCCGTTCCGACCGATCGCCAGGTCCGGGACGGAGACTTTCTCACCATCGACTTCGGTTGTGTTTATGACGGATACTGCTCCGACACTACGCGTACCGTCGCCATCGGCCATGCCACACCGGAAATGGAGAAAGTCTACTATACGGTGCTGGAAGCGCAGCTGGCAGGGATAGCCCTTGCCAAAGCGGGTGTCATCGGCAAAGAGGTGCATCAGGCCGCTCTCGATGTGATCACAGCGGCCGGTTACGGTGATTATTTCGGCCACGGTTACGGCCACAGCCTTGGCATCGATATCCACGAAGCGCCGTTTTTCAACCTTCGAAACGGCAAACCCATGCCGCTGCATGCGGCCGTTTCGGCTGAGCCCGGCATCTATCTGCCCGGGAAGTTCGGAGTCCGCATCGAAGACGTGATCATTCTTCATGAAAACGGCTGTGAAGACATCACTTCGCTGCCGAAGGAATTGAAGATCCTTCCGGTGTAACGCTGCTGCAGAGGGGAGTACCTGTTGACAAATCCGACTTTTGAACAGATCCGTTCCATGACCTATCAGTGGTTTCCGCTCTGGATCTCTGTCCTCTATTTGTTTCTGTTTATCGCATCTTCCCTCAAATGCTTTGCGGAAGAGAAGTCCTTCCCGAAAATCATCCTCCTTGCATTTTTCTCCCCTGCTGCCCTGACTGCCGGCGGAACGGCTGCGGGGAAACTGCTCTCTTCGGCTCTCCGGACTATCTGGTGGCCGCTGGGGCGTCAGTTCGTCACGATTTCGGAAAAGCTTACCGACGGCGCCCTGAAGATTGCTTTTCTCCTGCTGGGCCTGTTGTTCTACCTGATGATCATGAAGCCGAAAAACAAAGCTTTCGGTGTGTTTGTCTTTTTGAGCGCTCTCACGCTGCAGCAGATCGATTGCAGCATTTCCCGTTTTTCTTCCTTTCTTGCCGTCCGCTTCTTTTATCCGACAGTTGCCGCGCTGGCTGTGTTTGTTATTCTGCAGGCTGTACTGTTCATGGCGACGATCATCGCGCCTCTTTCCGATCTCAGTTGCGGAGAACAACCCGTCCTTTCCCATAACTGGAGTATTCTCCCGCTTCTTCCTCTCTCCGCCTTTGCTGTTCTTTTGCTTGCCAACACCATGCAAAGCAACACGCTGTACTCTGCCAACCTGCTCTATGAGTCGATCCGTTCCTATCGCGCGGGTATTGTCGAAACGGTCGGGAACTATCTCTCCAACAATGCGCTGTTCGTCTCATCCGAACTCATTCTGCTGTTACTGGTGGCGGATCTCGCCCTCATCTGGCTCTCCGACAAAACCATCCAGAATGCAGCCGGAATCAACCGCCTTGAACAGCCGGAATCGGCTGTCGACCCTCAGGTCGTTCAGGGTATGCTGGACATGATCGTTGAAGAAGATCCTCCGATACCGGCAGACAGGGAAGAAGCAGAACCGCCGGAACCGGAAGACGAAGACATATAAAAATATCCGGATGCTCTTTTGCATGGAGCACCCGGATTTTTTATCAGGATTTCATCCTACTCATTAATAAAACAATTTAAAATACATTCTCTGCCAGTAATGCTATGAATTCCTCATTGGTTATCGAACAGATTGTCTCATATAACCGTTCAATTACTTATTTGTTCATTTTTGCTTTTATGAGGAAGTCAGGAAACATGTGCACTTGAAGAGGTGCGTGACAAAACGGACAAAGAGGACGTTGCTTAAACATCGAGAGTTGTTTCGGTAAGCACCGCATCATTCAGCACCGGAAGGATATTCGAAAGGAAGGCCTCCACCTGTTGCTCACAGCGTCCGGTATAGTTACATGGATCCAGAAGCGTTTTCAGCTCCGCCTCGCTCATGACAAATTCCGGACAGGCAGCGAGGCGCGTAAGCAGATCGCAGTCTCCTCCGTCTTTCATCCGGGCTGTCGCCTCCATGGAGCAACGGCGGATGATCTCGTGCAGCTGCTGCCGGTCGCCGCCACGTTTGACGGCTTCCATGAGCAAGTTCTCTGTTGCAATGAAAGGCAGATACTCCCGCACGGTTTTGTCCACAATCTTCTCGTTCACTCGCAGCCCGGCACTCACATTCTGCAGCAGGCGCAGGACCGCGTCGGCGCAGAGAAAGCTCTCCGGCAGGGACAGGCGGCGGTTGGCCGAGTCGTCCAAGGTGCGCTCCAGCCACTGGGCCGAGGCGGTAAGCGGGGCGTTTATAGCCTCTGTCATCAGATAGCGGCTCAGGGAACAGACCCGCTCGCAGCGCATGGGATTGCGCTTATAGGCCATGGCGGAGGAACCGATCTGGTTTTCCTCAAAAGGCTCTTCGAGCTGGCGGTCATGCTGCAGGAGACGGATGTCCTGCGCCATGCGGTAGGCGCTCTGCCCGATGGCGCTCAGGCAGTTGAGAATGCGGCTGTCCGTCTTGCGGGGATAGGTCTGTCCGCAGACGGGAAAGCACTCTGTGAACTCAAACTCGGCGGCAATGCGCCGGTTGAGCTCGTCGATCTTGGCTTCATCGCCCTCAAAGAGCTCCAAAAAGCTCGCTTCCGTTCTGGTCGTGCCGCGGCAGCCGAGAAAGCGCAGCGTCCCTAGTACGAAGTCCAGCTCCTCGAGATCAGACAGGAAATCCTGCATCCAGAGCGTCGCGCGCTTTCCAACCGTGACAAGCTGCGCCGGCTGGTAATGGGTATAGCCCAGTGTCGGCGTGACCTTGTAGCGTTCGGCAAAAGCAGCGAGATTTTTCAGCACCTTGAGCAGTTCACCGCGCAGATAGCGCAGCGCCTCGCGGTAGAGGATCAGATCGCCGTTGTCGGTGACGTAGCAGCTTGTCGCGCCCAGGTGAAGGATGCCCGCCGCCGAGGGTGCGGCTTTTCCATAGGCGTAAACATGCGCCATCACATCGTGCCGTACCTCCTTTTCCCGCGCGGCGGCACAGGCAAAGTCGATATCCGTGATGTGCGCCTCCAGCTCCTGTATCTGCTCGGTGGTGATGGGCAGACCCAGCTCGTGCTCGGTCCGCGCTAGGGCGACCCAAAGCCGCCGCCAGGTCTCGATCCTTTTCTGCGGAGAGAACAGTTCGAGCATGTAGGCGGAGGCATAGCGTGAGGCAAGCGGGGATTCATAGCGGTCGTTCATAGTCTGTCACCTTACCGTAAAATGATGGCGTCGCGCTCGGGGCCGACCGAGACATAACGGATCGGGCAGCCGACGCGCGCTTCAATATACTCCACATAGCGCTGCGCCGCTTTGGGCAATTCCTCCCAACGGCGCACGCCGGCAATGTCACGGTTCCAGCCCTCCAGCGTCTCGAACACCGGCTTTGCCCGCTTCAGCGCCGTTGGGAAAGGAAAACTGTCGGTACGAACTCCGTCCAGCTCGTACTGCACGCAGACTGGGATCTCCTGAAGATAGCTTAACACATCAAGCTTGGTCAGTGCAAGGGCTGTTGCACCCTGAACCTGCACGCCGTAGCGCGTGGCCACCAGGTCGATGGGCCCCACGCGGCGCGGCCGACCGGTCTTTGCGCCGTATTCACCCCCGGCCTCACGCAGCCGGGAGGCCTCTTCCCCGAAGAGCTCACACACAAAGGGGCCCTCCCCTACACAGGTGGAATAAGCCTTCACAACTCCTACGACCTCGTCCAGTCGCGCCGAGGGTAGTCCGGACCCTATCGGGGCGTAGGCGGCAATGGCGTTGGAGGAAGTCGTATAGGGATAGATACCGTAATCCAGATCGCGCAGGGCGCCGAGCTGCGCTTCAAAAAGCAGCTTCTTTCCCTCGTCCACAGCGGAGCGGAGATACGCCCCGGTGTCACAGAGGTAGGGCTTGATTTTCCCGCCATAGTTTTCAACCCAGGCCGTCAGTTCCACCAACGTATATGGCTTTGCGCCGTATACGCCGGTCAGGATCAGGTTCTTCCATTCCAATAGCTCACGCAAATGCTCCTGCAGTTCCTCCGGGTCGTTCAGTTCCCCGGCGAGGACGGTTTTTTTCTGGTATTTATCCGAATAGAACGGGGCGATGCCCTGTTTGGTCGAGCCATACTGTTTGTCCGCGAGGCGCGCCTCTTCCAACGCGTCCAGCTCCCGGTGCCAGGGCAGGAGCAGAGAAGCCCGGTCGCTGATTTTCAGATTCTCCGGACTGATCGCCACGCCCTTTTCCCGCAGGGATTCAATCTCGATCCAGAGGTTTTCGGCGTCCAGCGCAACGCCGTTGCCCAAAACATTCACGACGCCGGGGTGAAAAACGCCGGAGGGCAGCAGGTGTAGTGCAAACTTCCCATAGTCGTTGACGACGGTGTGGCCCGCATTGCCGCCGCCCTGATAGCGGATGACCACGTCAAAGTCCTCCGTCAGCAGATCGACCATGCGGCCCTTGCCCTCGTCACCCCAGTTGATGCCTACGATCGCGCATGTTGTCATGGCTTTATCCTCCCTCATTCGTATTCGACAGTTGCAGGCGGCTTGGAGGTGATGTCGTAGAGCACGCGGTTGACGCCCTTCACCTCGTTGACGATGCGCACCGAAACGCGGTCCAACAGCTCATACGGCAGGCGTGACCAATCGGCGGTCATGAAGTCCGAGGTCTGCACGCTGCGCAGCGCCACGGCATAGTCATAGCTGCGCCCGTCGCCCATCACGCCCACTGAACGCAGGTTCGTCAGCACCGCAAAATACTGGCTGGCCGTCTGATCCAGGGCGGCCTTTGCCATCTCCTCGCGGAAGATGGCGTCGGCCTCCCGCAAGAGAGTCAACTTTTCCTCCGTCACATCCCCAATCACGCGGATGGCAAGGCCCGGGCCGGGGAAGGGCTGACGGGCGACCAAGCTCTCCGGGAGCCTCAATTCACGCCCGAGCTGCCGCACTTCATCCTTGAAGAGCAGTCGCAGCGGTTCGAGGATCTCCTTGAAATCCACATATCCAGGCAACCCGCCCACATTGTGATGGCTCTTGATGACGGCGGATTGGCCGAGGCCGGATTCGATCACGTCCGGATAGATCGTCCCCTGGGCGAGATACTCCACCGCGCCGATCTGCTTGGCCTCCGCCTCGAAGACGCGGATAAACTCCCCTCCGATAATATGGCGTTTTTCCTCCGGCTCCGTTACGCCCCGCAGCCGTTCAAGGAAACGGGCGCTCGCATCGACGCGGCGGAAATCCAACGCTCTGTCAGCGAAGGCCGCTTCCACCTCATCCCCCTCGTTCTTGCGGAGCAGGCCGTGGTCGACAAAGACGCAAGTAAGCTGGCTGCCGACGGCCTCGCTCAAAAGCGCCGCCAGCACCGAGGAGTCCACGCCCCCCGAGAGAGCCAGCAGCACCCGGCCCGTGCCCACGCGCTCAAGCAGTTCCTCAACGCTGCGGCGTTTGAAATTGGCCATGGTCCAGTCACCGTGCGCATCGCAGACGGTGTACAGGAAATTATGCATCATCTCCCGCCCGAAGGCCGTGTGGTTGACCTCCGGGTGGAACTGCACGCCGTAGAAGCGCCGTTCCTCGTCACAAATGGCGGCGGTGGGACAGGCCGCGGAGTGGGCAGCCAAACGGAAGCCCTCCGGCACCTGGGCTATGTAGTCCCCGTGGCTCATCCAGGTCACGCTCTCCGCCGGTAAGCCGCGGAACAGAACGCAGGACGGGTCAAAGGCCGTATCGGTCTTGCCGTATTCCCGGGCGGAATCAGCCTCCGCGGCGGTGACCAGCCCGCCCAGAGACTGGGCCAGCAGCTGGCAGCCATAGCAGATGCCGAGGATCGGGACGCCGAGGGTAAACACGCCGGGGTCGGGCCTGGGTGAGTCGGGGAGATAGACGCTGTGCGGCCCGCCGGTGAAGATGATGCCGATGGGATCAAAGCAACGGATCTCCTCCAGGGGCATGTTGTGCGGATGCAGCTCGCAATAGACCTGTTGCTCGCGCACGCGTCGGGCGATCAGCTGGTTATACTGGCCGCCAAAATCAAGAATCAGAATTTTGTCCATACATTACTCCTTCAGAGAAGCAGATATGAGCCCCATGAACAGCGGATGCGGATGATTGGGGCGGCTCTTAAACTCCGGGTGGAACTGGACACCGACGAAAAAACGCTTTTCGCTCAGCTCCACCGCCTCCACAATGTAGCCGTCCGGGGACTGGCCGCAGAGACAGAACCCCTACTCCTCGAGCGGCGCGCGATAGTCGTTGTTGAATTCGTAGCGGTGACGGTGCCGCTCGCGGATCTCCTCCACACCGTAGCAGCGGCGCATGACGGTCCCTTCCGCGATGCTGCAGGGATAAGCGCTGAGCCGCAGTGTGCCGCTCTTGCTGACCGTTTCATCCTGATCGGGTAAAAAGTCAATGCCTTTATGCGGCGAGTTGGGGGCCAGTTCTCCCGAGCTTGCATCCGGCAGCCCGCAGACGTGGTGGGCAAACTCGATTACTGCCACCTGCATGCCGAGATAAGAGATGTCGTGTTCCCGGGCGTACTGCGCCTTTGCCCTCGATGATCCCTTTCTTATGACCATTGAAGGCGGTTGCATCATCTTTGTAAGAAACGATCACAACATTTGAATCTTTCGTGACACAGACCCGTTTTGTTCCCCTCGTAGAGCTGCTCGCGCTTTTGCATGATGGAATATCCCCTGAAACACAAAAAAGTGTTTCCCGATGCCTTAAAGGGGCACGAGGCCCCCGGCACCGAAAAACACTTTTCGCGAGTTGTTATTCAAGACACTTGAAACTATAGCATATGCTGAAAGACACTGTCAAGAGAGCAAAAAGCAAGCAATATGAATTGCATATATTGAAATATACGAAAAAGATATCATGACAATCGGTCGGCTGAAAAATCAGTCCGCCGATTATCACACTGCTGAGCCTGACCGGGCGGCTTTGCTCACCGTACGAATCCTGGTCTCAATCTTTTCGTTCGATTCCGCGTGCTTTTTAAGCGATTTTTTTGCGTAATCCATTATTCTTCACCTTTATACCATGTTCTCGGGCTGCACCAGGTCGTCAAAGCGCTCGGCATCCAGAAAGCCGAGGCGCAGGCAGGCTTCCTTCAAAGTGATATTGCTCTCATGTGCAAGCCTGGCAGCTTTTGCTGCGTTTTCATAACCGATCACCGGATTCAGGGCCGTCACAGTCATCAAGGTCCGGTCGAGATAGCGCCGCATGGCCTCTGCGTCAGGTATGAGTCCGACAAAACAAAAAGATGTGAAAGCTGTGATGGATTCCGTTAGCAGCCGCGCCGACTGCAGGAAATTATAGGCCACAACCGGCTGAAACACGTTCAGCTCAAAATTGCCCTGGGACGCGGCAAAGCCGATGGCAGCATCATTCCCCATAACCTGAACCGCCACCATTGTGACCTGCTCGCATTGGGTGGGGTTGACCTTGCCAGGCATGATGGAGCTTCCCGGCTCGTTGGCCGGGATACGCAGCTCCCCGAGGCCGCAGCGCGGGCCGCTGGCAAGGAAGCGAATGTCATTGGAAATCTTCATCATATCCGAAGCCAGCGCTTTCATGGCCCCGTGGGCAAAGACCAGCTCATCCAGCGAGGTGAGGGCGTGAAATTTATTCGGTGCGGTCACAAATGTTGTGCCGGCAAGCTGTGAAATCTCTTCCGCCGCCTGTTCGGCAAAGCCCGCTGGGGCATTCAGACCCGTTCCGACCGCTGTACCGCCCAAAGCGAGCTCTCGAAGCAGCGGCAGGGCAAGTCGAAGCAGCTCAGCATCACGCTCCAATGAGCTGCGCCATCCGCTGATCTCCTGGGAAAAGCGGATCGGCACCGCATCCTGCAGATGTGTGCGGCCGCATTTTAAGATATCACGAGATTCCTCTTCCTTTTTCAGCATGACGTCAATCAGCTTTTCGACTGCTGGAAGAAGATTTCTTTCGAGGGAAAGAACAGCGGCAATGCGCATGGCGGTTGGATAACAGTCGTTTGAAGACTGGCTCATGTTGATATCGTCATTGGGATGGCACAGTTGTTTCCCAGCCAATTCGTTTGCCCGGTTGGCAATGACCTCATTGGCGTTCATATTGCTGTGCGTTCCGGAGCCTGTCTGCCAGACGACCAGCGGGAAATGGTCGTCCAACTGTCCAAGAGCCACTTCCTCTGCTGCCTGCTCGATCACGGAAAGCTTTTCCGCCGTCATTCGATTTGCACATAACTTGCGGTTGACACGCGCTGCCGCGTGTTTGACGATGCCAAACGCATGGACGATCTCTATTGGCATGATCTCTTTCCCAACGCCGATCGGGAAGTGTTCCAGGCTGCGCTGTGTCTGTGCACCCCAGTGGCGATCCGCGGGAACGGCAATATCTCCCATGGAGTCATGTTCAATACGCGTCTTACTCGCTTCCTTCATGATAGAACCTCTTCTCTGACCTTGGATCACAGGTACTTGGTATCCTCCGGCGGGAAGTATTCCCGCTCAGGCATGATATAGGGCTGGGTGCCGCGGCGCTCCTCCTCCATGCAGTCCTGCACATAATTGATGAATTCCTGCTGGAGCTCGGTTTGTCGGTCGTTGCGTTTCCAGACCATGGCATACTCCACCTGGCGGGAGCTCTCGGTGATGATCTTCGTCACGATCAGATCGCTGACGTTATAGGTGGTCATCGGATAGATGCAGATCCCGGCGTTCTGCTCGGCGAGTGCGACAGCGTCTATATAGTGGGAGAGGTCGCCTGCAATGTTGGGCTCTTCGCCCAGTTCCTCAAACCAGGCGCGGATGGAGTCGAGACGGGAGCGGCGGCTGGGGATATACAGCGGCTGACCGACCAGCTTGCGCAGCGGCAGGAACTGTCCCTCCTCCGCTGCAAGGGGATGATCCTTGGACATCATGGCCGCCCAGGGCTCGCGCCCGACAGAGAAGCCGTCGAGCTGCTCGGCGTTATAAGGAGTGGCGACCAGGGCCAGATCCGCCAGACCACGCTGCACCCGCTCCATGACCTCGTCGCCGCTGCCGTTCCAAAGATGGATCGCAACACGCGGAAACTCGGAGCGAAAACCCGCGATCCAGCGGGCCAGCAGAAAAGGAGCGCGGCCTTCCACC
>JAFRIV010000032.1 GCA_017432615.1 Oscillospiraceae bacterium
AAAAAATTCATTGCCCAGAGATCCGCATCCCAGGAACGGATTACCAGCCCGGAAGGTATTCAGCTAAGAATGAATCGGTCAATCCAGTCCGAGGGAGCATTCGGAGTTGTCAAGCAAGATTATGGATTTCGACAGTTCCTGCTCCGAGGAAATAAAAAGGTTACCACAGAAATTCTGCTGCTTGCCATGTCATACAATATAAACAAACTGCATTCCAAAATACAGAATGACCGTACAGGAACGCAGTTGTTCATAAAAGATTCGGCTTAGTTTCCACAAAATCGAATATTAGGCTGTTCAGGGGCAGGCTGGTTTTAGCGTGCTCTGGGTAAAGTCGCGGTAGTTTTCGCTGAAAGCGCGAATTCTATCGCTTTTTTCACGTTTTTGGCCGTAGAAAAGGAGCTGTGCAAAATTCTTATTTTGCTACAGCCCCTTATCAATACCATTTTTTATTGTGCTAAACGCATTGGAAGGTTCATCAAAAACCACTCACCTTTGTCAAATATCAGGCGATATAATTCCTTAAATCCATCAGTGTCCATCAGAAAGTTCCCATTTCTATCAAAAGAAATATCCGAGTATGCAAACTCCTGGATATAGGCATAGACAACGCCATTCTGCTCACTCAGGAATATTCTGCTGGGAACTGCTTCTCCTCTAAGTTCAACGATGCACTCCAACTGCCCATCTCCATTGGTATCCGAATAAACCTTACTCCCAATTTCATGCCTTTTGCTTTTTAGCTTTTCAAATTTACACTGATAATCAGGATAATATGAAGACATACCAGGTATAACCTGAACTACACCCTTGCCGGCAATCAATTCATCAAAAAAAGAATCATTAAATTCAGGAAAATGGACAGATTCAGATAAAGGGAATTCTCCTCCAACGAAGCCAATTATTTCTTCATATAACGAAATTGGAAGACGATTATTCAATCCGACCAACTTCAGATATCGGTATTGAGTATCTGAAACAGGTGTTTTTACCGATTTCTCTATCAGCTGTTTTTCTTTCAGAAGTATTTGCTTACAGGATGCTTCTTCATCTAAGGAACGATGTATGATAAGTCCTTCTCCGGTGTCATCTGCTTCAAAATCCACATATCCGGTCTTACTTTCACCGACCCAAACAAGTTTATCATCTTCACAGGTATAAAACTCAGCTTTTCGCTCTGCATCACTAAGTCCTTTCATAATAATAAGTTCAGGGGTATCATTTCCATCCATATCATAGATAAGATATGTGCTTGTCCGCGATATATTATAAGGTTCATGTTTTTCTATGTTATCAAGTACTTCTTCATATACCATTTTCCATACGGAATTTTCTTCGTCAGCGAAGGAAGAACATGATAAACATATGATAAGGCAGATGAATCCTATTACAACAATTACTCTTTTTGCTTTATCAGTATCCATATTTTCTCCTCTGTTAGAATAGACCAGTCCTATAATAATTTTACCATTCAACCTTAAACAATACAATAGCGTTTCGGTTGATATTGTTCAAAAAAAGGCTTTTTCTGGACATCAATCAGACCGCATCCCTTCTTCAAAAACTGACTGTTAGGGATGAGGTCTGATCGATTTCACAAAGATACAGCAAAAAGCCCTAAAATCCGTGGACTTCAGGGCTTTTGGAGCTGCTGGGCAGATTCGAACTGCCGACCTCATCCTTACCAAGGATGCGCTCTACCTACTGAGCTACAGCAGCAAATTTTATGCCCCTTGAATAAGGGGCATTGTGGCGACCGAGAAGGGACTTGAACCCTCGACCTCCGGCGTGACAGGCCGGCGTTCTAACCAGCTGAACCACTCGGCCACAGCGGAATTATATTAGCAAATCTCCTGCCGTTTGTCAACAGTTTTTTTCTGGGATTTCATTTTTTTGAAGTCGGGAAGAACAGCGCTAGCCGACATGGGGGCCGGGCGCAGTCAAAAAGCGGATGTCGCCTGCAGCAAAAAGAAATGGTTGCGAATGCCGCTTCTGCGTGGTAAAATAAGCAAGTTATTACAGAATTGGAGAACATTATGAGCAGAGCTGATGAGATCTTTATCCAAAACTGCCGGGATATTATCGATAACGGCACATGGGATACAGCGCTGAATGTGCGCCCACACTGGGAGGACGGGACCCCTGCCCATACCGTCAAGCGCTTCGGCATTGTGAACCGGTATGACCTTTCCAGGGAATTTCCGATCCTTACGCTGCGGCAGACCTATTGGAAGTCGGCCATTGATGAGCTTTTGTGGATCTGGCAGGCGAAGAGCAACAACGTCCGCGAACTTCGTACAAGAGTATGGGACGCATGGGCGGACGAAAACGGATCCATCGGCAAGGCATACGGGTATCAGCTTTCGGTGAAACACCATTATCCCGAAGGAGACATGGATCAGGTGGATAAGGTCCTGTATGATCTGAAGCATAACCCGGCGTCCCGCAGGATCATGACGAACCTTTACAATTTCGCGGACTTAAGCGAAATGGCCCTGTATCCCTGCGCCTATTCCATGACGTTTAACGTATGCGGGAATAAGCTCAATGCCATTCTGAATCAACGGTCGCAGGACATGCTGACGGCCAACAACTGGAATGTGGTACAGTACGCCGTGCTGACGATGATGATCGCTCAGGTATCCGGCTTTGAGGCGGGGGAACTGGTGCATGTGATCGCGGATGCCCATATCTATGACAGGCATGTACCCATGGTGGAAGAGATGTTGAACAATGTGCCGAAAAAGGCTCCCGTCTTCAGCATCGATCCGGATGTAAAGGACTTCTATGCCTTTACCAGGGAGAGCTTTTCGATGACAGATTACGAGTTTTCCTCGTTTGATCACAAGATCCCTGTCGCTGTATGAAG
This sequence comes from Oscillospiraceae bacterium, assembly GCA_017432615.1. Taxonomy (GTDB): domain Bacteria; phylum Bacillota; class Clostridia; order Oscillospirales; family Oscillospiraceae; genus Limivicinus. The sequence continues at coordinate 2,870 of JAFRIV010000032.1, forward strand.
CTGGAAGCTGTTGTTGCCGTTTATGAGGACTGGGGGATCGGAGACGGGCGCACGCAGCCGGTCACGCTGAAAGCAGACAGGGCACATTTCCGGGCCCTTACACAAGGGGCGGCGGTAATCGTCGGCAGAAAGACGATGGAGGACTTCCCCGGCGGGAAGCCTCTGCAAGGAAGGCACAACATTGTGGTGACGGGGCAGAACACGGAGATCCCCGGAGCCGAGGTCGTGCACAGTGCGGAAGAAGCCCTGGCGTGTGTGAAGGCGGACGAGAAATGCCTGGTGATCGGCGGAGCCAGTATTTATGAACTGTTCTTTCCGGAGATCGAGGGCGTTTATGTGACGAAAATAGGCTGCTGCCCGGCCAGCAAAAGATTTTTCCCGAATCTCGATGAAGATCCGGCATGGCAGTGCGTGGAAGCTGGGCCGTGTGAGGAAGAAGAGGGGATCCCCTACCGGTTCCTCACGTATCGGCGCCATAATGTAAAGGAGTGATGTTTTATGGGTAAAGACAGCAAATCTCTGGAAGTAAGCTGCTACGTCCTCGGTGCGGGGGCGTTCGGCGTGTTTTTCCGCTGGATGCAGCTCCAGCTGGCATATGACAAAGGGCTGCCCGACAAGAGCGTCTGGCACTTCTTCGTCGTGCTGCTGGTTTGTGCGGGAGCAGGCGTTTTTCAGTATTTTACCCGGAAGCAGGCAAAGGAGAAGCTGGCTGTTCCGGAAGATTTTTTCGAGGCGCTGCAGAATGAAGGAAAGCTCTATGCGGTGATCCGCTGGGCGATCGCTCTGGTAATGATCGCGGGCGGAGTGCTGCTGTTTTCCCAGAGTGAAGTGGATGCGGATGCAACATTCCTTCGGGTACTTGCCGTTCTGGGAATTCTGACGGGGATCGCTTTTCCGCTTACGCTGGTATGTGCCAACAAGCCGCATGTGGTGAAAAATTCGACGATCACCCTGCTGGCTCTGATCCCCATCCTGTTTTTCGCCTGCGGATTGCTGACGGCTTATAAACAGAATTCCATTAACCCGATCATGTGGAACTACCTGATCGAGATCCTGACGCTGATCGTAGATGCCGTGGCATTCTTCCGCCTGGCCGGATTTGCCTATGGGGTGCCGGACGGGAAAAAGACGATGTTCTATTGTATGTGGGGCGCCATGCTGAGCCTGATGACGCTTGCGGACAGCCGTTATCTCGGACAGCAGATCATGTTCTTTGCGGTTGCCCTGATGCTTACGCTGGCAAACTGGATCCTGATCGCCAACCTGCAGAAGCGGGAGATCGCGGAAGACGCTGCGGATCAGGAAGAGACGAAAAAAGAAGCGGAGCCTGTGGAAAGGCTTTGAGAGAAAAAACGGAAAATCGGCGGGATCATGCGCTGCAGAAGGGATTTCTGCAGCGTTTTTTATGAAAAAAACATGAACAATTTCCGGGAGTCTGTTGCAAAAGGGTGACAGGTGATGTATAGTAGGCTCATTAAAAAACAGTAAGAGACAGCTGCCGCAGGAGAGGAGGAAGAAAAGAGTGAAGAAGAGTGTTTTGCAGGTATTGTTCCTGCTGTGCCTGATGATCCCGCTTTTTTCCGCAAACGCCCGGGCTGCCAAGGACTATACGCCCTATATCGTTGAAATAGAGGTCGGGCAAGGGGATACCATCAGTGATATCTGCGACGGTTACAGCATTGATTACTATGCGGTCAAACAAGCGATCCTGGTGGTAAACGGCATGGGCAGCGAGGACGCGCTGAACGCCGTGCGCCCGGGGCAGAAGCTGTACATCCCGAAGTCAAGAGCGGATGCCGATTCCATCATGGCTCTTTATGAAGCGACGATCTCGGCGGTGATCCCGGAGAGTTATGTGATCCGGTATACCGTAGAAAAAGGAGATACGCTCTACAGTATCTGCGACGGCCTTCAGCTGGATTACAACACCTGCAAAGAGGCGATCAAAAGCCTGAACCTGTGGTCGGGGGAGTTTCGTCTCAACGCGATCTATGCCGGGCAGGAGATTCTTCTGCCGGTGACAAATGAAGCCGCGAAAGAAATCACCGAGACGGTTGCCAAGGCGGTCGATGCCAATGTGAATGTGAGCACCGTGACGGGAGACCGGTTCGAGTATTATCTGATCGCACACACCATGCAGTCGGGAGAAACGGTGCGCGGAGTGTGTGATACCCTGGGGATCAAATACTCCAATGACGTTGAGCAGCTGCTGAAGACCATCAACGGGCTGACCGCTCTCGGCAGCGTGCAGGCAGGGAAGGATTATCTGTTCCCTGCGAGAACGGCGAATAATGCGGTCTATGCCGTGTATTCCCACACGGTTGCAACAGGAGACACGACCGGAAGCCTATGCACTGCATACGACGTGAAATACGAAAACGTGAAAGCGGTCCTTCAGGGGCTGAATCCGAAGATCACCCTGACCGCTATCCCGAAGGGGGCAACGATGATGCTGGTCGCCCCGTGCGGAACCGGGGCAGAAACCCCTCTGATCATCAAATAATCAAACGATTTCCCTCCTCTGCGCAGAGTAGAAATTTTCCCGAAGACGGTTCTACTCTGCGTAGAGCATTTCAGTAGACCCGCGAAAGCCTTAGTAGATTGCAATAAACCGAATCTGCGGATAAAATGAAAAAAGATCCGAACAAGCGAACAAGGAGGAAGCAAACATGAGTTTTGCCGTTATGACAGATACTTCAGCGAATCTTCCAACCACGATGCTGCAGGAAAAAGAGATCGGTGTGATTGCCTTTCCCTATATGATCGGCGGGGAAACATTTCATTGCACGGATACGGACGCCTTCCCTGCGGATGAGTTTTATACTTCCATCAAAAAAGGCGCGGTCGTAACCACATCACAGATCGCCCCCCGGGATTATATGGACTTCTTTGAACCGTGCCTGAAGCAGGGAAAAGATATTCTCTTTGTGGCGATGTCTTCCGGTATTTCCGGCTCCTGCGGATCGGCGCATATCGCGGCAGGGGAACTTTCGGAAGACTATCCCGAGAGGAAGATCGAGATCGTGGATGCTCTCGGGGCCTCTCTCGGGGAAGGCCTGCTTGCCCTGCAGGCGGCGGAACTGAGAGATCAGGATCTGTCGGTAGAAGATGCCGCGGCACGCCTGAGGGAAGCGGTCGAGCGGATGTTCAATGTCTTTACGGTAGATGATCTGATGCATCTGAAACGCGGAGGGCGGCTTTCCAACCTGTCGGCGGTGATCGGCACGGTGCTGCAGATCAAGCCCATTCTGAAAGGGAATGAGGAAGGCAAGATCGTCGCATTTGCCAAGGTGCGGGGCAGAAAACAGTCGATCCTCACCCTGGCAGAGATGTATGACAAACTTGTAAAGGACCCCGAAAAGCAGACGGTAGGCATTGCGCAGGCATTGTGCCGGGAAGACGCGGAGATGCTTGCCTCCCTGCTGCAGAAAAACAGACCGCCCAGGCAGATCCTGACCGTGGAGTATGAACCGGTAACAGGATCTCATGTGGGCCCCGGCGCGCTGGCGCTGTTCTTTGAAAGCGAAGCGGGCGTTCGGACTTATGACGGCAGGAGCGTGATAAGCGCAGTCAGGGAAGCTGTCAGCAAAGTGGGAGAAAGGCTGCCGCATCCGAAGCTGCCTCATTCCAGAGCGGGAAAATGATTTCCGTTTTGCTTGACGGAAGAGCGCTCTTGTGAGATAATGCCCGAAGAATATCAGAGACGAAACGAGGGATAAAAGCCGGTGATCTGTCAGGCCTGTGGAGCATATGCAGACGAAGATGCAAGATTCTGCCCCTATTGCGGGGAACCTTTGGAGTACGAGGAACCGGAGGACGAGATGCCGGAAGACGGGGAGCCGGAGGATCTGTCTACTCCGTGGCGGCATGATCCGGGAAATGAGGAAAAAGGACACAGCCTGCTTTATAAGATCACTGCCGCAATAACCGGGGTGCTGCTGGTTACGGCGGTCGTCGCCGTGATACTCGCCTGGCGTCTTACGGGCGGGATCTAAGCCGTCGAAATAGCAGGATAACACAGCCTGCGGAGGTCACGAACTTCCGCAGGCTGTGTTTAATTATTTGGAGAAAGTTTCAGATGACTTCCAGAACGGTCAGGATATGATCTCTTACCCGGAAACGGACATCCCGCCCGGCATAGGAAAGGCCGTAAACACGTTCCGGATCGTCATGATAACGGGGGCGGGGGTCACAGCGGAGGATGCCTTTTAAAGCTTCCAGCTTTTCCGGAGAAAAGGATCTTTCCGTGCCCGGAGTAAAGTTCACGTCAAGCGTGAAATCCGGCCGGGGAGCGAAGACGGTGGTCGCTTCCAGGATGCAGTCAGAATAGGGGAGATAGGGTTTGATGTCAAAAATCGGCGTGCCGTTCATCAGATCGGCCCCCGAAACAGTCAGCACCGGGCCGAGAGACGGGTCTTCCTCCACTTTCTCCAGAGCGACACAGGAAAGGCCGAGACTGTTCGGACGAAAAGGAGAACGGGTGGCAAACACCCCCATGCGCACATTCCCGCCGAGACGCGGCGGACGTACGGTAGGAGACCAGTCAGACCGCAGATTCTCTGAAAACTGCCAGATCAGCCAGAGATGAGAATAAGCCTCAATGCCGCGCAGCGCATCGATGTTCCGGTAATCCGGCTCAAAGAGGATGCGGCTTTTCAGCGCATTCACCAGAAGCGACTGGCGCGGGATGCCGAATTTGGTATCAAAATCATTTTCAATATGGGCAATGGGGGCAATAACGGTTTCGTTCATAGCAGCTGCTCCAGTATCAGAAGGGCCCGGATAGAGATCCAGTTGACCAGCATATGGAAAAAGATGCTGCACCAGATGGAGTCGGTGCGTTCATAACAGCGGCATAAAAGCCAGGCTGCGGGGAGATACTGCAGGAGATAGATCCAGTAGGTGGCGTCATAGAGGGCAAACCCCCATACGTGATACAGAGAGAAGAGCAGTATGGTAAGCAGGTATGCCGCCAAACGGTTCCTGCGCCGAAGGGTACCGAAGAGGAGGCCGCGAAACAGCACTTCTTCGGTAAGCGGTGCAAGGAAAACGGCCATGGCCGTAATGGGGCCGGAGTCCTGCATCGCCAGGGAGATGATCGAGGCGTTGTTCTGGTTGGAAACCGTTCCGTCCAGGAAAAGACCGGACAGCAGAGACAGGAGGCCGGAAGCGATCAGGTTGAACGCCATCATGGTGCAGTAGGAAAGCGCAATTTCCGCAAAGCATCTCAGAGGATGGTCACAGAGCGGGTCAAAATCGCGGCGGAGAAAGGGAAAACAGGTGACCGCGAGAAAAAGAGCACCGAGACCGTAGAGCAGCAGATTTGCCTGAAGCTCGCTGATCACGCCGCGTTCCATCAGCGAAACAGCCAGGCGGGGCAGGAGCCAGAGATGCATCGGCATCCACAAAAGAGCGCAGACAGCCTCGCGCCTGTCCATCCGGCTGGTGAAAGAGATCGGATCCGTTCTCACGCGCGGGCCTTCTTCTGCAGTTCGTAGAGCAGGCTGAGGGCTTCCAGCGGCGTAAGGGTGTTCAGGTCAGTCCCTTCCAGGATGCGGCGCACCTCATCGGTGCCGATGTCAGAGAAAGAGATCTGATCCGATTCCGCCCGGCCTTCCGGAAGAACAGCAGTGCCCTGGGTTTCAAATTCCTTCAGGTAGTTCTTCGCCTTGCTGACGATGGCGTCCGGCAGCCCGGCGAGCTTAGCCACTTCAATACCGTAACTGTCGTCTGCAGCACCGCGGATGATCTTGCGCAGGAAGACGAGCGTCCCGCCCTGCTTTTTTGCGGAGATGCTGTAATTGCGGACGCCGTCGATCTCGCCTTCCAGCGAGGAGAGTTCATGATAGTGTGTGGCAAACATGGTCTTGGCCCCGAGCTTCTTTCTGTCGGCACAGAATTCCAGAACGGCACGGGCGATGGCCATCCCGTCAAAAGTGGAAGTGCCCCGCCCGATCTCGTCGAGGATCAGGAGGGAAGAGGAGGTGGCATACTTCAGGATATTTGCCATCTCATTCATTTCCACCATAAAGGTGGAATGGCCGGAAGCCAGGTCGTCCGAGGCACCGATGCGGGTGAAAACGCGGTCTACGATGCCGATGACGGCACTTTTTGCCGGGACAAACGAACCCATCTGCGCCATCAGAACGATCAGGGCGGTCTGCCGCATATAAGTGGATTTTCCCGCCATATTTGGCCCCGTGACAATGGCAACGCGGTCCTCGGAAACGTTGAGGAAGGTATCATTCGGCACAAAGAGCACCTCTTTCATCGTCTGCTCGACGACGGGATGGCGCCCCTCCGTAATGGAGATCGTGCCGGAGGTGTCGATCTCAGGGCAGGTATAACGGTTGCGTACGGCCACTTCCGCCAGGGAGCAGAGAACATCCAGCCGTGCAACGGCATCGGAGGAAGCCTGGATGCGGCTGACTTCGGCGGCAACGCGGTCACGCAGAGAGGCAAAGAAGTTGTATTCCATTTCGTTGATCTTCTCACGGGAGGTGAGAAGGGTGTTTTCCAGCTCCTTCAGCTCCTGGGTGAAGTAGCGCTCATTGGAGACCAGCGTCTGCTTGCGGATATAGTCGGAGGGAATGCCGCCTTCTCCGGCGGAGCGCGGCACATCGATATAATACCCGAAGACTTTGTTGTAGCCGACTTTGAGCTTTTTGATGCCGGTGCGCTCCCGTTCGCGTTCTTCCAGGTCCTTGACCATCTGTGCGCCGTTGTCACGGATGGAGCGCAGACGATCCAATTCTTCGGAAAATCCTTCCCGGATCAGGCCGCCTTCCCGCACGGAGAAGGGAGGATCGTCGCAGATCGCGGCATCGATGCCTGCACGCAGATCTTCCAGAAGATCCATGGAGCGGATATCTTTCAGCTCCATGCAGGAAAAACTCTCCAGAATGGAGCGAATGGAAGGGAGAACGGCAGCACAGTTGGCAAGCGTACGCAGATCCCGGCCGCCGGCCGTACCGTACACACACCGGCCGACCAGACGCTGCATATCACGGATGTTTTTCAGCTGATCGATCAGTTCTCCGCGGCGCACGTTGTCTTCCGCAAGCTCCGCCACGGCAGAAAGACGCCTGCGAATGGCTACGGCGGAAAGAAGCGGGCGCTCCACCCAGGAGCGAAGCAGGCGGGACCCCATCGGCGTCTTCGTGCGGTCAAGCACCCACAAAAGGGAACCGCGTTTTTCGCCGCTGCGCAGTGCTTCGGTCAGTTCCAGGCTTCGGCGCGTCGACCAGTCCATCTCCATATAGCGGCCGCCGTGGAATACATCCAGACGGTTGACATGGCTGAGGTCAAATTTTTGCGTTTCATCAATATACTGCAGAAGCGAGCCGACGGCGCAAACGGCCTCGTCAGCGTCCTGCAGACCGGCAGCGGCCGCCGAGGAATACCCGAACTGGGCACACATCCTTTCCGTGCACCCGGGTAGAGAAAACTTCTCTTCCCCCGTTTCGGGCATGGCACCGAGTTTTTCCGAGAGAAATTCCGTCACGGCCTCACAGGAGGCGGCTTCGCGGGAAAGCAATGCTTCGCAGGGAGTGAAACGGCCGAGTTCATTCAGAATATGATTGGGAGCATCATTTTCGAAAAAGGCACAGCACATTTCCCCGGTGGTGATATCGCAGAACGCAACACCGCCTTTGCGGCCGGTCAGGCAAACGGAGCAGATATAGTTGCTGCGGTTTTCTTCCAGCATGGCAGTGTCTGTGACGGTGCCCGGCGTGATAATACGGATCACTTCCCGCTTGACGATCCCTTTTGCGAGGGCAGGGTCTTCCATCTGCTCGCAGATAGCCACCTTGTGGCCTTTCGCGATCAGTTTGGCAATATAAGATTCCGCAGCGTGATACGGCACGCCGCACATGGGGGTGCGTTCCTCCGGGTTTTCCACATTTCTGTCACGAGTGGTAAGCGCAATATCCAGATCGCGGGAGGCGACATAGGCGTCCTCATAGAACATCTCATAAAAGTCACCGAGACGGAAGAACAGAAGACAGTCCTGATACTGTTCCTTGATCTCCAGATACTGGCGCTTCATCGGGGTCAGTTCAGCCATATGATCTCACTTTCCGGCAGAAAAAATTTTTTCTTATTATACGCTAAAAAACTCATATTGACAACCGAAAACGACAGTGATATCTTGTCATGCGCGTTGAAAAACTTGTGGAAAGCAGGGGCAGGCAGGAATAAAAATGAACGGAACATTTGCCGAGACAGGAACCGGCCGTCAAAAGCTGAAGGAACGGATCGCGCATCTTTTTCACCGGGACCATAAAGGACTTCCCAAAAAGGATCTGACAACGGGCGTCGTCTGGAAACGCCTGCTGGTGTTTTTCCTGCCGATCGCTGCCGGGACCTGCATCCAGCAGCTTTATAATGCGGTTGACGGGATGATCGTAGGCCGGTTCGTAGGAACAAGAGCGCTGGCCGCCGTCGGAGGAAGCTCTGCCCAGATCATCAATTTGCTGATCGGGTTTTTTGTCGCCATCACTTCGGGGGCTTCCGTTGTGATCGCCCAGGTCTACGGCGCCGGGCGGGAGAAGGACGTACAGAATGCCGCCGGGAATGCCATCACGGTTTTTGCCCTGATGGGGGTCGTTCTGATGGGATTCGGGCTGGCGGCTTCTCCCGGCATGCTTTCTCTGCTGAAAACGCCTGCCGATACCCTGGCGGATGCAGTGCTGTACCTGCGGATCTACTTTATCGGGGTGCCGTTTGTGCTGGTGCTGAATATGGAATCCAACATGCTGCGCGCGGTGGGCGATTCTCTGAGCCCCTTCCTTTTCATGGTGGCCGGATGCCTCACCAATATTGTGCTGGATGTGGTGTTTGTGGTAGTTTGCCGCTGGGGGATCGCCGGGGTAGCCATAGCGACGGTTTTGTCGCAGGTGCTGAATATGGCGCTTCTGACCGGAAAGCTGCTGACCGCCAAAGAGGCATACCGCCTCAGCTTCCGTCAGCTGAGGCTGAAGGGAATGTATCTCGTCAATATGATGCGGCTCGGTGTGCCTTCGGGGCTTCAAAGCTCGATGTATGCCGTTTCCAACATGATCATCCAGGTTGGGGTAAATACGCTGGGGACGGTCGTCGTCGCCTCCTGGGCCATGACGTCCAAAACAGACGGGATCTACTGGGCCGTCAGCAATGCGATGGGCGCGGCGATCACCAGCTTCGTCGGGCAGAATCTCGGCGCCGGAAAAACGGACCGGGTGAAGACGTGTGTCAGGCAGGGGATGCTCATGGCGCTGGGCATTACCGTGGGACTGAGCACCCTGATCATGCTCTGCGCAAAGCCGCTGCTGCATATTCTCACCAACGATCCCGCCGTAATTGACACGACCTATGAGATGATGACCTATTTCGTTCCCTTCTATTTCACCTGGACGGCCATTGAAGTGCTCTCCGGTGTTCTGCGCGGAGCCGGCGATGCGATCCGGCCGGTGATCATTATCGGGATAGGGATATGCCTGTTCCGGATCATCTGGATCCTGACAGTATTTGCCGCATTCAGAAGCCTGCCGGCGCTTTGCCTGTGCTACACGGCCTCCTGGACGGTTACTAGTGCGGTGATGATCCTGTACTTCCGAAAAGGGAGCTGGCTGAAAAGGCACAGCATGGTGATGACGAAATAAAACCGGAAAACGAAGCCGAATTGTGAGATAACCACAGTTTTCTTCACGGGCAGCAGCGATTATTTGTGGATCATTACTGCTTGACGGAACCGATTTAGCGTGATAAAGTATGTACACCGAAGCAAAAATAGAGGCGCGGGGTGCATGAGTAACCGGGAGGAGATCCTCAAAGATCGTTGAGAACCGGGGAAAGGGTAACTCGCCGAAACTGAAAACTGTTTGAGCAGTTGGATGTTGGGCGGCCGGAAAAGATCCTGCCGACTGTCGCAGCAATGCGGAGTGCTATTTGCTCGCTGATGAATTTCTTTCCCGGAAGGAATACGGCGGCCGAAGCACAACGCTTCGGTCAAATTTTTTACCCGATCAGGGAAAGGAGATTCATCATGAACCGCAGAAATCTACCAGCAATCCTTCTCATCGCAGCATTTGTCTTTGCATTTTCCGCAAGCGCGGCAGCAGCTCCGGCCCAGGTAGAAGACGGCGTACTTACCATCGCTATGGAATGCGCGTATGCCCCCTACAACTGGACACAGGGAGACGACGCCAACGGCGCTGTTCCAATCGCCAATGTCCCCGGCTCTTTTGCCAACGGCTACGATGTAATGATCGGCCAGCGCATCTGTGAAGCCAACGGCTGGGAACTGGAAGTGATCCAGTCTGACTGGGATTCCCTTGTACCCGGCGTGCAGACAGGTACTTTCGACGCCGTGATCGCGGGTCAGTCCATGACGGCGGAACGGTCGGAAGTAGTTGATTTTGCCGGCCCCTACTTCTATGCTACCATTGTCTGCCTCACGAGAGCGGACAGCCCCTTTGCCAATGCGACCTCCATCGCCGAGCTTTCGGGCGGCACCTGCACGGCACAGCTTGCCACCATCTGGTATGACACCTGCCTGCCCCAGATCGAGGGTGCAAACATTCTGCCCGGTTCGGAATCAGCTCCCGCTATGCTGATGGCACTGGAGACCGGCGCGGTGGACTTCATCTGCACCGACATGCCCACGGCACAGGGTGCCCAGGCCGCCTATCCCGATGAGTTTGTGATCCTCGACTTCTCCGGCACCGACGGCGATTTCCAGTTCACGGAAGAAGAGCGGGCAGAAAATGTCAATATCGGCGTCTCCCTTATGAAGGGCAGCGACGAACTTCGGGAAGCGATCGACAGCGTTTTGTCTGAGATGACGGTAGAGGACTTCAATGATCTGATGGCTTATGCGATCTCCATCCAGGAATAAGCGGCCGGGCAGATTGATCAAATAAAGTATTCGGCGGGAGAGACGCCTCTCCCGCCTTTTTACGGCATTTAAGGAAAGAGAGATTCAACATGAACAAGTTTGCGCAGCTCGGTACGGATATTGCCAAGCTCTGGACAAAATACGGCAGCGCCTATATCAGCGGGATCGAGAATACCCTGATCCTGGCCCTTGTCGGAACAGTGATCGGGTGCCTGATCGGCTTCCTCTGCGGTGTATTGAATACGATCCCCTACGGAAAGAATGATCCGCCGATCAAACGGTTCGTGCTGGGACTTGTGCGGGTCATCATCCGGATCTATGTTGAAGTGTTCCGAGGTACCCCCATGGTGCTGCAGGCAGTATTCCTTTACTACGGCCTGCCGTATTTTTCCAACAATTCCATCCGCTTCACCTCCGTGTGGGCGGCGGCTATTGTGGTCGTTTCCATCAACACGGGTGCCTATATGGCTGAATCCGTCCGCGGCGGGATCATTTCCGTGGATCCGGGGCAGACGGAGGGCGCCAAGGCGATCGGAATGAACCATGTGCAGACCATGACAAGCGTGATCCTCCCGCAGGCTCTGCGCAATATTATGCCCCAGATCGGCAATAACTTTATTATCAACGTGAAAGATACTTCCGTGATGTTCATCATCGGCTTTCCTGACTTTTTCGCCGCTCACCGCTCCGCCGTCGGGGCAAGTTATCTGTACTTTCCGTCTGCAACGGTAGAGATGGCCGGCTACCTGACGATGACGCTTCTCGCCTCCTTCCTCCTGCGCTGGGTGGAAAAAAGGATGGACGGAGGGAGCAGTTATGAGCTGGTGCAGGCTGATCAGCTGACTATGACGGCCGGGACCTACAGTCACCCTGACAGGGGAAGCCCCTTTGACGAACGCAGCACCGAGCTGTATTCCGAAGGGGAAAAGGAGGCTTGAGATGGATCAGAATATTTTGGAGATCCGCCATCTTTCCAAAAGTTTCGGAAAACAGGAAGTTCTGAAAGACATTGATTTTTCCGTGCGGGAGGGGGATGTGATCAGCATTGTCGGCAGTTCGGGTTCGGGGAAATCGACCTGTCTGCGCTGCATCAATCTCCTGGAAACGCCTACCAGCGGCGAGATCGTTTTTCGCGGCGTAAATGTGGCGGGGAGAGGAACCAACGCCAATGCCTACAGAGCAAAGGTGGGGATGGTGTTCCAGTCCTTTAATCTGTTCAACAACATGACGGTATTGGAAAACTGTATGGCAGGGCAGATCAAAGTGCTCAGGCGCAGCAAGGCGGAAGCCAGAGAGCATGCCCTGAACTTCCTGGGGAAAGTAGGCATGGCACCCTACATCAATGCAAAACCCCGTCAGATCTCGGGCGGACAGAAACAGCGGGTAGCCATTGCCAGAGCGCTTGCGATGGATCCGGAAGTGCTGCTGTTTGACGAGCCGACCTCTGCGCTGGATCCGGAAATGGTGGGAGAGGTGCTGGCCGTCATGCGGTCCATTGCCAAAGAAGGAATGACCATGCTGGTGGTGACCCATGAGATGGCTTTTGCCAGAGACGTTTCCAACCGGGTGATCTTTATGGCGGATGGAGTGATCTGCGAACAGGGGACCCCGGAGCAGATCTTTACAGCCCCGCAGCAGGAGAGAACGAGAGAATTCCTGTCCCGCTTTAACGCCGGCTGAGCGGCTCCTCCTCGTTTTGTATTTCACGGAAAAGACCCGAAACCGGTCAAAAAAACCGGAAAAGGGTCTTTTTTTGTTTGAATTCAAGGCTTGTGCTTTCCGGGAGAATATATTATAATAGACTATTGCATAAGCTGAACGAGAGGAGCCATCCTTTATGATCAAAATGGAAAACACGCTTGGAATGATCAGTATAACAGACGAAGTATTCACAAACCTGGCCGGAGAGGCGGCAACGGGCTGTTTCGGCGTGAAGGGCATGGTTGCCTGCCCGAAGGAGGGCGGACCATGGCAGCTGCTGCGCAGGGAATCCATGAGCAAAGGAGTCCGCGTGAAACATGAAGCGGACGGATCGGTCTCTCTGGAACTGCATATCGGAGTCGATACGGGAGTCCCGATTCGGACGATCGTCAGCAGCATCATCAATGAGGTGAGTTATAAACTGGAAAAATCCACCGGGATTCCCCTCAATAGCATCGATGTTTTTGTTGATGCGATTATTGCGTAAGGAGAAAGTTTTGTTTTGAGAGATTATATCGATGCCGCGGCATTTAAAGAAATGATCCTTTGTGCCCAGGCGGCTCTTCATGCCAATATCAAGCCCATCAATGAACTGAATGTTTTCCCTGTCCCCGACGGGGATACCGGCACAAACATGTGCCTGACCATGCAGAATGCTGCCGATGAATTGAGGAAAAAGGACTTTGATACGATTTCCGCCGCAGCAGACTGCACGGCCAACGCTTTGCTCCGCGGGGCTCGCGGAAACTCCGGGGTGATCTTATCCCTGCTGTTTCGCGGGATGTCCCGGCGGATGAAGGGGCTGGAAACGGCCGGCTCGGTCGAGTTCGCCGGCGCAATGAAGGACGGAGTAGACGCCGCCTACAAGGCTGTGATGAAGCCGGCGGAGGGGACGATCCTGACGGTTTCCCGGCTCGCTTCCAAAGCGGCCAACGATGCAGCCCAGCTGGGCGCCGATCTGGAAGGCGTTTTCATCTGTGCCCTGAAAGCCGGCCGCAATGCTCTGGCAGAGACGCAGAATCAGAACCCGGTACTGAAAAAGGCCGGCGTGATCGATGCGGGCGGCATGGGATATATCGTGATCCTGGAAGCGATGCTGGCGTCACTGAAAGGGGAGATCGTCTCCGGAGAGGCCGCTGCCCCTGCAGAGCCTGCAGAAGAAGGGAATGTTTTCGGCGTATTTGATCCGTCTGAGATTACCTTTGCCTATGATACGGTTTACATTGTGCGCAAAAGCGATCCTGACGTCGACCTGATGCCGCTTCGGGAATATCTGGATTCCATCGGGGATTCGCTGGTGATCAGCGAGGGGGATGAAGAATTCAAAGTCCATGTGCATACCAATATCCCCGGGGTGGCGCTGACGGAGTCTCAGAAGTACGGCACGCTGGAACTGGCAAAAATAGAAAACATGCGTACGCAGCATGAGGATGTATCTGCCGGCAGGAAAGCGCGCACCACCGATGATCTGGCAGCGGTGGAAGATGAACTGGAGCAGATGGAGCAGCAGGAAGAGGTACCCGAAGTCGCCGAAGCGGAAAAGCAGTACGGCACGGTGGCAGTATGCGCCGGAGCCGGTCTGGAAGAGTTGTTTTACGAGCTGGGCACGGACAGGATCGTTACAGGCGGACAGACGATGAATCCTTCCACCGATGACATCCTCCGGGAGATCAATCATACCCCGGCTTCCACGGTTTTTGTGCTTCCCAACAATAAAAACATTATCATGGCGGCAGAGCAGTGCATTCCGCTGACGGAGAAAAAGGTGATCGTGCTGCCGACGAAAACGGTCCCGCAGGGGATCACGGCAATGCTGAACTTCAATCCGGACAATGAGGATGCCGAAGAGCTGCGCGGCGAGATGCAGACTGCGGTGGAAAAAGTGCATACGGCGATGGTGACGTATGCTGCCCGCGACAGTGATTTTGACGGGCATTCGATCCATGCGGGAGAATATCTTGCCCTGCTGGACGGAGCGCTCCTCGGAAGCTACAGCAATATCCCGACCCTTTTCAAAGAACTCAGCTGGGCGCTGGATGAATTTTCTCCCGAGTTTATCACAGTATATTATGGGGAAAATGTTCAGGAAGAAGAAGCCAATGCTGCCAGCGAAACCCTGTCCGGCAATTTCCCGGATGCGGAGGTCAGTGTATTCAGCGGCGGCCAGCCGGTATATTATTATATGATCTCGGCAGAGTGAACGGTTTTAAGAAAATCAATAATAACAAAGCGGGGCTGCCTTGCAGAAGGCAGCCCCGTTTCAGATGGCTTTTGGAAGAACGCTTCAGCGGTTCACACGGGCACCTGCGCCGCCCATGATCGCTTCCACTTCTTTTTTGGAGGCCATTGTGGTGTCACCCGGCGTTGTCATGGCAAGAGCGCCATGCGCCGCCCCGTAGTTGACAGCTGTTTCGGCATCACCCGTGGTCATGAGGCCGTATATAAGGCCGGAAGCAAAGGAATCCCCGCCGCCGACACGGTCCATGATCTCCAGACCGTCATACTGTTTGGCTTTGTAGATCTCACCGTCAGCCCAGCAGAGAGCACTCCAGTCGTTCACGGTGGCGGTTTTCACGGTGCGAAGGGTCGTCGCGACAACTTTAAAGTTCGGATACGTCTCAGCGGCCTTGTTGATCATCTTCTTGTAACCCTCAATGTTGAGCGTTTTGAGGTTCGCATCGTTGCCTTCCACTTCAAAACCGAGGCAGGCGGTAAAGTCTTCTTCGTTGCCGATCATCACGTCGACGTATTTGGCGATCTCCTTGTTGACTTCCTGCGCCTTTTCCTTGCCGCCGATGGCGCTCCACATAGAGGGGCGGTAGTTCAGGTCATAGGAGATCACGGTGCCGTATTTCTTGGCCGTCTTGATACACTCCACGATCGTTTCACAGGACTGCTCGGAGAGCGCTGCGTAGATACCGCCGGTGTGGAGCCAGCGAACGCCGGCTTTGCCGAAGATGTATTCAAAGTCAAAATCTTCCGGCTTTGCCTTGGAAATGGCCGTGTTTGCACGGTCGGAGCAGCCGACGGCACCGCGAATGCCGAATCCTCTCTCCGTGAAGTTCAGCCCGTTGCGGCAGATCCTGCCGATTCCGTCTGTCGGCATCCATTTGATAAAGGAAGTATCCACACCGCCCTGCAGAATGAAGTCTTCCATCAGCTTGCCGACTTCGTTGTCGGCAAAAGCCGTGAGGACAGCTGTGCGCATACCGAAGCACCGGCGCAGGCCGCGGATCACGTTATATTCGCCGCCGCCTTCCCAGGCTCTGAACTGGCGTGCCGTGCGGATCCTGCCCTCGCCCGGATCAAGCCGGAGCATCACTTCACCGATGGAAGCTGCGTCAAAGGCGCATTCTTCTCTGGGACGTAAATTGAGCTGCATAATAGTTTCCTCCATTATTTAAAGTTATCTATGCCTATTATTGTATCGAATTTCCGGAATTTGTCAACGGAAAATCAGGAAAAATCCGGCATTCCTTCAATCGCGTATACGCGCACCGGGCAGGAATCCAGCCCCTTGATGTACATGGGTGCAAAAGAAATGAAGAAGGTATCAGTGTTCAACTCATCCAGGTTTTTGAGAACTTCCAGAAAGGTGATATTCTCTGCCATGCAGACATCATGGAAGGGTTTAACGTCTTCATTCCGGTTTTCAATGGATACTCCGTCGCCAAAGCCGACGCATTTTACTTTGTGGTCGACAAACCATTGGGCAGTATCTCCGTTGACGAACATCCGTTTGTCTTCCTCCGTATTCGTCTTCTGCGTAAAGGGGGCCAGAGGATACACCGAATCCAAAATCACGGTATCGCCGTCATGAATTTTGCTCCCCAGGTATTGATCAAGTAAAGCGGGGGTCACATAACTGTTTGGTGCAACATCGGTAAATTTGACGTAGACCCCTCTGCCCATAAAAGCTGTCAGGGGAAGTGCAGATACATCCGGCCAGTCTTCGCTGTGATGATAGGGGCATTCACAGTGCGTACCGAGATGGCTCATCAGGTCCATATTGGTGTGAAAATCAGGGATCGGCCCGCCGGTGTTGAAACGGTAAAGCGTGCAGCGCCGGGTCTCTGTTGCGGGATCCACCAGTTTGGTGAGATCCACTACGCGGAATTTTCCAAAGGGATAGCTGTTCATAAAGTTCATCCTTTCGACAATAATGGTGGTTGCAGACAGGATAACCATTATAACAGGAACAGGAGGAAATTGTCTATTGTATTTGTGCAAAAGAGAAGAAAATCAAAAAAACAAAGGAAGTCGTCACAGTCTGCAGGATCGCTGAAAAAGTGCTTGCAAAAGCATCGGTTTCAGGATATTATAATTAACTGTAGGAAACTGATTTTAATTCTGCTTGGAGGCAAAGAATGAAATATTTTATGGACAAGGACTTTCTCCTTGAAACAGAAACTGCAAAGCACCTGTTTCATACCTATGCGGAAAAACTTCCCCTGGTGGATTATCATTGCCACATTCCGCCAAAGGATGTGTATGAAGACGTCCGCTTTGACAATCTTGCCGAAGTGTGGCTCGGCGGAGAAAATCCTGACGGCACCTATTTCGGCGACCACTACAAGTGGCGCGTTATGCGGTCCAATGGGGTCAATGAGCATTTTATAACCGGGAATGCTGACAACAAGGAACGCATCAGAAAATTTGCCGAAGCGCTGGAACTGGCTATCGGCAACCCGATGTACCACTGGTCAAATTTCGAACTGCATAAATTCTTCGGGGTGGAAGAACCTCTCACCCCGGAAAATGCCGATCGGATCTATGACCTGTGCGCCGAGAAGCTCCGTAATGACCCGAATATGTCCGTCAGAGGGCTGATCCGCCAGTCCAACGTGGCTTTTATCGGGACGACGGATGACCCGATCGATTCTCTGGAATGGCATAAGAAGCTCGCAGATGATCCAAGTTTTACCACCAAAGTCTGTCCTTCCTTCCGGCCGGACAAAGCGCTGAATATCACAAAACCCGGTTTCAAAGAGTATATTGAAAAGCTTGCGGAAGTAACCGGAAAAGAAATCAAATGTGCCCGCTGTGTATGCGATGCGCTGACGGATCGTCTGGAGTATTTTGCTTCTCTCGGCTGCCGTGCAAGCGACCACGGTCTGGATTATATTCCTTATCGCCCCGGCACCATGCAGGAAGCCAGTGCGGCTTTCCAGAAGGCAATGGCAGGAGAGGAACTGACGCTGGAAGAGGCCGAGAAGTATCAGACAGCGATCCTCCTTCATCTCGGCAGAGAATATCATCGATTGAATATTGCCATGCAGCTGCATTACTCCTGCAAGCGCAATGCCAACGAACGGATCTATCGCCAGATGGGCCCGGATACGGGGGTGGATATGATTTCGCAGAACACCTGCGGCGGCGCCATCGCGGACCTGCTCTCCGCACTTGATCTGACCGGCGAGTGCCCGAAGACGATCCTTTATTCTCTCAACCCTGCCGATAATGAACAGCTCGATACGATCCTTGGCTGTTTCCAGACGGATGAGATCCCCGGGAAGATGCAGCATGGCTCCGGCTGGTGGTTCAACGACACCAAGTCCGGCATGGAGGCACAGCTGACGTCTCTTGCCAACCTCAGTTTGCTCGGTAATTTCGTCGGCATGCTGACGGATTCCCGCTCGTTCCTTTCTTATCCCCGGCATGACTATTTCCGCCGGATCCTCTGCAACCTGATCGGCAAGTGGGTGGAAAACGGGGAATATCCCAACAATGAAGCTTCCCTGAAAAAGATCGTGGAAGGGATCTGCTATTACAATGCCGCCCGCTACTTCGGTATCGAAGAGTAAAGCACGCGGGAAGGATCAATCATTTCCGATTAATATTTTTTAAAGGAGTATAATATTATGGATGTTCTTGCAAAAATGGCGGAATCCGGCATCGTCCCGGTCGTCGTGCTGGAAAATGCAGAGGACGCCGTCCCGACTGCAAAAGCGATGCTTGCCGGCGGTATCTGTGTGATGGAGATCACCTTCCGCACAGCAGCTGCGGCTGACAGCATTCGCGCTGTAGCGAAAGAAGTACCCGATATGGTCGTAGGCGCGGGCACGGTCGTGAATGTTGAACAGGCAAAGCTTGCGGTGGAATGCGGTGCAAAGTTTATTGTTTCCCCGGGTTACGATGAAGAAACAGTTGTCTGGTGCTGCGAGAACAATATTCCCGTAACGCCCGGCTGCGCCACTCCTACCGAGATCATGATGGCCCTCAAGCACAATCTCAAGGTCGTCAAATTCTTCCCGGCCAATGTTTACGGCGGGTTGAAAGCCCTCAAGGCACTCTCCGGTCCCTTCGTCGGGCTGAAGTTTATCCCCACCGGCGGCGTCAGCCAGGAAAATCTGGCAGAGTTCATTGTAGCGCCGTTTATCCATGCTGTCGGCGGCAGCTGGATCTGCCCGAAAGCGGATATTGCCGCACATGACTTTGAAAAGATCACCCGTCTCTGCCGTCTGGCACATGACACTGCCATGCACGCCTGAGGCGCAGAAACAGAAATTACAGGAACAATACAGCCGGTGCAATCCGAACAGACTGCACCGGCTGTGATCGTAATGCCGGAAAGGACAGCGGGTTTATCTCTGAACGCGGCCGGAAGCATTTCCGCCGGCAAGAGAGGCGACTTCCGATGTGCTCATCAGGTTGAAGTCATGCTCGATGCTGTGCTTGAGGCAGGATGCCGCAACGGCAAAGTTGATGGCTGCCTGGTCATCGTAACCGTTCATCAGCGCGTAGATGAGCCCGCCGCCGAAACTGTCTCCGCCGCCGACGCGGTCTACAATGTGGATATGGTAGGAAGGAGAAAAACAGGAGGTGTCTTTTTCCGCATCATAGAGCATCCCTGCCCAGTCGTTGTCGGAGGCGGAGAGGGAAGTGCGCAGGGTAAAAGCAATTTTCTTACAGCCAAAGCGCCCGGAAAGTTGGCGTGCAACGCTGAGATAGCCTTCCTGATTGAGTTTGCCGCCTTCGATATCCGTGTTTTCCGCCTCAATGCCGAAAACATCTTTTGCATCCTCTTCATTGGCAATGCATACGTCCACATAAGGAAGAAGCTTCCCCATCGTTTCGCCGGCCTGCTCTCTGGACCAGAGTTTTTTGCGGTAGTTCAGATCGCAGGAGACAGCGAGGCCGTTTTCTTTTGCTGCCCGGCATGCAGCCAGCGTGATTTCGGGGAGGCAGCCGCCGAGAGCCGGGGTGATCCCTGTCCAGTGAAACCAGCCGGCCCCGTGAAAGATCCTGTTCCAGTCAAAGTCTTCGGGAGATGCCTCTGCGATGGAAGAGTGCGCCCTGTCATAAATCACCTTGGAAGCCCGCTGAGAGGCTCCCTTTTCACAGTAATAAACGCCGATGCGTTCTCCGCCGCGTACGATCTCAGAGATATCCACCCCGTAGCGGCGCAGTTCATTGACGGCACACTGCCCGATCTCGTGAGCGGGAAGTTTGGTAACAAATGCGGCATCCATGCCGTAGTTGGCAAGCGACACCGCCACATTGGCCTCCGCCCCGGCGTATGTGGCTTCCCATCTGGTCGCCTGTACAAAACGCAGATATCCTTCCGGATTCAGGCGCATCATGATTTCTCCAAAGGTCACGATTTTCTTTGCCATGATCTTCTCCTCCTTATGAGATCGCCGCAAGCAGGGCTTTGGCGGCTTCTGTCAGCTTCGCATAATCACCTTCCGCAATCGCCTTTTTGTTGGCGAGTCCGCCTCCGACGCCCAGCCCGACGGACCCTGCCTCCAGAAAAGCTCTGGCGTTGGTTTCATTGATCCCGCCGGTCGCCATCAGTTTTACATGGCTGATAGGTGCGCGGATGGCTTTGAGATACCCGATCCCCAGCTCCGAGGCCGGGAAGAGTTTGACATAGTCCGCTCCTGCATCATGGGCGGTCAGGATCTCCGAAGGAGTCATCGCGCCGGGGATCGATACCAGTCCCAGTTCTTTTGTGCGGCGGATCACCTCCGCATTGGTGTTGGGCGAGATGATATACCTTCCGCCTGCCTTTGCCGTCATTTCGACCAGGCGGGTATTTGTTACCGTTCCGGCTCCCGCAAACATCCTGCCCCGGAAGGCTTCCGCCACTTCTCCGATGGCGGCTGCCGTCTGTTCCCAGGTTTCCGGAGCACTCTGGTTATAGGTGATCTCCATCAGGCGGATCCCGCCGGCATAGAGCGCTTGCGCGACCGGCATGCAGACGTCGGCCGAGACGCCGCGTACAATGGCTATGATCTTATACTGCTCGATGGCAGAACAGATATCTTCATGCAACATAGGCCTCTCCTCCTGTCCTGTCAGGCAAGGGCATAATCCAGCACGCGCTTTACTTCATCCCGGATTTCCTCATAACTCATAAAGAGATGCGCTTCAAACAGTTTTTCTTTGCCGTCGAAGAAGGTCGGCACGGCATAATAGTCATATTGCTCGGCAACCTCCGGATGTCTGGATTCCTCAATTTTTTCAATTTCCACTTCGCGATAGCGGGGATCCTCCGCATATAATTCGTCCAGTGCCTTCCGCGCCTTGGCGCAGTATCCGCAGTCTTCCAGATAGAACATCGTCAGTTTTTTCACGGTTTTCACTCCTTCATGCTGTTTTTGTTTCCTATGAATGGATTTTAGCGTACAAAATTCCCCGCGTCAAGCGGTAACATCAAAAGCTTGCGCATAAACGCATCCCGCTTCCGTTACGGGCTGAACATCCACTTGATTTGTCGGCGCTCTGCCTTTATAATTGAAGTCATTCGATCCGGAAGGAGACAGACAGGATGCCCACAGAGAAAAACAACAGAATCCTCCTCTATCATACCGGCCGGCTGGAGATCCGAAAGCCGGATATTCACTTCGGGAGGAAAAATGCAGATCTCGGACAGGGCTTTTACCTGACGCCGGACGAAGCTTTCGCCAGGCGGTGGGCAAAGGAACAGAAAGACGGGCAGGCGGTTATGAACACCTATGAAATGGATCTTTCCGGGCTGAAGGTTTTCCGCTTTACCCGTGACCTCGCCTGGTATGATTACCTGTTCGCAAACCGTTCGGGAAGGCCGGATAACCTGGAAAACGATGTGATCATCGGTCCGATTGCCAATGACACCCTTTACGATACCCTCGGAATCATTACAAGCGGGTTTTTAAGCCGGGAGGAGGCACTGAAGCTGCTGCAGATCGGCCCGGAATATACGCAGGTGGTCGTCAAAACGGAAAAGGCGGTGCAGCAGCTCACCTGGCTTTCTGCACAGAAATTGGAGAAAGAAGAGACGCTTCATTTTCAGGAAGTTCTGAAAAGAGAACAGGAAGCCTATCAGGAGGCTGTCGGCCGGGCATTGGAGACAGAGTAAAGGGGGAGAGTATTATGACAGATTATCAGCAGCTGCAGAAAGAACTGGCGGCATTGGTCGAAGGGGTGCCCTATCCGATCGCAAATCTGGCAAATGCCTCGGCTTTGATCTTTCAGATGATGGAGGATCTCAACTGGGCGGGGTTTTATCTGAGAGAAGGAGAAAGGCTGATCCTCGGGCCGTTTCAGGGGAAGCCCGCCTGTATTCGTCTTTCTTTCGGAAAAGGCGTGTGCGGGACGGCGGCAAAAGAAGACCGTACGGTTCTGGTGGAGGACGTTCATGTATTCCCGGGGCACATTGCCTGCGATGGGGCGAGCAATTCCGAAATCGTTGTTCCGATCCATCAGAACGGAACAGTTTACGGAGTGCTGGATCTTGACAGCCCCGTTTTCAGCCGCTTTACGCCGGAGGATGCTGCAGGCCTGGAGGGCGCAGTCCGGATCCTGGAAAAAGCACTTAATAGCTGAAAAAAACACAAAAGAAAAGCCGGATCTTCCCGTATGCGAGGAGAAGATCCGACTTTTTTACTGTGTTTTGCGGATATCATCCGAGAAAAGCACCGTCTGCCAGGAGAGCATTCTGCAGTACAGCAACGTCAATTGCCGTCGGAAGGCTGCCGCTCTCTGCAGCGAGTGCAGCGGCACATCCGGCAGCCTGGCCGAGAGCTGCACAGCAGGGACTGACGCGTGTGCTGGCTTGAGCCTCAAAGGTACAGGAAATATCTCTGCCGGCCGCCATCAGATTCGGAACGGCATTGTTGATCAGGCAGCGATAAGGAATGGTATAGTAAGTGCCTTCGGCGAGGAATGTGGAATTCGTCCCGGCATCGTCAGCGGAATGGATGTCGATCGGATAGCCGAAGGCTGCGATACGGTCATTAAAGATCCGATTGGAAAGAATGTCTTCCGCTGTCAGTGTATAACAGCCGACCATCTGCCGGGAGGAGCGTATTCCGACATTCGGCCCCGAAAAAAGCAGCCGTGCCTTTTCGTAGCCGGGGACATTCTTCTTCAGGTAATCCAGCAGCTCGAATACCTGCCGCCGCCCTTCTGTTTCTGCGCGGGAAAGGGAGAGAGGATCGGTCGGATTTTCCCCGTTGATGCGGGACATGTTGACGATCATTTCTCCCGGTACGTCCGTTTCAAAAGTGAGGACGATATCCCTGTCAAAACTGATGGAACCGTCCTGAATGCCGCGGCGCATGATCTCCTGAAAACCGGAAACGGAAAGCCTGGAAGCGTTTTTTTCAATTCCGGGTTTCCCGGCAAGGAAAGGAAAGAGTTCCGGCCGCGTTTCCATGATGGAACGAATGGCTGCCGTGTCGACCCCGTCGATCTTAAAATTCATCGTCATAGGCTGGCTTTTTCCGTCGGAGAGCCGTCCGGAAGTCACCGGGACGCCGGAAACTGTCAGCAGATCGCCGTCTCCTGTGGCATCGATAAATACAGACGCACTGACGGAAAAGGATTCTCCGCAGGAGAAGCAGAGGATACGCTTTAATTCTCCGCTCTGTACTTCTGCTCCGGTCACAACGGTGTGATACAGCAGCGTTACGCCGGCTTCCAGCATCATCTCTTCCAGGATGCGTTTCATGCCTTCGGCAGAAAAAGGAGTAACGGTATAGGTATAACCGGTGGAATCCACCGTGTGGCCGGGAGAAAAACCCCGTGCCATGAGCCGGTCGATCAGCTCTTGCGGCAAACCACGGACCACCTGGGTTTTTCCTGCATGGAATGTCATCATGGGTCCCGTTCCCATTGCGGTCAGAGCGCCGCCCGGATAGCCTGCCTCATCGATGGCAAGGACACGCCTGCCGCGGCGGGCTGCGGTGACGGCAGCCATAGAGCCTGCGATCCCGCAGCCTGCGATTGCAATATCAAAGTCTGGAAGATTCATTTTTCTACCCCTTTAATCCGGAATTGACCATTGCATCGGTCACCTTTTCCTGGAAGAAGAGATAGACCAGCATGATCGGAAGGATCGAAATCGTGGTTGCAGCCATCTGGAGGTTCCATTGCGGTTGACCGTATACGTCATTAAAATTGTTCAGGGAGAGAGGAAGCGTGAAATTGCCGATGCTGCTGGTGAAAACCAGCGGCTCGAGATAGGTATTCCACGCAGCGAGAAAGGCAAGAATAGCGGTCGCACTGATGACAGGCCCGGCGATCGGCAGCATGATCCTTCGGAAAATGCCGAACGTGCCAAGCCCGTCCAGCCTGGCCGCCTCCTCCAGTTCCTTGGGAATGGTGATAAAGAACTGCCGGAACATAAAAGCGGAAAACGCGCCTTGCGCCCCAAAGATCGGGATGAGCATCAACGGTTTGAGGGAATCATTAAAACCCCAGTCGCGCATCTGGAAAAACAGGGGGATAATAATCACTTCAATCGGCATCATCAGCGCTGTCAGCAGAAGAATAAAAAGCACTTCTCTCCCGGGGAAGCGGATGCGCGCGAAGGCATAGCCGCTGAAAGCCGAGATGAGTACATTCCCCGCAGTCCCGATCAGTGCCACAAGGATACTGTTGAACAGATGCCGCCCAAAGGGTTGGATCTGAAAGATTTCTTTATAATTTTCCCACCGCCAGGAGACCGGCAGCAGGGTAGGCTTCCCGAACACCTGGGCAGAGGTGTTGAGGGAATTGACGACCATCCACCAGAAGGGATAGACGAAGAAGATCGTGACTGCCGCGATCAGAAAGGTACGAAGCACAAACTGACCGACCTTACGCATCTTCATAGTGAGACACCTTCTTTCTCAGCGTCCACTGCAGAATGGTCAGCAGCAGCACAATAATAAACAGAATCACAGCAATAGCAGATGCATAACCGGTATTAAACATCTTAAAAGCCTGGTGATAGATATAATATACCAGAACCATGGTGCTGCCCTCCGGGCCGCCATCCGTCATCAGGCGGATGGTGTCAAAAACACGCATCGAGCCGATCATCGTAACGATGGTGACCATCAGCACCGTCGGCATCAGAAGCGGCAGCTTGATCCTGCGGATTACTGCCCACTCGTTTGCCCCGTCCAGACGGGCTGCTTCGATCACATCCTGCGGCATGTTCATCACCGCCCCGAGGAAGATCAGCACGTTGGTACCGAGATTTTTCAGCACGCGGTTGATCACAACACTGATCATAGCCCAGTTTTTGTCAGTCAGCCAGTTGGGACCTGTAATGCCGACTTTGGACAGAAAATAGTTGATAGGCCCGGCAGTTCCGCTTTGCAGAAGGTACTTCCATACGATGGCCCAGGCAACACCGCTTGTTACAACGGGAAGGAAGATCACGGTACGGATATAGCGACTGCCAAAAAGCCGTTCCCCGAGATACAGTGCCAGCAGAAAAGACAGAACAAGATTCAGAGGCACCAGCAGGATGCTGAACCGGAATGTATTGCCCAGTGTTTTCCAGAAAAGCTTATCGCCGGTAAAGAGCTTCTCATAGTTGGAGAGACCAACATAGAGATTGGTGCCGTAAAGCATATTTTTGTTGTGGAAAGAGTAGATGAATACATTGATCAGAGGGATCAGGACCAGCAGAATAAACCCGATCAGCTGCGGGGTTACAAAGGCATAACCGGTCAGCGCCTCCAACCGCCTCTGCCGGGTAATATGTTCTCTTTTTTTCAAAAACACCATCTCCTTTAGATTGAGAAAGCCCGGCAGCGAGCCGCCGGGCTAGAGAGAACAATGACGAAGACGAGATATTACAGAAGAGATCAGCCGACGTAGGTACGGTAGATGTCGCCTACTTCGTGCATCACAGCGGCAACATCAGCATCTGCATTCCACAGCTTGTCATAGGCGATCTGAGCTTCCACACTGATCTGCGGATACAGCTCATGTGCCGGGAGGACACGGCCGGAGGCGATAGAAGCGGCGACAGCGTCTTTCATCTGCTCTGCTGTGATACGGCTGTTGGAGGTAAGAAATTCCTCGCTTTCAAGCACAGACTGACGGGCGGGCGGCCAAATGCCGGCAATGCGGGCGACGCATTCTTTGTTCGTCATATAGGCAGCCAGCTCTGCAGCCAGGTCTCCGTTCTTGCTGCGGGAGAAAGCACCGATTGCTGCCTGTCCGATGACCGGATTGTTGCCGGGCAGTGTGCACATGCCCCACTTCCAGGTCACTTCATCCAGGTTGGAAACACGGCTGATCTGGCTGACCGTCATAGCTGCCGCACCGGTGTAGAAGCTGCTTTCATCTCCGGGAGGCACAACAGACTGATCCACATAGACCATATCATGGAAAAGCTGTACAGCCTCGATGGCGCCTTCGTTGTCGATCATCACATTGCCGTCGGCATCCCAGGCATCTCCGCCGTAGGTGCGGATGATGGGCAGGAGATTCTGCAGAACGCTTGTGGTATAGCCTGCACCGTCAACTGTCTGGAAGCCCCATACACCGGTAGCATCTTTGATCTGCTTGCAGACCTCACGGAAGGTCTCCCAGGTCCAGCTGCCTTCGGCTATGTATTCCTCAGGCGTCTTTACACCGGCCTGCGCGAAAAGATCGGCGTTGTAGAGAATAATAAACGGAGAAGTGGAGAAGGGAATGGCATACACATCGTCCCCCTTCTTCCAGAGAGACATGGCGCCTTCTGCAAAGTCAGCCGGGTCATATTCTGCCATGGCGTCGTTCAGCACAGCAAGGTTGCCGGAGGCAATAAATGCCGGGGCGGAAGTCTCTGTGACCCAGTAAACATCCGGCGCATCAGAACCCTGCAGCTCAAGAAGCAGCTTGGTGGTGAATTCCGCATAAGCGATGGACTCGAACGTCGCGTTGATGGTGATGCCTTTCTTCTCTGCAAATTCCTGTACGAAGCTGTTGAGAAGTTCCAACTGACCTTCATTGCTGGTCCATACAGCGATCTTCATATCGACCGCATCGTCCGCAAAAGCAACGGAGCCGAGGGCGAACATCATGATCAGTGCCAGGACAAGTGCCAAAAACTTTTTCATGGGGTGTGCTCCTTTCAAAATGTACAATGGGAGTTGAGAAGCAACTCTCTGCTTACCATTATACCGCGGAGCACTTTCTCCTGTCACTTCACAAACAAATCATTTTTATAGTACATTCTGAACATTTTTGCTTTCTTTGTGCATGGATGAATATCTGTCACGATATTCCAAAGGCGTCATACCATAGGATGCTTTAAAGATTCGGCAGAAATAGTTCGGTTCGTTATAACCGACCTCTTCTCCGATTTCGTAAATGTGTTTTTCTGTCTGAACAAGCGCTTTGGAAGCACTTTCCAGGCGCAGGTGCTTGAGATAGGAGATAGCCCCCATGTGTACTTCCTTCCGTACCAGCCGGTCAATATGCCCTTCACTGATCAGGAAACGCTGGGAGAGCATTTTCAGGGTGATATGCTTTCGATAGTTCTCCTCCAGATAATTCACCAGAATGGCTGACATGCCGGAACGCCAGGTACGCACCGATTCTACGGGATATTTATCCTGCGCCGGCACCACCCGATGGGAACTGCCCTGCGCAGCATGCAGGATCTGATCCCGTACCAGCACTGCAAAAAAGCGGAGGCGGGCTTCAGTCGTGAGAGCATGTTCGGCAAAGCAGGCATAATCCTCCAGCAGTCCCGGATCTGCCCTGTGCCGGGTCAGTTCCTTTTCCAGGCGGTTCCTTGCATCATCCAGCTTTTCGTAGATCACACCGCTGGCAAAGATTACGGCAATCAGCCGACCATCCAGCTTTACAGGCTCAATGTAGTCGCATACCCCCATCCTGCAGATACCGCAGTAAGGTTTGCCGCCGTTTCGCTGCAGCACATAAAGGGCAATTTCCTTCTGATGCATACACGACTGTTCGGAAATGGCATTTTTTGCCTGCGTACAGTATGTGCCGCCGTGGGTCTTCCAGAGGTACGGCAGTTCCAGTGAGCGCACGGTAAAAGTGATGCCGGAGACATCGTGGACGCATATCCTGATACCGAATGTAGATTCGATCTGTTCCAAAAGCGTTTGCAATTCACTCATATAGTCTGTTTTCTTTCAGGGCAAGGGAGGAATTACGAAAAGAGAGATCCTCCGTTACCTCCCGCAAAATCGTGATCTCGGGCGGGAAGAGGATCGCTTCCTCTTCCGAATCAAGTTCCACTTCCAGGACAGCCTGCTTTTTCCAGAAGGGATAGACATCGATTTCGAACAGCTTGCCGGCATAGGGGAGGCAGTACCGTGTTTTTCGGATGGGATTTTTCGCTGGATCGGCAAGGAGAATAAGCCGGCGGTATTCCTCGGCCGAAATGGCATCCTCCTCTTCGATGCGTGTCACACTGGTCACGGCGCGCTTCCTGGTGTAAAAATAACAAAAGGAGCCGTTTTCTTCTATGCGCCGGATGCGGGAACTCTCTCCTGCGTCCGACAGAAGATAGATCTGTTCTATCTGCAGTACTCTGCAGAACGGAACAGAGAGAAGACGATCGATATCGGGCATGGAGATCAGATATTTTCGCTCGATCTCCAGCGGCAGGGATGCGCTTTCCCGCGGAGAAAGCGGCTGTATGTTTTCTCTTTTCTGCATGTCAGGAGTATTCTCAGGGCATAAAGATGAATTCGGGGCGATCCCAGTGATCCAGAATACGGTCGTCGTTGAAAGAGACCTGCATCTGACCGTCCGGCTCAACGAGAAGAGCCACGGCATCCCACTGGTCCGTACTGGCAGGATCTGTCCGCAGGGCAGAAAATTCTTCCCGCAAAGCGGCCAGAATTTCCGCTACCTTTCTGTTGGTATATACCGGCAGGTACAGGCAGTCCTGATACCCGTCCGGCTGCTGTGCCAGGAGGCGGATCCTTTCGTCATTCGGTTTGGCCACCAGCAGCAAAAGGAGAGCATCCTTTCTCTCCGGGAAGTTTTCCTGAATCAGGGAAAGCGTTTTCTGAAAAATATTCTGTTCCATGGATAAAGCTCCTTTTTTGTTCAGATTACGGGGCCGATCATGACGGTTATTCTATACCATAGCATAAAATCGGGAAAAAACCAATGAAAAACTCCTGGCCGAATAAAATTGACAATCCTAACCGGCCGCTTTATAATGAAAACAGGATCAACCAAATACTTCCCACTGCAAAGGAGGACAAAGCATGCAAGAAACCAAACAGGGAAAGCTTCCTGTAAAAAACTACGTCGGGTATGCCATGGGGGATATGGCGGGAGTGATCACCTTCGGAACCATCGGGTCATTTCTGCAAATGTTCTATACGGATATTCTTCATATCTCGCTTGGCAGCATCACGATCCTGATGATGGTGGCAAGGATCTGGGATGCCGTCAATGACCCGATGTGCGGAGCTCTGATCGATTCCAGAAAACCGACCAAATACGGGTGATTCCGGCCTTATGTGTGGGCATTCTCCATTCCGCTGGCTCTTGCATTTATCGCGACTTTCTATAAAGTGCCCGGCCTGTCGGAAAAAGGATATCTGGCCTATGCCTACATTACATATATCCTCTACGGCATGATGTATACTGCGGTCAATATTCCATACGGTTCCATGGCTTCTGTTATGACGACGGATCAGTCGGAGCGCTCTACCCTTTCAGTGATCCGTTCCCTGGGCGCAGGGCTCGGCACAGCCCTGTCGCAGATGGTGCTGCCCCTGTTTGTCTATTCCACGGTGGCGGGCGGAGCAAAGATCCTGGATCAGAATAAACTTTTTCGCGGCGTCGTGATCCTGGCGGCACTCAGTGTTCTGATCTATTATCTGTTTTTCAGACTGACCAGGGAATATGTGGAACCGGTGAAGGGCCAGCAGAATGAAAACCTGCTCCGGACCTTCCGCAAGCTGATGAGGAACAGGCCTTTTGTCACGCTGTGCCTTGCTTCCATGCTGCTGATTGCAGGCTCCATGTATACACAGACGGTCTTTAACTATCTGTTCAAAAACTATTTTGGGAAGCCGGGACTGTTTGCACTGGTCACAGTAGCCACTTATCTTCCCATGCTGCTGCTGATGCCTTTCGTCGGCAAGCTGGTGCGACGCTACAGCAAGAAAGGGATCTGCGCCGCGGGCAGCCTCGCCGCCGCCCTGGCCTTCCTGGTTTTGTATTTTATCCGCACGCAGAATGCAACGCTGTTCCTTGCTGTTGTGGTGCTGAGCGGGTTCGGCCTTTGTTTCTTCACACTGGAAGTCTGGGCAATGGTGACCGACGTGATCGATTACCACGAAAAACTCCATCACCGCCGGGATGAGGGCACAACGTATGCCAGCTTCTCCTTCTTCCGGAAACTCGGGCAGACGCTGGCCGGGATCGGAGCTTCCATGGCATTGGCTGCGGTCGGCTACAGTACGGCACAGGATGCCGTTACACAAACGCAGGCCGTCAACGAAGGCATTTACTCTATCGCAACCATCGTTCCTTTCGTGATGTATCTGTGCATGTTCCTGCTTCTCCAGTTCGGCTATCCGCTGACAAAGAAAGCGCTGGAACAGCTGCATAAGGAACTGGGAAAATAAAGAATACAGACGATAATAAAATGTGATCCCCTGCCGGAGAAAGATCCGACAGGGGATCGCTGGTTCATGATCAGAAATCAGACCCGGCAGAGAAGCCGGAGAATAACGCAGACCAGAAACGCACCGACGATCATCGCTGTAAAACTCATACGCCATTTTCCGCCCTTGTTGAAGCCGTAAAAATCTTCCCAGCGGGATTCTTCCGGCACAAGCACCACCTTGTACAGATACAAAGCGCCGTAGAGCACCACCGGCAGCATCCCCAGCAGGGAAACGGCAAAGGAGAGCGGGTATGCTCTTTCCAGAAAACAGAAGGAGAGAATTGCAAGCACCGGGCAGATCAGATGCAGGAAAAGCCCCCAGCCTTTCAGCTGTTCTTTATATCCCTGTGTCGGCCCAAGGAAGAACATCACCGTGAGGAAAGTGACGGCAACCGAGGAGGCGGCAACATACTTGAGCAGCCAGATCCCGTGCGGGATCGTGCCTTGCAGGGAGGAGAGAGCAACAGCCAGAGAAGCGCAGGCACAGAAAAGGTTGGAGAGGATCGTAAAAAAACGCAGGGAACGAATCCCGCTTTTCCAGCTCCATATACCATCCCGGTCACGAAAACAGAAAATAAAAGAGACTGCGGTGGCAAGAAAAACCAGCAGATTCAAAAAAACATCCATAAGCGGCAAACAGGTTTTGCCGTGGCACACAAAAAGGATCTTTGTCAAATGCAATCAGCCTCCTGAAAAGCCGGTTTCTGCCCCGTTTTGCCGCGATTTGCCGGGCAGAAAAAGTCGTGAATAATCTGTGACTTAAGTCACGGAAAAAGCAAAATACGGCAAGATGCGGCAAGTCAATGCCGTCAATAGTAGTAAAATGGTAGTAAAACTGAGGGGTTCTTACTACCGTCGGGTGAAGGGAAAGAAGTGAAGTAGACTGGTAATATAATTTATTTGATAATCAAGACAATTCCCACAATAACAAGGATAATGCCTTGAACTCTGGTAGTGTACCTGTAAGAACCAGAAGGCTCGGAGCTATTACCATGTTTCCAGCTTTGCGTAA
Source organism: Oscillospiraceae bacterium (assembly GCA_017432615.1). Lineage (GTDB taxonomy): Bacteria > Bacillota > Clostridia > Oscillospirales > Oscillospiraceae > Limivicinus. The sequence continues at coordinate 34,322 of JAFRIV010000032.1, forward strand.
TGTTAAACACCAGGTCCGGTACAACCGCTAAAACAACACCTGCTATTATCAGCATTATTGCAAAAAAGGTCATTTCTATTCCCTCAACATAGTTGCCTGATTCTTCCTGCTGTAATTTTGCCAGAATTTCCTGTCACACCCGTAAAAATTAAGTAGTTTATTATACACTATCACCACGGATTTTTCCACTATAAAAAAACGGCACTCTGCAGCTCGCATTCGCTTTTTCGGATTTGCGTGAAAGCCTATTGAAAAACTGTGCAATAAAGTTGTATAATATCTGTCAGCATAAGAAAAATACCGGTATACCGGAAATGCAATGATGAAAAGAAAGGAAAACAGTATGGAATTTAAAGAAGTCCTGACAGCCAGATATTCATGTAAAAAGTATTCAGACCGTCCGGTGGAGAAGGAGAAGCTGGAAGCGATCCTGAATGCCGGCCGGCTGGCCCCCACAGCGAAGAACCTGCAGGAACAGCGTGTGTATGTGGTGCAGAGTCCCGAGCTGTTGGCAAAGATCGATGCCGTTACCCCCTGCCGTTACGGCGCATCCACGGTGCTCGTGGTGGCGTTTGATGCGAATAACGTCTTCACCTATCCGGGAGGAAAGCGTGATTCCGGTGTGGAGGATGCAACGATCGTCGCAACGCACATGATCCTTGCTGCGGCAGATGAAGGCGTAGACAGCTGCTGGATCAACTTCCTCGATCCGCAGAAGCTGGCGGAGGCACTCGGTCTCCCGGAGAATGAAGAAGTTCTGATGGTTATGGATCTGGGCTATGCCGCAGAAGGCGCCGGGCCGCTGCCGAACCACACAAACAGGAAAGATCTGTCAGAGACCGTTTGTTATCTCTGAGTGCAGCAGGAAATAAGAGAATAGGATAATGGAGATACAAGCACAGGATGCACGATGACCGTACCCCAAAACTGTACGGCCGGGGAACTCCTGTGCTTGTTCGGATTTCGGCGTAAAATGAGCGCCCCTTCACGGAGAAGCGGCGCTCGATCCGGTTTATGAACTACGGCTGCGGCGAAGGAGGAACGACCTGAACATCATTACCCGGCCAGAACGGTGTAAGAACGGAAATGGCTGTAATCCGAAGATTTTCCTCCGTAGGTTCATTTCCAACACGGGAAAAAGCAATCAGATGATCCAGACAGGTATTGCCGAAGACGCAGGAACCATATTCAGAGGGTTCCGCGTTGGCGATACGCTCCCGGAAACGGAATGTGTCGGTGAAGAGTTCGTTCATGAAGTAGCCGTCCCTGGCCATTTGCATATATTCTTCACGATCATGAATCACAAAGCTATAATTGTCAGTAAAGAACTGAAGCGGGAAAGAAATCCTGTCCGCCAGCGCTTCCCAGTCATCACCGACAATAGCCTTCTGAACGGCAGCGGTAAATTTTGCACCTGCCGGAAAAGCATCCTCAAAAAGACGTACAGGTTCATTGGCAAAGGGATTTTCCAAATCATTCACTCCACCGTGGAATTCAGATTTTTCTCTGGAAGCGCCATCCTCATACATGGGTGCAGAAAGAGTCCCGTCCGCGTTTACATCATACATTCCGTTGAGGCCAGAGAGGGGCTCGCCGTTCCATGTCTTGTCGCCGCATTCGGTGAAAAGGAAGGCGGGAGAGGGCACATCGTGCACATCGCAGTCTGTAAAGCTGATCCCGTCGGTCTGGAAGAATTGGCCCGCGCCTTGCGAGCACTCATAGATCTCGGTACGAAGGACGGACAAGCCGGAGCAGTACGACGCCTGAATGCCGAGAATGCCGCAGCCGTACAGGCGCATTTTCTCGATCATGACCTGATCACAGTTCTGGAAATACAGCACTCCGCCGGAGCAGGCGCCCGGTTCCTTCGTATGCCCCGCGGTGAAGCCTCCGAGGAAGAGATTGCTGCAGTTTTGGAAGCTGAGCACATTGGCAAAGCGCGGGATCGCAGCGAGAGTCGTAGCTCCGGAAGCGGTATTGCCCGCGCGGATCGACAGGCCGCTTACATCGTGAATAACAAGAGCCGGGCCGTCCGGGCTTTCCTGCCAGTAGTAATACGCCGTGCCGATTCCGCCGTAATTGGATGCTGAGGAAAGATCAAAGAGGTCACCGTCGAGGATGACGGTGCGATCGGGGCCCAGACAGGCGAGAAGTTCATCTACGGTCTTGACCGTAACCTCACCGCCGACAGGGACATCCGTCGTCTGAGCGTGATCAGCGGGCTTAGGGTTGACACTCTCCGGCGGGATATCACGCAGCATCATTTCTGCCAGCTGTGCGCCTTCAATAAGAGCATTGCCGTTTGTATCGGCAGCATAGATGCCGCTCCCGGCATACCAGCCGTGGCTTACGTCGTTGCCCTCAAAACGGCAGCCGTCCACTGTTGCCCCGTACTGCCGGAAAGTGAAAACCTTGGCAGCGAAGACGTTGCTCAGCACTTCATTGGAGAGGAAGAGCACATTTTTCGTAAAGCTGCTGTTCAGCAGATACTGGGCCCGGTTGTCATGGATATGGCAGTTATAGACTGTGAAACCCTCGCCGTAGCTTATGCTGAAGAGGTTCATGGCCTCACCCTGGCCTTCGCGTGTTCCGTGATGATGAATCTCACAGCCGCTGACAACCACGTCCCGACATTGGTGAACCTCTACTGCACCGTAGCTGCATTCGTAGAGGTTTGAATTCGTGACCGAGAGCTGAGAGCAGCTCTGCGCACGGACGCCGATCGTGCCGCAGCCATAGAGGCTGCAGGTATCAATGCTGACATTCGTACAGTCTTCCAGACACAAAACGCCGCCTGCGCAAAGGCCGGGTTCCATCGTATGCCCCGCGGTGAGATTTGAGACCGTCAGATTCCGGCAGTTGACGAAGTTGATCACGTTGGCATAGCGCGGCACGGCAGCGATGGTAGTCTCTTCTAGCCCTGCGCCGCGGAGTGTGAGACCGTCGACGTTATGAATGACCAACTCTGCAGCCACCTCGTCATTGCTGTAGACACCGTTCCAGGAGTAATAAGAGCTGTGGGTATCTGCCCCGTAATTTGCAGCTGTACTGAGATCGTATAGGCCTTCGGTAAGCTCAATGACCGCGTTCGGAGCGATGGCGGCCAGCAACTCGTCCACGTTCGTAACACGGATAGCGTCACCATCCGTCTGGACGGCAGACAATTCGACTGCTGAAGCGGCAGGTCCGGCGGCCATCCCGCAGCCTGCCAGAAGCACAAGAGCCAGCACTGCGGCCAGCATCCGTGCTCCGCTCTTCTTATAATTCATGATCTGAATCAGTCTTTCTTTCAAATTGCGCTTCTCGGTGGCAAACGTTGTGGCAACTACCCCTGCGGGAAGCGGCGAAGCTGCCGCCATGGACAACAGCGTATTGCCATAGGCCTGCTTCTCACCTCGCGTCATGGATCGCAGCAGCATCTCGTCACAGCTCAGTTCGCAGGCGCGATTCAGCTCTTTCCGAATGATCCGGCTGAGAGGATTGAACCAGTGCGCCGAGAGGACCGCAACGGCAACCCATTTGTAAAGTGTGTCACAGCGCCGATAATGCATAAGCTCATGGCGGAGAATATTGAGCAGAAGTTCTTCGTCATACTCTCGCTCCGGCAGGATGATCTTTGGGGAAAACACGCCGAACATCAAAGGTGTTCTTATCGCACCAGAGCGGAAGAGAGCTGGCTTGTGCCCGGGGATAGAGGCATAGAGTTCACGGGTGAAGCGGTCAGGTCTGTGAAGTTCATGCCGCAGACGAATGGTGAAGCGCACATAAGCAAGCACAGTCAGCCCCAGACTCATCACAGTCCCAAGCCCCCAGACAGAAAGCCAGAGCCATTGTGAGTGCCAGTCCACAGAACGGGCAGTGTTTCGGGCAGGCACCATGGTGTGCACCTCGGATATTCCTGCTGCCTGAAGGGAGGGCTGAGATTTGGGTGCGTCAGTTGTCGTGCTCTGCGGAAGAACTGGGTCCTGTTCCTTATGATCCCGTATGGTGGTTCCGCTGTAAACAGGTGTTTCGGCAGCTTCCGTCTCGAATGTGGTCGGAATCAGCCCCGGAAGAGGCAAAGTGAAACGCAGCAGCACCAGAAGCCAGGCATAGTAATAAACCGTACTCGGCATCCGGCGCAGTGCGACATAACGCAGGCCCAGAAGAAGCAGCGCAACGATACTGCCGCTGAGGGTCATTACCAACAGCGTTTTCATCCTTTATTCCTCCACCCTGAACATCTGCTGCAATTCATCCAGATCCTCCTGCGTGAGACCATCCGAATTGACGAGAGCGGCGATCAGTTCCCGTGCGCTGCCGTTATAAAGGCGGGTGATCAGATCTTTTGTAGCCCAGGTACCGTATTCATTTTCCGAGATGATCGGAGAATAGAAATAAACATTTCGCTTTTCCTGCCGGACAACGCCTTTTGCAACAAGCCGGGAAATCAGCGTCTTGATCGTCGCAGGCTCCCAGCCTTTAGCCTGCTGCAGCTTTTCGCGAATCTCCGTAACGGGCAGAGCATCCTCTGCATGCCACAGGAGCTTCATGATTTCCAGTTCAGAACCGGTTATTTTGCAGGCAAGATTATCGGACATAACTATATCCTCCTGAGAATAGTTTACATTTGTAGCTCGAGCGCCCTCAATATAACATGGGAGGCTACAATTGTCAACTGAAAAAATGACGGTTTATCGTATTCACAAAAAAAGTTCTGCCGGATCCTTACGGTGTACGGTTTCCCGCTCCATGGAGGAAGGCATCTGCAGGAAATCGTCTTTTTCTTGACATTCTGCCTGGATTCTGTTAGGATACGGAGGCCTCGGAGGGCAAATCATTCATCGGAAATGAGAAGCCGGATAAGAGAGCGAGCTGAGATGCCTGCTTCCTTATCCGGTTTTTTTAAGAGGACTTAACAGATCAGGGTTTTACAGAAAGACCGAGTATCGGTCTGCTGCGGGCTTATGGCATGGATCGCGTGTTGACGCGTTTTCTGTTTATGTTTTCTATGTGCAGGTACGGAAAAAGGAGAGGATGGAACAATGAACCGCGAGAGCAGAAATAACAGGATCCTGTTTGAGGAAATGCCTCCGCTGAAGGCACTTTCCACCATGGCGATTCCGATGGTGATCTCTCAGCTGATCATCCTGATCTATAACATGGCGGACACGTTTTTCCTCGGGAAAACGAATAACCCGTATATGGTAGCCGGAGCGTCATTGATCCTGCCTGTTTTTAATGTTTCCATTGCGTTTGCCAACATCGCGGGGACGGGCGGAGGGACGCTGATTGCCCGTCTGCTCGGGAAGGAGAGGACAGAGGACGCGCGGCGGGTGGCCGCTTTCAGCTTCTGGTTTTCCATACTGGCGGGGCTTGTGTTCTCTCTTGCCACCCTGTTTCTGATGCATCCGCTGCTGACGGCGCTCGGGGCCAGTACGGAGACATTTTCCTATGCACGGCAGTATGTGACCTGTGTGATCGTCATCGGCGCGGTACCGACGATCCTTTCCATGACACTGGGAAATCTTCTTCGCAATACCGGCAACGCAGCACAGGCGGGGTTCGGGGTCTCCATGGGCGGAATGCTGAATATGCTGCTGGATCCGCTTTTTATGTTTGTTCTTCTCCCCAGAGGCAAGGAGATCCTCGGTGCGGGTATGGCTACCGCACTTTCCAACGTTGTGGTATGCATCTATTTTCTGTATACTGTGCATCACCTCCGGAATCCGGTACTGAATTTTACCCCGAAAGATGCTTTGCCGGAGAGAGAGGAGATCGCCTCCTTCTTTGCGGTGGGAGTACCCGCCGCCATCGGCCCCTTCCTTTTCGATCTGGATTATGTTGTGATCGACCGGCTGATGTCCTCCTACAGCGATATTGCACTGGCGGCAATGGGGATCGTGCTCAAGGCGGAAAGGCTGCCGCTGAACATCGGTATCGGCCTGTGTCTGGGCATGGTGCCGCTGGCGGCTTACAACTACTCCTCGGGAAATCTGAAGCGGATGGAAGAGTTTTTGAAGCTGACCCGGCGCATTGGCACATTGGTGTGCATAGTCAGTATTGCTCTGTATGAGTTTTTTGCACCGATGCTGATGCGCCTGATGATCGGGGAAGAGCAGACCATTGCTCTTGGCTCCCGCTTTCTCCGTATTCGTGCCCTGGCAACCATCGTGATGTTTCTGAGTTTCAGCTATGTGCACTTTTTCCAGGCTGTCGGACAGGGGAAATATGCCTTTTTCCTCGCGGTCATGCGCTGGGGGATGGTCAATATCCCGATGCTCTTTCTGCTCAATGCACTCTTTGGAATGTACGGGATCGTCTGGTCACAGCTCGTGAGCGATATTATTGTTGCTTCCGTTTCCTGGATCACCTATCGCCATTTTCGGAAAAGGCAGATTATATAGCATATAATAGAATGGGCACCGGGGAAACCTTTCAAGTGAATATTTACAAGTCTGCGGCTTCATGGTATAGTCTCAAACAGGACCATAAAAGACATTTCTGAAAAGGAGAACTGGCAATGGCGGGAAAGTTGGGGATTATCGCATTGCAGTCCGCTGCACATATGGGCAGCAGGGTCGACCAAATCTTATCAGGCTGGCACGAAGGAGAGCACTGCCTGATCCCTGCGGAATGCCCCCGTTTTTCCAGCGGAGAGGGGAAATGCGTGATCCATGAGTCGGTGAGGGACCGGGATGTATATATTCTGCTGGATGTATGCAATAGGTCTCTTACCTATCAGATGTTTGGCGAAACCAATCATATGTCTCCCGATGACCATTATCAGGATTTAAAGAGGGTCATTGCTGCCTGTAACGGGAAGGCGGGCAGGATTACCGTGATCATGCCATTTCTTTATGAAGGACGCCAGCACAGGAAGATCTCCAGGGAATCTCTGGATTGCGCTGTGATGCTGCGGGAACTGGAAAATATGGGGGTGCACAGCATTTTGACTTTTGATGCACATGATCCCCGGCTGCAGAATGTGGTTCCTCTGATGGGAGTGGAAAACATTTCTCCGGCGCTCCAATTCACGCAGGCACTGCTGACAGAATACGAGGATCTGACGCTGGACAGCGACCATTTGATGTTTATTGCTCCGGATGAAGGCGCTGCGGAACGCGTGGTGTTTCTGGCATCTCTGTTCGGGGTAAACATCGGGATGTTTTACAAACGGCGGGATTACACCCGCATTGTAAACGGTTCCAACCCGGTCATTGCCCATGATTTCTGCGGCACGGATGTGGCGGAAAAGGATGTAATTGTAGTCGATGACATGATTGCCTCCGGCGGAAGCATTTTGGATACCGCGCGTCAGCTCAAGGGGATGGGAGCAAAACGGGTATTTCTCTTTTCCACTTTCGGGCTGTTTACCGACGGCTTGAGCAGGTTTGACAAAGCCTATGCCTCCGGCGGGTTTGACCGTGTATTCACAACAAACCTGGTGTATCAGAAACCGGAACTCAAAGAACGGGAATGGTATTTTTCTGTCAACATGGACCGGTACATTGCGGCTTTGATCGATACGCTGAATCGTGGTATGACTATCCAGAATCTGATCAAGCCTGCCGGAAGGATCCGGGAGGTGATCAGCCTTTACCGGCATTCCTGAAAGATCAGGCAGTGCGGCTCCTGCAAAGAATAGCAGATGGATAAGGAACTTCCGGGCTGTGAAGAGATCAGCCCGGAAGTGGTCTTTCAAGGGCTTTGGATAACATATTTTTGCAATTTCCCTTGCCCGCAGCGAGTGTCAATGTTATAATCTGGACAGTATTTTTACCGATATTCATTCAGCTCACGGCTGACGGCACCGGAAAAACCGTATGCGCCGAACCGACAGAAGCTGCGGCAATCGAAACTGCCTTGTACGCCGGATGCTCGCCTGCGGGGATCTTGCTCTTAGCCGCGGAAGACCGAACGTGGGTTTTTGAATGTTTTGCGGTCAGACCCTTTATCCCAGTTGAATGCAGCGTAGGAAGAAGGCAATGGAGGAATCAGAAAATGAAGAAAGCACTGATCACCGGGGTGACCGGACAGGACGGAAGTTACCTGTCGGAATTCCTTTTGGAAAAGGGATACGACGTACATGGGATCATACGCAGAAGCAGTGTGGATTTTCGGGAACGGATCGCACACCTGGAAGGGCATGCAAACTTCCATCTGCACTACGGCGATCTGTCGGATTCCATGTCTCTTGTAAAGGTGATCGGCAAAGTCCGGCCGGACGAAATTTATAACCTGGCGGCACAAAGCCATGTACAGGTCAGCTTTGACGTGCCGGAGTTTACGGCAAACGTGGACGCAACGGGGGTGCTGCGGGTGCTGGAGGCAGTGCGTATCTGCGGCCTGGCGGACACCTGCAGGATCTATCAGGCTTCCACCTCCGAACTTTACGGGAAGGTGGAAGAGGTGCCGCAGAACGAAAAAACACCGTTTCATCCGTATTCCCCCTATGCCGTTGCCAAACTTTACGGGTTCTGGATCACGAAGGAATACCGGGAGGCATATCATATGTTTTGCTGTTCGGGTATCCTGTTCAACCATGAATCGGAACGCCGGGGAGAGACGTTTGTTACACGGAAGATCACCCTGGCGGCTGCCCGCATTGCGCAGGGAAAGCAGGATAAGCTGTATCTCGGCAATCTGTCCGCTCTGCGTGACTGGGGGTATGCCAGGGACTATGTAGAGTGCATGTGGCTGATCCTTCAAAATGAAAAACCGGAGGATTATGTGATTGCCACCGGCGTTCAGCACAGCGTGCGGGAATTTGCCACCCTCGCCTTTCATCATGCGGGGATCGAACTGGAATGGGTCGGAGAAGGCATGGAGGAAAAGGGCGTGGACAAAGCTACCGGCCGTGTGTTGGTGGAAGTTTCCCCCGATTTCTACAGGCCTACGGATGTGGTGAACCTGTGGGGCGATCCCTCCAAAGCAAAGAAGGAACTGGGATGGAATCCCACCAAAACCAGTTTTGAAGAGCTGGTGGAGCTGATGGTGAAGCATGATATGGAGAAAGTGGCCGTTGAGCGGGCTGAAGAGCATATCAAAACCAATTTGGCCGAATATCTGGAGAAAGGCGTGGTGAAGTGATCATGATGGAGAAAAATGCAAAAATCTATGTTGCCGGGCACAGGGGTATGGTAGGCTCGGCCATAGTGCGGGAATTGAACCGCCAGGGGTATGAGAACCTCCTTACGAGGACGCACAGGGAACTGGATCTGGGCAGGCAGGATCAGGTGGAAGCCTTTTTTGCCGAGGAAAAGCCGGAATATGTATTTCTGGCGGCGGCGAAAGTCGGAGGGATCGTAGCCAATCAGAATGCCCTGGCGGACTTTATGTATGATAACATGATGCTGGAGATGAATGTGATCCATGCAGCCTGGAAAAACGGCTGCAGGAAACTGGAGTTTCTGGGATCCTCCTGTATTTATCCCCGCCTGGCTCCGCAGCCGATGACGGAGAGCTGCCTGCTGACGGGCGAGTTGGAGAAGACAAATGAGGCCTACGCTCTGGCGAAGATCAGCGGGCTGAAATACTGCGAATTTTTAAACCGCCAGTACGGCACCGATTATATCTCTGTCATGCCGACGAATCTGTACGGCCCGAATGACAATTACCATCCTATGCACAGCCATGTGCTGCCGGCGCTGATCCGTCGTTTCCACGAGGCGAAGGTGGAGGGAAAGGATTCCGTGACCTGCTGGGGCGACGGCAGCCCTCTCAGAGAATTCCTGTATGTGGACGATCTGGCCAATCTCTGCGTGTTTCTGATGAATCACTACAGCGGAAATGAGACGGTAAACGCCGGAACGGGAAAGGAACTGACAATCAAACAACTGACTGAGCTGGTGGCAAAGGTGGTCGGTTATACAGGGAAGATCGAATGGGATACCACCAAGCCGAACGGAACACCGCGAAAACTGCTGGACGTAAGCAAGGCAACGGCGCTCGGCTGGACCTATAAGACTGAACTGGAAGACGGTATCCGGCTTTCGTATCACGACTTTCTGACCAATCCTGTGAGGGCTGAGAGATGAATATTCTGCTTCTGTCCGGCGGTTCCGGGAAACGCCTGTGGCCGCTGTCTAATGAGGTTCGATCCAAACAGTTTATCAAGATCTTCAAAAAGCCGGAACATCTCATTCCGGCGGGCAGCGAGGATGCGGATGCCTACGAGTCCATGGTGCAGCGGGTCTATCGTCAGATCAGAACAGTGGATGCGGACGCTGTCGTGACCATCGCCACTTCAAAATCTCAGGTTTCTGCGATCCATAACCAGCTGGGTATGGATGTAGGCATCAGTGTTGAACCCTGCCGCAGGGACACTTTCCCGGCCATAGCCCTGGCAACGGCGTATCTCCATGATGTGCAGAAGATCAGCCCGGAGGAGGCTGTGGTCGTCTGTCCGGTGGATCCGTATGTCGAAGAGGATTATTTTGTCGCCCTTCGCAGACTCTGGGAACTGGCCCAGGCAGGAACGGCAAACCTTGTCCTCATGGGCATCGACCCGACGTATCCCTGCGAAAAATACGGATATATCATTCCTGCCGACAAAGAACCTGTCAGCAGGGTGTCTTCGTTCAAGGAAAAACCGGATGTACTGACAGCCCGAAAGTATATCGATGCCGGCGGGCTTTGGAATGGCGGGGTGTTTGCCTACAAGCTGGGGTATGTGCTGAGACGTGCCCATGAAATGATCGACTTTACCGACTATGAAGACCTCTATCGGAAGTATGATACGCTCAATAAGATCAGCTTTGACTATGCGGTCGTAGAGCATGAAAAGGACATCGCCGTGCTTCGCTTTGCCGGGCAATGGAAGGATCTCGGTACCTGGAACACCCTGACGGAGGCTATGGAAGAAACAACCGTCGGGGATGCCCGTATGAATGAGACCTGTACCAACGTGCATGTGATCAATGAACTGGATGTTCCGATCCTGGTCATGGGCGGGAAGGATCTGGTCATTTCGGCAAGCACAGACGGGATCCTGGTCAGCGACAAGGAACAGAGCAGCTATATCAAGCCCTTTGTGGATGCTATCGACCGACAGATCATGTTTGCCGAGAAAAGCTGGGGCAGCTATAAAGTGCTGGATGTGGAAGAAGGCTCCATGACGGTAAAAGTAACACTGAATCCGGGGCATCGGATGAATTATCATTCTCACGAACATCGGGATGAGGTGTGGACGGTGATCAGCGGTGAAGGCCGCACGATCGTTGACGGGATGGAGCAGCCGGTAAAACCCGGAGATGTAATTACAATGGCCTCCGGCTGTCGGCATACGGTACTTGCCGGAGAGAAAGGCCTGCAGCTGATCGAAGTGCAGCTTGGCACAGGGATCAGTGTAACCGACAAGAAAAAATACGAAATGCCCTACGAAGCAAGATGAATAAACCTTTTTTGCTGAAAAGTGCTGCCAAGAATTACCTCTGGGGAGGGTCAAGGCTGAATGATGAGTTCAACCTCGCTGTTCCTGTGTATCCTCTTGCAGAAGCATGGATGTGTTCCACGCATCCGGACGGCGTGTCGCGGCTTCTGACCGGCGAGACCCTGGCGGAAGTGCTCGCCCGGCACCCGGAGTTTCTGGGAACACATGCCCTTCAGCTTACCGGAGGGAAGGCGGAACTCCCCGTGCTTGTTAAGCTGATCGATGCAAAAAAGGACCTGAGTGTACAGGTCCATCCGGATGATGCCTATGCCGCACGCGTGGAGAGAGAACGGGGCAAAACAGAGATGTGGTACGTCCTTTCAGCGCACAAAGAGGCAAAACTGATTTACGGATTTCGGGAGGATATGGATGCCCGAAAGGTCAGAAATGCGGTGGCGGACGGGAGCATAGGCTGTTATCTGAATTATGTCCCGGTCCGGAAAGACGATGTCTTTCTGATCGAACCGGGAACGGTCCATGCAATCGGAGAAGGATGCCTGATCGCCGAAATCCAGGAGAGCAGCAACATTACCTATCGCCTGTATGACTATGACCGGACGGACTCATTCGGCAAAAGAAGACCGCTGCATCTGGAAAAGGCGCTGGAAGTGGCAAACCTGACGTCTTCTGCGGCGCCCCGCCAGCCTATGAGGGTGTTGAACTATCGCAACGGCTCTGCCTCGGAACTGCTGGCGCAGTGTAAATATTTTCAGGTGAAAAGGCTGCTGCTGAACACGGAAAACCGGAAGCTGGCTGCGTTTCAGACGGGAGCAAACAGTTTTCATGCGTTGCTGTGTGTGGAAGGCTGCGGCCTGCTTTACGGTGAGGAAGTTACCATTCCCTTTTTTAAAGGAGACTGTATCTTTGTCCCTTCCTGCAGTATCCCGCTGATGCTTCACGGAAGAGCGCAGGTCCTCAATATCAGTTGCTGAAATACTGGACGATCCCATGGCCGGGAAAAGGAGAACAGGATATGGATTACAGAGCAGAATATGAAAGATGGCTGAAAAACACCAGCGGAGACGTGCTGGAAGAACTGCAGCAGATGGATGATAAAGCAGCGGAAGATGCTTTTTATCGGGATCTCGCTTTTGGAACAGGCGGACTTCGCGGCACGCTGGGCGCGGGCACGAACCGGATGAATGACTATGTGGTTGCGAAAGCAAGCCAGGGGCTTGCCGATTTTCTCGGCAGCGGTGCAAGTGTTGTCATCGGTTATGACAGCCGGATCCGGAGCAACACGTTTGCCAAGGTCGCTGCGGGGGTTTTTGCAGCGAACGGGATCACTGTACATATCTGGCGGGAACTGCTGCCGGTTCCGACGGTGAGTTTCGCCGTGCGGGCATTAAAGGCATCTGCCGGAGTAATGATCACCGCCTCTCATAACCCGGCTAAATATAACGGCTACAAGGTCTACGGGCCTGACGGGTGTCAGATCACGACGGAGGCTGCAGCTGCGATTCTGCAGAAGATCAACGCGCTGGATCTTTTTGCAGATGTGAAAGCGGTGGCTTTTGAGGCCGGTATTGCGGATGGAAGGATCCGCTATATCCATCCGGAGGTGCTGGATGCCTTTCTGGCCGAAGTCAAAGCGCAGAGTGTGCTGTTTGGAGATGAGATCGACCGGGATGTTGCCATCGTTTACAGCCCTCTTAACGGTACCGGGCTGAAGCCTGTAACGCGCTCTCTGGCGGAAAGCGGATTCACCAATATCACAGTAGTGGAAGAGCAGAGGGATCCGGACGGAAACTTCCCGACCTGCCCGTACCCGAACCCGGAGATCCGGGAAGCGATGGAGCTGGGGCTCAGAGACTGCGAGAAGACGGGCGCCGATCTCCTTCTGGCGACAGACCCGGACTGTGATCGCTGCGGAATCGCAGTGAAAAGTGCAGACGGCTATCAGCTGCTGAGCGGGAATGAGGTGGGGCTGCTCCTTCTGGATTATATCTGCAGCCAGCGGACAAAGCACCATCAGATGCCTGCCCGTCCCGTGTTTGTCAAGACCATTGTAACGATGGATCTGGCGGAGAAGATTGCGGCACATTACGGCGTGGAGACGGTGAATGTGCTGACGGGCTTCAAATTCATCGGGGAAGTGATCGGACGGTTGGAAAAGGAAGGGAGAGCGCAGGATTATATCTGCGGCTTTGAGGAATCCTACGGGTACCTGACAGGAACTTACGTACGGGATAAGGACGCCGTGAATGCCGCTTTCATGATCTGCGAGATGTTTGCTTTCTACAAAACACGCGGGATCAGCCTGCCGGAGAAACTGGAAGAACTGTATCGCCTTTACGGTTACTGCCGAAATACTCTGCATTCCTATGAGTTTCCCGGGAGCAGCGGTATGGAAAAAATGAAAGCGATCATGAAAGTGTTCCACGTCGGGCTGGATACCGTCGGGGGAGAGAAAATCATCCGAACGGAGGACTATCTCCCCGGCCTGAACGGCCTGCCTGCCTCCGATGTGCTGAAATTCTTCTTCCGCGGAGAGAAAGAAAACGGATCTGTGGTCATCCGTCCTTCCGGAACCGAGCCGAAGCTGAAAACCTATATCAGTGTGACTGCGGCAGACAGAGCCTCCGCAGAGAAGGTGGAAGCCGCCATCCGGGCAGACCTGGAGAAAAAACTGAGCTGATCAAACAGAAGATGCCGCAGGAGAGGCGGGTGCCTTTCTCTGCGGCATTTATGGTGATGCGCATCAGACGCTGATTTAAAAACACAGATCGATCTTCATCCCGTCTTTTCCGCAGACGGCATCCGGATATATGGCGGAGGCATAGGGAAGTGCCGATTCCGGTTCCTGCAGGATCTGGGAAAAATGCATCATCCAGAGCCGTTTAACATGGGCGTCCTTTGCCATCTGTGCGCTCTGGGCAAAAGTGCAGTGTCCGTACTGCGCGGCCTGGGGAGCATAGACATCCTCTCCGTAGGTGGCTTCGCAGAGAAACAGATCGGCATCGGCTGCAGCGTCTATCAGCGCTTTACAGGGAGCAGTATCTCCGGAAAAGACGACGCGAAGACCGGGGCGATCGTCTCCAAGAACCATATGCGGGGTGACGGTCGAACCGTCCGCCAGTGTTACACTGCAGCCGCGCTGCAGCATCCCCCACTGATTTTGGGGGACCTTCAGATGCCGAGCGGCATCCGTATTGAACTTGCCGGGACGGCGCAGCGTAAAACAGTATCCCTGACTGGGGACTCTGTGGCAGGTCGGAACAGGAGTGAGAGAAGCATCGGGGCTCCACTGCGGAAGAAACGAGTGCAGGGAGAGTCCTTCTCCGGGCAGAAGGATCGGCTGCACGGAAAAAGGAAGTGCGCCGGCCAGTGTGAGGATCGGCTGCAGAGCATCCTCCAGCCCCTCCGGACCGGTGAGAAAAAGAGGATCCGTCCGCCCGAGACACCCGAGCGTCTGCAAAAGACCGGGCAGGCCGAACAGATGGTCTCCGTGATAATGCGTGAGGGCAATCAGATCCGTTTTCATCAGGCTGGAGTGTGCCTTGCGTGCGCTGCACTGGGTGCCTTCTCCGCAGTCGAAAAGGATGGATCGCCCGCCAAAAGCGAGATGTGCACTGGTCAATGCCCTTTCCGGCAAGGGCATTGTTGCAGCGGTGCCCAGCAGTGTGATGGTAATCAGGGCGAACCCTCCTTTCTTACAAACAAAAATATATTTTATCGGACTTCAACTTCCGGGTCAACCGGAAAACGGCGGGAATTTACAAATCTTTATTGAAATGCATGCTCTGCAGTGATATGATACACAAACTGATTCTTGAATGTCGAGGCAGCTTATGAAAATCGTATTATGCTGTGTGATAGCTTATGTGCTCGGATCTGTCAGTTTCTCCATTGTTCTGAGCAGAGGGTTTTTCGGCGGAGATGTGCGGGAAGGCGGAAGCGGGAACGCGGGAGCCACCAATATGGGACGCCGTTACGGGAAACTGGCAGGTTTTCTCACATTGGGGATGGACGTTCTCAAAACTGCTGCCGCCATGCTCATCGGCCGGGCATTGGCAGGGGACTGGGGGGTAGTAACAGCCGGCTTCTGCTGCCAGCTGGGTCACTGCTTCCCGGCATACTACCATTTTAAAGGCGGAAAAGGCGTTGCTGTCGGGCTGGCTCTGGCGTTTGCCGTCGGCTGGCAGGTAGGGGTATGCGTACTGGTGGTTTTTGTTATAACAGTGATGCTTACCAGAAGAGTATCTCTTGCCTCACTTCTGGCAACTGTTTCGGCAATTCCTGCCGTGTGGATCGTAAACCCGGACAGACGTTACTGCTGGATGGTGGTGGCTGCAGCATCTCTAATCGTGTTGCGTCACAGCGCCAATATTGAAAGACTCACCAAGGGGAAGGAAGAAGAATTCCATTTTGCCGATGAAAAGCAGAAGAGGTAGAATATGAAATTTCAGACTGCGCTCTGCCAGATGAGAACGGAACTGGACGATGCTCTCACTATGGACAAAGCAGAGGATATGGTGCGCAAAGCCGCGCAGAACGGCGCGCAGGTCGTCTGCCTGCCGGAAATGTTTTCCTGTCCGTATGACAATGCGTATTTCGCCGGGGGAAAAGCCCGGCAGAGAGAAACCGTAGCATCTCTGTCTGCCTGGGCCAGAGCAAACAGGGTGATCCTGATCGGGGGATCGATCCCGGAGGAAGAAAACGGCCGCCTTTATAACACCTCTTTTATTTTCAACGGATCGGGAGAGATGATTGCACGGCACAGGAAGATCCATCTTTTTGATGTGGATCTGCCCGGTATGCGTTTCCAGGAGTCGGCATCGTTTTCCGCGGGGGAGGAGATCACGGTATTTGATACGCCCTTCGGCAGATTCGGCGTGGCGATCTGCTTTGATGTACGTTTTCCGGAACTGTTTCGGGCTATGGCCCGGCGCGGCGCAGAGATGATTTTTCTGCCGGCGCAGTTTAACGGAAAAACCGGGCCTGCCCACTGGGAGATCACCCTGCGCATGCGTGCGCTGGATAACGAAATCTTTGTTGCAGGGGCATCAGCGGCACGGTACGAAGGCTTTTCCTATGAATGCTGGGGCCATTCTCTGGTTGCGGATCCTTATGGAACGGTTATCGCCTCCTGTGATGAAAAGGAGCAGATCCTGACGACGGAGATCGATCTGGATAGGATCCGCCAGGTACGCGCACAGCTGCCAACCTTCCTGCACCTGCGCCGGCAGATTTATTCTGTAGCAGAGTGATGCCTTATAACGTCTCCTGATACAGCCGTCTGATCAGTTCTCTTGATCGGACGGCATTTTCATTGGTGGTGTTCTCCAGAGTAGCCTGAATGTAGGGTTTGCGTGCACGGAGAAAGCGGAGAATAGAGGAATACTCCATTTCACCGTCCCCGGCTGCAACACTCACAAGCTTCCCGTCGCGGCGGACAAAGTCTTTCAGGTGAACCATGGCAATGTGCTCACAGAGCTTTTCCATCGCCTCACGGATCACGGCCTCGCGGTCATCTGCATTGTCCGGAGAGAGCAGATTGACGGGATCGAAAATGATGCGAAGGTTGGGGCTGCCTACGCTTTTGAGTACTGCAAGAGCCCGATCCGCATCATACACGATGTGATTCCATACCGGTTCGATGGCAAAGGACACACCGTAATGCTCGGCAGCGTCGATGACGGGTTCCAGATTGTATAGAAAAGTTTTCAGTGCAGCGTCGCTGTGGGTGTTGGCATCCAGCTTATAGGCAATATTGGGAGCACCGGTTTCCGTACCGACGAGTCCTGCACCGCACAGGGAGGCTACACGCATATGGGCAATATAGCGCCGCTGGAATTCCCGCAGCTTTTCCGCATCCGGGGTAGCAAGATTCAGGTAACAGCCGAGAACAGCAATATTCAGGCCGTACCGGTCAAACAGCCTTCTAAGCTGGTGGGCAAGCCCTTCAGTCAGGGAAGAATCGTCAAATGTTACGCCCTGAATGACCTTTTGCAATGCGAGATGTACACAGGAAAAACCTTCTTCCTGCGCTTTTTTTGCACGAGCCTCGATCGTTTGGTCCTCCTCTGAAAGAGAGGCATTCACATCGTGCAGGCGAATGCCGATCTGCAATAAATCCATCTTCCGTAAAGCTCCTTTGCTTCTTTTTTGAAAAAGTATACCATGTTTTACCCGTGGTGAAAAGAATCTTTTCAAAAAGAAAAATTAATAGTTGACAATTCAAAAATATTTGATAAAATATAATTTACTAAAATAATTTTGAAAAGGAGATTATCTATGGGTTTTTACGATTATTCTGTTCTGACGCCAAAGGGAGAGGAAGTCTCCATGAAGGATTTTGAAGGCAAGGTCGTGCTTGTCGTCAACACAGCTACCGGCTGCGGGTTTACGCCGCATTACAAGGATCTGGAAGAGATCTATGAAAAATGCCACGACAAAGGGTTTGAAATCGTCGATGTGCCCTGCAATCAGTTTGCCGGCCAGACGCCCGGTACTGATGATGAAATTCATGAGTTCTGCACACTGAAGTACAATACGCAGTTCCCGCAGATGAAGAAGAGTGACGTCAACGGGGAAAATGCGCTTCCTCTTTTCCAATATCTCAAGAGCCAGAAGGGGTTTGAAGGATTTGGGCACGGTCCGATGGCTCTGGCAATGAGCGCAATGCTCAAGAAGATCGATAAGGATTACAAAAATAACCCGGATATCAAGTGGAACTTCACCAAATTTGTAGTCGACAGAGAGGGCAATGTTGTAGCACGGTTTGAGCCGACGGCCCCCATGAAGACCGTTGCTGAGTGCGTGGAGAAGCTCCTCTGATGGAAGCAGACCATCAGACGCCGGAAGATCTGCCGCAATTACAGCTGGAAGGGCAGCTTTGCTTTCCGCTGTATGCAGCTTCCCGCAGGGTTGTGAATTTTTACACGCCGTATCTGAAGCCGTTTGGCATTACCTATACTCAGTATGTTGTGCTTCTTGCCCTGTGGGAGAGCGGAGAAGCCTCCGTAGGGGAACTGTGCAGCAGGCTTTATCTGGATAACGGCACGATGACGCCGCTGCTCAAAAAAATGGACAAGGCGGGATGGATCTCACGCAGCCGCTCGGAGAAGGATGAAAGGGTTGTTACTGTTGCGGTAACGGAAAAAGGATGGTTGCTCCGTGATGAGATCAAGAATGTGCCTTTTCAGGTGGGAAAGTGCATTCCGCTGAACCAGGAAGAAGCATATTCTCTTTACTGTCTGTTGCATCAGCTGTTGAGGAATATGGATTAGTGATCTGAATACAAAATCTCCGCACGGCTTTGAAAGGCTGTGCGGAGATTTTGTTAGTATTTTCAGAGATCCTGTACCGTTTCGCAGACAAGGTCTTCTCCTCTTACGTCGATCACAAGGATAGTTCCGGCGGAGAGATTTCCTGACAGGATGGTTTTTGCTATCAGGGTTTCCACACTGCTCTGCAGATACCGGCGAAGCGGCCTTGCGCCGTAAAGCGGATCGAAACCGCGGTCGATGATCAGTGCTTTTGCTTCCGGGGTGAT
Source organism: Oscillospiraceae bacterium (assembly GCA_017432615.1). Taxonomy (GTDB): domain Bacteria; phylum Bacillota; class Clostridia; order Oscillospirales; family Oscillospiraceae; genus Limivicinus. The sequence goes on from JAFRIV010000032.1 coordinate 53,233, forward strand.
CTCCAGCGAGAGGCTTTTCTCCTCCAGGCGTTTCCGCAGGGAAGCAACCATCAGCTCGATGATGCCTTCCAGGTTTTCCCGGGTGAGAGGCCGGAAGAGGATCGTTTCATCCAGACGGTTCAGAAATTCCGGCCGGAAGGAACGCTTGAGTTCATCCATAACGGCGCTTTGCGCGTCCGGAGTAATGTTGCCGTTTTCATCGATGCCTTCGAGCAGATACTGGCTGCCGAGGTTGGAGGTCAGGATAATGATGGTGTTTTTGAAATCCACTGTATGGCCCTGTGAATCCGTGATGCGTCCGTCGTCCAGGATCTGCAGCAGGATATTGAAGACATCCGGATGCGCTTTTTCAATCTCGTCAAACAGCACTACACTGTAGGGCTTGCGGCGTACAGCTTCCGTCAGCTGACCGCCTTCATCATACCCGACGTATCCCGGAGGTGCTCCGATCAGACGGGAAACGGAAAACTTTTCCATGTACTCCGTCATATCGATGCGGACGATATTGTGCTCGTCATCAAAGAGACTTTCCGCCAGGGCTTTTGCGAGTTCCGTTTTGCCAACACCCGTTGGACCCAAAAACAGGAAGGAACCTACAGGGCGGTTGGGATCGGCAATGCCTGCGCGGGAGCGGAGAATGGCTTCCGATACTTTTTGTACGGCTTCATCCTGACCGACGAGGCGTTTATGCAGCACTTTATCGAGATGCAGGATCTTTTCCCGTTCGCTCTCCATCAGCTTGGAAACCGGAATACCCGTCCACTTGGCGACGATGGAAGAGATCTCTTCCTCGGTAACCGTGTCGTGCACCATAGTATTGCCGCCGGCACGCTCTTCAGAGAGCTTTTCGGCTTCGGCAAGCTTCTTTTCCAGGGCAGGAAGATCAGAATATTTGAGCTTTGCAGCTTTTTCATATTCGTAGGCGAGTTGGGCGTTTTCAATATCGGCGTGCATCTTTTCCAGATCCGCCTTAAGCTGTTTCACGGTATCAACACTGTTTTTTTCTTCTTCCCAGCGGGCTTTCCTGGCGTTGAAATCGTCCTTCAGGTTGGCAAGATCTTCCCGCAGTTTCTGGAGGCGATCCTGAGAGAGCCGGTCATCCTCCTTCTTCAGCGCCATTTCCTCGATCTCCAAGCGCATGATCTCCCGGCGGATGTCGTCCAACTCGGCAGGCATGGAATCGATTTCAGTGCGGATCATGGCGCAGGCCTCATCCACAAGATCGATGGCTTTGTCCGGGAGGAAACGGTCGGTAATATAGCGATTGGAAAGAGTGGCTGCAGCAACCAGAGCGTTGTCATGGATACGCACACCGTGATAGACTTCGTAGCGTTCCTTCAGCCCGCGAAGGATCGAGATGGTATCTTCCACCGTCGGCTCGTCGACCTGGACCGGCTGGAAACGCCTTTCCAGTGCGGCATCTTTCTCAATATATTTTCTGTATTCGTCCAGTGTTGTTGCACCGATACAGTGCAGCTCACCCCTTGCCAGCATCGGCTTAAGGAGGTTGCCGGCATCCATGCTGCCTTCTGTCTTGCCTGCACCCACAATGGTGTGCAGTTCGTCGATGAAGAGAATGATGCCGCCTTCGCTCTTTTTGATCTCGTTGAGAACGGCCTTGAGACGCTCCTCAAATTCTCCGCGATATTTGGCGCCGGCAATCAGGGCTCCCATGTCGAGAGAGAAGATCGTCTTGTCCTTCAGACCTTCCGGCACGTCTCCGCGCACGATACGCTGGGCAAGCCCTTCTGCAATGGCCGTTTTGCCTACCCCCGGTTCTCCGATCAGAACCGGGTTGTTTTTCGTTTTCCGAGAGAGAATGCGGATCACATTACGGATCTCTGCGTCACGCCCGATGACAGGGTCAAGTTCGTTTTCCCGCGCCCGCCGTACAAGATCAGTGCCGTATTTGGCAAGCGCGTCATAAGTGCTCTCCGGGTTATCTCCCGTTACGGGAGAAGTCTTGATTTTGGACAGCTCTGCCGTAAAAGCGGATTTTGTAATGCCGTGGTCAGCAAAGATGCGTTTGATGGAGGGCGTCGGGGAGGCAAAGATGCCGATCATCAGGTGTTCAACGGAGGTATACTCATCTCCCATTGACTTTGCGGCTTTCTCTGCCGCGGTGATGATACGGTTGGCTTCCGAAGAGAGATACACTTCTGCTCCCGGACCGACTTTCGGAAGGGTGGAGATGGCGGAGTCCAGCTCTGAGAGAACGGCATTGCAGTCAACTCCCATCTTCCCGAAGAGGGAAGGGATCAGCCCGCCGTCCTGATCAACAAGAGCGTAGAGAAGATGCTCCGGCATCAGGTAGTTGTTATTGTTTTCCTGTGCCATAGCCTGTGCGGTCTGTACGGCTTCCAGGGATTTCTGTGTAAGATTTTGAGCATTCATAATGATTGTATCTCCTTTCAGAGGATCAGAAAGTTAAGGGAACGCTGCGAAGATAGGAAAAGTAAGCAGCTTCCACCGCATGCGCATCATATCGGCCGGAAAGCCACCCTTTCATGAGCTTGTCAAACAGACGGATGTATTCCGCCAGTGCGCCTGCCAGCTCATCGCTGGTACAGTTTTTATTCGGAGCCGCAATACTTCGCACGAATTTACCGTCGTACAGCGCATAATCGATCCTGCTGCCGACATGAGGGGCCAGATGCCGGTCTTCCAGCAGCTTCCAAAGACGGAAGAAATCCGTCATCCCTTCAATCAGGGAAGGAGACTGGGTGCGGAACAGTACTGACAGGGAACCGATACTCTCCTCACCGCCTTTATACAGTTCCACCTCGTATTTGATGGTGGGGCGGTATTTGTATTCCAGAGAGCTTTTCAGGGATAGGGAATAAGTATGCGGCGCGAAAAACGGCACAAGATCTCCGGAAGGCTGCATCAGCTCAGAAATGGCAGAGAGCACATCATTGATGCGGCGCTCCGGGGTAGTATAGTGAACATATTCAGCCAGGATCTCATTGATCAGGTTGGAGCGGTTTGTGCCCAGCCGATGGGCAAGGGCGTCAACTTCCTGCACCACTTCATCATTGAGCATGAGGCTGTAAAGTGTTTTCTTCACGGCTTCAATCACCTCTTTCTCTTTCTTGGATCCTATTATAACGCTTTTGCGGGAAAAGTTGTGAATAATTTGTATACAATTATATATAAATTATTATACGAATTATATTTTGTAACTGCAAATTACGGTAGTGCTTGCTTTTTCCTTGGAAAGTGAGTATAATACATCTTACTGTACGGAGGTGTATCGAAGTGGTCATAACGGCCCCGACTCGAAATCGGGTAAACCGGTGAATAGCCGGTCCGTGGGTTCGAATCCCACCGCCTCCGCCATATTTGTGATATCTGATGATATATCACAACCCACATGAAAAGTCCTCTGTAAACAGGGGTCTTTTCTATTTTCAGGCTCACGCCAGAAGCAAACGATACGGCATCGAAGACGGCAAAATGGGTTTTGTCGGTTTTTCGGTGCCGTCGTTTGTTTTTTTCTTACGCTTTTGTTTTTTTCTAATCTCGTTAAAAAACATTTTAAAGCGTTTCCTTCCCTGACGCCCGGGACTCCGGTTTGAACAAATAGGAGATCCAAGAGTGGAAACATTCCGGGATCTGATGGAGACCCGGGCGTCAAGGACGGAAAATGGAAAGTGCGACTATATATTATATATATTATCATGGTTTTTCCGAGTTTGTATAGAAAATATGAAAAAAGTTTGAGATTTCCAGAAAAAATAGAGGTTATGGCTTGTTTGACAACAAATAAATGCCTATGCTATAATGGATAACGAACAATAGAAGGAGGTTTATGGTAACTAAAAACCATTGGGGGATTTTTACAGAAAGGAAAGTCGCACAGACCAGCTTTTTGGCTTCTTTGGCCGG
>JAFRIV010000033.1 GCA_017432615.1 Oscillospiraceae bacterium
AAACCCTTGACGGGTTTCAAACAGTTCACACAGGCAACGGCTACTACTATTGTCCCATATCCGACAAAACTGTATTCATTTCTTCCTTACATAACTTTTTCTTTTGAACTCGTGTCTCACATCATTGACAAACCTACATTTATAAACGGCAGAGATTTCTATCCCTTGACGGCGCCGCTTGTCATACCGGCAATGATCTGCTCCTGGAACAGGATGTAGCCGAGAATGGAGGGAACAATGGAGATCACGATCGCCGCGTACATGGAAACATAGTCTGTGGAGAACTGGTTGGTAAAATACCGGATGCCCACCTGGATCGTACGAAGCTTTTCCGAAGAAACGATCAGGTTGGCAAAGACGAATTCATTCCAGCAGGTGAGGAATTCAAACGTCGCTGCTGTGACGATACCGGTACGGCTGAGGGGAAGCAGCACATGGAAGAACCGGCCGAAAAATCCGCAGCCGTCGATATACGCAGCTTCTTCCACTTCCATCGGGATGGAATCCATCAATCCGCGGATCAGAAAGGTTGACATGGGAATCCCAATGGCGCTGTACAGCAGGATCATTCCGCCGTAAGTGTTGTACAGGCCGAGTTTATTGATAATGACAAAGTACGGAACCATCAGCACGTTGAGAGGGACGAGGATCCCGGCTGTAAACAGGGTGAAAATATTCTCTCGCCCTTTAAAGCGGAAACGGGAGATGCAGTAGGCGCTCATGCTGGCAATGACGACATTCAGAAGAGTGGCGGAGATCCCGACGAATACAGAATTGAGAAGCATCCTCCCCAGCCCGGCAACGGTGAGGGCATTCACATAGTTCTGCCACTGCGGGATGGCGGGCAGTGCGAAGGGGGACTTCGCCTGAAATTCAAAATTCGTCTTTAAAGAGGAGATCACCAGCCAGATCAGAGGAAAGAGCGTATATACGGCGAAGAAGATGATCAGGATCCAGCGGAGGATCGCAAGCACCAGTTCCTTCCCGACCAGTTTGGGATGAAGTCTTGTTTCGCTCATTTCCCTTTCCTCCCAGTCTTTTTCATGATGGCGGCCGTCTCGTTTCTGCCCTCAAAAAGCTTCCGGATACACACGATAAAGATGACCCCCACCAGGATGAGGATGACGGCGGAAGCACTGGCAATGCCGTAATTGGCATTCTGCATCTTCTTGTACATATAGAGCACGATGGTGGAAGTCGTGTTGGCGGGCTGGCCGTTGGTCAGCATATAGACCTGTTCAAACTGGCGCAGGCCCATGACGCTGGCAAGGGTCACGCAGGTGAGGAGGGACGTGCGCCGGATCAGCGGGATCGTGATATAGATCGCCTGCTGAAAATCGGTGGCGCCGTCTATTGTGGCCGCTTCGTAATAAGTCGTGTCGATGGTGGTGATGTCTGCCATCATGATCACCATATAATACCCGACGTAAAAGACCCAGTAGATCAGGACGGCCGGGAATGCCGTCTGGATGTTGCCGAGCCAGTCCTTCGCAATGTGGCCGAGGCCGACAGCTCTCAGAAGGCCGTTGAGCATGCCGTGGTCGGCGTTGTAGATCGCGCGCCACAGCGTTGCCAGCGCGATGCCGGAGATGACCTGCGGGAAGAAATAGACCGTGCGGAAGAACTTCCATCCTTTCGGATTGCGCGAGAGGATGATCGCCATGACCATCGCCAGAGGTACCTGGATGAAACCGGCTACCAGGGCCCAGATGATATTGTTGGTTACCGAGCGGATAAAGGACTTGTCCTTAAACAGGAGAGTAAAGTTTTTAACGGCATTGTAGGTCGGAGTTGAGATCCCGTTCCTGTATGTTATTGTTTATGCTCTGTCACAGTACCGGCACACAAAAAGAAGAATTTTATAATTTTAGAAAAGCCGCCTGTTTCCGGGCGGCCTTTTCTGTTATTTCGGTAGATTAAAGGCTATCTTTATGGTATACTGATTGCAAATCAACACGTAACAAAGTGAAGCACAGGAGAAAGGAGAGCATGTACATGAAATCGCTTGAAAGATTCCCCAGGATCAGTCTGGGCATTCTTCCGACGCCAATCCATAAGCTTGAAAATATCAGCAGCCTCCTTGGCATAAACATCTACATCAAACGCGATGATATGACCGGGCTTGGACTCGGCGGAAACAAGATCCGAAAGCTCGAATTTCTCCTGGCCGATGCGAAAGCGCAGGGCGCGGAGATCGTCTTTACGACCGGCGGCGCGCAGTCCAACCACGCTATGCTGACCGCCGCGGCTACGGGGAAGCTCGGCATGAAGGCTGTTCTCGTGCTCAAAAAGCGCGGCGTGACCGACTGCGTGGGCAATCAGCTGCTTGAACGGCTGATGGGGACGGATGTGCGTTTTGTCGACACCGATGATTACGCCAACATTTATGCGGAGATGGACCGGCTCGGCAACGAGATGGGCAGACCGTATTACAAGATCCCCTGCGGCGGGTCAAATGCCCTCGGAGCGCTGGGCTATGTGGCATGCGCCAAAGAGATTGCCGGGCAGGGGCTGCACTTCGACCATATCATCTGCGCGGAGGGCAGCGGCGGCACGATGGCGGGCCTCGCCCTTGGCGCCAAGCTCTTTCTGCCCGGGACAACAGTCCATGGCATGATGGTCGACACCGATCCCTTTGACCGGATCACACCTGCCCTGATGCGGGAAACGGCAGCGCTGCTGGAGATTTCACTCAAAATCACGCCGCAGGATTATCCTCTTCGGGACATGTGCGGTCCCGGCTACGCGATCGCCTCGGAGGCAGGAAATGCCGCCGTCTCGCTGGTGGCGGAGCGCGAAGGAATTTTTCTCGATCCGGTGTACACCGGGAAGGCGTTTGCAGGCTTGCTGGAGCTGGCAAGCGAGGGTGCCTTTGCCGAGACGGACAACATCCTGTTTCTGCACTCGGGCGGCGCCGGCGGGCTTTTCGCCATCAGGATGTAAGCGGTGCCGGACAAGCTTTGGCGGGCAGACACGCGGCAGTACGCCTTTTTTACGGTTGCGGTTTTGCTGTCGGAAGCGGCCGCATCTGAAGAAAAAAAGACTATACCGGTGAGCACCGGGCACGGATCAAAGCTGTGGGGCTCGCCCCGGAAAACTACACCATGCTGTTGAAGTTCGGAAGCGCATACCGGCGGCTCGGTTCCTATGAGAAGGCGATCCCGATAATGCAGGGCCGCAGAAAGGGTTGATCGGATGCTAAATATTGACATCAGCAGAGCAAATAAGAATAGCTATGGAGAAGTGCGGTGCTTTTACCACTCCCTTATTGACAGCCTGAATCCGGCGCAGCGCTATGTCGGCTGGAAAAAGGATATATATCCGTCACCGGCGTTCCTCCGCAGCGCTATGTCGGCTGGAAAAAGGATATATATCCGTCACCGGCGTTCCTCCGCAGCGCCATAGACGACGGTGATCTTTACGTTTGCCGCGATGAAGATCGAATTGCCGGCGCGATGGTTTTGAATCACGCATACAACGAAAGCTATAAAAACTGCTGCTGGCAGATCGCTGCGGATGATTCGGAGATTCTCGTGATCCATGCGCTTGGCGTTCATCCGGGTTTTCAGGGGAAAGGCTTCGCAAAAGCCATGGTTCGGAAAGCCATCGCCATTGCCGAAGAGGCCGGAATGAAAGCCATCCGGCTTGATGTGCTGGCCGGAAACATTCCTGCGGAAAAACTGTATCAGGGGATGGGTTTTCAGTATTTGACAAGCGTGCAGATGTATTACGAGGACACAGGATGGACGGCTTTTAAGTTGTATGAATATGTACTGTGAAAGTGTTGTGCAAGTTCAAGACGTTGTCAAGACGGACGGTTCTCCTGACAACATTAGTGTGTATCGTGGGCACTGACTTTTTACCGGCGGGCAGAAAAAATACGGGGGCTGTGAAGAAAAGATGAGTAAAACTCATCCGGACTTCACAGCCCCTCCTTTGTGCGATTGTCTTCCGAGTTAACGTATTATGATCATATTACATCTGCCCCAAGACTCGTCTTTATACTTGAATGCGTCAGGAGTATTTTGCCTTTCTGTAAAACCGGCACCCTCATAGCATCTCTTAGCTCTTGCATTCTCGGGAAACACATTAAGCTGTACAGCCAGAGCCTCCGGATCAGAAAAGGCATTGCGAACGGCTAACCTGATCATTTCTTTTCCGATTCCTTTACCACGAACAGATGCATCCACCATAACAAATTTAAGCATCCCTTCATGAGTCTCGTGATTAAGTGAGTAGCAATAGAATCCAACAACACGCCCTTCATCATCTACCGCAACAAAAGGACTGTCTCCGAATTCTCCTGATATTTCTGACAGAAAACTCCTAAGTTTTTCTTTTTCGAGAGGATATGGAACCAGATTTGCGCACCACATCATATATGTTCTTTCATCTGTGATCCATGTCTTGATCACATCAAAATCATCGTCGAGATCAAATAATCGTATTTTCATTTTTACTTATCCTTATAAACTGTATTATCCCCTTGACATTACAAGTTGCCTTAATAGCAGTGATGCGCTTGAATATGTTTTACCTTCAATTTGCTAAAAAAATGTATATTGATATTATACATCACAGGTTTTAAGTTGGCACTTTTCTTTTGCGGGTTTGCGGGTTAAGATGGTAAATGGCTTTCTCCCCCTCACCTCGAGGCGGTGAGGAGTTTGTCCGGGTGGATGCGGTACTGGCGGCGGACGGCCTCCGGGGAGGCGAAGCGCATCTTGCTCTCAAACTGGTCCACCCAGCCTGCTCTCAAACTGGTCCACCCAGCCGAGATTGTCAAGGGGACGAATACATGATAAACAGAAAGTTTAAGTTTTTGTAGAGCAGTGTGACAGTTGTGTGATAGAGCAGGTTGTATACTGTGCCCGTAAACAAGAGATGCAGGGCATCTCATTGAAATTAATAGCAATAAGCCCGGCCCGGAAGGGGCGGAGCAAAAAAGAAAAGGAGAATAATAAAATGATGAGCGAAAATAAAATGAGCGAACAGGAACTTGAAAACGTAAACGGCGGTGAATATCGTATTGTCAATACCGGTGATTACAGAGATGCTGCTATCAGAAGTTACCCGGGTTTGAATGCACCGGTAGTCGCAACCCTTTCGAATGGCACAACGGCCAACTCGACAGGAAGATTCGCCTTTGCAGACGGCCGTAACTGGGCAGAGATTGACTACCCGGTACGCGGATGGATCAAGGGTGCCATTCTTGGTTACGCGTATTAAGCAGCTTGTGTGACAGTTCATGTGTAACATGGATTTGTTGATACAGTAAAAGCCAGGGACGATTTTTCAGAAATCGTCCCTGGTGTACTATTGATTGCTGTCGTACAGTCAGGGACGGGTCGACGAAGGCAACAATCAGCAAAATTGAAAACGAGCTGCAGGCAATCGGCTTAATGCAGCTTCTGATGGATCTGTAAACACCGCGTCCGTGAGGGTGCGGTGTTTTTTTGTCTGGGGAAAAAGTTTCTTCAGACGTAACTTTTCAGCTTAAAAGTTGCCGTATACGATAACGACAGGCGGTTTTTTTCCTGCTAAACTTATAATCGTTCAAGGAAATCGGGCCGGCCGTTTCGGAGAATGAATTCTGATCATAAAGGAGCTGAAAACATGGCGGCAAGAGACAAAGAACGCTTCTACCGGCTGAAGCTGCATCGCTTCTGCAGGGGAGAGCCGGCAGGCTATGCTTTTCTCATCCGAACACGAAAGGAGAACACTGATGGCAAGAGAATATGTTCCGGTGGCATTTGATTACCT
>JAFRIV010000034.1 GCA_017432615.1 Oscillospiraceae bacterium
AACCGTCCCCCGTGTCAGACCGTGTGATTGTTTTGTGACAAAACCTGTGGTATAGTACAAACATAAATTGGATAATTGTTTTCAGGAGGCTGCTGAAATGGAAAAGAATAAAGAAAACAAGAGTAAGACGAAACTCAACGACGAACTGCTGGAGAAGGTCAATGGCGGGGAGTGGGGTTTCATTCCCTTGCCTCACTGTTCAAATTGCGGCTATGTGGGTGACAGGTATCCTGTCGGAACGGTATGCCCGCAATGTCAAAAAGGAGTTCTCTGTTGATTGTCAGAGGTACGTCATGGATCAGAACAAAGATAAACAGAAACTGAACGACGAACTGCTGAATAACGTGGCAGGCGGAATCAGCCCCAATATGTAGCAGAACTATACTTGCTTTACTTTCTTATGTAATCCGCAGAATGATGGATGCGGCAATATATTCAAATCCGAGACAGTGCCGGACGTATGCCCGTACTGTGGAAGGGACGATACGCTCAAAATAACCTGACCCGTCTTGCCATTGGACATGATTCCTGAGCAGCTTTTGCTCTTCGGCTTCGCGATGCCCGCCAGGATGACTCTGCAGCCATCCGCCAGGCTGATCCTGACCGGACAAAACCCAGGATACCGGAAATAATCATTATTCAGGAAACAGGAAGAGAAGAACCTGAAGACTGGGAAGCATGAGGATACGGGCAGAAGCGGGGCAGAGGACGCATCAGGGGATGCCGCGCTGCTGCAAATGCATGTGACAATGCAAAGCGAGTCGGTGAATTGGATATGGCAAAGTACACTTCGGATTAAAAACAGGACGTTTTGAAGGAAAACTTTATGATGAAAAAGAGTTTTTTCGTTATCCTGATGCTTGTTCTGCTGGCTCTTGCGGGCTGCGGACAGGGAAGTCAGCCGGCCGGGACCGGGGCCCCGACTCCTGCCGCGGAATCGATGAGCCCCGCTCCGGCTGAGCCGTCCGAAATGCCGACAGCGCAGGAAAGCGGGTTTGCCTATGAGCATGACCCGCGCAGGAATCCCGAGGCGATGAAGGATATTATTGTCAATCCGGAGGCTGTATACGGCTTCTCACCGGATCCGAACTCCACGCGCCTGGGCACTTACGCACAGTATGACTGGACCGATCCGAATGCCGTGGCGAAGGCAAAGGAAGACCGCATCGCCTATCACAAGTCTCTCGATTCCATGACGGATATTCTATACAAAATGCGTGACGAAGGCGCGTCGACGGAAGAGATGGCGAGGGCGGTTTCCGCTGAGAGAAACCGTCTGCGTCTTGCTGCATATCAGGATGACCCGGAGGGGCTTGCCAAGGTCAAAAAGAGCAATCTTGAGACCTATGGGCACGAAGACGGCCCCACGCCCGATGAGATGTATGAAAAATACGGCTCCTGGGAGACGGTAATCCAGAAGGCCTTCAGCGCCAATTTGGGCATGGACGCCTGCTGCGGCCTTTACGATGAATACTACCCGCTTTATATTGAGCTCGGTCTGGTGCCATCCTGAACGGCAACGCCTTTTCATTATATTCATCAAAAAGCAGGCAGCCATTTCTGGCTGCCTGCTGGAAGTATTGCCGTGAGAATCAGGCGTTAACCTCGTCTTTGTAGGCGTGCAAGGTGACGACCACCTCGTCCTTGTAGGTCTTCATCGCCTCGACCAGGTTCTCCGCATTGAAGTTCGAGCGCAGGGTGATCATGAATTTCATGGCCGCGGGCCGGAGAAGCTCTTCCAGCCTGGGGCCGGCGGCGCCGCCCTTCACGGGCTCGTCACCGTCAGCGAGATAGTAGCTCACCTTGTCCGGGACGCCGCTTCTGTCCGTGTCCGTGAGGTACAGGTCGAACTCGCCGTCATTCTGAAAGTCGATGGCAAAGGTGTCAATTTCGCCCGTGTGGTCCGTGTCGATCAGGGCAAAGTCGGCGATGCCGTCGCCGTTCAGGTCCAGCAGCGCCTCATACTTCGTGCCGGGCATCAGCAGCTTTGCCGTCTCGGGATTGCTTTTCAGTTTCTTTCTGAAATCGGATATCTTACTGGAGAGGGAGGCCGGCTTTTGTCTTTGCTTTCTGAGAGCCTTTGTGGTAAGATGAGAGATAACAGCGACCGCGGGAAAGGAAAGAAGGCGGATGGAGCAAAAATCTGAGACCGGGGACTGTTCGACCCCGGCGATCCATCCGCTTGCCCAATATTGTCCGGGATGAACCGGGCCGGTTCAGGGGTTTCGACTGATACACTGATACGAACTTTTCTGAAGGAGGAAACAAAATGGGTATGCTTTCATCTATTATCAGCTTTGCGCTTTGCGCCATCGTCTATGTCAGGATGCTCAAGCGGGAGGTCCCCGAGCCGATGAGCAAAAAGCAGGCCTGGGTTCCGGTCGCGGTCGGCGTCATCGGGCCGATCATCTCCACTCTCGTCGCTGTCGGACTCGGCATGCTGATCTTCAAACTGCGCGGGGGTGAGCTCACACAGGCGGGCATCAGCGTGCAGCCGACACAGCCGGAGGATATGAACCTGGTGGCCTCTTCCCTGCTGCGGGCGTTCCGCAACGCCGGCTTTACGGAGGAACTGGTCAAGCTGCTGCTGGCGCTGCTGATGGTGAAGATTTTTAAGCCGAAGAACGTCTATGAATATGCCCTGGCCTTCATCGGCATCGGATTCGGCTTCACGGCGCTGGAGGAAATCCTCTACGGCGGCGGAGTCAGATCTCTCATCCGCCTGCCCGGCTTTGCCATGCACATGGTCTTCGGCATCATCATGGGCGTCAACCTCGGTCTTGCGCGTTACGAAAAACAGCAGGGCGGCAGCCCGGGGAAATATATCCTCTGCGGCCTGCTCGTGCCGGTGCTGTGGCATACGCTTTATGATGCGGGGACGGCTTTCAACGCGGGGCTGGATGCCGCAGACGAGAACGCCCAGTCGGCAGGGCTGATCATTGGCGTGCTCTCGATCATCGTCTCGACGGTGCTGGAGTTTGTGCTGCTTATAAAATTCAAGAAAAAAGCAGTGACCTACAGCGAAATGGAACTGCAGCAGCAATTCCGGACGACCTGATCGAAGGGCCAGGGTGATACAGCCTGACAGAGAGCGCCGCCGGGCATGCCTTTACGGATATGCCCGGTGGTTTTGCGTATCGTCTGTTGACGGCGCGATAAAACGGTGCTGATCTATACCTGCAGAGGTGTAATACAGGCTGAATTGCTGAAAAGGTGATATGAAATGAAACAAATCGTTTTTTACAGTTCCGGAAGAAATGAGCTGCCGCCGCCCGGGATTGACGGAATACAGTTCTTTCCTGAAAGAGCATCCATGTGGGATGAACTGGCGAAACGCCTGCCGGACACAAGCATATCTGTCTGGTTCACACCGCCGGGAGAGTTTGCCGCTGACATGGGGAACGCCGATACGAACGAAACCATATCTGCGTACAAGCCGGCCAGAAGCCCGGAACGTGTCGCATACAGGTTTCTGGACGGAACGGAGT
>JAFRIV010000035.1 GCA_017432615.1 Oscillospiraceae bacterium
TCTTGATTAAACTGTATAATGTCTGCCATGGAGAGTCCTTCCTTTCGTGAATGATTTTGTGTGGTAACTCTATCTTACACGATTTGGACTCTCTTTTTCTATTCCCTTTTTAAATTGTGCGAAAAATATTATACGTTATCCGCTCAGCCTTTCTTCGTTATATTTTCTCAGGAATCGTTTCTTTTTTATTTATAATAAGGCTTATATGCAATAATATCAATTGTCCAGCATAAAAAGCTGTGATATAATTTCGATAATAATAAAAAATCAGGATTGTGGGAGGCACTCTTCTGAATGCCGAAAAAATCCACCACCTCGCCGACCAGATGATCAGGATCGACCCGGATGGCGGCGCATTGCTGTTTCTCATGATATGGGCGGCAACTTCCTTTTATCCGTGGGAAAGGCTTTTGCCCGAGCGTCCTGTACAGCCCGGCAAAAACAGGAAGACCTGTAACATAAAATGGAAGGAAAACCAAAAATCATAATCGGAGAAAGGGGAAAAATCGATGAAAAACATTCTTACCATCAGCCGTGAATACGGAAGCGGCGGATACGAGATCGGACAGATGGTTGCGGATGCACTGGCGTTTCAGTTCTACGACAAGGAGCTGATCGCCCAAATGGCGGAAAAACTGCTGGTTTCGGAATCTTTTATGCGTGCCACAGAGGAAAAGCCGGTCCGGCGGAACATATTCCGCGAAAACTTTCCCATGCTTTCCGGCAGAGACAACGAGGATGCCGATTTTATCTTTGCCCAGCAGGGGAAGTTCATTATGGAGCTCGCTGAAAAAGGCAACTGTGTGATCGCCGGCCGCAGAGCAGATTATTATCTGCGTGACAATCCCAACGCGCTGCATATTTTCTTTTATGCGGATACCGATTTCAAAGTGGAGCGGATCTGCCGGATGGAAAACTGCACGGCAGAAGAAGCGCTGACGAAAATGAAGGATATGGACAAACGCAGAAAAACCAGCTATGAGTATGTCACAGGACGGAAATGGGCCGACCGACATAATTATGACCGTATGATCTGCACATCCTCCCTCGGTCTTGAAAAATGCGTGGACGAGATCCTGTTCCTGTTCGGTTCCCCTGCGCGGAAGGGATGAGGAGCACCCGGAAGTTACCGGGTCAAAACGGTTGACACGGTACGTGCCTTCTATGTGGGCAACACCGAGTATGACATGGATGTGGATGTGAATAGCGGGCGCGTGACGGACTTCAGCACCGAGATCCACGGCGGGTACGGTTCCTTCGGCACGGATCCTAACGGCTTCAACGGTCAGGGCGGCCAGGGCTACTACGGCTGGGATGACGATTACGATGACTACTATGACCGGGATTGGGATTTCGATGACTGCTACGGCTGGGATGACGATTTCGACGACCGCTACGGCTGGGATCGTGATTACGACGACTACTATGACTGGGACTGATCAAAAAGATCAATAACGAAAGATAAATGCATCGGGGACGGAAATCGAAATTCCGTCCCCGGTTTTTTTTCTGCCCTTCCGGCAAAGCTAATGTTGTCAGGAGAACCGTCCCTTGACAACTATAGAACTATCTCGAATTTCCGGACAAATACCCGCCTTTTTTGACGGAAAAAACGGACAAATCGTTAGAACTCTATGTTGTAAAAACGGACGATATGTGTTCTGCTACAGCTGCTTGGCGATACTGTGTTGAAGGACTGAAAAGGCATCGGGCTACTGAGAATATCAGTGGCTCGATGCCTTATAACACATCTTAAATTCCGGGAAATCCTGACGCAGGAACCGGTCAGCTGATGAGCTCCATGATCCGGTCAGTCATTCTCTGGAGATCCGAACGCTCTTTCAGTTCCCGGATCAGATCCAGCGCCTGGGAGGCGTTGTCGGTGATCAGGCCGTCTATCCTGGAACAGAGAAAATGCTTTTGCGACTTTTTTTCATTGGAAGTCCATACCAGGACCTTCTTCCCCTGCTTGTGGATGGCTTCCACCGCATCCGCCGTGGCGGATTCCTCTTCCATGGCAAGATAGTCACAGTTGAGGCGGGCAGTGTCGCCAAACGAGGCAAACGTCAGGTATCCGGTCTGGATCTCGGGGTAGGTACTCTCAATATAGTCGATCGGTTCATAGTTCAGGCAGATCACCACGCATTCGTCTTCCATACCGTATTCTTTTATGGCTTTTACGGTATCGTCCGCCATCTGCCGGTCGGCAGTCTCCCCTTTCAGCTCCACAAACAGGGTCCCTTTTCCCCTGGTCGCCAGAAGGGCATCTTCCAGGGTGGCAACCGGTTCTCCCTCTATGGAGAGACCCCGGATCTCTTCCAGCGTCATCTCCGTCGGTTTTCTCTCATCCCCGGCCACGCGCCGGAAACTGCCGTCATGATTGAGAACATAGAATCCGTCTTTCGTGCGCTGAATATCGATCTCGCTTCCGAAAGCGCCGATCTCCCAGGCTCTTTCTATGCCTGCGACGGTGTTTTCCGGTCCTTCCGTTCCGCCGCCGCGATGGGCAACGATCCGCACACTGCTCTCCTGCGGAAACAGCGTATCAAACCGGCCGGTCATCATCACCGAAGAGACGAAAGTCACCAGGATCCAGCCTGCGACCCCGAGAACCGTCAATTTATGGTTCCGCTTCTCCCGTTTATGAAAAGGAATCGGCGCTTCGTTTTTATAGAGACGATACAGCTGCGTCATCTTCATCAGGTAGAGCGGCGTGGCGAACAGATCGGCCAGCAGCGAGAGCAGCACCCCGGACGTAACGAAAAAAACGGTTAACGTCCGCTTGATCTGCACGGACAGCGGCAGGACCTGAACCAGCAGCAGAGGCAGCACGAGGACGATCAGGACCACGCAGACCAGCAGCACTCCCATGACAAGGATAAACAGCACATTCTGCTTCAGGTAATCTTTCCAGTTGGCCCGGATCAGCTTTCTTGACTGCGCTCCCGCCTCTTTGACAGGCAGATCGTCCAGAACGACGCCGTGGAGAATAAAGAGATTCGCAATGCCGACGGAAAGAAACACCAGCATCAAAACGGTGAAGGCCACGACAAAAAAAGGCGTGTCGGCGATGACCGAGGAGATGAACGTCGGGACATAAAACCCTTTCGTCATGGTCAGAGATACGCCGACGCCGAGGACCGGTGCGATCAGCAAGATATACAGAATAACGCCGATCCCCCGGATATTCACAAGGTTTTTCATGGGGGGAACGGCTCTCTGCAGGATGCTCCAGGCGTGAATCCTTTCCCCGCCGAGAAGATCCCTGCTGAGGACGATCTTGGCATTCAGGTCGATGGCGACGTAGCCGTACAGCGAGATCAGTGCGCAGAGAATGATCAGCAGCCCCTGCCAGCTGGTGATCAGGAAAAGAATATCGCCGGAACTCACGGCTACTCTGCCCGTGCTGTGCAGCAGCAGACGGTATAATCTCCCCATCAGAAACAGCCACACGCCAAGCACCAGCTTTGTAAAAAGCTGATACTGCAGAATGCCCGGCAGCGCCTGCACATATACTGTCAGCTTTTCCTGCTTATCCCTCATAATGCCGCCCCCTCGAAAACGATCGGATCTGCTCTTTGTCAGAAACCTGTTTCGTATTATAATCCATTACGGGGCAGGATTCAAGTATCACCGCCCTGAACTGCTGCCGGAAAACCGGCTCCTGATAAGAACCCCTTCTTTTTCGCTCGTCTTGCTTGACAATTATTAAAAATAAAGTATAATAACAGAAAAAAGTACGCAATGCCCGGAAGATGCGTGCCGCGCAAAGTGGTGCAATGCTTCCGGGCTGTCTTATCGGAAATTCCGGTTTCGCTGCGGAGGGACAAATGAAGAAAATCAGTGAATCCATACGCAATAAAGGGCTCCTGACTCTGAGCCTGATTATTTTGCTGTTTTTTCTGATCCGGTTTGCGCTGATCTTTATCGGCACAAAGCTTGGGGAAACAAGAGAGAACGAACAGAATCAGATCAAAATGAATATGCTGATGAATATTCTATCCGAAGGAAATGATAAACGGGCTGCTGCCGATGCACGTATTACCGGTTACGAGGCTGCTGATGTAGAACTGGTGACGAACCTTCTGAAAGAGCTGGTTACAGAAGACGGCTATATCGGCCCCCGCGTCCTGCCAGACTCGTTTGTGGTTGAATTGCGCAATGACCGTCTGATCCTGCCGGAAGAATACCAGGCATACGGTACAGATCTGACGCGTGAAGTGATCGAAGAAGGATTGAAAAACGGCACGATGAGTGTTGCTGTCACTTCAGCGTCTGCGGCTGGGGAAGCCTCTCCGGCAATCGACGGTGAGAGTGCTGAGGACCCTTCGGAAGATCCGGTTTTCGTCCCCGGTTTTCTGACCTTTAAAAAGCTCTGCGAAGACACCGTCTATGTATCCATCATGCCGGAAGACGAGTACAACTCCTATCTGGATCGCTACAGCTATAACATCTATGAAGCGCTGCAGTCTGCCGATGCCGCATTCGGCGGGATCTCTCTGGCTGTACAGGAACAGGACGATGAGCTGCAGCTGACCTGGCAGATCGGAATAAACGAAACCGAAGATGTGCTGTCCGCCCTTGGCCTGACGGCGGAAACGATCCGCAGCCGGACTCCTGTCCTGACACTGAACGGCCAGGACTATGCCTGTGATTACCATGAGATCGTCTCCCGAAGCACGGACGGCGACAACCTTCTTCTGGTGCAGATGCTTCCGCTGCTCTCCTTCCGGGAACAGAATATCCGGCGTTCGCTGCTGGTCGATCTCCTGATGGTCATGATCTTTCTGACCATTACCGTCTATGTCTTATCTGTACAGCACTATACCGCCGAACACGAGCTTACACCGGCACAGGCAGCGCATTTCAAGCCGTCAAAAATGCGCAGCCGGATGGTGAACGTCGGTCTTCTGAGCATATTGATCACTTTTGTCCTGGCGCTGCTTATCGAATCCGTGGGTCAGTTTTATGTGGAGCTGCGTTACGGAAGAGATACGCTGCAGATCGTCTCCCGGCAGCTGGAAACAATGAACCTGGAGCGGCAGAAAAACGATGTTGAGGAAGAAGAATCCTGGTATACTTACTATGGAGAAGAGATGGCATCCCTCTTTACAGCCTATCCGGAACTTGCCACCCGGGAAATGCTTCAGAAGTGCTGTGATGCGGTGCAGGTAGACTACATTATGCTGTTCGATCACAACGGGCACCTGACAAACTGCAGCAGAGCGTATTCCGGGTTTACCCTGACAGACGAGCAGGATAAGGAACTGTATGACTTTCGTCGGCTGCTGCATGGAATGTCCGGCAGCATTGTCCACGATACGTCTGCAGAAGGGCTGACCGGTCTTGAACGGCATCTGATCGGCGTCGGGATGCCGGATGAGGCAACAGGAAAACACGGTGCGCTGATCATGGCACTGATGCCGGACGTTGCGGAAAGATGGTATTCTTCCTTCGAAGATGACACACCGCTGACCGTTGCCAGCGGGACGTATTGTTTTGCCGCGGATTCCGCCACCGGAGAGATCCTGTATTCCAGTTCCGCTTCCATGGTCGGAAAAACGATCCGTGAGTACGGTCTGCCGGAAACCAGCCTTCGGGACGGCTACATGGATCTCACGTCCGTCCTGGGGACGGATTATCTGGTGGTCACAAGCCGAAACGGTAACTGGGTCTATTACTTCGCTGTAAAGGCAGGGACCATGTTTGAACCCGTATTGCGTTACGGTATCATCATTGCCGTCCTCTTTGCTCTCGTACTGGCACTTCTGCTGGCCTTTCTTCTGGGGGGATATAACGAAAAAGCCTATCAGGAATGGACTGCCCTGCTTGCACAAAGCAAGGAAAAAGATGCCTCTCCTCTTTCAGAGAAAGCCGCGGACAAAATAGAAACCTCACTGATGCAAGGCAAGGAATATGTCACCCGGCAGCAGAAGACTATCCTGCATAAAATTTCCAAGGGTCTCCAATGGGATCAGAGAGAGCCGAAAGAAAAGGCGCGCCTGGTGCTTCGCATCGGCATTGTCGCGCTGCTGCTCCTCTGTCTGAATGTGCTCTGGGAAAAGCGGCTGACCAATGAGAATTACAGTACGCTGCTCGGCTTCCTCCTCCACGGAGACTGGATGAGAGGACTGAATCTTTTCGGACTGTGCAGTACGCTGCTGATCATCTCCGTGGCCTATCTGATCAATCTGCTGAGTATCGTTATCCTCAGGCTCTCCTCCGGGCTGGCGGAAAAAACCGGCCAGACGATCAGCAGGCTGCTGTTCAGCTGCATCAAGTATATCACGGTATTTGTGGTGATCTACTTCGGCCTGGGGTATCTGGGCTTTCCCACCAGTACGATCATTGCCTCGCTGGGCGCGGTCTCCCTCGCGATCTCCCTCGGTGCACAGAGCCTGATCTCGGATATCCTCGCCGGGCTCGCCATCGTCTTTGACGGAAGTTTTCAGGTCGGGGATGTGGTTTCGATCAACGGCACAAAAGGCACGATTGAGGAGATCGGCGTGCGCTGCACAAAGATGTGCGTATCGGAAAACAATATCCTTATTATCAATAACCATGAGATCGGCAACATCGTCAACATGTCCAAACGTCCCTCCCTGTTTACACTGGATATCAGAGTTCCCTCCGAACGGCCGCTTCTCCCGCTGGAAGAGATGCTGAACCGTGAACTGCCGCTGCTCGGTGAGAAATGCCCTGAAATTGTCGGCAGCCCGTATCTCATGGGCGTGACAGGCCTGACAAATGAAGATGTTTGTGAGCAGCCGGCTTACCGGCTGACCATCGCCGCAAGGTACGAGGAGAAAGACAATCAGACTGTCAAGCTGTTTTTGAACCGCGAAGTCAAGCTGCTGTTTGAACGGGAAGGGATCAGCCTGCTGTAAACTGTAAAGGAGCGGATCGCATGAAATTCAAAAACCTGTCAGAAAAAAAATGGTATACCGGGGCAGTCATAGCCTGCATCGGGGTGGCTTTTTACGTGTTTCTGACAAATTTCGGCACGGTGCTGGCCACTGTGAGCAGGTTCCTCGGAAACTTCAAAGTGGTTTTTCTCGGGCTCATCTTCGCCTATGTGCTCAATCCTCTGGCAAACTTTTTCTACCGGAAGGTATTCCGCAAGATGAAGCTTGGTCCCCGGCGGTGGCAGCTCTCCGTGATCCTCACGATCGTGACGGCTCTGCTGATCCTGATCTTCCTGGCCGGGACGCTGATTCCGCAGCTGGTTGCAAGTGTTGCAACCTTTTCGGAAAACATCGACGGCTATGCCTCCTCCCTGATCAAACTCCTGGAAGGCAGTTTCGTGGAGAAGTATGTCAGTCTGGAAGGGCTCAGAACGATGTCACAGAATGCACTGGGCACCATTACAGGCTTTGTGCGGGAAAACGCCGGCAGAATCCTGAATATCGCCGCAAATCAGGGCAAGGGCATCCTCTCCACCGTGATTGCCCTGATCCTGGCGGTCTATCTGCTGATTGACAAGAAGCGTGTCATGAGCGGATGGTGGCATCTGGTAAACGTTTTCTTCAGCCGGGAAGCCACCACGGAAATCATGGATTTTTCTCTGCGCTGCGACACGATCCTCATGAGTTTTCTGGGGCAAAGCCTGCTGGATTCCCTGATCGTCGGCAGCGTCAATGCGATCTTTATGCTTATCTGCAGGATGGAGTACATCGGGCTGGTGTCTGTCGCCGTTGCCGTGACGAACCTGATCCCCAATTTCGGACCCATCATCGGGGCCGTGATCGGTGGTTTCGTCCTTCTCCTTGTTGATCCGCTCGATGCCCTGATGTTCCTCGGATTCTGTATGCTCCTCCAGTTTGTGGATGCTTATATTCTGAAACCGAAACTGTTTTCCAGCTCTCTCGGTGTTTCCGGGCTGCTGATCCTGATTGCCAGCATCGTGCTGGGCAATATGTTCGGCATTTTGGGAATGCTGCTGGCCATCCCGACGGCGGCGATATTGAGTTTTATCTTTCACGACTATCTCCTGCCGCGGCAGGAGAGGCGTCATTCCCGGACCTGAAACAGCTTTCTTTTCCAGCCGCTCTCCCCTTTTTCCCCTTTCAGCCTCCGAAGGCCCGCTTTTTGAAAGAATCATCCGCCCGCAACAGCGGGCGGATGATTCTTTTTAAGTCTATCCTAAGTCTGTTTCCATTTGCCCCGATCTCGCCGTCAGAGTCCGGGGTCGTATTCAAAGGTGATAAAGCTTTTCCCTTCCATTTCGCCGCTCAGATTTTTGTTTCTCCTGGCGGTCGGCAATTCCATGACCAGGATCCCCGCGCATCTGCCCAACGAAAAAGAGCCCAGGACCGGTATCAGTGAATACTGCAGCACTTCGAACTGTTTTTCCAGCCTCAGGCTCAGGATGATCAGCGCGGAACCCACGAACAGCAACGCGAGCAGCGTGCGGAGCAGCTCCTTTTCCTTCTGCCGGAAGATCTCCTTTTCATCCCTGACCCAACTCGACACCGCCGAGCGGAACTTCTCCTCGTTGAGCGTGCAGCTCGACCACACCGTCAAGCCGATGTTCTGGCGGCCGGTCTTTCCGACAAATTTTGAGCGGATGTAGGCCTTGACCGCCTCGCTTAATTCGGCTTCCGGGTTGAATCTGTTGTACAGGGACTCTTCGTCGTCCACAACAAGCACGATGTTCATCTGTTCCGACTGGTCCATTTTCAGTTCCTTCTGAACGAATCAGAGATCCTCACGCGGGCGGAAGCGTTTGTGCTCAGCCGGTGAGTTTTCTGGAATAATAGTACATCTTCTTCGCGATTTCGCGGCTGCTGACCGGGAAGCCCGCGTTGATCCACTCCAACAGCATGCCGACAGTGCCGCTCGCGATATACAGCTGCATTAAGCGTGCGGAAAACCCGTCGGCTTCTTCCACGCCGGTGATCATCTGCGCGCAGAGCAGGTCCACCATCCGGGCGGAGAAACCGGCGTTCACCGATTCGCTGAAAAGGATGCGGAAAACCCGCTCGTTTTCCCTGACATAGTCAAAAAAGGCTTCGGTCGTCCGGAGGAGGCTTTTCTCCCCCTGCTGATCCAGCGGCGCAGCCGGAGCGGGGATCCGGTCCAGCACTTCCTGCTCAATTTCCCGGAGGAGTTCGGACGGGCTGGTGTAGTAATTGTAAAAGGTCGAGCGGTTGACATCCGCCGCCTCGCAGAGCGCCGTCACGGAGATCCCCGATAACTCCGTCCTCTCCAGCAGATCCATCAAAGCGTCTTTCATCAGGCGCTTGGTCATCCGTACGCGCCGGTTTTCCGACTGCTCTTTCATTAACAGCCTCCAACTTCCGACAAAATCGTCCAATTTGACGGATTTATACAATTGCAGAGCAAAGTAACCGTTGTTTTTCCCACAGATTGTAGATATAATATGCCATATGGAAGACCGTTTGTCAATTTGTCTTTTGATGAAATACAACTTTGACAGTTATCGTCTCCTTCAGCGCAGTTTTTTATGCGGTTTTCTTTAAAACAGCAGGGTGTCTGTTTTCGGCAAAAGCTCCGCCAGGCCGCTGCGGCAGGCTTCGATCATCTTCCGGCCGTCTTCGCGGTTCAGGCCGTCTCGCCGGATCTCCCGGCGCATCATGCGCGTCATGCCGATGATCTTTGCCTTATCCTCCACCTCGTTCAGCCGGCTTTCGTCCCGGGTATCCAGATACAGGGCAAGGCTTTCCCGCCAGAAGGCGATGCTGGTTTCGTACGGAATGCCGAGAAAACGCATCGTCACGTCGTGGTCGATCATGGAATAGCCCGCATAAGCATTGAACATGCTTGCCAGCTCAAAAATAGGATGACCGTGGCAGAGGGTGTCCATGTCAATGAGCAGGCTCTCGCCGTTTTGCAGCATCACATTTTTCAGGTGGTAGTCGCCGTGGACCAGATGCTCGTCTTCGGGCACAGCGCTGATCAGGGAGACGAGTTTTTCATACAGATCTCCGGGGAGATACTCTTTCAGAAAATGCGCCCAATTCGCGGCGACCGCCTTCATATCCGGCAGGATCGCAGAGCGTACCACTTTGGATTGAATGAGTTTCAGCAGCTGAACGCTCATCTCTGCCAACTCCTCCGGCGTCTTTTCACCGCTTATCAGGAGCTGGGCATAACTTTCGGCATTGAGCAGTTCGAAAACCGAACCGTAACCGCCGCTTTCGATCCGTACCACATCGTAGGGGATGGCTGTGGGCACACCGGCAACAAAGGCCAGCCTGGCCATTTCCCGCTCCCGCTGGATCTCAGGGAGGGAATCCGGATTCAGATAGATTTTTACGATGGTGTCCGAGTCGATGCGGTACACCCTGCCGTTGGCCCCCTGGCCGAGCAATTCGCAGCCTTCCACCGAAATCACGCGGTAGGCTTTGCGCACCTCCGTCATTTCCGTGAAGCCCGTCAGATCCAGAATTTCATACAGTTCTGAATGGACGTTGGTGAAAACCGTATCCTTCACCTGCTGAATGAGCCGAAGCAGCACGCGCAGCCCGGCGCTGGAAGCATACTTCAGCCCGTCACAGTCCACTTCGATGGAATTGCAGGGATGCGCCTCGCGCAATTCCCGGATCTGCGCTTCTACCCGGGGCGCATTGGATGAATCGATCTCCCCGGAGAGCGCAATGATCAGTTTTCCGTTTTCTTCTCTGCCTTGAACCATGTCAGGGTCGCTCCTCCTTATCTTGAATTCCGTAATACTTTATGCAAAGCATGGTGATGTCATCAAACTGTTCCGCACCGCCGGCAAACCGATCTACCGCCTCTTTCAACCGGCGGATCAGTTCTTCCGGTCCGGAATCCGGATCCTGATTCAGCGTGGCAGCCAGCCGCTCTTCCCGGAACATCTCTTCCGCTGTGTTTTTGGCTTCCGGCACGCCGTCGGTATAGACAAAGATACTGTCTCCCGGATGCAGTTCAAATTCCCGATTCTGGTATTTTGCTTTTTTGCTGATGCCGGCGAACATGCCGTGCTTGTACTTCAGCAGTTCAAACCCGCCGCCGGAGCGCCGGATACCGGGGTATTCATGCCCCGCGTTGCAGGCGACCCCTCTGCCGGTGGAGATCTCCAGCACGGCCAGCCATACGGTAACAAACATGCTGGCTGAATTGCGTTCACAGAGCTGGGCATTGACGCGCTCCATGGCTGCTGCCGGGTCAGCTCCGCCCATCAGCTGGTTTTTTATCAGCGTTTTGGAGACCATCATGAACAGGGCGGCCGGGATCCCCTTTCCGGAGACGTCCGCAATCACCAGCCCCAGATGGTCGCTGTCGATCAGAAAGAAGTCGTAGAAATCACCGCCGACCTCTTTGGCAGGATCCATCAGGGCATACAGGTCGAATTCCGTGCGGTCCGGGAAAGGCGGGAAATTCATCGGCAGCATGTTCAGCTGGATATCGGCAGCCAGTTCAAGCTCTTTGTCCAGGCGGTCCAGTTCGGAGATCATGGACACGACCCCCTGGATCGGATCCCCGGCGTCTTTCTCTTCCACCACCCTGCGGAGAAAGGTGAAAACGTCTTCCCCTTCCATGCGCTTGCTGCAGCGCACCGTCATCCGGACACTCTCCTCGCGATGCTCTCTGTTATGAGCTTGCACCGCCTCTTCCACATGGGTGGAAAGCAGCTGCAGTTCCGACCGGCTTTCCGCCCCGGAGAACATCAGGAACTTCTTTTCCTCCATACGGATAACATCCCCGTTATGGTGAAGTGTTTTGCGAAGGATCTCAAAACAGCCGGGCAGGAATCCGTCCGCCTCTATGATCAGGGCACTGTTGACATCCTGTTTTCCGCCGATTGCCTTATCAAAGACATACGTCAGAAACCGTTTGTTGTAGAGCTGTGATTCGTCATCCAGAAGGCTGAACTCATCCGCCATGGAAAAATACAGCAGCGTAAAGCCGATGACAAACCCCAGGATGCCCGTTCCGTAGGGGGAGAAATACTGAGGGATGAGGGCAACGATCACAGAGACCATCATCGGCCCCACATGAAGGAAGCGGATCTTTGTCGTCTTTTTATCGAAGACCCAGACCATCAATGCAGAAGCCCAGAAGTACAGGATCAGAGTCGCATTTATCAGATAAAACAGCACCTTCGGCTGAATACTGTTGTCTTCCGCAATCGTAAAAAGGATGCCCGTAAAGAGATTGATGATCTGCAAAACAAGAATAACGGCCAGCGGCGCGACCCAAAGGACCTTTTTGATCGTCCAGGGCTGGTTTTCCCCGTAGAGCTTCGCATCCACATATGTGAGCCACAGATACACCACCGCCAGAACGGAAAGATCCCAGAAGGAGCGGCTGATTATCGCCAGGGTATGAAACCAGGGCGCCGGCTGGCGATAAGATGCATAGAAGGCGAAGCATGCTACACAGGTAACCAGGATCTGCCAGCCGAGCACATAGTAGAGACGCAATGCCGAGGTACGTTTGCGAAGACGTTCCGACTGAAGCAGCACCAGGATCATTACCAGAAACGCCGCCGCGTCTATATAACAGGAAACTACCGATCTCTCATCAATCATATTCCGACGCCTCCTCAAAAACAGGATGATTCAGCACATAGACATGAATAAAGGCGAGGAATAACGTGTATAAAAACGAAGTAGAGGAGATCTCCGGATACCAGAATTCCCAGACCATCCGTGTCACGATCATGAAGAGATTCAGGAGCAGGATATTCCAGTTTCTTTTTCCGATCTTCCCCAAAGAGAGCAGCAGATAGAAGCATACCAGCCAGAAGGGCAGCCAGAAACGCTCATCCAGGAAGCCGGCCCGGAAAGCATTTCCTTCCGCCACGGAAAAGATCCAGCCGTTCTTCAGGTTCACGATCAAAACCACGAAAAACAGGAAACAGGGGATCCCTGTGAGCACTTTTCGCTTCCGAATACGGGCTTTGTCCGATCCTGCAAGGGTATCGAGATACACGAAGAGCAGGTAAGGGAAAACGACAAGGCAAAGGTAGAAAACCGATTTTCCCGCCATCATCAGTTCTTTCGTGAAGGGGCGCTCCGAATATTCCAGGGCGCAGGACACCAGTTCTCCCACCGCCATGGCCATATTGACCAGGAGCATGGTGAAAAACATCCTGTCCTCCAGTCTCCCCCGCTTTCGATAGATCGACGTGTAGATCAGGATCCCGCTCATCAGGAAGAGAGCGGTTGCATCCATTATGATGGTCCCTGACGTCCCTACGGAGATTTCCTTCCCTTTGGCGATAGAAAAGGATGCTGTCTGCTCACTGTGGCCGATGGGGTCTTTCACCGTTATGTTGAAAGAATAGGTGCCGCGCTTCAGATTGGTATAAACCACCGGCATCAGTTTGCTGCGGTTGGTCGTGTTTTCCTCCGCGTCAAAGCCCTCCAGGCTGTAAGAGACCTGGGGATCGATCAGCAGATAGTTGAACACGCAGGGATAAAGCGTCAGCTTTCTTGTATTGGCGGGAACTGAAAACATGCCGTTTTCATCCGGATAGAGGCGTTCATCGTCGGCATCCACCCAGGGAAGAGCGATCTTCAAGTCCCGGATGCTCTCAAAAGGCTTTTCGATATTGACCTTGACCACACCCGATGTTCCGGCGATATACAGATCCCCGTCGGCTGTCAGTTCGCTGTAGGAATTTGCCGTGGCCATATACGGGAGACCGTTCTGAATACCGAAAAAGGTCGGGTCAACCGCTTCATTGGCCAGCAGTTCTTCCGCGGAAACCACGTAGATCCCCATGCTGGACAGCACCCAGATATCTCCCCGGCTGTTTTCATAGAGATCATAGTTGTTCGGATACGGGAACTGCCGGATCGTCATAACGCGGTAATCCGGCGTCATACAGGCAAGGGAGTTGCCGGTAACGATCCAGTAGACATTCCATCTGTCGCTGCGCCTGATGCGCAGGATGATCTCCGAACTCAGGCCTTCTTCCGTCCCGATATGCTTTGTTTCATCCGGACGGATGATGTAGATCCCGCCGCCGTCCGAGCCGAGAAGGATCTCATGGTCGAAGCCTTCCGTAAGCGTCAGGATCTCTCCGTTTCGGATCCCGTCTTCTTCCCTGTAGGATGCGGCAACGCGATCGTCCCGAATAACACTCAGCCCGCCGGTATTGGCAACAAGGATGGCCCCGTCTTCCGCTTCACTGACCACACGGATCATATTCGATAACAGCCCGTCCTCCGGCGTATAAGCCGTCAGTTCTCCGGCATCATAACACAGGAGACCGTATTTCCGCCAGGTGGAGAGCCAGATCCTGCCTTTGCTGTCCCGTATGACGGAACGGATACGCACCCCGTCGAGATAGTCCAGCAGGTCCGAAGCTCCCAGATCTTTGCCGGATGCCGTCACAGCCTTTGAAAGAGGAATGCTCATCAGCTTTCTGCCGTCCTCCGTGACGATCAGGCCGGTATCCGTGGCAATAAAGAGCTGCTTCCCGTCCAGGCAGGTCGAATTGACAACGGCCTCGGGCAGCGCATACCGCTCAAAAAGATCGGCAAAATCGTTCGGCACGATCTTCATAACGCCCTGCCGGGACGAGGTAAACCACAGATCCCCTTCAGAATCTGTCATCACATGCCCGACGGAGCTTCTTAACGGAACGTTTTTCAGCTCGTGAAATCCGACGTCTTCCAATACGCCGATCCCGTTTCCCGCGCAGACCCATATCTGCCCCTGAATGTATTCCAGCCGGGAAACCGAAGAAAGGGGAGAGATTTCCCGAAGGCCCATGGCGACAAAATTACGCTCCGGATTGCCGTAATAAATGCGGGAATCCGCCGTCCCGACATACAGATTGCCGGGATGTGCGGGATCCGGGAGGATGCTGAGAATATTTTGGATCTTGCATTGATCATGGGAGAGGAAGAAGACCAGGTCCTGCCCCTTTACGGTAAAAAGGTCTCCTGCCTGGGTAAGGCCGTAGATCAGCCCCTCCGCGCCGGAGCGAAGGTCCAGAACCGTCTGCCCCGCCAGATGCTCATCCTCCGAAAATGCGAGGCTGCCCTCCCTGTCGATCACGGCAAGCCCGGATGCCGCACAGGATACGACCATATTGCCCTCGGCATCTTCCGCAAATGCCCGGATACTGACGGACTTCAGTCCGTCCGCTTTTCCGTAATTCCGGAATTCACCGCCCGACATGACAAAGATGCCCGCATCGTTGGTCCCGATCCAGAGCCTGTCCAGACTGTCCACATACAGGCAGCGGATATTCGCAATGCCCAGGGTGGATCCGCCCCGCTCAAAGGTATTTCCGTCATAGCGGATCAGCCCGGCATAGCTGCCGATCCAGATAAAGCCGTCCCCGGTCTGGGCGATGGCGTTGGCAGCTGAAGTCGGCATGCCGTTTTTGTTATCGTACAGTACCGCAGAAAAACCTTCGCTGTTTCGAATCGGATCCACAGAGAGAGCTTCATTCCGGTTTCCGGAAGAATTTCGTGCAGGGATGCCGGCTTCACAGAAAGCTGCAGTGTCGGAGAAAAGCTGTAAAATGAGCACCACAAGCAGCAGGCTCAGCACAAGCCTGCCGCCTCTGTATTCTTTTTTTTGATTCAGGAAACGAATCATAAAGACGGCTCCCCTTCTCATCTCCGGCGGATCACCCGGCTGCAGAGAAACAGCCGGCCCCGCCCGGTCTTATGAATGCGGCAAGGAAATACACATTCAATATAAAATGCCGTTTTGTTCGCCGCCTGCGCGGCAACCGCA
>JAFRIV010000036.1 GCA_017432615.1 Oscillospiraceae bacterium
GCCTTTACCGTCAGCGTGTCGGTCAGACGTCCGGTATACAGTTTACCGCAATTCGTCCAGCTTTCGCCATTGTTCTGTGACAGCTGCCATACATAGCTGTCTGCATTCGTTGCTGTCACGCTGAAAGTCGCATTTGTATCCGCTGCTGCTGTTGCATTTTCAGGGTTAGACACGATTTCAACATCAGGGGTAGTTAAAAATACTTTCTGATCCTCGACTTCTTCTGTGATTGTTTCAATGGCTTCAATGGCCTGGAATGAAGAAACGAACGGAATGAAGATATTCTCATTGCTGCGGGTAAATGGATCAAGTGATGCGACAAACAGTTCAGCTTCTTCCTCTGAGAGAACAGTGACATCTTTAAACTGAATATAACCTGTCACAAAATCTTCATCCGCTTCTCTTGCCGCGGCAGTATCGAAACTGATATGGAGCCAGCTTTCATTCATAGTATCTGCATAGGTAGAGACTACGGCAAAAACGACGGAATCGGCAGGGAGAATACCGATCTCATTCTGCCAATATTCATTTTCGTAAACATAGGCAGGAACTGCGATCCGGACATAACCCTGAGAAAACTGTTCCTCCGTCACTTCCTCACCAGAGGTAATCTCTTCCTGACTTTCAGATACCGCTGCATCATTCTCTGCAGCTTTTGTTTCGGATTCAACTATTTCTGTTTTGTCTTCAACAGGCTCTTCAGAAGATTCAGATTCCGGCTTAGCTTCCTCAGGAGCAGCTGCTGCATCTTCCTCCGGCACTGCCGGTTCTTCAGCTGCAGGGGCACCTTCCTCCGGCGCTGCCGGTTCTTCAGCTGCAGGGGCATCTTCCTCCGGCGCTGCCGGTTCCTCAGCTGCAGGCGGTTCTTCCTGAACCTCTTCATAAACTTCAACGGGATCCGATTCTGTCTGCTCCTCGTTTTCTTCCGCAAAAATATGGGTTGGAACAGCAATGCTTATCAGCATCATCAAGGTAAGGATCAGGCATAAAATGCGATTTTTATTCATTATGATCTCCTTTATATCTTAGATAGTTCCGATTATTCACGGATTTCCTCAAGCGAAAACCATTACGGGAATCTAAGATCTATCGGGTGCAGTTCCGGACGATCCTGCGGACGCATACTTGCTGCTGCATCCTCATTGTATCCGTGAACTGTAATGATCTTAACCGGATGAATTATCCGTACCTGTTCATTTGAAATGACATGGTTTTTCAGATTCTGTTCTATTTTGGGATTAATATTCCAAATATTATCTATCTTGAATTTTACGTGATGTATTTCTGCCCATTTTTCGGCATAACTGTTTTCAATCCCGTGAATCGTTAATCCTGCAGTTAAGGGAAATGCGAATTTGGCAATAAAAACAACGGTTTCAGGAAGATAGATATTCCGTAAAGAATATACCCCTTCGAAAGCATACTCACCGATTCGTAAAAAGCCATCCGGAAATACCACTGTTTCTGCTGCTATATCGGAAAATGCTTCTTTTTCAATTTCCTGTAAAGAACGAGGCAGAATAACAGTCATTGGCTTTCTGGCCGTGAAATCTTCTGCATAAGCCGCTCTTGCCGGGAAAAGAAGGATAGACAGAATTACTGCAAAGATAACAAATGTTCTTCTGCTCATAGTTTTTCTGCCTCCTTCCTTAAGAGTGGTAAATTATTAAAATAGTAAAATCAAGGGATCTCTTAATTAACCTGATAACGGTTCCGAAGAATAATGGATCTATAGGATCATACTGTCAGACTTGAATCATTCATATGCTTTTCGCCAGTAGGGGATGAAATGATGATGCGACTGCCGTTGGTCTGCCGGCGGCAGTTCCATATAATCACCATACAATCTTGTAAGAAGCGCATCATATGAGGACGGTATATACACTTCAATATCTTCAAATCTGTGCAATTCCGTCTTATTGATTTCCTCACGATAGAACAGTCTCTTATCGGTAACATCAAATTCAAACGCATCATAAAAGCATTCTGAATTGCTGTTTTCATATTTTGTCATCAATGCTTTACGTTTCTCTTTCAGTTTCTGCGTACCCTGGATAACCCGTTTTTCTGCTCTTACGGCGATCTGGCGGATAGTCCCTAATTTGGATCTGAATGATAGAGTACGATAATAACGAAGAGGAAGGCTTGCGCGCACATCCATATTTGCTTCTTTCAGTTCCTTGTAATACGCCATTCTCTCTTCTGCGTTTTCCGGTGCCTTATATATGGGAAAGACATCCACAAAAGGGCCTAAATTATCAATATCCACGACTCCTTTTAATTGAAGGATTCCGCATCTGGCACAAATGCGGCTCATCATATTGTAATAATACAACGAATTATCTGGGGTAAGCAAATAGTAATCTTCCGTATCCTGCTCAAAAACAGTTATGAATCTCTCATAGTCTCTTCGCGGCATCCAGATATCAATATCATCATCCCACGGAATAAATCCATCGTGCCTGACGGCCCCAAGAAGCGTACCAAATGCTAAAAAATAGCGGATATCATTCGCAACACATACCTGATGGATGAATTCCAGCATATTTTTTATTACTTCTTTGTACTCCCCGATTTCCATCCGTCTCCCTAAATCATCATCCATCTTTTGCCCCTCATGAAATTCTGCCATGCAGCAGAATTCTATTCATACACATTTTAACTATCCTTTTATTTAAGAGGTATGCCGCTGTCAGTGCAACCGCCAAATTCAAAATATCTAAAATCGGGTTTTGGAAAAAACACAGAGTACATTCTAAAACAATAACAGCAATTGCGATAAAGAAACGGCGAATATCAAATGAAATGGCAACCAGTTTCCTCACATCGATCATCCTGTAAGTAAAAAGAACAAGATAGCTGACCAAAGTAGATCCGGAAGCTGCAAAAAGACCTATCTTTTTTATAAGTGCCAAATCGACAACGATATTGCAAACAGCAGCGATTACTGTTGTGATGCCGACACTTTTTGTTGCTTTACAGGCTATGTAAATTCCTCCCAGGAAATTCGCCATACAGGAAAAAAACATCGCAAAGAATAAAATCGGCATTTGCAGATAGGCTTCGGCGTAGTCGCCCCGAATCAGGATCTTAAAAAGGATAGGGGTACATGCAATAATAATTCCCAGGCATCCGGCATAAAAATTTGTCATCACAAGAAGCATTTTGGAATAATAGTTTTCTGCATCTTCATCTCTTGACACAATGCTGGCATTTTCCTGCCAGGCCATACTGAATGTACTTTGTGCCAACGACAGCAGGTGGGGAACTTTATTTGCTACGCTGTAGACAGCATTTGCAGAAAGGCCCATGAATGCAGTAACTACAACCCTGTCAGACACGCGCATAACCCAACCGGATAAGTTGTTTGGCACCATTGGCCAGGAATAAGCAAGCATCTTCTTCAAAACCGGCCAGCTTATCAGCCTGAAATCTACCAGTTCATATACCCGGATTCTAAATACCAGATATACCAAGGAGATGACCGGAGAAACTGCAAGAGCGACAATCGCGCCAAACAGTTCATACTTCAAGAAATATACAAGGGATACTGTCAGGATCAGTTTCAAACAGGCGCTGATGATTGCACTGATGGAATAGTCTAAATTTCTGGAAAGCCCGCGCGCAACCTGCCCGATTTCTTCAACGATCGTATCAAAGAAAAGGAATATGCAAATCCAGACTTTTATCCGTAGATCCCTGACCGGAAGAAAGAAGAACAGGATCACAAGCGTGCTGATCGATACTGTGATAACGAAAGCCAGAATATTTGAAAGATACAGTTTAGCCTTTTCTTTGTCATGCCCGGCTTCGATCAGAAAACGAAAAGCAGCCGTGTGGATCTGCAGTGTCGTCACCGGTAAAAGGAAGCTTACTAAAATGCTGACCAGATCGTATGCCCCATACTGCTCTTTGGTGAGGCAGGCAGTCAATACGGGAAGAGTAATGAATACTGACAATTTCGGTATAAACGTACCGATCGCCAGAAGAACAGTATTTTTCGCCAATTTTTGTTCTCTGCTCATCCGGTAAGCCTTTCTAAAACAGCATATGACTGATTATTGTTTTCTCGCTTATCAACTATTATTCCGTGCGTATACTCAGATGCTTTTAAGTGCCCTTCCTAATTTCGATAATATGCGCTGCGGCAGCGGTTTCACAGTGCCGTACTTGTTAACAATATACGCTATTCCATATTTCTTATAATCTTCCCAAAACTGATCTCTCGTCGACGGAAAATCCGTCGGCTTTTCCAGATTCATCTGCCGGCAATCATTTTCGTTACTGATTCTGCTTTCAATTGCTTCTTTGGCCTGCTCAAACAATTCTTCACCCTTCTCCGAATGGATCAGGACGAGAGACACTCCCATGGGATCATAAAAATCCGGCATCACTTTTTCTATATGCCAAAAATCCCCAATAGTGATATCCGAATCTCTGTCTGATTTGGCATAGGGGCATGCAAAACAACTCGGCCGGATGATATTTCTGGTAGAATATAGCCTTCGATAATCCTGCACGGATACTTCAGTGCCTTCAACAATTGCCGTGCCGACTGATTTATTCCAGCCCGTTTTCTTATCCCGAAAATTCACATGACTCATTATCCCATCGTTCGAGACTTCTTTTGCATATTCTCTCCAAATTTTGGGACTGGGAACTCCGTGACAAATTATGTCAACGATAACAACTCTGTCTTCGAGTCCAGAAAGCTTCATGTACTGCTGAAAACTCGCAGCCTGGCATCCAAGTCCGAAAAAAGCCAGTTTCCTGTCGTTATGGGATTCGAGCCAGTCTACACTTTCCCGAAAGGCCAAATTCATATCCGCCTGGACATACTTCGATCCTCTCGCACAATCTCTCTCTTCAAAAGTCAGGACAAGTTGAAAACGCGGTTTGAAAGAACTGTAGTCATATATTGAGCAGAGCACGGCATTCCCCTGTTTTAGAAAGACATCACTCAAAGCAGTAAATGCCCCTCCCGACGAACTGTTCATCAATGACTCTTTATCTTTCAGCTTTACAGCATAAACCTTTCGTACAGCCACGGTATCACCTCACTGCGATACTGCACCCGATCATAGCTGCAAATCTCTCTTGAATACACATACTTTCAGGCACAGATAACACCTTATGCACAGATCCGGATCAATATGCGGGTAAAGGAATCCTTCCTCGTCTTCCCGCATTACAATTGCATTCTGTCTGCAGATATTCATGCATGCAGCACAGCCGCAGCACATTACCCGCTGCTCAACAAGATTCGGAATATTATTTCTTATCGATCGATCTTTCTGTAACGGTTTTTCATGTTCCTTGAGAGAGCCTTTACTCAGCTCTTCAAACGGTATCCCGTTTGCAGTAACGGTTCGCAAATAGGATAAGCTTTTCTCTCTTGCCAGCTGCAGCTTACCGTTGACCTCTTTGTAATCTATCAAAGAATGCTCATGATACCCGCTTTCCAAGGCGATCCTGTCCTTTAATCCCAGAATCTCCAAAAGGTCAAGCATGCGGGAAGCTCGCTTGCTGTGCGGGATTGTAATGAATTGTTTCTCATAAATGATGGAAAACACTGTACCGTGGAAAGAATTTGTAACAACATAGGATGCATTGTGAAATAATGACAAAAACACATCCGGTCCGATATCCTTCATATTCTTTGCACCGGGGATCTTCACAAAAAAATTCGGTGAAATATCAATAATTCTAAGACCTTTTTCTTTCGAAATCCTTTTTGCAAGAGCAACGGATACTGCAGAGTTCTGAATATTATATAGCAACAAATACGGTTCCGGCCGGTTGTGCTCACGGCTTTCCATAACGCTGTAGGCTTCCTTGCCGA
Source organism: Oscillospiraceae bacterium (assembly GCA_017432615.1). Classification (GTDB taxonomy): domain Bacteria; phylum Bacillota; class Clostridia; order Oscillospirales; family Oscillospiraceae; genus Limivicinus. The sequence continues at coordinate 5,843 of JAFRIV010000036.1, forward strand.
TCAGCAATGTACAGTCAAGCACAGTTTCAACCCGGCGGTTTAATGCTGATTCCAGCTTTTTCCTAGCCGAATTCTCCCGAACAGAGATTGCAGAGAAGTCCTCTGTCAAAGCTGCCAGTCTGTCTCTGTGATCATCGATATTTAATTCTCCCAGGCTTGCCCCATAGGAAGCTTTTTTCCCTTTCGCAAAACGAAGAAAAAATGCTTCATCAAAATCGCCGCCCGTCAAAGAAGGATTCCATATCTGGTCGCTTCCACATAAATAGAGATCTGCAGCAGGAGGATCATCGATTAAGCTGGAATATGTGAAATAAGGATGACTCAAATTCAGGTTTTTTTGAATAAACTTCTCGAAGCGTCTGTTTTTGCACCCGATCTCCCTTGCATGCAGCAGATAAGCCATGCCTTTAACGGTTGCTTTTGGTTTGTTATCAGCGTATTTGATCTTTTTCAGTTCTTTTATTATGCTTTTCTTGTCTCGGATATAAGGCGGCAAATAATTGATCACTTCCACCTGATGACCCATTTCTTTCAGGTAACAGGAAAGTGCCACGCATTGCAAAGTTGCACCAAAATTGGAAGTATTATGAAATGTTATAACTGCAATGCGCATCTTTTCAGTCCTTTATGATCCAGGATTTTAATGAATAACAGCATTTATCTCAGAAGTATCTTTTATATCCGATATCTCCGAATAAACAGACCCGTCGGAAATTGCAGTCTCTTCCCTTGAAGATAATCCGGCATTGATGAGACAAATTGAAAGGATATACCAGAGGAAAAAGCTGTAATTATAGAGAGGATTTCCGGTAATACAATATAATAAAAAATATGTTTGCGAGAAAATGCAGAACTTCGCGACAGCAATTCTGTACGGGCTTTTGCTCATCAAGGCTGCTTTCATGTTTCTGTGACATAAAAGGAAAAAATAGGCAATCGCGCAAAGGATGAAAGAGCCGCCGAAAATGCCGCATTCACACAATAATTGTAAATAAGTGTTATGGGCGCCATAACCATAGTTGATTAGATACCAGCTCCAACCGTTCCCGGTAACAGGATGTTCTAAAAAAGCTGCCCATGCGTTACCCCATATAGTAAATCTTCCATTGGAGAAATCTTCATCCTCAGAAAAAGACTCAACTATTCGAACGATTGTGTTTCTGGATGTAGAAACAGCCGCAATTTTAGGAAAAGCAATGACCGCTATTATCAGAAAAACAGTAATTCCGAGGAGAATGCTGAGAACTCTTTTCCCTTTTTTTGATCTGGGCACAGATACTAAAAGCATGTATATAAAAGACGCGGCGAAAAAAAACAGGGAACTCCTTTTGCCTGTCAATATGATTCCTATCAATAGAATGATGACGATAATAACAGCTTTCCAATTACTCTTTTTATGACCGCCCGTGCAATAAAAACAAACCAGTCCCAGCATCAGAAACTGAGCGCATACTGACGTTTCAGAACTGAATCCGGAATACATTTTGTGGTAATAATACTGTCTTATAACGTCATCTCGGCTTGCTGCTCGAAAGAGAGGGAAAATCATTCTGTCAAAAAATGCCGGGGAAAAGAGCTGAATCCCAATCCCAACTAAAAACAGGAAAGAGGCAGCAAGCATAATTTTCAGGCAATCGTAACTTGTTCTTTCATCGACCCAAACAGAACCTGTCAGGACGATCCCGCTGATACTATAGAAAATCAAATCGCGGAAGAAGCTCGTTCTAAAACAGCCGATGGCACAAATCAGGATCACACCATACCACAACAGGACTAAAACATTGACTTTCGCTTGATTTTTTCTGAGAATTGTTAATAACGAAAATAAAGCGGAAAATCCAAAAAGGGCAATTACCGGAAGCCAGGATGCAGTATATGAGGAAAGAGTCGAGACGGAATATAATGCCAGAAAAAAGAAGAAAATCATAAACTTCTGACTGAGGGTCATCATATAATTCTCCCTGGTATTTTATTCATTATAATTCCTCGTCTTACAGTCTGTTTTGCATCCTTTTAATGATATACTACCGTTCAAACCTGCTTTTTTCAGGCAGCAGTTTCTTCAGTGCCAGATTGATTTCCTGTTTTCTGATCTCGAAATCACCATGAAATTCATCGTCGTTAATACAGATCATACGCCCTTTTTTCTTCTCAATGTATGAGATTATCTTTCTGTTATCTGTACTAATCTTAAAATATCTGCCATGCAACGTATTTGGCGCAAATTTTCCGGATGCAAGCTGCCAGAACCGGAAAATATACTGGTTTACATCCTCATTATTCCGGAAGCGGTGCAAACAGGTCTTTTCAAGAATCTCCGGCTCCTTATTCCAAACCTCATCCAAAGTTGACTTCAGGTAAGATACAGCCAGATGGTGATTGAAAAATCCTGTATAACCGCTCCACGGTGCAAACAATAGTGCCCTCGCAAAACCGGTAAATCCGTATCTGGGGTTGAAGCTCTTCAGCGGCTCACTTTTCATGCTATTCCGTTTGCTGAAATGCTTGTTGATATATCCTACAGAATTAAAGACAATGGGAGAAAAATTTGTCAAATTGGGTACGATCAAGTTGGGAATATTTACATCACAGGGCAGACCATCCCTAAAAAAATCCGTTGGTTTTGTATCACGCAGTAAAAAAATATCATCATTGAAATAAATAAACTGCTCGCTTAAACCTTCGATTCTATTCATATTAAGCTCAATAACATGTGAGCTGAATACCGGCAAATACTTTTCAGGAATATAGTCTTTATGATTTACAATATGCAGCTTTGTACAGTCTGTATTTAACCATTTCGGCAGATGCCCGTATGTTACGAAATGAACACAGTTTACCCAGGGCGCAAACTTATCAATGCTTCTGAAAACATATATTAAGTTATCCCAGTCACGATATCGGATTGCTCTGTCGTCTTCCTGATTTGTTGCATTCGTGCTGTATTTCTCTTTTTCCTTGCGCCAGACGGGATCTGAGGGATCTACCCAGGGAATAACAATATCGATCTTATCTGCCATCACTTTTTCCCGTAATAAAAGGATTGTTTTTTAAAGTCATTCCTGTTTTATCTCTTTTAAAATTTCAATTGTGTGAGAGAAACCGCGCTGTGCATCAAATAATCCCTTCCAGCCGAGTTTCAGTAATTCAGAACTATCAAGTGAAGAATTGTTCATGGGATTAAACATCTTTTTTTCACTGTCTGTAGATAGCTCTGTCTTCATTGATACCCCCGCGGTTTCAGCCAAGATCGTTGCCATCTGACGGATCGTAATAATGGAATCCGGATTTGAAATATTATAGGCTTTGACGGATTCTCCATTCAGCAGCACATTCATGATTGCTGTTGCGCCATCCAGGCAATAGCAATAACTTCTGATCTGCCTGCCGTCACTTTTCATAATAATGTCTTCGCCCCGGGCTGCGGCATAAGCCCAAGCTGAAGATACGCGTTTGTCATGCTCATTTGCTGTCGGACCATAAATATGCCCGGGACGAACAATTACGGTATCGATTCCGAATTCTTCTGCATAGGAAGCACAAAGCGTCTCGGCAGCACATTTGCCAACCGCATATGAATTTCTCGGATTCAAAAGATCAATATAACCATAATCGTCTGGATTGCAGGGACTGTTTCTCTCTTTCCTCCCGTATACTTCAGAACTGGAGATATAGAGGATACGGCTGACCTCTTTCTCCTTCATATAGTCAAGGAGAAACTTCATGCCCGTAAAATTACTGAGCATTGTCTCTACCGGCTCCCTCAGGATCTTGTCGGGAGAAGCATTGCCGGCACCATGTATAATATAGTCACACGGGAGATCTAAATGATTATTTAAGGAAGCTGCGTCATATGGAACAAAAACAAACCAATCTTCCCCAACATAACGGGTAAACCGTGCTTGTATTTTCTGCTCGTTACGTCCTGCTGCAAGGATTACTATTTTCTCTCTATGCGTTTCATTCCATCGAATAAACAGGTCAAGTACTGCAGAGCATATCAGACCCGTGCATCCTGTAACCATCACACGTTTTCCGGCTAATTTGTTTAATTGAGGAAATCCTTTGATGCTTTCATCCAAATCAGAGATCCAAAGCCTGCTGTCATAGATACTCATGATCTCAAACCTTCAGCCAATCGATACGTTTCTCTGCAAGCAGTGCTTTAAAAATGTCTATATCTTCAATGGTCGTCAGTTTTATATTTTTCTCTGATCCGACGGAAAAATAAACCTGTTCACCCATTTCAATTTTCAAAGTACAGGAAGCTACAGAATTTGTAATGCCTGCCTCCAATGCTCTTCTGTGCAAATTGCAAATATCCCCGATCCTGAAAGCCTGAGGCGTCTGCGTTCTCTTTAGATTTTCACGCGGGTAAGACCCGGTTGAGATGAGATTGTCCTCTGTCTGGAGCATTGCTTCCACGCATGGAATAACAGCAACTGCGTTCCCGAATTTTCTGGCAACTCGAATATTATCAGAAATGATCTCTGCAGAAACCATTGGACGTATCGCATCGTGAATAAGCACCAGGTCATCACGTTCATAATGCTTTTCCAGCTCAAAAACACCGTTACGAATAGATTCCTGACCAGTTTTTCCGCCGGGAATAACATATTTGAGTTTCGTGATGTTGAACTGTCTTGCATAAGCCCATAAGACTTCTTCCCATCCGTCAATGCACACAACCGAAATTGCATCAATTTCCGGATGATTTTCAAATGCTTCCAATGTATAAATGATGACCGGGCGTCCATTGACTGCAATAAACTGTTTAGGGATAGCCTGGTGCATACGGCTACCGGAGCCTCCGGCAAGAATTAACGCTATATTGGCCACGAAATCACCCCAAATACTTTTTAAAAATATTTTTCCCCTCTATACTTCTTATATGGTGTGTGTAAATCCATAAAAACGATTCGATGCTCCGGATGACGATCCTTTTCCGGCGGTAACTCCATATAATTCCCATATCTTATTTTCAAATACTCTTCAGCTCCAACAGGAATCGGCAATTCCGTATCCTCAAAAGGCACCCACTTGATATCGTCAAACCATTCCTTTTTGAATACCCATGTTATATAGGGAAACATGGATAATTCTTTTAAATATCTGGCTTTTCTATAATTTCTGTTAGGCAGCGTCGCTACCATTTCCAAAAAATGCCACATATGATACTGAATCATTTCAGTTCGAAACACACCGAGAATTATTCTCGCAGCAGTTTTAATTGCTTTGGATTGCCTTGCAGGGACACGACCCGCCTTGAACAAAGATAATCCGGCCCCAATAAGAACTTGAAATAACTGACCGATTTTGCTGTTGGGCGTGACCACAAGGCAGCCTAAATCAACGGATAAGCCTTGATTCACATCATATTTTACAGTTGAATCCGTGATAAACGTAGTATGATTATCTCTTACGGAATCAGACAATGTATGATCATTATAATGTTTCCCCTGTATACACAGAGAGTATCGTTCTTGATCAGCATACTCGTTCCATATTTCTATAAACTTTTTATATTCGTCAGGGGTAAAGCATATATCCATGTCATCATCCCACGGGATAAATCCATGCTCCCTGACCGCCCCTAATAGCGAGCCGGCATACAAAAAGAATTTTACATGATGCTCTTTACATAAATCTGCAATATATTGAACGATATCAAGACTCTTTTTTTGAAGTTCCTTTAGTTCCTCTTCTGTCAGTTGAATCAATTCCGGTCTGTTTTTATCATGCATCTTTAGCTCCATTATTTTTCAGAAAAATCTGAAGCAGCAGCTTCCTGATTTCCCATAAACTCACCCATGGTAGCTTCTCCTTCTGCACTGATACCTTCGTGAGTGAGGACTGTTTTTATCGTATGAAAAATGATTTTCCAGTCACCAAGAAAAGTAATATGCTCTACATATTTTACATCCCAGTCGAACTTTTCTTCCCAGGAGATCGCATTCCGGCCATGAACCTGAGCAAGTCCGGTAAATCCCGGGCGTACTTCATGGCGGCGTGCCTGTTGTGTATTATACCGGGAGAGATAACGCACCAGCAACGGTCTGGGACCGACGATGGACATATCTCCCTTGATGATGTTAAACAGCTCAGGCAATTCGTCCAGAGATGTGCTGCGAAGTAATTTCCCAAACGGAGTGAGACGCACTTCATCCGATAAAAGATTACCATTTTCATCTCTGGCATCCGTCATAGTACGGAATTTATAGAGTTTAAAAATCTTTTCATCCTTACCCGGGCGATCCTGAGTAAAGAGCACAGGAGATCCGAGTTTTTTCTTTACAAGAAGAGCCGTAACCCCCATTACCGGGCTGAGCACAATAAGCGCTGCGCCGGACAAAACAACATCAACAGGCCTTTTGAAATACTTCTCATAAGGTCCGTAAGGCTTATGCTTCATGATAACAGATTTCCCTCTTATTCAAAACAGCGATGGATAATATCCATAACCTTTGCCTGCTCGTCAGGAGTCATCTTATTGTCTGACGGCAGACATAAGCCGCGGCGGAAGATGTCGGCGCCAACGTCAATGCCGCTGCCTGCGATATAGGCATTGGTCTTTCCGCGGCCGTTTCCTTCGGACGTAATGAAGGCATGGGTGCGGTAGATAGGCTGCAGGTGCATCGGTTTCCAGATGGGGCGGCCTTCGGCATTGAAAGAAGCAAGGGTGGAGAGGATCTCTCCCGGGGAGCTTTTGCCGGGTGCGGTGGTCCAAAGCTCGGAGGAGTCCGAACGGACGTGCGGTGCCATGGCGTCTTCGTCGATCAGCAGGCAGGAAAGCCAGAAGTTGGGGACGGTCTTTTCTGCATCGTAAGGATTCATGCTTACGGGCAGATCTTTGAAGCCTTCTTTATACCGTTCGTAGATGGCCTTCTTCTGCGCGATATGCTCTGCAAGGTACGGGATCTGGCCTCGCACGATGCCCGCAATGATGTTGCTCATGCGGTAGTTGTATCCGATCTCTTCATGCTGGTACCATGGTGCTGCCTCTCGGGACTGGGTGGACCATTTGCGTACCTTGTCGGCATCTTCTTTGCTGTCGGTCAGGAACATGCCGCCGGCGGAGCCGGTGATGATCTTGTTGCCGTTGAAGCTGATGCAGTTATAATCCCCCAGGGCGCCGGTCTCGATCCATTTGCCGTTGAGGAGGTATTTGGCACCGAGGGATTCTGCGGCATCTTCCACGATAAGAGCATGGTGGGCGTCGCAGATTTTTTTCAGCTCTTCCATCTTGCCAGGGGTTCCGTAGAGATGGGCGATCACAACAAGGCGCACATCCGGGTAGATCTCAAAAGCCTTTTCCAAGGCTACAGGATCCATATTCCAGGTATCGGGCTCGGTATCGATAAAGACGGCCTCGCCGTCTTCATACGCTACCGGGTTGATGCTGGCATCAAAGGTCATGTCGGAGCAGAAGACGCGGTGTCCCTGCAGGGTGCCCTGATTGGGCTTTGCTTGGCCGTAGAGTTTTTCCCCTGCCAGTTTGGTGGCAAGATGCAGGGCGGCTGTGCCGGCAGAGAGTGCCACGGCATATTTTACGCCGATGTACTCCGCGATCTGCTTTTCCACTTCATTGATGTTGGCGCCTACGGTAGAGACCCAGTTGGTCTCTATGGCGTCATCCACCCAATGCTTTTCTTCCCCGTGCATAGTGGGGGTTGCCAGCCAGACTTTTTTTGCAAAGGGCTCGATGCCCTGAAATCTCGGATCCATGTTTTGTTTCCTTTCCATCAGTCAGTTTCATTAGGTGCGAGGGGAACGTACATTCCGTCTTTTACGACGGTTACACTGGGGATCTCTGCCGGATGATAGGTGGAGACCATTTTTGCCACGCGGGTGCGGATGTCTCTGCGGTTGTTGTAGGCATCTTCCATCAGCGTGTTGAGCTGTGTGAGGAAGACATCCGTATCGAAGGCGATGGGCATGCCAATGTGGATAAGGTCGTTATCCGTTTTCTGCAGGCCTTCTTCCGCCATCAGCTTTTCTTCATAGAGTTTTTCGCCGGGGCGCAGACCGGAGTAGACGATCTTGATGTCTTCATCCGGTTTATAGCCGGAGAGGCGGATCAGGTTGCGGGCAAGCGTGTCGATCTTGACGGGGCTGCCCATATCCAGCACAAAGATCTCCCCGCCTTTGGCATAGGTGCCGGCGAGCATGACCAGGGAAACAGCTTCCGGGATGGTCATAAAGTAGCGGATGATGTCCGGGTGGGTTACCGTGACAGGGCCGCCCATCTCGATCTGCTTTTTGAAGATGGGGATGACGGATCCGTTGCTGCCCAGGACGTTGCCGAAGCGCACCGCCACAAACTCTGTTTTGATATGCTGGAATTTTTCTTTGTCCCTGGCGTAATTGCCCACATGGGTAAAGATCTGGGGGATCTCATCCGCTTTGCCGGCTTTGATCTTGGCATCAAAGGATTGGATGACCATCTCGCACAGGCGCTTGGAGGCGCCCATGATGTTGGTGGGGTTGACTGCCTTGTCCGTGCTGATGAGGACAAAACGCTCACATCCGTTCAGCATAGCGGCATAAGCCGTTTTATAGGTGCCGATGGCGTTGTTTTTGATAGCCTCACAGGGGCTGTCCTCCATAAGAGGCACATGCTTGTGAGCTGCCGCATGGTAGACGATGTTGGGGTGGTATTCCTCAAACACCTGGAACATCCGCCGGCTGTCCCGCACGGAACCGATGAGCGTGATAAGGTTTAAATCGGGGTATTTGCTTTTCAGTTCCAGCTGGATGGAATAGGCGTTGTTCTCATAAACATCAAAGATGATAAGCTGTTTGGGAGAATGGCCGGCGATCTGCCGGCAGAGCTCCGAGCCGATGGAGCCGCCGCCGCCCGTCACCAGAACGACTTTTCCGTTTATAAATTCAAATACTTCCTGCAGGTCCGGCTTGATGGGGTCTCTGCCCAGGAGGTCTTCAATGTTGACGTCCTTCGTGTTAGAGACAGAGATCTGATCCAGAGCAAACTGGTACATGCCCGGCAGCTGCTTGACTTTACAGCCGGTCTCGTTGCAGAGGTTGATGATGTCTTTCCGATCGGCAAGGGAAGCGGAGGGGATGGCAAAATAGATCTTGTCGATCTTATACTTCTCCACGGCGGAAAAGATTTCTTCCCTGCCGCCCACGATGGGGACGCCGTCAATATAGCGGTTCCATTTGTTGGGGTTGTCGTCAATGATGCAGACGACCTTTTCATTCAACCGCTCTGACGTCCGGATATCCCGGAGGAGCAGCTGCCCGGCAGACCCCGCGCCGATCATCATGACCCGCTCTGCAGTATCCGTCGGCCTAATGGACCGCAAAAGATTGATCAGCCGGTAAGAAAATCGGGGGAGCATAAGGAAGGTGAGCTGGAGGATGGCTCCGAAAAGGTAATACGAAAGAGGCATCCTACCGTAGAAGAACCAGGTGATCACAATGTGAAGCAGGGAGGTAAGTATAGAGCCTTCCACCACGCGCACCAGTTCCACATAACTGGCAAACCGCCACATGGACTGATACATCTTTAAAAAATAGAAGATAACGATAGCCCCTATGGCATAGGGGGTGATGAAATGGAGATAGATCTTGAAGTAATTGTTCGGAATATTGGAATACACCGCGTCAAAGCGGAACCAAAGCCCCAGAAAATAGGCAGCATGAATGAACAGAAAATCCCAGAGGATCAGCCCGCCTGCGATGATCTGCCAGTGCTCTAAAACCTGTTTATGAGGCGAATTCTTCCTGTCCACGTTGATTTACTTCCTTACTATATAATAGAAGATAATATTTTCAGAACCGTCCCGTGCCGAAGACGGTCAGGAGAGTTGCTTGCTTCTCCTGCAGAATCGAGGAAAGTTGGTTTATCTTAACAGTCTGGCTTGCCTGAAAACTTGACATTTTCCTTAAAAGCACTGTAAGGGGATTATTTTACTATAAAAGTAGAAATAATGCAAGTAATAGCTGGACGAAAGGGTCTCAATTTTTTCTATTTGATGACTTTTTTTCAGTTTTTCTCCATTTTTACCTGTTTTAATCCTTTAATAGAAGGGGTTGTTATCAGGGGGGAAGAGGGTGCGGAGGAGGACGGAGTTTTCGAGGAAGATTTTGTCGAGGTCGTCGTCGTAGACGCTCATGGAGAGCAGCAGCATGGCCAGCTCCGCATCCCCGTCCAGCGCCCGCCGGACCATCCGGTACGCGAGGACGGAGTGCCGGTCCGGGATCAGGTGATAATCCTCCCGCAGGGCCTGCAGTTCCTCCTTCTCCGGGTCCATCGGCATGGTCAGCATCAGGTTGACCAGGGAGACCATGTCGCGGGATCCGTACCATCTGCCGATCTCCTCCGGCCAGGGGATGTCCGCATAGGTCTCCCCGTCCCGGATCCTGCGGATGACCCGCGGGGAGACGCCGACGTCTCTTGCGATCGACATGGCGGCCTCCCCTCTCATCAGCCGGATCCGGATCGCGCTCACTTCTCCGATGGTGAAGCTACGCTCCTGAGCCCTGGCGCTGCCGGGCTTTTTCTCCGCGAGGGGGAATGTTACACCGTCCAGCGTCTCCAGCACGTCCCGGTAGAGCTTCCCGTCCCGGATGAGGGCCACCGTCTTCGGCGAAACGCCGTGCTCTTTCGCCAGGCTGCGCAGGCTCTTCCCTTCCGACAGTTCCCGGGTGATCGCCTTCACGCTCTCTTCGTCCAGCTTCCTGCCGGCACCCGGTTTTCCCCGGTGGGCTTCCCGCATTTTCTGCACGGATTCCGGCGTATAGCGCGCCCCTTTCCGGTGCAGGATCGTGTGTTCGGCACGGGTCATCACCGTGAGGTTCTCCGGCCGGTTGTCTTTCTTGTTCCCGTTGAGGTGGTGCACCACCTCGTCTTCCGTCAGTTTCCGGCCCAGTGCCTGCTCCATCAGCAGGACATGGACCGGTCTCTGTTTTCCGTTTACGGTCTTTACTTCATACTCACCCATGACGATTCTTCCGTTTCCGTAAAGTTCCTGTTTTATCCCTGCGAATAGCGGTCTTTCGAAAAAACTCCGGGGTCTTCGGCGAATGGGTCGGAGATCCCGGAGTTTTGAGTTCTTTGAAAAGGATCAGAGGGCGTTGGTCTTGGAGACCAGGGCACTCAAGTCGACATACTCCGCTTCGGAGGAGATGGTCTCGTCGGTGCTGTCTTCAAAATCACGGTAGATGTTCAGGCCCGTACCGGCCGGGATGATCTTGCCGATGATGACGTTTTCCTTCAGGCCGTTCAGGTGGTCCACCTTGCCCTTGATGGCGGCGTCGGTGAGGACCTTTGTGGTCTCCTGGAAGGAGGCGGCGGACATCCAGCTGTCGGTGGCCAGAGACGCCTTGGTGATGCCCATCAGCAGCTGCGTGCAGGTGGCGGGCACCAGGCTCTCTTCCCCGTTGTCGATGCGCGCTTTCAGGGCCGCATTGGCAGCCTTGAATACCGACACGTCGACGGTCGCGCCGGAGAGCAGATCCGTATCTCCCGCATCGTCCACGCGCACTTTGCGCATCATCTGGCGGACGATGACTTCAATGTGCTTGTCGTTGATGTCAACGCCCTGCTGGCGGTACACTTTCTGCACTTCGGAGGTGATGTAGGAGCGGACGCCGTAGCGGCCGAATTCATCATCGTCGACGCCGCGGATGCGCAGCACGTCATGCGGGTTGAGGGCGCCGGAGGTCAGCTCCTGGCCCTTGTCCACATGGTCGCCGTTGTGCACCAGGATACCGGCCGAGTGCGGCACGGTATAGACGCAGACCTGCCCCTCTTCCGGTCCGTTGACCGTGATGTTGTACATGACGCCTTTCTTGGCCTCGTCGATGGTGACGGTGCCGGAGACCTCGGAGAGGACGGCCATCTTCTTCGGCCGGCGCGCTTCGAAGAGTTCCTCGACACGCGGAAGACCCTGCGTGATGTCGTCTCCGGCAACGCCGCCGGTGTGGAAGGTACGCATCGTCAGCTGTGTGCCCGGTTCACCGATGGACTGCGCCGCGATGACGCCCACCGCCTCGCCCGCGTTGGCAGGCAGGCCTGTCGCCAGGTTGATGCCGTAGCAGCGTGCGCACACACCGGTGCTGGCTTCGCAGGCAAGGACGGAGCGGATGAAGACTTTACGGATCCCGTGGGCCTCCAGCACTTTGGCATCCGCGCTGAGGAGCATGTGGTCCGCATCAAAGAGGACCTCTCCCGTCTCCGGGTCGGTGATCGGCTTTACCGGGAAGCGGCCGTTGATGGCCGTGCCGAAATCTTCCACCACCTGGCCGCGGTCATACACCGCCGCCGCCCAGACGCCGTCGGTGGTACGGCAGTCGTCTTCGCGGATGATCACATCCTGGCAGACGTCCACCATACGGCGGGTCAGATAACCGGAGTCGGCCGTACGCAGAGCCGTATCGGCCATGCCCTTTCGGGCGCCTCTCGTGGAGATGAAGTATTCCAGAACGGAAAGGCCTTCACGGAAGTTGGACTTGATCGGCACTTCGATGGTCTTACCGGTGGTGTTTGCCATCAGACCGCGCATACCGGCGAGCTGACGGATCTGGTTCATGGAACCACGGGCACCGGAGTCTGCCATCATGTAGATCGGGTTGTGTTCATCCAGCACGTTGGAGAGAGCATCCGTCACATCCTTGGTGGTCTTTTCCCACTCGGAGACGACGAGGCGGTAGCGCTCGTCTTCGGTGATGAAGCCTCGCTTGTACTGCCGCTCGATGTTGACGACTTCCTGTTCCGTCGCCGCGATCATCTCGTACTTGCTGGACGGGACCGTCATATCCGCGACGGAAATGGTGATGGCGCCCTTGGTCGAGTATTTATAGCCCATCGCCTTGATGCTGTCGAGCACCTCTGCGGAGATGGTAAAGCCGTGGTTGCGGATGCAGCGGTCGATGATCTCGCCCAGCTGCTTCTTGCCGACCTGGAAGCTGATCTCGTAATCGAACATATGTTCCGGATCCGTCCGGTCGACGTATCCGAGATCCTGCGGGATCGGCTCGTTATAGATGATCCTGCCCACCGTTGTGGAGATGACTTTTTTCTTCTCGACGCCGTCCACCGTCTTGGTGACCCGGAGCAGGATGGGGGCGTGCAGGCCGACGACGCCTTCGTTATAGGCCATCAGCGCCTCATTGCTGTCACGGTAGCAGTGGATCGGGCGGTAGGTACAGGGAGCCGTCCCCTCTTTGGCGGCCTTTTTGTTGGCTTCGTAGATCACGTCGCCGTCCGTCAGGCTGCCGGCTTCGAGCCCGGTGTCGCCCGGGTCGTCCACGACGAGGGTCTCCGCGCCTTTTTCGTCTTTCCCGATCCGCACCATCGTCAGGTAATACGATCCCAGGATCATATCCTGCGTCGGCACGGTGACGGGGTGCCCGTCCTGCGGACGGAGCAGGTTGTTGGCGGAGAGCATCAGGATCCTCGCCTCGGCCTGCGCTTCGGCAGAGAGCGGCACGTGGATGGCCATCTGGTCTCCGTCAAAGTCCGCGTTGTAGGCCGTGCAGACCAGCGGGTGCAGACGGAGGGCTCTGCCTTCCACCAGGATCGGCTCAAAGGCCTGGATGCCCAGGCGGTGCAGGGTCGGTGCGCGGTTGAGGAGCACCGGGTGTTCCTTGATGACGTATTCCAGCGCATCCCAGACTTCCGTGCGCTGCTTGTCCACCATCTTCTTGGCGGATTTGATGTTGTTGGCAATGCCGTCGTCCACCAGCTTCTTCATGACGAAGGGGCGGAACAGCTCAATGGCCATCTCCTTCGGCACGCCGCACTGGTAGATCTTCAGATCCGGCCCGACAACGATAACGCTGCGCCCGGAATAGTCGACACGCTTGCCCAGCAGGTTCTGGCGGAAGCGCCCCTGCTTGCCCTTGAGCATATCCGAGAGGGATTTGAGGGCACGGCTGTTGGCGCCGGTGACGGCTCTGCCCCGGCGGCCGTTGTCGATGAGCGCGTCCACCGCTTCCTGCAGCATCCTTTTTTCATTGCGCACGATAATGTCCGGCGCATTGAGCTGCTGCAGGCGTTTGAGGCGGTTGTTGCGGTTGATCACGCGGCGGTAGAGGTCGTTCAGGTCGGAGGTGGCAAACCGGCCGCCGTCGAGCTGGACCATCGGGCGAAGCTCCGGCGGGATCACCGGGAGGATGTTGATGACCATCCACTCCGGGTGGTTTCCGCTCGCATTGAAGGCTTCCACACATTCCAGGCGCTTGACGAGCTTGGCTTTCTTCTGCCCGTTGGCATTTTTCAGCTGCTCGCGCAGATCCGCCGCCAGGGCCTGGCAGTCGATCCCGGCCAGGAGTTCCTGCACGGCTTCGGCACCCATGCCGGCTTTGAAGTCGTCTTCATACTTCTCGCGCATGTCGCGGTATTCCCGCTCGGTCAGGAGCTGGCACTTTTCCAGCGGGGTGTCGCCCGGATCGATGACGATGTAGTTGGCGAAGTAGAGCACTTTTTCCAGCATCCTGGGCGTGATGTCCAGCATCAGCCCCATCCGGCTGGGGATGCCCTTGAAATACCAGATGTGGGAGACAGGCGTTGCCAGTTCGATATGGCCAATGCGTTCGCGCCGGACCTTGCTCTTGGTCACTTCCACGCCGCAGCGGTCGCAGACTTTGCCCTTGTAGCGGATCTTCTTGTACTTGCCGCAATGGCATTCCCAGTCTTTCGTGGGTCCGAAGATCCTTTCGCAGAAAAGGCCGTCCCGTTCGGGCTTCAGCGTCCGGTAGTTGATGGTTTCGGGCTTTTTCACTTCGCCGTGGGACCAGCTGAGGATCGTCTCCGGTGAGGCAATGCCGATCTGGATTGCATCAAACGGTGCGTAGCTCATTACACTTCCTCCTCATCGTAATCATCATAGTAATCATTGCCGGCTTCCGTGCCGTATTCGTCATCGGGCACGTCCTCCACGGAGTACCCTTCCGCTTCCAGTTCCTCATCGCTTGTGATGAAGAGCTCATCGTCCTGATAGGTCGGGATGTCGTCATCTTCATCGTCACGCAGCTCCACGACTTCCCCGTCTTCTCCGAGAAGCGTCACATCCAGGCACAGAGACTGCAGCTCTTTGACCAGCACCTTGAAGGCCTCCGGAATGCCGGGGCGCGGGATGTTCTGCCCTTTTACGATCGCCTCGTAGGTCTTGACACGGCCCGTCACATCGTCCGACTTCACCGTCAGGATCTCCTGCAGCGTGTAGGCGGCGCCGTAAGCTTCCAGGGCCCAGACTTCCATTTCGCCGAAGCGCTGCCCGCCGAACTGGGCTTTGCCGCCCAGAGGCTGCTGCGTTACCAGGCTGTAGGGGCCGGTGGACCGTGCGTGGATCTTATCATCCACCAGATGGTGGAGCTTCAGGAAGTACACCCAGCCGACGGTGACGTCGTTGTCGAAGCGTTCGCCGGTGCGGCCGTCGTACATCTCGGATTTGCCGTCTTCCCGCAGTCCCGCCATCTGCAGCGTGGAGCGGATCGTGACTTCGTTTGCCCCGTTGAAGACCGGCGTGGCGACCTTCCAGCCCAGCGCCTGAGCCGCATAGCCAAGGTGCACTTCCAGCACCTGCCCGATATTCATACGGGAAGGCACGCCCAGCGGGTTCAGCACAATGTCCAGCGGCGTGCCGTCCGGCAGGTACGGCATGTCCTCTCTCGGCAGGATCCTGGAGACGACGCCCTTGTTGCCGTGGCGGCCGGCCATCTTGTCGCCGACGGAGATCTTGCGCTTCTGGGCGATGTAGACGCGCACCACCTGGTTGACGCCCGGGTTCATCTCGTCCCCGTTGTCGCGGGTGAAGACTTTCACATCCACGATGATGCCGCTCTCGCCGTGGGGCACCTTCAAAGAGGTGTCGCGCACTTCGCGGGCTTTCTCGCCGAAGATCGCACGCAGCAGTCTTTCTTCCGCCGTCAGGTCGGTCTCGCCCTTCGGGGTGACTTTTCCGACCAGGATGTCTCCCGCCGTGACTTCGGCACCGATCATAATAATGCCGCGGTCATCCAGATACTTCAGGGCATCCTCGCCGACGCCCGGGATATCCCGCGTGATCTCTTCCGGCCCGAGCTTCGTGTCGCGGGCATCGCATTCATACTCCTCGATATGGATGGACGTGAACACGTCTTCCATGACCAGGCGCTCATTGAGGAGGATGGCGTCTTCGTAGTTGTAGCCCTCCCAGTTCATGTAGCCGACCAGGATGTTCTTGCCGAGGGACAGCTCGCCCTGCGAGGTGCTGGGCCCGTCGGCGATCACATCACCCTTTTCGACCCGGTCGCCGACCTTCACGATCGGCCGCTGGTTGATGCAGGTGCCCTGGTTGGAACGGCTGAATTTGATCAGCCGGTAGTTCTTGGTGTCGGCCTCGTCGTAGCGGATGGAGATGTTGTTGGCATCCACCTTCGTCACCACGCCGCTGCCTTCCGCCAGTACGCATACGCCGGAGTCGACCGCGCACTTGTGCTCGATGCCGGTGGCGACGATCGGTGCCTGGGTCGTCAGCAGAGGAACTGCCTGACGCTGCATGTTGGCGCCCATCAGGGCACGGTTTGCGTCGTCGTTTTCCAGGAAGGGGATCATGGCCGTGGCGATGGAGACCATCATCTTTGGGGAAACGTCGATATAGTCCACGTCTTCGCGGTTGGCGGCGATCGTGTCGTTCCGGTGCCGGCAGGTGATGCGCTTGTTCTTCAGCACGCCGTTTTCATCCACAGGCTCGGATGCCTGGGCGACTTTGAACTCGTCTTCCATGTCCGCCGTCATATAGACGATCTCGTCGGTGACGCGGCAGGTGGCTTTATCCACCTTGCGGAACGGTGCGATCAGAAAACCGTACTCGTTGGCCCGGGCAAAGGAAGCCAGGTAGGAGATCAGGCCGATGTTCGGACCTTCCGGCGTCTCGATCGGGCACAGGCGGCCGTAGTGGCTGTAGTGCACGTCTCGCACGTCGAAGGAGGCTCTCTCTCTCGAAAGGCCGCCGGGGCCGAGAGCGGAGATACGCCGCTTGTGCGTCAGCTCGGCCAGTGGGTTCGTCTGGTCCATGAACTGGGACAGCGGAGAGGAGCCGAAGAATTCTTTGATGGCCGCCGTGACCGGGCGGATGTTGATCAGGCTCTGGGGGGTGACGACGTCGAGATCCTGCAGCGTCATGCGCTCGCGGATCACGCGTTCCATCCGGCTGAAGCCGATGCGGAACTGGTTCTGCAGCAGCTCGCCCACGCAGCGTACCCGGCGGTTGCCCAGGTGGTCAATGTCGTCGCGCTCTGCCAGGCCGTGCGCCAGGCAGTTGAGATAGTTGACCGAGCAGAAGATGTCGTCGGCCACGATGTGCTTCGGGATCAGCACGTCGATGTTTTCTTTAATGGCGCGCTTGAGCGCTTCCTCGTCACCGGCACACTGATCCACAAGGCCCTTCATCACGATCCCGTGGACCTTTTCTCGGATGCCGAGTTCCTTCTTGAGGTCTTCCCCGATATATTTGGCAATGTCCACCATGCCGTTGTTCATCACGCGGACCGTCTTCCCGTCCACCAGCACGTCCACACAGATCACGCCGGAATCGGAGATCGCCATCGCTTTTTCACGGCTGAGGATCTCGTCCGCCTCTGCCAGGATCTCCCCCGTGAAGGGGTCCACCACCGGGGCAGCCAGGCGGCACCCGGAAATACGGGGATAAAGCGCCTGCTTCTTGTTGAACTTGAAGCGGCCGACGTTGGAGATCTCATAACGGCGGCGGTCATAGAAGAGGCCGTAGAGCAGGCTCTCGGCGGATTCCACCGTCGGAGGGTCGCCCGGGCGCAGCTTGCGGTAGATCTCAAGCAGGCAGTCTTCCCGCGTCTCCACCGTGTCCTTGTCGATGGTGGAGATCATCCGTTCATCTTCCCCGTAGATCTCCCGCAGGCGCTGATTCGTCACGGCGCCGACGGCCGTGTCGTCGATGCAGGAGAGCCAGGTGGAGGGCTCGTTGGGATCATACGCACCCATCGCCCGCAGGAACCAGGTGATCGGCAGCTTGCGGTTTTTGTCGATGCGCACATAAAAGGTATCCACGGCGTCCGTCTCATACTCCAGCCAGGCACCGTGATACGGGATGATCTGGGAAGTATAGAGGCTGGTCATGGATTTATCCAGCAGTTTGTCAAAGTATACGCCGGGGGAACGAACGATCTGGGAAACGATGACGCGCTCCGCACCGTTGATCACAAAGGTGCCGCTCTCCGTCATCAGCGGGAAATCTCCCATGAAGATCTCCTGCTCTTTGATCTCATCCGTCTCCCGATTGCGAAGCCGTACCTTCACCTTCAGGGGAGCCGCATAGGTAGCATCCCGTGCCTTGCATTCCTCAACGTCGTACTTGGCATCCTTTGCAGACATGGAATAATCAATAAAACTCAGTTCCAGATTCCCGGAATAGTCCCGAATGGTTTCCACATCCCGGAAAACATCGTGAAGGCCCTGATCCAGGAACCACTTGTAAGAGCTTTTCTGGATTTCCAGGAGATTCGGCATATCCATAATCTCCTCGGTTCTGGCAAAACTCTTTCGCAAAGTCTTGCCGTACAGAACATCTTTCGGCATTGACGTACTCTCCTTCAGGTAAAATATGATCTCTTTGCTCCGAACGCCCGTCCGCGTTGTTAAAAAACCGTGTTGCGGGTCTTGTATCGGATCCCCTCCTATGGTATACTGCAAATGGTGTGGGAATTTGAGATCTTTTCTGTCTTCGCGCATAAAGCAAGTTATTTTAGCATTATCATGCCCTGAAGTCAAGGGTTTTTTGTGTTTTAACCGGGGGTGCCCCGGTGTTTTTTGTTATTCGGAGTGTTTTTATGGATAATCGCGTCGTATGCCTTCTCCTGGCGGAAGGCCTTTTCGCCCTGTTTCTTCTGTGGCGTGCCGGATTTCTGCCCGGCTTCAGGTCGGTGATCCGATGCTCGCTCCTGATCGGGCTCGCTCTTTTTATCCGCCTTTGCTATTTTGACCGGGAAAACACGGATTATCAGTGGTTTTTAAAAGTCTGGGTCGATTTCTATCGCAGCAGCGGCGGTTTTGCCGCCCTGGACAGGTCCATCGGCAACTACAATATCCCGTATCTGTATTTTCTGGCGTTATTCTCCTATTCCGAC
This sequence comes from Oscillospiraceae bacterium, assembly GCA_017432615.1. Lineage (GTDB taxonomy): Bacteria > Bacillota > Clostridia > Oscillospirales > Oscillospiraceae > Limivicinus. The sequence goes on from JAFRIV010000036.1 coordinate 24,953, forward strand.
ATCCGTGATCTGTATCTGATCAAGCTTCTGAGCATTTTCTTTGACATTCTGCTTTCCTATGCCGGGCTGCTTCTGGTCAAAAAAAGCACCGGAAAGCGCATTCCCGCCCTTTGCTGTTTTTTCACGCTGCTTTATCTCCCTACGGTGCTGACAAACAGCTCTACCTGGGGCCAGTGCGACAGCATTTATGTTGCTCTTGCTCTCCTTGGCCTCGCCTTTGCCCTTCCGGAACCCGACGGTACCGGCGGAAAGCCTTTGCTCAGCGTCATCTTCATTGCAGCGGCATTCGGTTTTAAACTGCAGGCGGTGTTCCTGCTGCCTCTGTGGCTTCTTCTCTGGCTCTGGAGGAAATACCGCTGGATCTGTCTGTCGGCCTTTCCCCTCACGTATCTTCTGATGATCCTGCCGGCTGTAATCGCCGGAAGACCGCTGGCCGATGCCGTTTTGATCTATATCAACCAGGCAGACAGCATCGGCACCGCCCTGAACTATAATGCGCCTTCTCTCACTGCGCTGCTGCAGCTCACCGGCAGCACGGAAGCTGTCTCCCGTTATCTGATCCTGGCGGCATTTGCAGCGATGGGAGCCGTCCTGATTGCCGGAATTGCTTTCCTTCCCCGAATGACTTCCCGTTCTTTCCTCTTCTTTGCCGCTCTGATGGTACTTGTTATCCCCTATTTTCTACCGCATATGCACGACCGATATTTTTATGCCGCTGACTGCCTGACCGTAATTCTGGCGTTTGTCTGTCTGCCAGCTTTGCCTGCCGCCGTTTTTACGCAGTTTGCCTCTTTTCTGTGTTATATCGCTTATTTCACGGGCTATTATCAGCGGGTCGGGAACACCGGGATATTCCTTACAAACGATAAAGGCGCAGTCGCCATTGCTCTCGCCATTCTATGGATCGCCGCCCTGTTACTCTGTTTTCAACGGGTGAACCGTCAGGAAAACGGGAAAAATTTCTCTTGACAAATATCTTTTATCTGCTATAATACGTCATGCGCTTGCGAGAGTGCTGGAACTGGTAGACAGGCACGTTTGAGGGGCGTGTGCTACATGGCGTGGGAGTTCAAGTCTCCTCTCTCGCACTGAAAAACCGGATCTGCAGTGTTTGCAGATCCGGTTTTTTATTGTTATTCCTCGTTTTTCGCAGGGAAAGAGATCACCGGCAGCAGGACCTTTTATCCTGCTGCCGATGATTTCATAGCAGCCGTTTTTTTCCGTTATCAATCAGAATGATCGGACGGCCGACTGTGGAAAGCAATCCGTTCTGTACGGAAACGGGTTCCCCGGTTATGCAGTTTTCATACGTACCGTCAGGAAGATCAACGGAAACTGTCCCGGATCTTCCTTTCAGGCTGAATACGCCGATCTTTCTGCATTTTCCGTCTGAGCGGGTAAGAACGGCAATATCGGAAGCATCATCCGCCGCCGCGGCAAAATAGTCATGACAGGAGAGCTGCGTCTTTTTGATCTGCCCCAGCTTTCTAAGGAACGGGCTGATATCCGCTTCTTCCCGACGCTCAAACACATCCTTTTCAAAAAGGCTCGGTACATGGGCACATTGATATTCCTGTCCGGCGTAGAGCAAGGTGGACCCTTTCAGGAAAAAGAGCATGGCAGTAAAATTCAAAAGAGAAGTTTTGTCCGGCACCAGCGAAGCGATCCGCGGCTGATCATGATTTTCCAGGCAGCGCATTTTAATGTAATTGTCAGGATAGATTGCCTCCTGCAGATTCATTGCGTCAAGCCAGGAGGAAAGCGGAGCCTTTCCTCTCAGATATCGGTCAAAGATCTCCCGAATATCATATTCATATTCCATATCAAAAGCGGAAAAGAGCTCACAGTCGGAAGCCGCAAAATGACCGCAGATACGATTATAAACATTGAAACTGCCATGTACCGATTCTGCCAGCCAGATACATCCCGGCCGAACTTTTTCCACCGCTTCCCTGGCTTTCTGCCAGAACTGTACCGGGATCAGAGAGGCAACATCACAGCGGAAACCGTCAACGATCTCTGCCCAACGGCACAGGGATTCGATCTGATAGTCCCACAGGTCATGATTGTGATAATCCAGATCGATGACATCCGTCCAGTCAGCCGTCTTGTTGCCGAAAGAACCGTCCGGTCTGCGATAGTAAAACTCAGGATGTTCCGAAACCAGTGTTGCATCCGGTGCCGTATGATTATAGACCACGTCAATCATGCACTTCATGCCGCGCGCATGAATGGCATCCACCAACGTGCAAAAATCATTCATCGTACCGTAGGCAGGATTCACCGTGCGATAATCTTTATTCGCATAAGGGCAGCCTAAACTGCCCTTTTTATTTTTCTCCCCGATCGGATGGATCGGCATGAGCCAGATGATATCCGCTCCAAGGGTTTTAATGCGATCCAGATCCGGAATAACCGAGAGGAAAGTTCCTTCTGCCGTGTGATTACGCACATAGATGCTGTAAATCACCGCATTTCGGAGAGAAACATCGGTATTTTTTGCCATAGACGGGTCTTATCCTTTGGAGACGCTTTGAATTATCCCTTCGGCAAGGCCTGCAAGGCCCTGGATCTCACTGGGAATAATGATCTTCGTTGCGTTCCCGTTGGCAGCAGCCGCAAAGGCTTCCAGAGATTTTATTTTCAGCACAGCATCCGTCGGGGCGGACTCATTGATCAGCTTGATGCCTTCCGCCGTTGCACGCTGGACAGTGAGGAGAGCTTCAGCTTCGCCCTGCGCTTCCAGGATCTGCTGCTGCTTCTTTGCGTCGGCACGTAAAATTGCCGCTTCTTTCTCGCCTTCTGCTTCAAGAATGGCGGACTGCTTTTCTCCTTCTGCGCGAAGGATCGCTTCACGGCGTTCACGCTCAGCCTTCATCTGCTTTTCCATCGCATTACGGATGGCTTCCGGCGGAAGAATGTTCTTCAGTTCCACACGGTTGACCTTGATACCCCAGGGATCCGTTGCCTCATCCAGGATCGCACGCATCTTTGTATTGATAACATCACGGCTGGTCAGGCATTCATCCAGTTCCAGTTCACCGATGATATTACGCAGCGTAGTGGCCGAGAGATTTTCAATGGCGATCATCGGCTGCTCGATCCCATAGGTATAGAGTTTCGGGTCAGTCACCTGGAAATAAACCACCGTGTCGATCTGCATGGTGACGTTATCTTTGGTTATGACCGGCTGGGGCGGAAAGTCCGCTACCTGCTCCTTCAGCGATACGACCTTGGCAACTCTCTCAATAAACGGAATCAGGAAATGGATCCCGACGCCCCAGGTGGTCTTATACGCGCCGAGGCGCTCAATTACATAAGCTCTGGCCTGCTGAACGATACGGATACGGCTGACAAGGATCACGAGCACAACAAGAATAATAATAAGCAATACGGGCATAATGATTACTCCTCCTTTGAAATTGGGGTAACAATGGCTTTTACCCCTTCAATTTTTTCTACCACGGCAATCGTGCCGGACGGAATCACGAGACTGTCGTCCGTGCAACGGGCCGTCCACAATTTTCCGTCCACAGAAATTGCACCGGTTTCGTGAAGGTTGTCGATCTCCTCCCGAACGACACATTCTTTGCCGATAATCCTGTCTGCATTGGTAGCCTGAACCTTCGCATTGACATATTTGCTGGCCAAAGGCCGCGTCGCAAGAAGCGCAGCCAGGGAAACCACAACGAAAGCCAGGATCTGCGCCCAGACAGGAGCGTGAAGTGAGGCACATACCATGGCCACCAGTGCGCCGAGCGCAAACCAGATCGATACAAGCCCCGGCACGACTGCCTCCACTACCAGCGTTATCAGCATGATGATCAGCCAGAAACCGGTAAAACCAAAATGAAACGGGATCACTACAATCACCTCCGATCTTTTCTGTCTCTCATCATACAACCGGACCGAGGCAAAAGCAAGAACGGAAAAATGAACAACCTGTTAAAAAGAAATCAACTGAGCGTACGGATGGCTGCCTTTTCCACGTCAAAGGCTTTTTTATATCGGGCCAGGAAGGCATCGAACCCGGCGATCTCGATCTCATCTGCCATCAGGGTAGAAGAGGAAGCGTCAGCAAAGACTTCATCCAGATAGTCTTCCAACGTCTGGCCATTCTTCTTCCAGAGCATATAGGCACAAAGCAACGCCATCCCGTAAGGTCCGCCCTCTCCTGCAGTTTCCATCAGAGACACCGGTGCACCGACAGCAGCCGACAGCAGCCGCTGCCCGACACCGGGTGTTTTAAAGAAGCCGCCATGGCCGTAAAGCCTGTCTATGGGAATATTCTCCTCTGCTGTGAGGATGTCCATCCCGATCTTCAGGGTAGCGAGAGCGGAGAGCAGGTGCGTACGCATAAAGTTGGCAAGTGTAAAGCTGCTGTCGGGCAGGCGGGCAAATACCGGACGGCCTTCATCGACCCCGGTGACCCCTTCGCCGGAAAAGTAGTTGTAGCTGAGCAGGCCGCCACAGTCCGGGTCACCCTCGAGAGCTTTGAGAAACAGCTTTGTGAAGAGCGTGCCTTTCTCAACATCTGCCCCGATCAGATCGGCAAATTCCGAGAAGAGGCTGACCCACGCATTGATGTCGGACGTGCAGTTGGTACAATGCACCATAGCGACCGGCAGCCCGGTAGGCGTGGTGACCATACAGATCTCTTTATGGACCCCCAGTTCATGGTCGGCCACAAGCATGGCAAAGTCTGACGTGCCGGCAGAAACATTGCCCGTGCGGGCACGAACGGAATTCGTTGCCACCATGCCGGTCCCCGCATCCCCTTCACAGGGGGCAAACGGAATCCCGGGACGAAGGTCCCCTTCCGGATCAAGGAAGAGTGCGCCTTCCGCCGTCAGGTTCCCGGCAGGCGTACCGGCAGGGACCGGTTCGGGCAAAATGTCTCTCAGCTTCCACGGCATCCCTTTTGCCGCAGCCAGCGCATCAAACTTCTGCATCATTACGCTGTTGTAATCCTGCGCGGCGCTGTCGATGGGAAACATGCCGGAAGCTTCTCCGAGGCCCATTTTTTTCTCTCCCGTCAGGCGGGTATGAATATATCCGGCCAGCGTTGTAAGGAAGGCGATCTGTTTGGTGTGTTCCTCCCCGTTGAGAATTGCCTGCCAAAGGTGAGCAATACTCCATCGCTGAGGAATGTTGAAGCCGAACAGTGCCGTAAGCTCTTCCGCAGCCTGGCCGGTGATGGTGTTGCGCCAGGTGCGAAATTCGGCAAGCTGCTGCCCGCTGCTGTCAAACGGAAGATACCCGTGCATCATGGCAGAAACCCCGATCGCACCGAAAGCAGTCGGTACCGTGCCGAATTTTTCCTTTACATCGCGCTTCAGATCCGCATAGCAGGCCTGGAGCCCCGTGTGAATATCCGTCATGGAATACGTCCAGATCCCGTCGATAAGACGGTTTTCCCACTCATAGCTTCCGGAGGCAACCGGCAGATGATGCTCATCGAGCATCATGGCTTTGATACGCGTAGACCCGAACTCAATGCCAAGAACTGTTTTTTCAAAGACCATTTTTCTATCCCCATTTCTTTCTAAAAGATGATGATTCTGCCTGAAATGATTGTACTACAGAAACCTATGGAGTTCAACAAAAACAAAACAGAATGCGAAAATCTTTCTTTCTTGCCTTCCCCGAAAAAATATGATATCGTAAGAAAAAGACATTTTCAGAGAGAGAATACGGAACATGAAAGAATCAGAGCAGATTCAAACCAGTGATTTTCGCTCCAGGGTATTCCGGATGGTGTCGGTCGGCGTGGTGGATGTACCGATCAACCAGGCATATGACATCATCAGCACAGCCATGCTGCTGATCAATCTGGCCGGTGCTTTTGCTGTCACATTTGATTCCGTCGAAGCGCAGTACGGCTCACTCCTCGGAGAAGTGGAAGCTGTAACGGTAGCCTTCTTTGCGATCGATTATTTCCTGAGGCTTTACACGTCGCCATGCCTGTATCCCGGATATAAAGGACTTCGACCGTATGTCAAATATGTTCTTTCCGGGGCAGGTATTATCGATCTGCTGTCGTTTTTACCTTATTATCTGCCTATGTTCTTCCCTGCGGGTGCTGTTGCTTTTCGTCTGATCCGTGTGGCGAGGATCCTGCGGCTGTTTCGAATCAATGCCTATTACGATTCCCTCAATGTGATCACCAACGTTATCGTAAGCAAAAGCCAGCAGCTGCTGTCTTCGGTATTTATCATTTTTGTGCTGATGCTGGCCTCCAGCCTTGCGATGTACTCCATCGAGCACACGGCGCAGCCCGAAATATTCCGAAATGCATTTTCCGGACTCTGGTGGGCTGTATCTACCCTGCTCACGGTAGGATACGGGGATATTTATCCGGTTACGGTCATGGGGAAATGTCTCGGTATTGTCATTACCTTCCTCGGCGTTGGAATGGTGGCTATCCCGACCGGTATTATTTCCGCAGGGTTCGTCGAACAGTACACCCATCTCCAGAGGATCTCCGATTACGGCGAAGAAAGGGACCTGCGGTTTGTGAAAATTGAGCTTTCCGCCGGTGACAACTGGAGCGGAAAGAAGATCCAGGATCTGAATCTTCCTCGCGGGATCATCGTGGCGGTGGTTCAACGCGGATCCGGTATCATCGTTCCGCGGGGCGATGTCATTTTAAAGGCGGGTGACTGCCTTGTCCTGGGGGCAGAAGGCCTGAAAGGCGATCGCCCCATCAACCTGAAAGAGATCACCCTGAAAAAGAATCACGAGTGGAACGATCACGCCATCATGGATCTGGACATCTCCCGCCAGACATATATTGTCATGGTGCGCCGGGACGGACAGGCCATGGTGCCAAACGGCAAGCTGGTGCTGCAGGCAGGTGATACCGTCATCTTATACAGCAGAGAACACCTTTCAGACGAGAAACCCGTCTCCATATGATACAATAACTGTTCATTTCGGCTGTGTTTTGTCTTTTCCTATACCGGCAAAATCAATAGTTCAGTAAAGAGAAGGAGAACCTCTCCGGCGATGGGCCGGACAGGTTCTCCTTTGCAACGATATATGCCCAAAAATATCAGGCTGCTGTCAGTTTTTGGCAAAGAAGGTATTCGTTGCGGACGGCTCGGAAGTGTTTTCCGTCCAGTAGAGGCCGGCAGCTGTGCCGGAAGAATAAGAGAGGGTGCCGGTGCCGTTCTGGTATTTTACGGTCGAAGTGTCATCAGCCAGATTCAGAACAGTAAGGACTGCATCCGAATAAGAGAGGACGCCGTCTGCACTGAATTGGCCGGAGAATGTCCAGTGATATTTTTCCGCATAAGTAACTGACCAGTCTGCCGTGACGAAATACCGCTCCGGGCTGCCGGTGATCTCAATCGTGGCTTTTTGGGCAACCGGTTCCACATAGAGCCCGGAATAATCCCTGTTTGCGATGGCAGCCGGTGCTGCAGAGGGCTGGATATAAATGCCGGGATTTGCCGCTGCTGTACTCTGCCCCTTGACAGTAATGAGGGCAGATTCGGTATTCTTGGTGCCGACATTGTTGCGGAATTCACAGTAAACCCACCAGCCGTTGAGCGCTGCAGGAATGCTCTTTAACTGCATGGTGCTGGCATAGCCTTTCAGGATCTCCAGGCCGGGGAACTCTGTCTGAGCTTCCTGATAGGTGAGATTGCGCTTTCCGTCCGGGCTGACAAAATGCCAAACTGCCCAGATAGCATCTTCATACTTTGCCACGAAATAGCAGGAACCGCCGACATCCACGGTTTCATTGGTCGGATTCTTGGTCACGACGGGCAGGCCGGCCTGAACACCGGACGCGCCGCCGGTCAGCGGTGTGACGGTGAGGGTGGCAGAATTCGTCTTCGTATGGCCGAGGTTGTTGTAAAAGTCACAGTAGACCTTCCAGCCATTCATGGTAAGAGGAATCGTTTTCAGGAGGAGCTGGCTGGTTTCTCCGCCTTCGATCTCCAGCGTGGTGAAGTTCTGCTCAGCAGTTTTAAAATCAAGATCCGTAGCTCCGTCCGGGCTGACAAAATGCCAGGTTGCATAGCGGGCATTTTCATACTTTGCCACAAAGTAGCAGTAGCCGCCTTCCGGCACGGTTTCATTGGTCGGGTGCTTGGTAACCACAGGATAGCCGGTTTGTGCAGGAGCCGGTGTCGGGGCAGGAGTGGGTGCCGGTGTCGGGGCGGGGGTGGGCGCCGGCGTCGGAGCAGGGGTCGGCACAGGGGTAGGAACCGGCGTCGGGACGGGGGTAGGCACCGGTGTCGGGACAGGCGTCGGCACGGGAGTCGGAACCGGTGTGGGGACAGGCGTCGGGGCAGGGGTCGGGGTGGCGGAAGGCAAAATATCCCTCACGCCGCAGCCTGTCAGCAACAAGGCTGCAAGGAGCAACACTGCAACAAGAGAACTGCATGGAATTCTTTTCATGAGAGCGTCCTTTCTCCGCAGAGCAGAAATGTTTTATGTTAACTTAATTATAACCCATTTCCTGCAATCTGTCAATGTTCTCCTACAGGGAAATGTTCGATGCCGTCAAAAGCTTCCTGAACCAGGGTGTCAATTTCCAGCGCCTTTTCCACAGCCTCCACATCCGCGAGCTTCGGCTTGGTACGGGGGTGGCGCGGCGTGAAAACCGTGCAGCAATCCTCATAAGGAAGAATTGACGTATTGAAAGTTCCGATCCTGCGTGCAAGGCGGACGATTTCTTCCTTATCAAAACCGATCAGCGGCTGGAGCACCGGCAGCGCTGCAACAGCGCGTGTAACGGCCATGGCCTCCATCGTCTGTGAGGCAACCTGACCGAGATTTTCTCCGGTGACAATGCCCCGGGCGCCATTATAAAGCGCTATTTTCTCCGCAATGCGCATCATAAACCGGCGCATGATCAAGGTGAAATACTCCTCCGGGCATTTGTCCCGGATCTCCTCCTGAATGTGGGTGAACGGAACGATCTCTATCGTCATTCTGCCGCAGTACTGTGTGAGGAGTTCCGCCAGTTCAATGACCTTTTCCTTTGCCTGTTCGGAAGTGTACGGGAAAGAGAAAAAGTGGACCGGGATCAGGCGGACACCGCGCCGGGCAATCATATAAGTGGAGACAGGACTGTCAATACCGCCGGAGAGCAATGTGACCGCGATGCCGTTGGAACCGACCGGCATGCCGCCCGCTCCGGGAACCGGATCGGCATGGACATAGGCTGCAAGATCACGGACTTCCACATGCACGGTAAGATCCGGATCATGCACATCAACCGGGGTGTTCGGGAAGGCTTCCTGCAGTTCGCCGCCGACATACTGGCTCAGCTGAATGCTGGTCATCGGGAAAGACTTGTCACTGCGTTTACTCTCCACCTTGAAGCTTTTGGCCGCTTCCATCTGCGGTTTCAGATACCGGATGGCAAGAGCTGCAATGGCATCCTTGTCCTTTTCACAACCCTTGGCACGCGCCATGGAGATCACCCCGAAAATTTTGCCGCAGGCATCAAAAACTTCATCCATATCGATGTCGTCAGTCTTCGGTTCGACATAAACAGTACTTTGCAGGCAGGTGATCTTAAATTCGCCAAAAGGCTTTAGGCGGTATGCAATATTGCTGAGGAGTTTGCGCTCAAAGGCTTTGCGGTTTAAGCCTTTCAGGACGATCTCACCCAGTTTTAAAAGGATGATCTCATTCAAGTGCCGTTTCCTCCCCCCAAAGCTGGGCACACTCCACCGCTTTATGCCAGCCGCGTATTTTTGCCTCACGCAGGCCTTCCGTCATATGGCAATGGAAGGTGCGGTCAATGCTCCAGTTGGAACGAATATCGTCTGTATTATCCCAATAGCCAACTGCGAGGCCTGCGAGGTACGCAGCGCCCAGGGCAGTGGTTTCAATGCAGGAAGGACGATAAACATCGCAGTCGAGGATATCACTCTGGAACTGCATCAGAAAATCGTTTGCACAGGCTCCGCCATCCACTTTCAGGGTCTTGATGGGAATACCGGAGTCCTTTTCCATGGCTTTGCAGATATCATAGCTCTGATACGCCAGGGATTCCAGCGTGGCACGCACCAGATGTGCGCGGTTAAAGCCGCGCGTGATCCCGACGATTGCCCCTCTGGCACGCTGATTCCAATACGGTGCGCCAAGACCGGTGAATGCCGGGACCACATAACCGCCTGCGCTGTCCGGGACAGATTCCGCGAAGACCTGACTCTCGCTGGCCTTCTCCAATACGTTCAGTTCATCCCGCAGCCACTGGATAGCGGCACCGGCAACAAAGACGCTGCCTTCCAGAGCATAGTGAACATGACTGTCAAAGCCGACAGCGATCGTCGTCACGAGACCGTGATCGCTCTTTACCGGCACCGTACCGGTGTTCATCAGGAGGAAGCAGCCGGTGCCGTAGGTATTCTTCATCTCTCCGGGCTGGAAGCAGGCCTGCCCGAACAGGGCACACTGCTGATCTCCCGCAGCGCCGGCTACCGGGATCTCACCGCCGTAAAGGGCAAAATCCGACTTTCCGTAGACGCAGCTGGAGGGCTTGACTTCAGGCAGGATCTCTTTGGGGATATCCAGTAGAGAAAGCAGCTCCTCATCCCATTGCAGGGTGTGGATATTATAGATCATCGTACGGCTGGCGTTTGTCTGGTCCGTCACATGCACTTCCCCGCCGGTGAGCTTCCAGATCAGCCAGGTATCGATGGTGCCGAACAGCAGTTCGCCCTTCTCGGCGCGTTCTCTGGCGCCGGGTACATTATCCAGAAGCCAGCGAATCTTGGACCCGGAAAAATAGGCATCCGGCACAAGACCTGTTTTTTCACGGATCATATCCGAATAGCCGCGTTTCACCAGATCGTCAATAATATCCGCCGTGCGGCGGCACTGCCAAACGATGGCATTGGCAATCGGTTTGCCGGTGCGTTTATCCCAGACGACTGTCGTCTCCCGCTGGTTGGTGATGCCTATGGCGGCAATATCCTGTGCCGTCACTCCAAGCTTGCGCATGGCAGTGCGGGAGACCTCCAGGGTGGTAAACCAGATATCCTCGGCATCATGCTCAACCCAGCCGGGTTTGGGAAAGATCTGCCGGAATTCCTTCTGTGCCACCGAGCAGATGTTGCCTGCACGGTCAAACAGGATGCAGCGGGAACTGGTGGTTCCCTGATCAAGCGACATAATGTATTTCATACGTTCCTCCTGAATGATTTATCGTTAAAGTTTTGTATGGTCTGTCAAATAATCGTGCATAGGCATCAGTTTTGCAAAGGCGTCTGCCAGAATAATAGGCAAACGAGGCGAAAGCACGTCTCCGCCAAAGTCTTCCTCATGATAAACATTCGTCCATTTGCGATTATACCACTGATTTACGATCGCGCCGTGGTCCCCTTTCGGCCGCTTGAATTCCGGCCCGCCGAGCACAAAACCGTCCATATTCTGAACGGAACGGGCAAGCCTTTCAAACGCTGCCGGGTTTGCATCAACACTGCGGCGAAAGGCTTCCATCTTATCCGCACGCATCGTCCAGAAGCCGAGACCGTAGGAAAAGGCGGCAGGCTGAAGTTCAAAAAAGAAAGAGGCGGCAGGTTCCGTCAGATCGGCATTTTCAATGGAAAACCAAAGATTTTCTTTCAGAGGTCCGCGGCCGAAGAGCCTGCGAGCATCTCTCCAGATGCGGGCTACATGTACTTTCAGTTCCTTTTCCGGGAAGCGTTTTCCCAGCTGTTCTGCCGTTTCGGAAGCAAGGAGCTTCATCGGATTCCCGATCAGGGCATCAAACTGTTCTTTGTGGGCATAAAACCAGTCTCTCTCGTTATGGAAGCGCATCTCCCAGAAAAAATCGGAAGCCTCGCGCTGAAAACCATCAAACATTGCGATAGGACGATCCTTTTCTTAGAATGGGTAAGTCCGGCTGAAAACCGTGTCGAGACGCGGAACAACCGGTTATACGAATAAAAAGTATACCATAAAAGCAAAAGGGTGTAAATGCGAAAAATGGAAAAACGACGGGCAGGAAGCAGCCGTCTGCCGGTCCCTTTGGGATAATCTCTCCAAAAAAACGGTTGAAGGATGCATTCCTCTCGTATAAAAATACCAAAAGAAAAAAACAGCCTTGACAAAGAAAGAGCCGGATGCTAAAATCCAGCCAAACCGATGAGGAAGAGTAAGTAAGTTTTCAATCCTTTTCTCCAGCGAGCCGCTGACGGTGTGAGGGCGGCGGAAAGTTGATTACCGAATGGACTTCCGAGGGCAACCGGAAAAGGCTTTTGCCTGAGTATGTGCGCCGGGGCATGACTCCCCGTGAACAACGGTCTGCGTATGTTGGTACGCGTAAAGTGGGCGTTTCAAAGACGCCAAGCCGGGTGGCACCACGAGAATGAATGATCATTCCCGTCCCAGCAAGCATTGTTTGCAGGGACGGGATTTTTGCTTTGTTCCCGTTCCTTCCTCCGAAAAGCAGCCAATAAAAAAACAAAAAAAGAAAGGACGGCACCACCCATGAAAAAAATGATTTCTGTTCTTCTGGCAATCGTATTTGTATTTGCTCTCAGCGCAGCATCTTTCGCAGAGGAAGCCAAAGAAAGCTATACCGTCGGCATCTGTAACTTTGTCGACGATGCATCCCTCAACCAGATCATTGCGAATATCCGCTCCCGGCTGGAGGCCATCTCCGCAGAAACCGGTATCTCCTTTACAGTGGAAGAAGACAACTGCAACCTGGATGCCAACGTGATGAATCAGATCATTGCCAACTTCCAGGCTGATCAGGTAGATTTGATGGTGGGTGTGGCAACGCCTGTTGCCATGGCCATGCAGGCAGCCACCGAAGACAGCGGCCTGCCGGTAGTATTTGCTGCTGTGTCCGACCCCGTCGGCGCAGGCGTCGTAGAAAGCCTGGATGCTCCCGGAGCAAATCTGACCGGAACTTCTGACTACCTTGACACAAATGCCGTGATGAATCTGATCTTTGCTGCCGACCCGGATGCCGATCTGATCGGGCTGCTCTACAATGTGAGTGAAGATGCTTCCGCCGCTCCCATTGCTGCAGCAAAAGAATATCTGGATGCGAAGGGCGTAAAATACGTGGAGCGCACCGGGACCAACGTGGATGAAGTGATGCTGGCGGCACAGGCTCTCGTCAGTGACGGGGCAGACGCTGTATTTACTCCGACCGACAACACCATTATGACGGCGGAACTTGCCATTTACGAGATCTTTGCCGAGGCGAAGATCCCCCACTACACCGGCGCTGACAGCTTTGCCCTCAACGGCGCTTTCCTGGGCTACGGTGTGGATTACGCCAACCTGGGCGTGGAAACCGCGAACATGATCGCTGACATCCTGATCAACGGCAAGAACCCGGGTGAAGTGCCGGTCAAGACCTTCGACAACGGCACGGCAACCGTAAACACGGATATCTGCGAAGCTCTGGGCCTGGATTATGATTCAATAGCAGATACGTTTGCCCCCTTCTGCACCAAAGTTCAGCCTATTACCACCGCAGAAAGTTTTGACGATCTGGCATAAAATCTGAAATTGTTTTCAGAAAAACTATCCTGCCAAACCATCATCTAAGGAGAAAGCCCACCTATGGTATCCATTTTGCAGACGGCATTTGAGCTTGGATTGATCAGCTCACTGACCGTACTGGCTCTGTTTCTCAGTTATTCCATGCTCAACGTCTGTGATCTTTCCACTGACGGCTGCTTCACTCTCGGAGCAGCCGTCGGTGCGGTTGTCGCGCTGGCCGGTCATCCGTTTCTTTCTCTCCCGGCGGCAATGGGCGCCGGCGTATTATCCGGTTTCGTCACTGCGATCTTACAGACGAAAATGGGCATTGACAGCCTGCTTGCCGGTATCATTGTCAATACCGGGCTTTATTCCATCAACATCTGGGTGATGGGCGGGGCTTCCCTGCTCAACATGAACAAGACTGCCACAGTTTTCACGGCGATGAAGGATCTGCTTCGTGATACAACGTTTTCCGGTTACTATAAAACAATCGTCGCACTGCTGGCGGTTTTCGTCATCGTTGTGTTCCTCGGTTGCTTCCTGCGGACAAGGCTCGGCCTTGCGATCCGGGCTACCGGCAATAACCCGGATATGGTGCGTTCCTCCTCTATCAACCCTGCTTTTACGACCATTGTGGGACTTTGCATTTCCAACTCGTTTACTGCGCTGTCCGGCTGCCTGCTGGCGCAGTCGCAAAAGTCGGTCAACATCGATATCGGATCGGGAATGGTGACTATTGCTCTCGCTTCTCTGCTGATCGGCAGGGCGTTTGCCGGAAAGGGAGGGATCATAAAGAGAGCCGTCGGAGCGGTCATCGGTGCTATCGTATTCCGAATCGTATACGCAGCGGCGCTGCGCTTCCACATGCCGGCTTTTATGCTGAAACTGGTGTCTTCCGTCATTGTGATCGCTGCCATTGCAGGACCGTATCTCAAGTCCCGTTATCCTGAGCTGCACCGCCGCCTGACCCATAAATACGGGAAGAGGGAGGAATAAAACATGCTTTCGATCCGTCATATTTCCAAAACCTTCAATCCCGGCACTCTCAATGCAAAAACAGCGATTCAGGATCTGTCTCTTGAAGTAGCCGACCGGGACTTTATTTCGATCGTTGGGAGCAACGGGGCAGGAAAATCATCCCTTTTCAACGCAATTGCCGGCAGCTTTTTCACGGACAGCGGAAGCATTCACCTAGACGGAGAGGACATTACTCTTCAGCCGGAATATATCCGTGCAAGAAAAATCGGAAGGTTATTTCAGGATCCGCTGCTAGGAACAGCCCCCGGAATGACGATTGAAGAAAACCTTGCCCTTGCCGCGGGACGCGGCGGCTGGTTTTCCCATATTACCAAAGAGGACCGCAACCTCTTTCGGGAACGGCTTGCTCTTTTAAACATGGGCCTGGAAGACCGGATGCAGCAGCCGGTGGGACTGCTCTCCGGCGGGCAAAGGCAGGCGCTTACGCTGATGATGGCAACCTTCAATCCGCCCGCTCTTTTGCTGCTGGATGAGCACACCGCTGCTCTTGATCCTGCCACTGCGGAGAAAGTGCTGGAACTGACCAAAAACATTGTAGAGACCAACGGCCTCACCTGCCTGATGATCACCCATAATATGCAGAGTGCACTTGATCTCGGCAACAGGACGCTGATGATGAATCAGGGCGGCATCATTTACGACGTAAAAGGAGAAGAAAGACAGCATTTGCAGGTCTCTGATCTGCTTATACTGTTCCGGGAGGCTGCCGGCAAAAACCTGGACAATGACAGAATGCTTCTGAGTGAATGAACAGGACCTCTTTTCATTCAATAGTATTCCTGACGCTGCTATAAAAACCGTTCGGGCTCGCCGCCCGAACGGTTTTCTTATATACTAATCGTTCAAACCATAAATTGCAGCGTATTTTGTTTTTAAGTAGTCCGTATAATACTTCGGGTCAAAAGGTTCGTTGAAGACCTTTTCCATCAGTTCCCCCGGCTTATACAGGCAGCCGTACTGCCAGATGTGCTCACAGAGCCAGTCGTTGATGCGGCTGATGCGGTTGTTTTTCACAGCTTCGAACACGTCAAAATCCTGTTCCATCCGATGCAGGATCTGCGGCCCGTAGGCAGAGCCAAGCGCATAGGACGGAAAATATCCGAACATTCCGCCGGACCAGTGTGTATCCTGAAGCACTCCTCGCCTGTCATCCGGCACGGAGATCCCGAGAAATTCCCTGTAAAGAGCATTCCAGAGTTCCGGCAGGTCTTTGGATGTTACTTCCCCGGCGAAAAGCTTTTTCTCGATTTCATAACGGATCATAATGTGCAGGGTATAAGTAAGTTCATCGGCTTCCGTACGGATCAAAGAAGGCTCCGCCTTATTGGCCGCAAAAAACAGATCGTGTGCAGAAAAGCCCTTCGTCTGTTCCGGGAACAATTCCTGCAGCGTCGGCATCAAAAGTTCACAGAACGCTTCACTTCTGCCGATGATATTTTCATAGAACCGTGACTGGCTTTCGTGCACCCCCATCGACACCCCGCCGCCGAGGCAGGTGTAGGCGAATCTGTCATCCACATGAAGCTCATACAGGGCATGCCCCCCTTCATGTATTACGCTGTAAAGAGACGAGAGGAAACTGTCTTCATGATAATGTGTGGTAATACGCACATCGTATTTGGTAAAGCCTGTCGTAAAGGGGTGCTCCGTAACACCGAGCATACAGTGGTTTCGATCCAGGCCGATCAGATCCATCAGTTTGCGGGAAAGGACTTCCTGCTGTGCAAGAGGGTAATGCATTTTGTTGATGGCATCGTCTACCTGCGGCCTTGCTGTTACTTTTTTCACCAGAGGGACGATATCCTCTTTCAAAGTTTTGAAAAAGGCTTCACATTTGGATCGTGTCAGGCCTTCTTCAAACTTGTCCAGCTGATAATCATAAGGGTCCATCTCCGGTGAAACCAGAAAGGCATTTCGTTTCCGGGCTGATACGATCTTATCAATATAAGGGGCAAAGGAGTTATAGTCGTTCTGTTCCTTCGCCTTATGCCAGACGGCATCAGCTTCGTTGATCAGGCGGGTATAGGCGACATACTCTTCCACGGGGATCCTGCTCAGTTCTGCAAGATCCTTCTCTTTACGCTCGACAATACGCCGAGTTACATCGTCCAGTTCCTCCCAATGATCCTTCAGGCAGGCAAGGGTCTGCCTTGTATCTTTGCCGGTGGTAACGGCATATGCCGCTTCGCTTAAAACGCCAAGTGTCTCCCCCCGGTTCTGCGCTGTGCCTTCCGGCGCACCGGTTGAGCCGTCATAGGACAGCAGCCCCATGGCGTGCATATAAGCTATTTCCTTTCTCTGGATGCGATCAAGCGTATTCAAGGCTTCCTTCAATTCCATTTGTGTTCCTCCCTTTTTATTCTTTGCATAAGAGGGCTGCCGATATTCGGCAGCCCTCAACAGAAAACTTACTCGTCCAGCTTCAGCACCGCAAGAAATGCTTCCGTCGGGATCTGCACCGTGCCAAGCTGGCGCATCTTCTTTTTTCCTTCCTTCTGCTTCTCCAGGAGCTTCTTCTTACGGGTGATATCGCCGCCGTAGCACTTGGCAAGAACATCCTTCCGTAATGCCTTCACCGTTTCTCTGGCGATGATCTTTCCGCCGATGGCAGCCTGAATAGGGATTTCAAACAGCTGACGGGGAATGTTATCCTTCAGTTTTTCGCAGAGCTTGCGGGCACGGGCATACGCTTTGTCTTTGTGGGCGATGAAACTCAGGGCATCCACCTGATCACCGTTGAGAAGCATATCCACCTTTACGAGCTCGCTGGGTTTATACTCGCTGAGTTCATAATCCAGGGAGGCATATCCT
The DNA here is from genome assembly GCA_017432615.1 of Oscillospiraceae bacterium. Lineage (GTDB taxonomy): Bacteria > Bacillota > Clostridia > Oscillospirales > Oscillospiraceae > Limivicinus. The sequence goes on from JAFRIV010000036.1 coordinate 42,275, forward strand.
TTCGTACGCGCTTTCAGGGTGTCAAAGAAGTCATAAATGATCTCGTTGAGCGGCATGTCATAATGCATTTCGACAAGGCGCTGGTCAAGATACTGCATGTTTTTATATTCCCCTCTTCTATCCTGGCAAAGAGGCATGATATTCCCGACAAATTCGTTGGGGGTGATAATGCTGACTTTCATATACGGCTCGTGTGCTTCTGCAATGGAAGCGACTTCCGGGTAATTGTGGGGATTGTCTACAAAAATCGTGGAACCGTCTGTTTTTACAATCTTGTAAATAACAGAAGGCAGTGTAGTGATCAGATCCAGATTAAATTCACGCTCCAGGCGCTCCTGAATCACTTCCATATGCAGCATGCCCAGGAAACCGCAGCGGAAACCGAAGCCGAGAGCGATGGAGCTTTCCGGCTCAAAAGAGAGGGAGGCATCGTTGAGCTTCAGTTTTTCCAGTGCGTCGCGCAGATCGGGATACTTTGAGCCGTCTTCGGTATAGATGCCGCAGTAAACCATCGGGCGGGCCGGACGGTATCCGGGAAGGGCTTCAAGAGCCGGACGTTCGGCATATGTCACCGTATCCCCGACTGTGGTATCCCCCACATTTTTGATGCTGGCTGTAAAATATCCCACATCCCCTGCGGCAAGTTCTTCACAGGCATCAAACCCGATGGGACGCATATGGCCCACTTCCACCACCTTATAAACAGCCCCGGTGGACATCATACGCACTTCCGTGTCCCGGCGAATGCGGCCGTCGACCAGGCGGATAAACACGATAACACCGCGATAGCTGTCATACTGGCTGTCAAAGATCAGGGCTTTCAGAGGAGCGTCGGCATCTCCTGAAGGTGCCGGCACACGTTTTACAATATCTTCCAGAACGGCATCAATATTGATGCCGGCTTTTGCGCTGATCTCCGGCGCATCCTGTGCGGGGATGCCGATGATCTCCTCGATCTCATCTTTCACACGCTGCGGGTCGGCCGCAGGGAGGTCGATCTTGTTGATGATGGGGAGGATCTCCAGATTGTTGTCCATCGCAAGATAGGTATTGGAAAGCGTCTGCGCCTCCACACCCTGAGAAGCATCCACTACAAGCAGTGCACCCTCGCAGGCAGCAAGAGAACGGCTGACCTCATAATTAAAGTCAACATGCCCCGGCGTATCAATCAGGTTCAGGGTATAGTTTTTTCCGTCCGGTGCTTTATAATTCAGCCCGACTGCTCGAGCCTTTATGGTAATCCCCCGCTCGCGCTCGAGTTCCATGTCGTCCAGTATCTGATCTTCCATTACGCGCTGCTCTACTGCACCGCATTTTTCGATCAGCCTGTCGGACAGGGTGGATTTTCCATGATCAATATGGGCTATGATGGAAAAATTACGAATGGTATTTCTGTCAGTCACGGCATAATCTTTCCTTTCTGTATCGTAATACAGTATTTTAACAGAATCCCGATTTTTGTAAAGACTAATGATGAAAAAATCTCCGCCGACCTTTCTCCCTACCGGCCATTCCATGTTTTGCAGAGATCTGCATTGCCTTTTCCCGTCAAAACCTTCCTATCTTTTTTCAACCTGTTCTTGAAAAAAAGAGCAGATAGTGTTAGAGTATAAGCACTTCACAATATTTTTGGAGGTTAAAAGCATTATGTTTGAAAATCTGATCGAAGTCCTGAAAGCAAACCCGCGCAAGATCGTTTACACCGAAGGCACTGATGCCAGAATTCTGGAATCCGCTGCGCGCCTGAAGAAAGACGGTTTTCTCACGCCGGTTCTTGTCGGCAATGTGGAGGATGTCAAAGCAGCTGCTGCAAAGGGCGGATTTGACATTGACGGGCTGGAGATCCTGGATCCTGAGACCTATCCGAAAATGGATGAGATGGTCCAGACGATGGTTGAACTTCGCAAGGGCAAAATGACGGAAGAGGAATGCCGTGCAAATCTTATGAAGGGCAATTATTTCGGTACAATGCTCGTCAAAATGGGTGTTGCCGATGCACTTCTGGGCGGAGCGACCTACTCCACGGCCGATACCGTTCGCCCGGCACTGCAGATCGTAAAAACAAAGAAAGGCGCCAATCTGGTATCCTCCTGCTTTATTCTTGTCCGCGGTGAAGAAATGATCTGCATGGGCGACTGTGCCATCAACATTTCCTACGAAGACAAAAAAGATAAAGAAGGCAATGTGAAACTGACCGCTGCCGCACAGCTTGCCGAAGTAGCCGTTGCTACCGCAAACACGGCAAAGGTTTTCGGCATGGACCCGAAAGTTGCCATGCTCTCCTACTCTACCAAAGGCTCCGGCAAGGGCGCCAATGTTGACCTGGTCCGCGAAGCGACCGCCATTGCCAAAGAGATGGCCCCTGACCTTGCCATCGACGGCGAGATGCAGTTTGACGCGGCTGTTTCCCCGGTGGTCGGGCAGCTGAAATTCCCCGGCAGCAAAGTTGCAGGCTATGCCAACACCTTTGTCTTCCCGGAGATCCAATCAGGTAATATCGGCTACAAGATCGCTCAGCGGCTCGGCGGTTTTGCCGCATACGGCCCCATCCTGCAGGGACTCAACGCACCCATCAACGACCTCAGCCGCGGCTGTGATGCGGAAGAAGTTTACCAGATGTCCATCATCACTGCAGCGCTGGTTTAATTTCTGCTTTTCATCTTCTTTTTCAAAGGAGCTGTAGCAAAATAAGAATTTTGCACAGCTCCTTTTCTACGGCCAAAAACGTGAAAAAAGCGATAGAATTCGCGCTTTCAGCGAAAACTACCGCGACTTTACCCAGAGCACGCTAAAACCAGCCTGCCCCTGAA
>JAFRIV010000037.1 GCA_017432615.1 Oscillospiraceae bacterium
AGGAGATTCGCACAGGCAAACAGCATGTGGAACCGATTCAGATTCTTTTTGAGTCCTTTGTAGGCAACCTTCCGGTAGCCGAAGTCTCGTTTCACAATCAGGAAAGCATGCTCTACCTTGCATCGGACAGAAGACTTTCGAGCTCAATCACTGAATGTGCTCTGGTATCTCATCAAATCGCATCCCTTCTTTATGGATGCTTATTTTATAACCGGTAATGCACAAAATTGGGTTAACACCAGATTAAATCAGCATTTCCCTAAAGGCGAACACAGGGGGAGTTTCTCGTTGCCGACTTCCGTTTTTCGTGGTAAGATACAGGAAACCTATAGAGCATTAGCTATGCAGGGGAGAATACTATGAAAACTATTTATCTTGCCGGAGGCTGCTTCTGGGGGACGCAGAAGTTTTTCGATCAGTTTGCAGGTGTTCTTGAGACTGAAGTCGGGTATGCTAACGGGCCGTCAGCAAACCCGTCCTACCAGGATGTTTGTGCCAGATCCGGGCATGCGGAGACAGTCAGGATTGTCTATAATGAAAACGTGGTCAGCCTTACGCAGCGCTTAGACTGGTATTTCCTCACCATAGATCCAACGGCATACCATCGGCAGGGAATGGATATGGGCGTTCAGTACCGTACTGGGATCTATTACACTGATGCTGCAGACCTTCCTGAGATTGAGGAAAGATTAAAGTTCGAACAGGCAAAGTATAAGGCAAAGCTGCAGGTGGAAGTGCAGCCGCTAGAAAACTTTTATCCAGCAGAGGAGTATCACCAGAAATATCTGAAAAAGAACCCTGGCGGATACTGCCATATCCCGCCACGGCTGATGCAAATGGAAAAATGACAAGAAAAGAATTCACCGAGCGCATGGCGCAGATTGACCCAGAATCTGAGGACGCTGTCGATGAGCTGGCTTCTTTGTTTGAGGAAGACTATCTCACCGCTGGTAGGGATTTGAATGACCCGGCGGTAATAGAAGATATTTTACTTGATGCGAAAGCAGATTTAGAGAACTTTATGGGAAAGTATGATGATCTGCTGGGAAAGATTCATAAAGAGTTGCGGAAAGCCGGTGCAACGGAAGCGCAGATCAACTGGGGACTATTCGGCAACATTGAGCTGCCAACGGTTTCCTATATCCGATGCAACAGCCTGGCAAAAAAGATGATCCGTATCAGTTACCAGATCACTTATTGCCTGGGAGAACTGAAAATGCTCAGCAGATACACGGATGTGGATACAGATGAACTGGCCAGGATTCAGCGGGAATACAGAAGAAGATTTGGGTGAGGAATCGAAATGGCGACACTGTTGCTCTTCAACATCAATGACGAAGCAAAGCGTACCGCGATCAGGCTTCTGTCATTACGGCTTGGTTATACGGTTCGGGATGTCCTTCCCGAGCAGCAGAATATGAAAATCTCCGAACTTCTTTCCGAAGCAAAGCCTGTCGGACAGAGCCTGATTCCGTTTACGGATGAAATGTTGGTGATGTCCGGATTTCCTTCCCAAGACATGCATACGCTTCTGGACGGAATGCGAAATAACGGGTGTCCGGTCAGACTGAAATGTATTGTTACCGAGACAAATAAAAGCTGGACAGCTACGAGGCTGCATAAAGAGCTGGCTGCGGAAGACCAAGCTATGCGAAAGAGGACTTCAAAGAAATGAAAATATTATGCATTGGTGATTCCAACACATACGGTTACGACCCCAGATGTTTTGCAGGGGCAACAATATGAGAGAAGATAATGAGAAGCTGAAGTACGATTCACTCAGGGCCGTCCTTATGAAGACAGCCGGTGCAGGAGACGTAGCGGTTCAATCGGTTTCCGGCGGTGATATCAACCGGGCATACAAGCTGACTGTAAACGGACAGCTTTTCTTTATAAAGGCAAACCGGAGAGAGAATTATGATTTCTTCCTGGCTGAGATTGCCGGATTGCATGCCATTGCAGAGACAGAAACCATCCGGGTACCCGCAGTGCTGGGAACAGGTGTGGATAACAGCTACGGCGCTTTTCTGCTTCTCGAATGGAGCCAGGGAAAACCTGTACCGAAGTTCTACGAGAATTTCGGGCACAGTCTTGCGGCAATGCACAGAGCAGACACCGGCAGATTCATCCAAGGCTTCGGATTCAGCCAGGACAACTTCATCGGAGCGGGGGTGCAGGAAAACACACAGGAAGACAGTTGGGTGATATTCTTTCGTGATCACCGGCTCGTACCGCAGCTGAGTAAGGCTGAGGACTGGTTTGACAGCACGGACAGGAAACAGATCAGCCGGATCCTGGACAATCTGGCGGAGTATCTTCCGGAGCCGGATTTTCCATCGCTTCTTCATGGCGACCTCTGGAGCGGGAACTATATCACGGGGAGTGATGGAGAGGCATGGCTGATTGATCCGGCTGTATATGTTGGCCATTCGGAAGCGGACCTGGCCATGACGGAACTGTTCGGCGGCTTTCCACAGAGGTTCTATCAGGCGTACAACGAAATAAGTCCAATCGATCAGGGATACAGAGAACGCCGTGAGCTTTACAACCTGTATCATCTGCTGAACCATCTGAACCTGTTCGGCGGATCTTATCTCGGGTCAGTCCGGCATGTTTTACGCACATACGCTTAAAGGAGA
>JAFRIV010000038.1 GCA_017432615.1 Oscillospiraceae bacterium
CAGTGAACCCCAACTTTATAAACCAGCGCACACACATTCACGTCGCTTCCCGGACGAAGTGCATAAGCATCCCAGTCTTTTCTCATTCGAAATGTCATGCCCGCATATTCCAACGAAGTCAGATGCTCATAATCGTCATAATCATTGGCGAATTTAGCGCGAAGAACATCCTCTGCCTGTTGCTTCATGGTGCTGAGACAGGCTTCATCGATCTCAGATGAGTTGGTGACCAGACTTGAGAGTCCATTGACAGAATAGCTTTTCTCGTTTTCTTTCGGAAGCTTTCCGAACTTGGCAATAAAGGTCTCCGGATCTCCGCTTACCGATACGGATATTCTGACTTCTTCTCCGTTGCTGAGGCCGCTGGTTCTGTCTGCATCAAAGCGGAGATACTGGATTTCCGGATGACTCAGATCGGCATTGTAATTCATCTCTCCGGCGGGCTCTGTCCCGTTAAATTCCACCGTAATGTACGCAAACGGATCAAAGGTATCGACTTTTGTAAGTCCGGATACTTTATACTCTTTCTCTGTGTTCTTCATCATTTTTCCGAACTTTGAAGCGAAGAAATCGGGGTCACAGGTCAGCTCCGCCCTGATTGTAACGGCATCTCCGTTGTGCAGCTCGTAATCCTGGTCGGTGGTATACCGCAGGTACTGTGTTTCCGGCTTGGAATAATCCACGGTGATATCTGCCGTTCCATAGGAATCTAATCCGTTGAAGCTGACGGTGACGGAATCAAAGGGATCAAAAGTCTTGATCTTATCGAGGCCTTTGACTTTGTAGGTAATATCGCTGTATTTCAGATTAACTCCGTAGTGCTGTTTCGCCATACCGTCGCTGCAGGTCCATCTGAAGGTGATTTTGTCACCGTTGCTCAGGCCGGAAGTCTGGTCAAGCCGGCCGCTCACGCAATCCTTCATCATTCCCACTGCTGGACTGACATTGACATACTGTGCCAGATAGGACATCTCTTTCGAGAGTTTGATGTGCTTGTCATGGTCTTTCGCGAATTTTTCCTCATCAAAGCTTACGGTTGCGGTTCCCGCTCCGTTATATCCGCTGGTTTCGATCTTGACATATTTATTCAGGTCTACCGTTTTGGTGCCGCAGGCAGAAAGGCTGAGCGCTGTCAACAGGACGGCCGCAGCCACCAAAATGTTGCGAATCCAGGTTTTCATTATCTTTTCTTCTCCTTTTCTTTTCTTGGCTTTTTTACTCTTCTGCAGAGGTGGCTTTAATTCTCGAACGTAGTTTGCGGTTCTTGCAGCTGGCAACAATGTTGAGCACAGAGATCAGAATGCAGTTGATCAGATATACCACAGGGGCAAAACCATTCTCAGCACCTGCCAGACCGTAGCTTCTGTTGTTCGCGTCATCAACCATCGTCATAGCGATTAACACAAAGAAGAATGCCAGAAACACGGAAATCTTCGAAACTGTGAAAAAGCGTGGTTTCTCAGGATTGTTCTGCTTTATCGGCAGCATCAGTGATCGCACACTCAACAGGCTCAGAATTCCCATTGCGATCGGGATAATAATCGCTGCATCGATTCCGTGTCCGCCGTCCGTTGCCCACAATGTGTTCAGTGAGAAGGTTCCATTCTCGTACGAGATCAGATCCATCACTCTCATATGGATGGTCGGGATAAACGAGAGTATCATCTGCATCAGCCAGAGTGCTGCGGTGGCTCCACAGACGAGGAAAAAGGATCTTGTTCTGTCTTCCAGTTCCGTCAGGGTGCGGGCATCTGGCGAGGAGGAAACTTCTTTGATCCGCTGAGTCGAATTGTTCCAGATCTGTTTGGCTTGCTTCCGGGCGCCGGCCGTGCTGTTCCAGAGCTGCGTGCTCTTTTCCTTCGCTGTGCGGGCGGTATTTTCCCGCACGTTCTCCGTGCTTTTCCAGAGCTTGCTCCCCTTCTCCTTTGCTTTTCGGGCGGTGTCAGTCATCGCCTGTCGCACGCTGCCTTCGCTCTTCTGCTTTCCGGAGGCTACATTATGTGCCCCGGTATAGCCCGGCTCAGCCTCCTGGAGAGTTTCCGCTTCGAGAACGTCAATTTCATCCTCGTAAAGAAAATCGTAATCGTGGATGTCGAATGTTTTTGCAGTAGTCATGTTGTTTTCTCCTTTTCTTTTTGATTTTGCAGTTTTTGATATGTTGACAGTCTGTTCTGCCTGCCTTACCGGGTCTCGGAGTACAGCAGGGTGGAGCCGAGAACGGTGAAGGCAATAAGGAAGAGTTTTCCGAATTCAAGTGCAATGGCAGCAGTCATTTTTCTGGTCTCCTTTTCATTTTTGTCGTTTTGTTTGAAACTGTGTTTTTACTCTCTGTTTTCGCCGTTGGGGATCGCCTGGGCAAGGATGCCGATGATCATGGTTACAAAACCGAGGATTCCGAAGACGATGGTGCCGGTCATTGGTTTCCCTTCTTTCCCTTTTTCGGGGTCTTTTTTTCCCTTCTGTCTATTAAGTACCCTGAGCGTGCCGTTTGGTTTTATGGTTTTCAAATTTTTTTCGTCATGCCGGGAGGCTCATAAGAAAGTCAATGTCGGTGATAATGGCTGGATAAAGCGGCTCAGAGCCTTCGATCATGGGAAATTCTCCCATGAAGCCATCCGTATAGGGGTAGATCTCTTTCGTAACCAGCATTCCGTTTTCCATTGTCATCAGGTCCATAGCCCATCCGCCCATATGCGCCCATCTTTTGACAATTCCGTTCCCGATAGAAAACGTTGCAAAGCCGCAGTGGCTCATGGAGAACTCATCGACGAACACGGCATTTCCCTCGGAAAATCGATACAGCGCACCCATGCGGGTTGCTTCGGGATAGCCCCTGTCGAGGAGCAGCTCCGGCGTTCCGTCCTTATCGATATCGTAAATGTAGTAGAACTGGTATTCCGATCCTGAACGGCTGATCAGTTCCCGATAGGCATCCTTCCAGGTCCGGGGGCCGGCGGAATTGATCGCTGCAGAAAGTGCTTCCAGAGCCTCCTGCGCTTCGGTCAATCCCTGCTCGGCTGCTTTTTGATACCACTGAGCGGCAAGCAGGTAATTCTGTCCGGTGCCTTCTCCGTGTTCATACATGCTTCCCAACATACACTGAGCCGGAGCGAATCCCTGCTGTGCTGCCGCGTTGAAGCAATCAAATGCTTTTCTGAGATCCTGTTCCGCACCGGATCCTACAGCGTACATCAAGCCGAGGCGGAACTGCGCTTGGCTGTCTCCCTGGTCGGCGGCTCTTTGATACCAGGCCATCGCAGCTTCGAAGTTTTGTGCCGTCCCGTGACCCTGTTCATACATGTATCCCAGTTTTCCCTGTGACCACGATTCGCCCTGTGCGGCTGCCAGTGAATACCAGTAAAACGCTTTCTCCATATCAGGTGCTGCCAGCTTTCCCTCGTAATAGAAGTCGGCGACAAAGCTCTGAGCCAAAGGGTATCCTGCATTTGCGGCCTGATAAAACAGTTCAAAGGCTCTCTCAAGATCCTGCTGCACGCCGTCTCCGTTCGCGAGCATTTCTCCCAGATTCGTCTGAGCCTCTGCAATCCCCTGTTCCGCTGCAGCCGCGAAAAGCGCATATGCTTTCTGGTAATCCGCAGGAATGCCCTTTCCTCTGTAATACATGTTCCCGAGGTTGTTCTGCGCCATCGGAAGCCCCTGTTCGGCTGCCTTCTCATACCAAAGCTTCGCGTTGGCATAGCCATCGGCGAGCCCGCTCATGGCATAGCTGAGAGCGAGTTCGTATTGGGCCAGTGCATAGCCGTTCTCTGCCGAGGTGCGGAGATACGTAAGCATCTCATTCGGGTCTGCGGCTCTGCTGCCGATCCCGAGGAGCTCAAACAGAAAGACAAAAAACTGTGCTTCCGCATCTCCGTTGTCTGCATCCTTTCTATAAGCTTCATAAACCGTGACAGGGTCGGTCTCCAGCACATAGGGTCTGAAGGTGATGAATTTTCTTACCGCATCATGATAGATTTCATAGTGGGTGAGCGCCTCTTCGACCGGGGTGACCGAGACATCGCTCTGCGTACTGCTGAGAGGCACTGCTTTGACCGGCACTTCCGGCATCTGCGTCTCGGCAGCTGCACAGAGCTCTTCTTCGTGCGGCAGTCCAGGCGTCTCTGTGGTTTCCTGTCTCCAGGGCTGAAGCGAGAACAGATATCCCACAATGGAGACAGACAGGATCAGGATGATTACCGTCAGAACAATATTGATCGCACTCGTTTCTTTTTCGGTCTTCGGGGCAGGCTCACGGAAAACAGGCCTGCTTGAAGGCTCTGCTTCTGCAGCTGCAAGATGCTTTCCGATCTGCTTCGGCGTACTGGTGATTGTTGTATTCATGTCAGGTGCTCCTTTCCTTTTTGGGCTTTCTTTTCCCTTCTGTCCATTAAGTAACATCTGCATGCCGTTTGGTTTTATGGTTTTCTAATTTTCTGAAATATTTTTTTCGGATGATTTTTTGGTTATGCCAGCTCATAATAATCCTGGCTCAGATCTTCCTTCTCCCCGAGAGCCCAGGAAATGGTTCCTTCCGTGAAGCCGTCCCGGGTAATCTGGATATGCTCGTCCAAAGTACAGTAAATCAGGTGATAACAAAGGCCGAAGGATTCCAACAGCTTCAGCTGTGGATTGTTCCGATCAATGCAGCGCTGGTCAAAGAAGTAAATCTCTGTCCCGAGCTTGGATATCGTCCTGCACTCCTCTTTTGAGGGGAGCAGGTGAGCAACCAAAAAGTTCATCCCCATATCAAACACCAGCAGGGATTCCGCCTTGATCCCGTAATGCTCATACAGATACGGAATTGCTTTCAGAGCTGTATACCCGCCGTTGCTGGATCCGGCGAGGATCAGGCCGCGAATCTCGGTCCCCTTTTCCTGGCAGATGGTTTCCAATACTTGCCAGCTTTCCTCTGTCTTCTTCGGAAGATCTAGATAGCCTGAGGCCGTCATGAAGACGGCAATTGCATTCGGGGCGTAATTGCTGACATAATCCAGGGCATAAGATGTCATCAGTGCGGGCTCGCCACAGCCACCCGGGTAATATATGACGCTTTTCGTGCTTTCATCAATGTGATGCGGGATGTAGAAGGCATATCGCACACAGTGGTAAAACAATCCAGATTCCAGTTCCGTCACACTGTAAACATTCTGATAGATGTTCAGCAGCAGGCCGTTTTCCTCCAGTGTTTTTTCTGATGTGCTGTCATCCGCCGCCCAGGCCGAAATCGACAGAACGGTCAGGATCAGCAAAGCTGCAAAAAGCAGGGCTATTTTCTGTTTCATTTTCATTTTGTTACTGGTCATGTTTTTTCCTCCATTTTCTTTTTTCGGTTTTTTTCTTTCCCTTCTGTCTATTAAGTAACATCTGCATGCCGTTTGGTTTTATGGTAAATAAATTTTTTTGAAAAAAGAAAAAAAACCCGTTTCCTGTCTCAGGAAGAGAGAAGAAACGGGCATTGTTTCGTCATTTTGCACAGCTGAAAACGGGCCGAGATTTGACAAATATATTTTTTTGTGGTAAAACACGCAAAATCCACCGAGAGAGGAGGAATTCTTTGAAAAATAACGATACGATGATGCAGTATTTCGAATGGTATCTGCCGAACGACGGGCTGTGGTGGAAGCGCTGCGCTGCGAAGGCAGATAACCTTGCCGCCCTCGGGATTACACAGGTCTGGCTTCCGCCCGCCTACAAAGGAATCTCGCAGGATGACGTTGGCTACAGCGTTTATGATATGTATGATCTCGGAGAGTTCGATCAGAAAGGAACGA
>JAFRIV010000039.1 GCA_017432615.1 Oscillospiraceae bacterium
GAATACCCATACAGCAGCTTTCCGCATTATTTTGACAACAGTATGATCGATTCGGAATTTGCTCTTGGTCTGCTGGGAAAAGATGCGTTCATTCTTTTCAATGAAAAAAATGCTGAAGACAGCTGTATGGACATAGAAGAAAAACCCGTCCGGCGAATCACGGACGGGCAATTAAAAAGAATACTGGCTGAACAGGGGCAATGTGAGAACGTATCCCAGTTCCAGGCGCTGCCGGAGGATAAGAAGACTATGCTTCTGCAGCTTCTTCTCTCTTCGGGCGGTTCGATCCGTCAGGTCAGCAGACTGACCGGGACGAGCTTCGGGATTGTAAGAAAATACGGTTAACACAGAGAACCGTCCCCTGTGTTATTCATTTCGGATTTTTCATCTTATCGCCGACGACCCAGTAGTCACAGACACCGTCTCCGTTTGCGATGGTATTCTCCCGGTAAAGCTTTCCGTGCTGCAGCCGGAACATGACCTCATCTGTCGAGCATAGCGCAGGCATCAGTTCTGAGATTCCCTCTCTCTGGCAGAATTCACAGATGGGGCAGCGAGTAAAGCAATAATAGCTTCCCTCCTGATGGAGAGCTTCATCAAAATTCACGACCCAGTTGACGGGATAGTCTTTTCCGTGAGCCTTGTACCATGCCTCATACTTTCGCATGTCGCGCTCCCACTTTTTCGGCATCTTATTCAAATCTGTCATGCCAAAAACCGTGCGAAGCAGTCTGCTTTCCAGCACATCGGTCATCACCAATGCCATCTCATCCGGTGTGATTTCCTTCCCGCTGCCAAGCCAGGCTCCTGCAAAAACATAGGCAAAATAAGCGTTCATCGCCATGGGGTTCCCCGGTCCCAGATCATCCGCACGGGAAAGCAATCCTTTGTATTCGGACTTTCCATGTCTGATCGCCTTATCCGCCAGTTCCTTATTGAAACGCTTCCTGATACTCTTTTTCATCAGCGGTGCAAACACTGTCCAATAGATCCCAACGTATTTCATTCAATACCTCCCGAATCTTCTGATAAGAACTCCCTGATTTCTCTTGCCATCTTATCCGGATGCGCGATGATTTCCCCATGTCCCAATCCTTCAAAAGGACGTTCCTCCGCGTTCGGAAACGCCCTTTTGAGTTTTTCGACTGCTTTTTTCATATTCGGCTCTTTTGCACCGTACCAGATCGACACTCTGGCCTCAGGCTCCGGCTCAAACCGTTCGATCTGCTCATACAGAGCAAGTGCTTCCCGCGTACAATTCCGGAGTGTTTCAAGGGAAATATTCTGCGGCACACTTTCAAATTGGGCCAAAAGCTTTTTATCATCGGTTCTCGTATAGAGCTTTAACAGCCAGGGAAGCTTTTTTCTCTCCTGTATGTTGTGAAGTAGCCTGAATTGATTCCTCGGGATGATGGCAGCCAGGATCCCGCTGAGAACGCCAATGTTCATGTATTGCGGACCGCTCATAATCAGAGAACCCACTTTAGCCTTTTTCCTGTGAAACAGCATCCCGGCTGTGGCGCAGCCAAACGATTCTCCGAACACCAGATCAACCTGTCCGTCGAGATGCTCACAAATGTAGCTTTCCAGTTTCTCTGCAGAAGCCTCAGCTGTTGTAAATGTTGTCTGTCCGGTCCCGTCATAGCCGTCGGTGCTGATCGCTATGACATGGTAATCCTGTTCCAGTAAGGGGATCACGTGTTCAAATTGCTTCCAGCACATCATGTTGCCCGGAATTATGACGATTTTTATTGAATTATCTGGGCCAAACTCCTTTACTTCCATGTTATTTCCAATCCCTCTTTCTTACCGAATCAGCATTCCGATTCCCGCTGCGATAAACCCGACGGCAGGGCAGAAGAGAACAGGCCACAGGATCAGATGCTCCGGGAGGCCAAGCTTCATTAGTTCGTTCTTCGGCTCATAAAACGGATCGTCTTTCACACCGTCCGCATGTAATCTGCTGCCTGTCTTTTTCAGCAGAAGATAGTCAAGAAAGAACAGGTCGCCGAGGCTGATCAGCATCATTTCAACGTAGGCTGTCCAGAACATGGGCCAAAAGCCGTTGATATCTGCCTGATAGGCGCTCAGTATCATCCAGGCCAGAATGGAAGGATAAAGAGTGGCATACATCAGGATCGTGTGCCGTCTCTCGTCCCTCGTGACAGGTCTGGCCTTTTTCTGCAGGCTTTTCGGGAACATGACGATGAAGGAGTGCGGCTTCAGGAGCCAGAAGACAGCCACATAGCTATTAAACACCGCGCTCATCGCAACTCCGTCAAGAATTGTTCTGAACCAGTTCACGATTAAAAATCCCCCTTACCATCCCGCCAAGGCCTTTTTCAACTTTCTGTCAATGTCGATCCGGGTCTTTCTGCATTCCTTTGGATGCTCTTTTCCCGCTTTGAACATGAAGGAAACCAGCAGCCCGGAGCCCACCGGCAGCATCATTTTCAGCATGGATTCAGGAAAAGCGAAGTGTGTGCCGTGTTCATAGAGCCAGCTTTCAAAGGTGCTATCGTGCGGCAGACTGCCAAGGCGTTTCTCCATCCTGCGGATGTACTTGCAGGTGTCCCACAGCACGTCGTCCTCCGCGCCGATGAAGATAAGCTTCCCGTGGATATTCTCCACCCTGATTCGCTCATCTTCCTGTATGGGGTGCCTCTTCTCGGATTCGTCAAACATTTTCCTGGAAGCGATCTTGTCACCGCCTGCTTTCGATTCCTCCTGAATCTTTTTCCAGTATTCCGGATGACGATAGGCATAAGGCAGATACGGCAGCGGCTTTTCCTGCCACGATACAGAGGATTCGTTGTCGCCGGGGCGCTCCGTCGCACCGTCCTTGCCGTCGCGGTAAAAGCCCTCCATCACAAAGTCCGGAGGCGAGATCGCAATCGTGAGTGACAGCTCCGGATAATAAGAGGCTGCCAGCAGCGCCATCATCCCGGTGGTGGAAGCGCCGACGACGCCGAGCTTTTTGCAGCCCTGTGCTTTCATAAATGCGATTGCCTTGCCGAAGCGCTCCAACGGGTAGTTGTGGTGACCGTAGTCCTTTTTATCCGGGCTCATTGCCATCACATGAATGCTCTGTTCATTCAGCCATTTCGCCCCGGTCTTAGCCATACGATCCTCCGCGCTGTCGCCAAGCATGATGATAAGCCCTCTGTTGCTTTGAACAGGAGCCGGATACCATGCTCCGTTAAATCCGTCGGATTCAATTCGAAATACTTGCTTTCTCATTGCAGATAGCCTCCTTAAAATAATGTGCAGATCCATGCGGTCAAGAGCGCCGCAAACGGCATCATGATGATCTGTCTGATCTGCTCCTTCCTGTTAAACCCAAAGTTGTGATACCCGGCACAGCCCTCGGTTTCCGGGAAATAGTGCTGGAAGAAGTGTGTTTTCGTGATAAGGATGAGATCCAGACCGATAATGTCAAACGCCTTGACGCCGAACAGGATGATCAGAAACCGCACCAGGAATTGCCCAAAAGTGTAGTTTCTCTGCACACCGTCCCAGCCGCCATAGACGATCACGCCGATAAAGCCGAGCATACACAGGATCATGCAGATCCAGCCGAAGATCGGTGCTGTCCTGAACGGCGGCGCATGATCCTTGGCTTTTTCCTTGATGTCCTCCGGGAAAAAGTCCATAAGTCCTTTCCATGGAAGAAAATAGGCAGCAGACCAGATCATCAGGAACAGCAAGGCGCACATGATCAGCGTAAGGATGCATGTTGTCAGCATGTCGTTGACCCCCTTTCCGTTAGCAGTCTCTAACCACCGACCATAAGAAAAGTCTTTCGGCGCAGCTTCCAGTAGTTGTCGCGAAAGACAATCGTGTTTGCCGGATTAGCAATTGTCATTTAATAAATTATTTTATCACAAATCGCGTAGTTCTACCAGCCCCAATATGAAAAAAGCGCCCCGTCTTTTGATTTCCCTTCACCATCATAAGAAAAACGTCCCCTTGACAATAATTCCGGTTAACACAGAGAACCGTCCCCTGTGATAAACACAGAGAACCGTCCCCTGTGATACGACAAAAAGCGCAGAACGAAACGATGAACCTTGCGGGTTCGTTTCTTTCCGCGCTCTGATTATTTATGGAGTAATTCTGCCCGGACCGGGCTGCAGGGGGGGGCGTGCAGGGATTATTTCCCTGCCAGGGTCTTGTACTGTTCGTACCGTTTCGCGGTGAATTCCTCGGCCTCCGCAAAGAGCACTTCCGCCCGTTCGGGGAAGGTGCGCGTCAGGGAGGAGAAGCGTACTTCGCCCATCATAAATTCGCGCAGCTTGCCGTTCGGTTCCTTGCTGTCAAGCACGAAGGGATTCTTGCCGGTGGCAACATTTTCCGGGATATAGCGCCAGAGCGGCCAGTAACCGCATTCCACCGCCAGTTTCTGCTCGTTCTGGACCTTGCCCATCCCGTTCGACAGGCCGTGGTTGATGCAGGGAGCATAGGCAATGATGAGGGACGGGCCTTTGTGCGCCTCCGCCTCTTTCAGTGCCGTGATGAGCTGCATCGGATTGGCGCCCATTGCGACCTGTGCCACGTACACATTCCCGTACGTCATGGCGATACGGCCAAGGTCTTTTTTCGCAACTTCCTTGCCGGCATTGGCAAACTGTGCCACCGCGGCGATCGGGGTGGCTTTGGAAGACTGCCCGCCTGTGTTGGAATAAACTTCGGTATCGACTACGACAATATTTACATCGATGCCGGAAGCCAGCACATGATCCAGCCCACCGTAGCCGATGTCATAAGCCCATCCGTCGCCGCCGTACATCCACATGCTCTTTTTCACGAGGGTATCGGTGCGGTCTTTCAGGAACTGCACATCGGCGCTGTTATCGGCCGTATCTGCCAGCGCGTTTTTCAAAGCCTCGCTGACGCGGCGCGTCTCCGTGGGATCATCCCCCTTGGCAAGCCACTGAGCAACAGCCGCTTTCAGCGCCTCATCCGCCGTGCTTTCCAGGACAAGGGCGGCATGCGCTTTTGCCTGGCGGCGCATCTGCTCGACCGAGAGACACATCCCGAGAGAATACTCCGCATTGTTTTCAAACAGGGAGTTGGACGGTGCGGGGCCGTAGCCTCCGCAGGTCTTCGCGTAAGGGATGGCAGGCGTGGAAGAACCGACCACATACGTGCATCCGGTGGCGTCGGCAATATACATGCGCTCCCCGAACAGCTGCGTCATCAGTTTCATATAGGGCGCCTCTCCGCAGCCGGCGCAGGAGCCGTTGAACTCATACAGCGGGCGCTGGAACTGGCTGCCTTTGACGGAGAACTTGTCCATCGGATTCGGCTTTTCAGGCAGCGCGATCAGGTAATCCCAGTTGGGCTGTTCATGCAGCTGGCTTTCCAGCGGTTTCATCACAAGGGCTTTCTCCTTCGCCAGGCAGGCGCTTGCACAGCTTCCGCAGCCCTGGCAGTCCAGCGGATCGACCTGGATGCGCATCGTATAGCCTTCCAGCCCTTTGCCGACGGCCTTCTTTGTAACACAGCCTTCGGGGGCGGCAGCGGCCTCTTCCGCCGTCAGGAGGAAGGGGCGAATGGCCGCATGCGGGCAGACGAATGAGCACATGTTGCATCCGATGCAGTTGTCCGCGATCCACACCGGCACGTTGGTGGCGATCCCGCGCCGTTCGTATTTTGCCGTTTCCACCGGGGTGACCCCGTCGGCATAGGGCATAAAGACGGATACCGGGATCTTGTCTCCCGCCTGATTGTTGACCGGGATCTGGATCTCCCGGATGTAGTGCGGCAGCGCCGGGTCGACCGTGAGAGGCTGATCCTGCAGGGATGCCCAGCTCTCCGGCACATCGATCTTCACCACGGCATCAAGGCCGGCATCCACAGCCGCGCAGTTCATGCTGACGATCTTGTCGCCTTTGGCGGAGTAGGTCTTGACGATGGCTTTCTTCATATAGTCTACGGCTTCTTCGATGGGGAGGATGCCGGAAAGTTTGAAGAAAGCAGACTGCAGAACGGTGTTTGTCCGGTTTCCCAGCCCGATCTGCTGGGCAATGTCCGTTGCGTCGATCGTGTAGAAGTTGAGATGGCGCTGGGCAATGATGCGCTTGGCGCGGTTGGGCAGATGCTCTTCCAGGCCGGCCATATCCCAGTCGGTATTCAGGAGGAAGGTGCCGTTTTCCTTGATCTCGGAAACGATGTCAAAATTCTTCATATAGCTCTGCTTGTGGCAGGCTACAAAATCCGCCATGGTGACGTAATAGGTGGAATGAATGGGCTCATGGCCAAAGCGCAGATGGCTTTTGGTCACGCCGCCGGACTTTTTGGAATCATATTCAAAATACGCCTGGGCATACTGGTCGGTATTATCCCCGATGATCTTAATGGAGTTTTTGTTCGCGCCGACCGTTCCGTCAGACCCCAGGCCCCAGAATTTGCAGGAAATGATGCTGCTGCCGGCCGTAACGATGTTTTCCCCTACCGGGAGGGAAGTGAAGGTCACATCATCTTCGATGCCGACGGTGAAATGGTTTTTCTGCTCCCCGGCCATGTTGTCAAACACGGCTTTGATGTGCGCAGGGATGGTATCTTTTGAAGACAGGCCGTAGCGCCCGCCCAGCACTTTGATGCTTCTGCCGCTTTCGCTGAAAGCCGTGCAGACATCGGCAAACAGGGGTTCCCCCACGCTGCCGGGTTCCTTGGTGCGATCCAGCACGGAAACGACTTTTACAGTTTCCGGCAGGACGGAGAGCAGATGCTTTACGGAGAACGGACGATAGAGGTGCACCTGCACCATCCCGACCTTCTCCCCTCCTGCCGTGAGATAGTCGACCACTTCACGCATCGTCTCACAGACGGAGCCCATGGCGATGACGACACGCTCCGCATCCGGCGCCCCGTAATAATTGAAGAGTTTATAGTCACGCCCCGTGAGAGCGTTGACGGCATCCATCTGCTGCTGAACGATCTCCGGCAGCGCATTGTAGGCGGTATTGCAGGCCTCACGGCTCTGGAAGAAAGTATCCGGATTCTGCAGCGTGGAGCGGATGGTGGGGTGTTCGGAATTGAGGGCATGATCTTTAAAGCGTTTGACCATCTCCCAGTCGACCAGAGGCCGAAGATCTTCATAATCCGGGACATCGATCTTCTGGATCTCATGGCTGGTACGGAAGCCGTCAAAGAAATGCATAAAGGGGATGGAGCCTTTGATGGCGCTGAGATGCGCGACAATGCCCAGATCCATGCATTCCTGCACGCTGGCGGAAGCGAGCTGCGCCCAGCCCGTCTGGCGGCAGGCCATCGCGTCGGAATGATCACCGAAAATGGAGATCGAATGGGTGGCAAGAGTCCTTGCCGCCACATGCATAACGCCCGGGAGCTGGGAACCGGCGATGCGATACATGGGCGGGATCATCAGCATCAGGCCCTGAGAGGCCGTATACGTGGAGGCGAGGGACCCTGTTTCCAGCGCGCCGTGCATCGCGCCGCAGGCGCCGGCTTCACTTTCCAGTTCTACCAGCTGCACCGGCTGGCCGAACAGATTCTTCTTTCCGTGGGCCGCCCAGTTATCCACGTGGTTGGCCATCGGGCTGGAAGGGGTAATCGGATAGATCGTGGCAACTTCGGTAAACGCATAGGAAGCGTATGCCGCAGCTTCGTTGCCGTCCATTGTTTTTTTGGTCAACATGATTCTTCTCTCTTTCCATATTGTTCTGGCTGCAAAACAGATCAGCTGAATTTATTTTACCACGAATTCCTGCGGGAGAAAAGGTACTTTTGCAAATAATTGGGTCGGGATGTCCTATTCCCTCACCTGAAATTCCTCATAGCCCGGGTATCTGGCATACGATGCGTCTGCAGCGATCAGTTCAATGAAGTTATCGATCTCGATCATATCGGATTTCAGGCAGGTGCGGACTTCCAGCTTATAGTTCTTTCTGGCGATCTTCAGCGGGACCTGCTCCCAGAGATTTTCTTTTCCCGCCCGGGCATGATAGACACGCTGCAGATCCGCTTTCAGTTTTTCGGCGTCTTCACTGTTCCAGTAAGAGATGCCGAATGCCTGATAACAGTCTGTCCCGCCCATCTGATAGCCGTCCACAAAACCGTTGTGGTTTTTAAAGCACCAGTCGTCCGTCTCGGAGACCTTCGCTCCCAGGTAGTTGGAAGTGTATTCATACCGGTTGATCACGTCGGGATTGGAGATGTACAGATCCGCCTCGCAGATATAGCAGCGGTCGATGCTGTCGACGGCACAGACGGCGGAAGAAATATTATTGGTGATGTTATACTCCGGATTGTCGATAAAGTGGATCGTGGGATACTTTTCCAGCAGCTGGTCAAACTGCTCCCTGCGATATCCCCGGACAATGATGATATTGGTGATCCCCTTTGCCACCAGGGCATCCAGCAGCGTATCGATGATGCGGACGCCGTTTACTTTGACCAGCGGTTTCGGGGTATCGAGCGTCACCGGCGCAAGGCGTGAGCCGAAGCCGGCCGCCAGGATAACGGCCTTTCTCACGCGATAGGGTTCCAGTGCTTTCAGGCCCTTTTCGCTGATCTCCATCTGCCCGTCGGAGAGAAGATTGATGTAGTTCCTTTCATCCAGTTCATGGGTCAGCCTGGACAGGCTGCTCAGGGAAACCGTCAGCTCATCTGCAAGCTGCCGCTGGCTGTAAGTGCCTTTCCCGTGTTTTTCCAGATAGGTCAGAAAGTCAAACGCATAGCGGCTCAAGGCAGCTCCGCCTTCCTTTTCCCGATCGTTTACCCGGTTGATGCCTGCTGACACCGCTGTAAAGAGGACGCGAAAGACCCCGTTCAGGAAGAGGATGATCAGGGAGATGACGCTTTGCATCTCGTAATTGCTGTTTTTCTCATAGGTCGTGATCAGGATGGAAAGCGGCTGATTGTCATAGGTGCACAGGAATGCCACCGCGGAAATGGTGATCATGCTGTTGAGGAAGAAATAGGAAAACATCTCTACCAGCGTTGAAACGGAACCCGGGATCAGCACCCGGACAACGATCTGCCCCTTGGAAATGCCAAGCGTCTCCCCGATCACTTCGTAATCGCTGTTGATCTTGGAAAGGCAGTTTTTGGCCAGGAGATAGGGAGAACCGAGAAAATGGAACACATTGACGGTGATCAGGATCAGCAACGTCCCGTAAAAACGCCCGTTCGTGCCTTTGAACAGGAAAATGTATCCGATGCCCAGAACAAGGCCGGGAACGGCAATGGTGGAAAGGGCGAGCAGATCCACCGCCTTTGCCATTCTGCCGGGCTTCCGTACGGACAGATACCCCAGCAGATAGGCAAAACAGGTCCCTGTCAACGCTGTAAGCGCAGCGAGCTGCAGGGAATTGACGATATAGGCCGACAGCCCGACCCCGTGGGTATTCGAGAAGATATTGGCAACGTGAGCGGTCGTGAAATGCAGGTCATTGGGAAACGCTTTGGTAAAGGAGAGGGAGATAAAAGCCAGCTGCGGCAGGATCAGCAGCAGGCAAAGGAGGATGAGCACGGCCGCCGTCCAGCAATTGAAGGCCTTCTCCGCTTCGATCAGCTTCCGCTGTTTTTCGCTGACGCTCTGGTCTCTGAAGATCAGGTCGAACACGAAAGAGATGACCGCCGGGATCAGCAAAACGAACCCCGCAACGGAGCCCCTTCCGTACTGAAAGGAGGACATGAACTGATCATACAGAAACATGGGGAGCGTTTTCACTTTTCCGGCGATCTCCATCGGCATCCCGTAATCGGAAAAGATCAGGGTGAAGCAGGCAAAAAATGCCGAGATCAGCGCAATACGGAGATAGGGCACCGTCAGGCGAAAAAAAGTGCTGAACCGGCGGATGCCCAGGATCGAAGCGGCATCATAAGGGCCCTTGTCCTCATACTGCAGCGCATCGTACAAAATGAGAAAGGTCGCCGGGAAAGACGTCATCACCGACCCCATGATCAGCCCTGCAAACCCGCGCACTTCGATTTCGATCCCGAACAGCAGATCCAGAAAGCCGTTCGTCCCGAACAGGATCCGGAGCCCCAGACCGACAGAGACCGTCGGCACCAGCATGCCGAGGGTGAGAAGGATCACAAAAAGGTTTTTATTTTTCAGGGAGGAGGTGCTCAGCAGATAGGCGGCACCGAGAGCCAGGACCGTTGTGATCAGGGCTGAGGTGCCGGTATAAAAGAGAGAGTTTCTGACCGCATCCCGAAAACCGGGGTCCTTCAGGATATATTGCAGGTCATTCCCGGTAACGTGGAAAGCCAGCGTCAGCAGCGGCATGATCGCAAAAAGCAGGATACTGATGACGGCAAGAAAACGCAGGGCTTCATGCCGGAACAGCCCGTTGAAAGGAAGGAATTGTTTTTTCATCGGATGCTGTCCTCGATCGATCTGACTTTCCGATCCAGATGATCCACCACAAAGCGTTTGACAAAGGCATCCGCCGGATCATGGTAGATGCGGTAAGGGGTATCGATCTGCGCGATCCGCAGGTCGTTGATCACCATGATCCGGTCGGAAAGGGCAAACGCTTCCTCCTGATCATGGGTGACATAGACCATTGTGATATTCAGCTTCTTCTGGATCTCCTTCAGCTGGGAACGCAGTGCCAGCTTGATCTCCGCATCCAGCGCCGACATGGGTTCGTCAAAAAGGATCACATCCGGATTCAGCACCAGCGTTCTCGCGATCGCCACACGCTGCTGCTGCCCGCCGGAGAGCTGTTTGGGTTTTTTATAGATATGTTCTTCCAGCCCGACCGTCTCGATCATCTCCATGACTTTCCTGTCGATCTCGTCTTTCCCGAGCTTTCTGGCCTGAAGCGCATAAGCAATGTTATGGTAGACGTCCATATTCGGGAAGAGTGAGTAATTCTGGAACACGATCCCGATGTTGCGCTTTTGCGGAGGGACATCGGTAATGTCCGCACCGCCTTTATAAATACGGCCGGAACTGGGCCTCTCGATCCCGATCAGGATGCGCAGGATGGATGTTTTTCCGCATCCCGACGGCCCCAGAAGCGAAAGAAATTCGCCTTGCATCACGTCAAAGGAGATATCCTCCAGAACCGTCCTGGTTTTATATTTTTTGCTGATATTGACAGCGCGAATAATTGGCTCGCTCATTGTTACTCCTCCCTGCAGTTTCCTCTTCTCCGCCGATGCCGCGAAAAGAAAGCAAAGAGAGGAACAGCTGTTTCAAAAAGCCGTTCCTCCTCTGCAACGGTCTGATTCAGAATTTCCACTGATCAAGCAGATCCTGCTTGTACGCAAAGTCATAAAGGCCGTCCATTGTGATCTCCTCAAACCCTGTCGGATAATTGGGGATCTCGGCTTCAGGCATGTCGGTATAGATCCTGTCCGGATTGAATTTTGCACACTGGGGGCGGTTGAGTTCCTGCATCAGGCAGGTAAATACGGCTTTCACGCTTTCCCTCGTCTCATGCCCGGAGATCATGCCCATGGTGAAAAGATCAAACGGGAGGCCCGCCTCGGGAACGACCACGATCATTCCTTCGTTTTCGTTGGCATATTGGACACACTGCCACAAAAGCCCGAACGCGATCGCCACATCTCCGCGTACCGCAGCCTTTGCCGGGGCCGAGCCGGAGGTGGTATACTCCTTGATGTTGGGATTGAGCGCGTCAAAGTACGCCATGCCCTCTTCTTTTCCCAGGATCGTGACCATTCCGTTATAATAACTGTAGCCTGTGCCGCTGGATTTGGGAGAAGGAATGGAGATCAGCCCCGCGTATTCGCTTTTCAGCATATCCTCATAATTTTCCGGAACGGGCAGATTTTTTTCTTCCAGCACCTTGGTGTTTACAAGGAACGCCCCGTACGTCTTGCCGTTGACGGCATACCGGTGATGCCGATCGGTATACCCGGTAACGGATGCATCATAGACGGAAAAGTCAAACGCGGAAAGATCTGCAAACAGGTCCGGCGCGGCATTTAGAATGATCTCGGCATTGACCACTTCCAGATCATAGAAAATATCGCAGTCCGTGCTCTTCCCTTCCGCCTGCAGTTTGGAAAGCAGCTGCCCCGTACCGAGGGACTGGATCACGATCTCCAGATCGGGGAAGCGGCTGTTCAGTTCCGCCTGCAGATAGGCAATGCGCTCGTCTTCGGCAGCCGTATAGATCACAACACGCTCGCTGTTCTTTGAGGAGCCGGAAGCAGGGGCCTCTTTGCTGCCGCAGCCGGTCAGCAGCAGGGAAACACAGCAAACCAGGGCAATCAGGCTGATCATCTTCTTGTTCATAAACAGTACTCCTTCACAATCATTTCCCACTGTTCTGTTCCAAAGTCCTTCTTTTATCCTTTCCAGGGAAGCAGAAAAGACCGTTTCTTGTTTCAGCGGGATGGTTTAAGTTCATAAGAAATATCTGAAATTAGATTTGTGAACGTGATTATACCGATTAAACGCAGATTTGTCAACTGTTATTTGTTCAATTTTTTGTTTTTCTTTGGTTTTGTTGGAACAGTTTCCCGTGTTCTGTGCCCGGTCACGTAAAAAAAGGCCGGGATTCCTTCCGCTCGGAATCCCGGCCTCTATACCGGATGGGGGTCAGTTTCTGTTCGCGGTCCGGAAACCGCAGTCCCAGCAGATCTTTTTACGGCATGCCTTTGACGGGAAGAAGATCACTTCCATTTTTCCGTTAAAGCCAGGATCTGGTTGGTGAATTTTTTGAGATCTTTGTTTGCGCGCCCTCTGCACTTCTTTACCAGCTCCAGCAGGGCGGTTGCCGCTTCCAGAAGGGCTTTATAGGCTTCCGCCGCACGCGGATCACCGGCCGGGGAATCCTCTTTGCGTGCAAGGCGCTTCCCTTCCGCCTGCAGAATATAGTTCCCGGTGAGAAGATCAAATTCGGAACCGCTGTAGGGGGCTTCCACCTGATACCCGTATTGTGAACGGAGCAGGTCACGGAAGGAGAGGCAGCAGGAATCTTCCCCGTGGTTGAGAAAAACCGTCTCCGGTTTTTTTCTCATGGCCGTAAGCCAGTTGATCAGCCCCTGCCGGTCCGCATGCCCGCTGGTGCCGTGGAGCGTACAGATCTCGGCATTGACGACGATCTTTTCATTAAAAAGGGTAACGGTGCGCGCCCCGTCCTGCAGGATGCGGCCGAGCGTTCCTTCCGCCTGGTATCCGACGAAGAGAACGGTATTCTGCGCTTTCCACAGGTTGTGCTTCAGATGATGCCTTATTCTGCCCGCATCACACATACCGCTGGCCGAAAGAATGACTTTCGGCTCGGGATTGCTGTTGATCGCTTTGGATTCCTCCAGCGAGAGGGAGAGTTCAATGCCGTCAAACCAGATGGGGTTGATGCCCCGGTTGAGCACGGCAAGCATCTCGTCATCGAAGTAAGAACGGTCGCACTGAAGGAAAATGCCGGTCGCTTCCGTGGCAAGAGGGCTGTCAACATAAACTTTAAACCCGTTATGTCCGTGTACCCAGCCTTTTTCCTTGATCTCGCGGATGGCAAAGAGCATCTCCTGGGTGCGGCCGACCGCAAAAGACGGGATGATCAGGCTGCCGCCGCGGTCCAGGGTACGCTGAATGATCGAGGCAAGCTCGGAAACGGTATTGAGCGGGTTGCCGGGGTTTTCATGAAGGCGGTCTCCATAGGTGGATTCCATAACGAGATAGTCTGCTTCCTTCACGGGTTCAGGATCTTTGATGATCGGCTGGTCCGTGTTGCCGATGTCTCCGCTGAACACGATCTTTTTCGTCTGCCCTGCTTCGGTCAGCCAGAGTTCAATGCTCGCCGAACCGAGAAGGTGCCCGGCGTCGACAAACCGCACATCGACTCCGTCATTGACAGTAAGGCGCTCATTATATTCCATCCTCCGGAAAAGGGACAGCGTCCCCTCCGCATCTTCCAGCGTGTAGATCGGTTCGATGGTGGTTTCCCCGGCACGTTTGGATTTGCGGCTTTTCCATTCCGCTTCGCTCTCCTGGATATGGGCAGAGTCTGCCAGCATGATCGCGCAGAGATCGCAGGTGGCTCCGGTAGCATAGATCGGGCCGCGGAATCCGTCTTTATACAGCTTTGGAAGCAGGCCGGAATGGTCAATGTGCGCATGGGTAAGAAAGACTGCTTCAATTTCTTCCATGGACACCGGGATAGGAATATTTTCGAAGATATCACGCCCCTGTTCCATGCCGCAGTCAACCAGGTAGTTTTTGCCCCCGACAGTGAGCATCGTACAGCTGCCTGTTACCTCATGAAGTGCGCCGATAAAAGTCAGTACCACGGTGACAGCCCCCCGTCATTCAATATTTTACACTGGTATTTTACCACGAAGCGGGGCGATAGAAAAGGGGATTTTCCAAAAGAATTTGGGGTTGCATAAAAATTCATGAAGCATTATAATAGCCAAACGATGGTTTCAGTTTCGGTTAGAATATGTTTATTATGCGGGAGGCAGGAAAATGTCAAGATATCTGATACGGCGGGTGCTCACCATGATCGTAACGCTGTTTATGATCGCCCTGCTGACTTTCTGCCTGATGCATATTGTACCGGGGAGCCCGTTTACTTCCCAAAAACAGATGTCTCAGGCGGTGCTGGATGCCCTGAATGCCAAATACAATCTGGATGACCCGCTCTGGAAGCAGTTTTTCGATTATATGCGGGGAGTCCTGCACTTTGATTTCGGCCCCAGTTACAAGTATACGGGCAAGACCGTAAATGACTTTATTGAAAGCGGCCTGCCGTATTCTGCCAGGCTCGGCCTTGTAACGCTGTGCTTTGTGCTGCTGACCAGCATCCCGATGGGGATCGTGGCGGCGCTGCGCAACGGGAAATGGCAGGATATGCTGCTGATGTTCCTGGCCACTTTCGGCGTAACGATCCCGAGCTTCGTGATCGCCACCGGTCTGCTTTACATTTTTTCCTTCAAGCTGGGTTGGACGCCTGTGTACGGCGTGGATACCTGGAAAGGATATATCCTGCCGATGATCGCCATGGGCGGATATTCCATCAGTTTTCTGGCAAGGCTGATGCGTTCCTCCCTGCTGGAAGTGATGGGGCAGGATTACATCCGCACAGCGCGCGCCAAGGGCATCAGTGAAGTACGGGTGATCTGGAAGCATGCGCTGCGAAATGCGTTGATCCCCGTTATCACCGTGCTCGGACCGACGATTGCCAATCTGTTGACCGGCTCGTTTGTCATTGAAAAGATCTTTGCCATTCCCGGGATGGGCGGGTATTTTGTCAACAGCGTGACGCAGCGCGACTATACGACCATCATGGGCATGACGATCTTCTATGCGACGGTCCTTATTGCCATGATCTTTCTGGTCGACCTGTTTTACTGCCTGATCGACCCGCGCATCAAATATGAATAAGGGAGGGATGTGCTTTCATGAATGAACAGAACCGATGGGAGCGCGTCTCCGGCGATGCGGGAGAAGCAGAACGGATCTATCGCAGGTCCCGGACCTTTTTGGGGGATGTATGGTTTCGTTTTACCCATAAGCCGACAGCGCTGTTCGGTTTTATTCTGGTGGTGCTGCTGCTTGCTTTCTGCCTGATCGGGCCGGTCTTTACGCCCTATACCTATTCTGAACAGAACAACAAGCTGGCCAGTATCCCCCCGCTGCTGAAGGTGTACCCCGGCCCGGCAGAAGGAAGCAACCTTTATATTACCCAGGGACTGAAGCTGATCGAAGTGGACGACGAAGGCCACCTGATCCGCCAGCTGAAAAAGAAAAAAGACGACAGCAAGGCAAAGCAGACGTCGTTCACCTGGGACGACGATACCCTTGTTTATCTGGATTATTCCCGACTGCCCAATACCGTTCTGGACCGTGACGGAAACCGCATTGAAACCGCGAAAACGGTGTGGAACCGCACGTATCTGCTGGGCACGGACCAGCTGGGAAGAGATATCCTGACACGGCTGATGTACGGAACCAGGATCTCGCTGATGGTGGCGTTCATTGCCGCCCTGGTAAACATGATCATCGGAATCACCTACGGCGGCATCGCGGGATATCTCGGCGGACGGACGGACAGCGTGATGATGCGTATCGTAGACATCATCTCCACGATTCCTCTGACGCTATATGTCATCCTGATCAAAATGTGTCTGGATGACGGGCTGCTTTCCATTATTATTGCGCTTTCCAGCGTCTACTGGGTGGATATGGCGCGCGTTGTGCGGGGCGAAGTGCTTTCCCTGAAAAACCAGGAGTTTGTTCTGGCAGCAAAGACCATCGGTTCCTCGACAAAAACCATTCTGTTCAGCCATCTGATCCCCAATGCGATGGGGCCGATCCTGGTGACGGTAACGATGCTGATCCCCAGCGCCATTTTTATGGAGGCGTTTATGAGCTTTATCGGGATCGGGATCGCGCCGCCGATGGCCAGTCTCGGCACCATGTGCAACGATGCGACGGAAACGCTGCGCACCAACCCTTACCAGCTGTTTCTGCCTGCGCTTGTGATCTGCATTATTATGTTTGCTTTCAACTTTGTCGGCGACGGGCTGCGGGATGCGCTTGACCCGAAGCTGAAAAAATAAGAGGGAGGAACCTATGGAACCTGTCCTGCAAGTAAAGGACCTGAAAACGTCCTTCCTCACTTCCTCCGGAGAAGTTCAGGCCGTGCGCGGTGTATCTTTTTCCGTAAACAAAGGGGAGTCTGTCGGCATTGTGGGAGAATCGGGCTCGGGGAAGAGCGTAACCAGCCTTTCCGTGATGCAGCTGCTGACCGGTACGGGAAAAATCGTCGGCGGGAGCGTAAAGCTTAACGGGCGGGAGCTCGTCGGCATCGGAACAAAAGAGATGCGCAGTATCCGCGGAAAAGAAGTTGCCATGATCTTTCAGGATCCGATGACGAGCCTCAATCCGCTGTTGCCCGTCGGGGAGCAGGTCTCCGAGATGCTGTGGGCCCACGAAAAGGACCTTTCCAGGGCAGATCGGGAAGCACGCGTGGCGGAGCTGTTCCGTATGGTACGGATTCCGGAAGCGGAAAAACGGCTGAAAAGCTATCCGCATGAATTTTCCGGCGGGATGCGGCAGCGTGTGATGATCGCCATGGCGCTTGCCTGCAAGCCGGATCTGCTGATAGCCGACGAACCTACCACGGCGCTGGACGTTTCCATTCAGGACCAGATCCTGAAGCTGATGCGTTCGATCCAGCGGGAAATAGGGATGAGCATCATGTTTATTACCCACGATCTCGGTGTTGTGGCAGAACTGTGCAACCGTGTGATCGTGATGTACGGCGGGCTGATCATGGAACAGGCCGACATTTTGGATCTGTTCGAGCATCCATGCCACCCGTATACGATGGGGCTGCTGGCCTCGATCCCTGACATCAATCAGGACAAGCAAAAGCGGCTGCAGCCGATCATGGGCTCTCCCCCGGATATGATCCACCCTCCGAAAGGCTGTCCGTTTTCTCCGCGCTGTCCCTATGCCTGCCGGGTATGCCTGGAGGAGCTGCCTCCGATCTACACTGCCGGCGAAGGCCATGTGAGCCGCTGCTGGCTGCTCGATGCAGACGCCCCCGCCGCTGACAATCCGCTCAGCTATGCGAAAGGGGGAAAACGAGGATGAAAGAAAACAATACCCCCATGCTGCAGGTACAGCATCTGACCAAACACTTTCCCGCCGGATCGCATAAACTGGTGCATGCGGTGGATGACGTGAGTTTTTCCATCGAACGCGGGAAGACGCTCGGGCTCGTGGGGGAATCGGGCTGCGGAAAAAGCTCCTGCGCACGGACGGTCATCCGTATTTATGAGCCGACTTCCGGAAAGATTTTTCTGGACGGGGCGGATATTTCCGCTTTGACGCAGAAACAGCTTCTTCCCTTTCGGCGCAAGATGCAGATGATCTTTCAGGATCCTTATGCCTCGCTGAATGCCCGTATGACCGTACACGACATCGTTGCCGAACCGCTGCGTGCGCATAACATCTGTGCAACCAGACAGGAAGAGCATGAGATGGTGCGGGAGATGCTCGAGCGCGTCGGATTGAATCAGGAACATGCCAACCGCTATGCCCATGAGTTCTCCGGCGGGCAGCGGCAGCGCGTGGGGATCGCGCGCGCACTGATCCTGCGGCCGGAGCTCGTCATCTGCGATGAACCGATCTCCGCTCTGGATGTTTCCATCCAGGCGCAGGTGGTCAATATGCTGCGGCATTTTCAGGAAGAACTGAATCTGACCTATCTTTTTATCGCTCACGACCTCTCCATGGTGCGGTATGTATCGGACGATGTGGGGGTGATGTACCTGGGGCAGCTGGTGGAAAAATGCGCTGCCGATGAGATCTATGCCCATCCGCTGCACCCGTATACCGTCGGGCTGCTCTCTTCCATCCCTGTTCCCAATCCCCGCCTGGCAAAAGAGAAAGACGGGAGCGGGCTGGAAGGCGATCTGCCGAGCCCCATCGATCCGCCGTCCGGCTGCCGCTTTCACACGCGCTGCCCGTTTGCGACCGAACGCTGCCGGGAAGAAGCTCCTGCCTGGCAGGAGGCGGCCCCCGGGCATTTTGTGGCCTGCCACCGGATAAACGGGTAGCGGTCTGTTTTTCCTTTTCGTTGAGTATCGGCCGTGTGCCGTACCCATACATGCGACCCCAAACATATTTTTAAGGAGGAACCCCCATGAAGAAGACCCTTAGCGTGATCCTGGCACTGGCGATGGTATTTTCTCTCGCAGCAGTCAGTGCAGGTGCTGACGGCGTACAGGAGATCACCTATTCCCTGTTCAGCCAGCCGGACGGCATTGACCCGGGCATCACCAACAACAGCTTCGCATCCGACATTCTGGCCAATGTGTTCGAAGGCCTGATGACCTACGACACGGAGACCGGCAGCCTGATCTGCGGTGAAGCAGAGAGCTACACCGTCAGTGACGACGGCCTCACCTACACCTTCACACTGCGTGACGGGCTGAAATGGTCTGACGGCAGTGCCCACACCGCCGCCGACTACGTTTACGCCATCAAACGTATTCTTGATCCGGCTACCGGTGCCCAGTATGTGGACCTTGTTTCCACCTATATTGCCGGAGCAGCGGAATACTATGCCGGTGAGACGGACGATTTTGGCACCGTAGGCATCAAAGCCATCGATGACAGGACCCTTGAGATCACTCTTTACAACCCGACCGCCTATTTTGCCGATATTCTGACCATGTGGACCTTTGATCCGGTGCAGGAAGCCACCGTTGCCGCCAACGGCGACAAATGGACCGCTTCCCCGGCTACCTACATCTCCAACGGGCCTTTCTATGTAACCGACATGAAACTCGGAGAGAGCATCACGCTTGAGAAGAATCCGTATTACTACGATGCCGACAAGGTGCAGCTCGACAAGGTCACCTTCCGCTACATCACCGATAATGCAACGGCTCTTCTGGCATACGAAGCCGGTGAGATCGACGGTATGAATCAGGTCCCCGCTTCCGACTATGCCCGCCTGAAGGCAAACGATGAGGGCTTTGTTCTTACGCCTTCCTACGGCACCACCTACTGGGACTTCAACTGCGCAGCTGAACCGTTTGACAACGTGCTGGTCCGCAAAGCCTTCAACCTGGCCATCGACCGCTACACCCTGATCAACGACGTTCTGCAGATGGATGCCGAGCCCGCTTACAGCTTCATCGCCCCGGGTTATGTGGTGGACGGTGTAGACTATACCGATGACCGCAGCACTTTCGGCCTTTCCGACGAGGCTGACGTGGAAGCCGCTCAGGAGGCGCTGGCAGAGGCCGGCTATCCCAACGGCGAAGGCTTCCCCGAGGTCACGCTGTACTACTATGCCTCCGATACCGTGGCGCTTGTCGCCCAGGCCCTTGCCAATATGCTGGAGACCAACCTGAACATCAAAGTGAAGATCGACAATGCCGACTGGGCAGTCTACTATGCCGACGTGCTGGCGGGCAATTATCAGCTCGGCGCTATGGGCTGGTCTGCCGATTATCTCCACCCGATGACCTTCCTCCCGCTCGCTGTCACAGGTGACGCCAATAACGTGGCCTTCTGGAGCAACGAGGAGTATGACGCTCTGGTCCAGAAAGTGCAGCTGAGCACCGATCCGTCTGAGGCGATCGAGTACATCAAGGCTGCCGACGAGCTTGTCGGAGAGAATTACGTGTTCCTGAATCTCTATTACAAGAACGGCACTTCTCTGATGCATCCTTATGTGCAGGGCTATTATATCAATGCCTCTCAGATGATGTATCTCAAGACGGCTTTCGTCAGCAAGTAAGTTTTAAATTCCAACGAATCAGAGAGGGCTCCGGCCCTCTCTTTTTTCTGTCCGTTTTATTTTACATAATACTATTTACTATATTTCATTAACATATTGTTATTTACTTTTATTTGTTTTTATATTCTATTTTACGTATTAATATTTACTTTTTCTTATTTCCATATTTTATTTAACGTATTAGAATTTACTTTTTTACATTACCATATTTTATTTAACGTATTATCATTTCTGATATTTTCATAAACATATTATTATTTACTTATATTCTTTTACGTAATTATATCTGTAACAGAAAGATCTCTCCGGATAGGTTGGCGGCTGATTCAGTTAATCGACGTAATGTTTACTACATATTTTTGTTTACATATTCTTATTGTCATATTATTCTATTCATAACTATTTCCAGCTTGCAATCCCCTGTGTGAAAGCGTATAATAATTTGCTATGAAAAAATCCGGAAAACAACAGCATATCCGACGTCAGGACTTTCTTACCAGCCTTGCCTTTCTTTCTCCGAGCCTTCTGGGTGTCGGGATTTTCTTTGTCGTTCCTTTTGGCGTCGTTGTTTATTATTCCATGATCGACGGCGTGGGGACCCGTGTTTTTGTCGGGTTGGAAAACTTTCAGAAGCTCTTCAGCAACGCGGCTTTTCTGCTGGCGGCAAAGAACACGCTCCACTTCTCTCTGCTGGCGGTACCGCTGGCTGTTGTGCTCGCTCTGGGCCTTGCGGTGATGCTGGAAGCCAGGATCCCGTTGAAGAGCCAGTTCCGTACCTTCTTTTTAAGCCCGATGATGGTGCCCGTGGCTTCTGTTGTGCTGATCTGGCAGGTGCTCTTCAATTATAACGGCACGGTCAATGAGCTTTTGCTTCTGTTCAGTGAGGAAAAAATCGACTGGCTGCTCAGCGAATACGCGCCATTTGTGGTCCTCCTTCTGTTTTTATGGAAGAATCTGGGATATAATATGATATTGTTTATGGCCGGTCTTTCCAATATCCCGAAAGAACTGCTGGAAGTGGCCGATGTGGAGGGCGCTTCGGAAGCCTACAAATTCTTTGCCATCAAACTGCGTTATCTTTCTCCCACGGTGCTGTTCGTCACGATCCTGTCCCTGATCAGTTCCTTTAAAGTGTTTCGGGAAGTGTATCTGCTTGCCGGAGACTATCCGTATGAAAGCCTGTATATGCTGCAGCACTTTATGAACAACACCTTCCGCAGCCTGGACTATCAGAAGCTGTCGGCGGCGGCTGTGGTGATGGCAGGGGTCATGGTCGTTGTGATTTGGCTGCTGTTCAAAGCGGAAGACTGGTTCGGGAGGGATATCGAAGGATGAAGAAAAAACGGTATTTCAGCCGCGGTGTCATATTCCTCCTCTGCCTGGTGTTTTCGGTTGCTTTTCTGCTGCCTACGGTGCTGACGATCACGAATTCCTTCATGAGCGAATCGGAGATCGCCTCCAACTACGGCATGATTTTTTCCACCACAACGGGCGGTTACGTCTCCAAAACGGTGAATCTGAAATTCATTCCCGACAAGGTGACTTTCTCCCAGTATCTCACAGGGCTGCTCAGAAGCCCGGAGTATCTGCTGAAGTTCTGGAACTCCGTGATCCTGGTGGTCCCGATCGTGATCTTTCAGATTGCCGTCGCATCGATCACCGCCTACGGCTTCACACGCTGGCGCGGCAGAATTCGCAGCGGGATCTTCTTTTTCTATGTGATTTTAATGCTGATGCCCTATCAGGTCACCCTGGTGCCGAATTATCTGGTATCCAGCTGGCTGGGTATCATCAATACGCGGTGGTCGATCATCCTCCCGGGGATCTTTGCCCCGTTCTCTGTTTTCCTGCTGACCAAATTCATGCGCCGCATCCCCTATTCTCTGATCGAAGCGGCAAAAGTGGACGGCGCCGGAGAATGGGAGATCTTCACAAAGATCTGTCTGCCGCAGTGCCGCACCGCGCTTTATTCGATCGCCATTCTTGTATTTATCGATTACTGGAATATGGTTGAGCAGCCGCTGATCCTGCTGGAAGACAGCGAAGCACAGCCGCTTTCCGTTTTCCTGAGCAATATCAATTCCGGAGAAATCGGGCTGGCATTTGCCATGGCCACCATTTACATGGTCCCCTCTCTGCTGCTTTTCCTGCACGGAGAAGAATAT
The DNA here is from genome assembly GCA_017432615.1 of Oscillospiraceae bacterium. Classification (GTDB taxonomy): domain Bacteria; phylum Bacillota; class Clostridia; order Oscillospirales; family Oscillospiraceae; genus Limivicinus. The sequence continues at coordinate 22,385 of JAFRIV010000039.1, forward strand.
CTGGTGGAAGGGATCGCTGCAAACTCCGGCAGCGTGAAAGGATAACCGTCTTTATGGATAACAAACCGAAAAACAGAGAATGGGTAAAAACAGCCGCCATCATTTTTCTGACGGTGCTGCTGATCCTGACCTTTTTCTCCAATACCATCAACAACCGCCTGCTGCCGGAAGTCAGCACCACGGCAGTGACGGACGGGACGATCACGGCCAGTGTCCGTGCTTCCGGGAAAGTGGAGGCTGCGGCAAACAATGAAGTGAAGGCCACCGGTACCCGCACGGTCGCCGCTGTGAAAGTGAAAGCCGGGCAGGAAGTGAGCACAGGCGATGTGCTGTTTGTCATGGGATCGGCTGCCAGCGAGGAACTGGAAGCCGCGGAAGACGCCCGCGACAGCGCCTACTACAGCTACCGGCGTGCACAGGTGAGTTATCCCATCGATACCACAGCTGCAGGGTATTATACCATGCTCGCCGCGGCTCAGGCTTATGAGCGGGCCCTTGCCGAATATGACCGCGCCATTAATGAACTAAGCAACGCCGGTGTTAATGACAGTGATGTGCTTATCGCACAGAATAAAATCGATCAGGCGCAAGCACAATTGCAATTTGCGACCCAGAATGCAGAAATCAAAAGGAATCAGGCTTTAGCTGAATTTCAAACCGCTCAGGGAACTCTGGAAGCATTTCTTCCTTCTTATGACCCGTCGGACCCTGCATCACAAGCGCAATATGACCTTCTGTTGACCGATGTCAACACGAAACAAAACAGTTATCTTGTGTTACTGAATACTTCTGCTGAAGAAGAAGCCGCTATGAATGCTCTCTCTGAAGCAGAATATGCTTATTCCTCTCTTATGCGTCGCTATGATGTAGCTTATTCTGCCTATCAAAAAGCTGAAAGTGCTGTTTTCACGGCTGAAAGCGCTTATAACTCTGCCATGGCAAGCTACAATTCTGCAGTTGCTACGCAGGGACAGCAGGCAGCCCAGGCAGGCGTCAATGTGGAAGAGGCTGAACATGCCTATAACCGAAAACAGGACAGGCTGAAAGCTCTCTCCGGAGAAGGGGAAGACGCCAATGTCTATGCCGCAGTCAACGGAATCATAGAAAGCATCAATGTTTCCGCCGGGAACACCGTGACAAAAGGGGATGTCCTGTGCACCATAGAAGTGCCGGATATGGGATACGTCATGTCGGCCACCGTCACTGCCGACCAGGCCAAGCGCCTCAAGGTGGGCGATACTGCCCAGGCCTCCAACTTCTATTGGGGAAAAACCGTGAATGCCGAGATCACCTCCATCAAGCCCGACCCTAAAGACCCTCAGGGAAAGCGCATCGTGACCTTTGACGTCAGCGGAGACGTGACCAACAAGCAGGAGCTCACCTTGAATGTGGGGACCCGCAGCGCCAGTTATGACATTATCGTTCCGAAAAGCGCCGTCATGTCGGACAACAACGGCAGCTTCGTCCTGATCATCGAATCAAAAAGTTCTCCTCTCGGCAACCGGTATTTTGCCCGAAGGGTGCCGGTGGAAGTCATAGCAGAGGACGATTCTTTCCGCGCCGTCTCCGGCAGTCTGGGCAACGGAGATTTCGTGATCACCAACAGCAGCACCAAGATCAATTCCGGAGACCAGGTGCGCCTCGCCGACGCTGCATAACATGAAAAAAGAAAAGCTTCGCCTCCTGATCCTCCCGCTCCTTTTTCTCACTGTCTGTCTGGCCTGCTTTTCAGGCGCTTTTTACACGACGCAGATGCTGCCTGACCAGTATGCCTATCGCCGCTGGCAGGGCGACGGTACGCTCCCCTTTTCCCAGATCTCCTGTTTCCTGCCGGGTGAGAAAAAGATCTCGCTGACCGATGTGTATACTTTTCGCAATGCGATGATGACGGCTTTTCGGACAGACTCCATTGAAAGCGAAAACCCCTATCCGTTTCTGGACTGCTGGAGTACCCCGGGCTCGATCCGGGTTTACGGAGATCGAAATTCCGGCACTGCCTCTCTGCAGGCTGTCGGCGGGAACTTCTTCGTTTTTCATCCGCTGAAACTCGTCAACGGCAGTTATTTTTCTGAAACAGACCTGATGCAGGATAATATTCTCCTCGATGAGGATCTTGCCTGGCTGCTCTTCGGCGGCAACGATCTTGAAGGGATGACCGTGCATCTGCTGGACGTTCCGTTTCGCATTGCCGGCGTCGTGGCCCGTGGGAATGATTATGCCAGCCAAAAAGCCTACACTGCCGGTATGGGTCTCTATATGAGTTACGAGGCCTTTCTCTCGATCAGCGCGGAAGATGCCGGGATCGGCATTACCTGCTATGAAGCCTGCATCCCCAACCCGGTAAAAGGGTATGCCAAAAAACTTGCTGATGAGAAATTCCCCATAGGTACGGGGTTGATCCTGGAAAATACCCATCGCTTCTCATTCTGGAATCTGTTGCGTATTGTTAAAGATCTGCCGGCACGGTCCATCCATGACGGGCCTTCCCTTCCCTACTGGGAAAATGCCGCGCGCTATGCCGAAACCTCCGCCGCACTGCTGTTGCTTGTCGGGCTGCTGACCGGGCTTGTGCCGCTGTTTGCGGCCATACGATTGCTGCTGACCGGCGGAAGGAAGGCGAAGGAAAAGCTGGAGGACGAAGTGCTTCCTGCCTGGGGAGAGCGTGCTGAAGAAGCCGTGCGTGTGCAGCAGCGACGCCGTTGGGAAAAACGGCAGGAGAGGAACAAATGACACTGACAAAAGAAGAGAAAACGGTCCTGCTGGATGCCCTGCTGGATATGGGAAAGCTCTTGCTGGATTGCGGTGCCGAGATCAGCCGCGTGGAAGATACCCTGATCCGTCTTTCCCATGCCTACGGGGCGGAACGCGCCGATGTTTTTGTCATCACCTCGATCATCAGCCTGACGCTGGAATTTCCGAACGAGGAACCCCTGACAGAGACGCGGCGGATCTATTCCAGCACGGGAACGGATTTTCACCGTCTGGAAGATCTGAACCGCATAAGCCGCAGCTGCTGTCAATCCCCTTTACCGCCTGAGGAACTGAGAAACAGCCTGCAGAAAGTCTCTGAAGGCCGGAAACCGTTTTCTGTCATCCTGGTCGGAAGTATCCTCGCAGCCGGCGCCTTTTCCATTTTCTTCGGAGGGTCCTTTCCGGATGCGGTCGCAGCGGTTGTTTTTGCCGTCTGCATCAGTTTTCTGCAAAAACATTTTGAGAACTATCAGGTCACCCCGGTGGGTTCCAATCTGCTGATCTCTTTTTTTATCGGGCTCGGTGCCGGGCTGCTGTGCCTTCTGATCCCCTCTCTGCACATGGATAAGATCCTGATCGGAGACATCATGCTGCTGATCCCCGGGCTGGCAATGACCAATTCCATCCGGAATATGCTGGGCGGCAATACGATCTCCGGTATGATCCGCCTGACGGAAAGCCTGATTTGGGCTTTTGCTCTTGCAGGCGGATTTATGATCGCGATCCGGATCATCGATCTTCTGTCTTAGACTGGGGGGAAGCGTATGCGATATGTTTGGATCCAGCTGGCTGCTGCATATTTTGGTTCCCTGGGCTTTGCCCTGCTCATCGGGAACCGTTTCAGGCATCTGTTTTTTGCCGCCCTCGGCGGGATGCTGACATGGGGTTGTTATCTGGCTATCCATTGGGTGCTGCCGAGTATTTTTCTGGCAAACCTTTGCGCCTCCATTGTGGCTGTCTGTTATTCCGAGGCGTTTGCACACTGGCATAAATGCCCGGCTGTTTTGTTTCTTGTGCCCGGGATCATTCCGCTTGTTCCGGGCGGGACCCTGTATGAAACAATGAAGAACGCTGTAGAGGGGGAACTGTCCGCAGCGAATGCCTGCGGCCGTGAAACCCTGATCTGTGCGCTGGCCATTGCCGCAGGGATCGGCTTCGGCACAGTTCTTCGCAAACTGAGTTATGCGAGAAAACAGACCGATTCAAACCTGTAAAAAAGAGAGTGCCTCCGTTCATTCATCCCGGAGGCACTCTCTTTTTTTGTTCCTGTCAAACTCTATCTGACGGAAATACCCGTAACACGATAACCCGTCGCCTCAATAACCTGTCTGAGTTTTTCCTGATCCAACGGCGCGGCGCTGATGATCCGCGTCTCCCCCTTCTGATGGGAAGAACTGACTTTTTTCACCGTAAAGGATCTCCGGACGGCATCGTTGATGTGCGCTTCGCACATCCCGCACATCATTCCGTCGATGGAAACGACCGTTTCAGCAGAGAGGTCAGCGGCGGACGCATCCTGCCGCGAAGAAGAAGGTTTTGAATAAGAGGCACACCCTCCGCAGGCGGCACAACTGCCGCCGCAGGAACAGCTGCCGTTTTTTCGGTCCCGCACCATACGGCGGACAGCAAGGCCGACTGCCGCAGCCAAAACGGCAAGGATCAGCAGATTGATGGCATTGTTCTGCAGCCACTGCAGCATGAGATTCTTCCTCCTTTCCAATTCCTTCCTTCCGTCTTTTTCAGTTGATTGTCAGTTTTTGAGCTTCTTTGTAAGGACGGAAGACCTGATATAGCAGGCAAGCCAGCACTGCAACCGCTGTCACCAGCCCGGGAATACTGATATTCCCGACAAACATACCGCCGATCTGATAGACCATCAGCGCAACCGCATAGGCGAACAGGCACATATATCCGATGGCAAACCAGGTCCATTTCCGGTTGTTCATCTCCCGTTTGATGGCGCCCATTGCCGCAAAGCACGGTGCGCAAAGCAGGTTGAAGAGCATAAAACAGAATGCAGCGAGCTTCCCGTGGCCGTTTGAGAATTTGTTAAAGTCACTTTCGACATTGTTCCAGACCTGAGAGCCCTCTTCATCCAGTTCCTCCATCACCGGTTCTCCGTTTTCGTCAAACAACGGCTCTCCGGTTTCTTCGTCCACTGCCTGTGCAGCCCTCGCATCATAATTATACAACACACCGAACGTTCCCACAACCTCTTCTTTGGCGACAAGGCCGGTCACTGTGGCAACAGCCGGTCTCCAGGATCCAAACCCCAGGGGGCTAAAGACCGGGGATACTGCATTACCGATACCGGCAAGGATGGAATCATCCATCGGGACCACCTCATCCTCGGTAATCCCCATCTTATCCGCAAGGGCTGTAACATATTCGTCCGTAACCAGCGTTTCCTCTTCAAAGAGTTTCTCCACCATGCCGAATTTCCCGTTGACAAACCCGAAACCGGAAAGGAACCAGATAATGATGGAGCTGAGCAGGATCACTGTCCCTGCCCTTTTGATAAAGGACCAGCCGCGCTCCCATGTGCCGCGCAGCACATTGCCCGCAGAGGGCACATGATAAGCCGGCAGTTCCATCACAAACGGAGCAGGGTCGCCGGCAAACATTTTTGTTTTTTTCAGCATAATGCCGGAAAGGATGATCGCCGCCACGCCGATAAAGTAAGCGGAAACCGCTATCGCTCCGCTGCCCCCGAAAAGGGCGCCGGCAATCAGGCCGATGATCGGCATTTTTGCCCCGCAGGGAATAAAGCAGGTCGTCATGATCGTCATGCGGCGATCCCGCTCGTTTTCAATGGTCCGGGATGCCATGACCCCCGGTACACCGCAGCCTGTACCGACAAGCATCGGGATAAAGGATTTTCCCGAAAGGCCGAAGCGGCGAAAGATCCTGTCCATGATGAAGGCGATGCGGGCCATGTAACCGCAGTCTTCCAGTATACAAAGCATCAGGAAGAGCACCAGCATCTGCGGCACAAACCCGAGCACTGCCCCGACGCCGGCAAAGATACCGTCTGCCACAAGGCCGGTCAGCCAGTCAGCTGCGCCGAGGTTTTCCATGATCGTACGGGAACCTTCCGTCAGCCACGCGCCGCCGAGCACATCATTGGTCCAGTCCGTCAGGAAGGAACCGAACGGCCCCATCGCGACCCAATAGACCAGCCACATCACCACCGCAAAAATCGGCAGTGCGAGGATGCGGTTTGTGACGATCTGATCGATCTTGTCAGAAGTGCTCAGCTGCCCCTTGCCTGCTTTTTTATAACAGCTTTTCATCAGCTCGGCAATATAAATATACCGCTCATTGGTAATGATGCTTTCCGCATCGTCATCCAGTTCCGCCTCGGCAGCGGTAATGTCTTTTTCAATATGGGCTTTCACGCTGTCTGATAAGTGCAGCTTCTCAAGGACTTTCTCATCCCGTTCAAACAGTTTGATCGCATACCAGCGCTGCTGTTCCTCCGGCAGATCATGCACGGTCACTTCCTCAATATGGGCAAGTGCATGCTCCACCGCACCGGAAAAAGTATGCTGCGGAATTGTTTTCGTCCTCCCTGCAGCTTCGATTGCCGCCTCGGCCGCCTCCCTGATCCCGTCACGTTTCAGTGCCGAGATTTCAACGATCCGGCAGGCAAGCTGGCGGGAGAGTTCGGATGTGTTGATCTTATCGCCGTTTTTACGGACAAGATCCATCATATTCAGAGCAATGATCACCGGAATACCGAGTTCGGTCAGCTGTGTCGTCAGATAGAGATTGCGCTCCAGGTTGGTCGCGTCGACGATATTCAAAATAACGTCCGGACGCTCTTCGATCAGGTAATTTCTGGCGACGACCTCTTCCAGCGTATAAGGCGAAAGCGAGTATATCCCCGGCAGATCGGTTATGATCACATCATTATGCTCCTGGAGCCGGCCTTCCTTTTTTTCTACGGTGACGCCCGGCCAGTTTCCTACGTACTGTGTTGTCCCTGTCAGAGCATTGAAAAGCGTGGTCTTTCCACAGTTTGGATTTCCCGCAAGGGCGATGCGAATTTGCTTCTCCATTTTCCTCTCCTTCAGTTCAATTATTCATACTAAAGTTTGATTTATTTAACCGTAACCCAAAAAAATTATTCTTCCACTTCTATCATGTCGGCATCCGCCTTGCGCAGGGACAGTTCATACCCGCGCACATTGACTTCGATCGGATCTCCCAGCGGCGCTACCTTTCGAACATAGATCTCCACATTGCGTGTGATCCCCATATCCATAATACGGCGCTTCACGGCTCCTTCCCCATGCAGTCTGACGACTTTGCAGGTCTCGCCTATCCTGACATCTCTCAGCGTTTTCATTCTCATTTCCCCTTTAAATCATTATTTTCCCGGCCATTTCCCGGCTGATGGCGATCCGGGAATCTTTCACATTGACGATCAGGTTCCCGCCTATCTCGGATACAACAGAAACATTCCCGCCGACAACAAATCCCAGATCTTCCAGGTGTTTTTTCACATCAGGGTTTCCCCCGACTTTCCTGATAATGACTTCTTCCCCCGGATTGGAAAGAATGAGCGGCATCATTTGTTCACCTCCAATTAAATTCAACTAATTATTTATGAATTAGTTATAGCACTCTAACCGTCAATTGTCAATAGTTAATTATTATAAACTGTTTCTGTTCCCGCTCCGATGCCTGTTCTTCGATGAAGGACCGCCCGTCATGCGGGTAAGGGAAAACCCCTGAAAACCGTGCGTTTTCAGGGGTTTTGGCTTGGCTCTTCAGAGACAGAATTGAACCTATCGGCTCAAAGGGCACCGCTTTGATTGGGAAGCGGAACTCTGTGCCGAAGAAATAAAGCAAGCGTCTCAGAAACTGCCGCCCAGGTTCTCCAGCGTGTCGATGACCACGACGCAGTCTTCCCGGACTGTCTGCATCACCAGCTTCATCAGGTTCTCGGGCAGCGCTACGCAGCCGCCGGTGTAGGGCTTGAGCGGGCCGAAGCAGTGCAGGAAGATCGCGGAGCCGCGGCCGGGTGTGCCTTCCTCATTAAAGCTGATGTTCAGGCAGTACTGGTACTGATATTCATAGTCTACGATGTGCTCGCTGTCGTCCATGACGAGCTCCGGGACCTCCCGGATGTCCACCATCCGGTTGTACTGCCGGTCCGGATCGCCGGACCAGTAGGTGTTGTCATCCACTCGGATGTAAGGGATCGCGCAGCCGGGGTCGGCGGCTATGCCGAAGGCCTTGTTGAAGTGATAGACCCCGATCGGCGTCTGGGCGCAGTCCTCCCTGTGGTCCTCATCTAAGCAGAGACCGTTCAGGCCGACAAAACCGGGGGTGGAGAGGATCTGCTTCCAGTTCCCCGCCTCATCCCGCTGGTGCATCGAAATGGTGGCTGTCGTTTTGTCCATGCCGAGTCCTGCGACTACAAGCAGCTGGGTCACGGCCTCATCCTTTGCCGCAGGAAGGTCTGCCACCCACGCGGGGGAATCCGTCACATGCTGGATGCTTGCGTGCAGCCCGTCCGGGCTTTCTTCTGCCAGCGCGGTACCGGTAAGGGTCAGCCCCATGACCAGTGCGATCAGGGTCAGGATCTGTTTCTTCATGGTTTGTCTCCTCCGTTTCAAATCTTTTCTGTTCTCTCTTTTCAGGATAAAGGAATTTCTTATGAAAGCAGCGCTCCTGCGCGTTTCCGGATCTCTGTTTTATAAAAAAGGTTGATGTACCCTTCCGGGCAGACAGCTTTCAAATTTCTGCAGGAGGCTCCCCGGGATGCTCCGGGTCCAGATGTTCCGAAGATGGCGTCAGGGGGAAAAACAGTGTCAGAATATTACGGTCTTCCTTCCGTTCATAGCGCATGGAAGAGACGCACCGGCGGATCAGATTCAATCCCATGCCGCCATTGTCCAGCTGTTCAAATTCCTTGTTTTCCGAAATAGCGGCAGTCGAGTCAAAGGGGACGCCGTTGTCGGAAAAGGAAACACTGAGCCGGTCGCCGTCTGTTCTGCAGGCGAAGTCTAAACTCGAGGCTCCGGAATAATATACGAGATTCGACAGCGCTTCATCACAGGCAAGCAGTGCCTGCCGGGTCTCGTGGCTGTCCCCGGCAGCGGCAAAGACGGCTTCCTTGACCGTGTCAAAGGCCGACAGTTCAATCGGAACAGATGTGTGCGCTGAGTCCAGTGAGCCGCTTTCATTCGTGTTCACCCATTTTCTCTATCAGATCATGCAGGCTCTTATCATGCTGGGCCTGCGTGATCGCGCCGTGTTCTAAAAAGCCATCGAGCAGCGCCTTTTGCCGCAAGAACAGCAGATGGTTTTTCTCCTCATATGAGAGAGCGGACCATTCTTTGTTTTCGATTTCCATAATAATCACCGCGCACGATTATACCATTTCCCAAGCCAGATAACAAGGACAAAGCCCACAAGCGACAATGCCTGTGAGCTTTATGCTATGGTTTATCAATGACCTCTGCCAGCCCCAAGTTAAAGATCGCAGCCGTCCGATCTTGCAGGACAAACCCGGGCACTCGGTAAGAGTGGTCAGAATCCCATTTATACATCAATGGCACTGAGCTGGTGGAACTCGTTTTGAAGTACTACGGCCAGCTCAGCGAGAAATACCAAAAAATGATCCCACTGAAGCTGGTGTACATACCCGTGACTTTGGACACCGACTCAAATTGAACGATTCCCCCTCTGTGAGAACGATACCCCTCAAATTGAACGATACCCCTCTGTGAGAACGATTTGTCCGAGAGAGGGGTGCCGGGAACACCTGAAAAAGCATAAACGCCGCTGAGGAGAGAGCTGCGGTGTATGCACTGAGATGAAAGCCGTCTCTCCACACCACCGCACCAGGGGCGGCCACAAACGCACCCGGAGCAGCGCAGCGTGGGCGGCAGACAAAGGAACTCTGCAACGATTGTACAGACCGAGCCCACTGCTGACGCTGTGAAGGGAGCGGATTGCGTCCGCCTTGACAGACTGCATAAGAAAGCGGCAGGAAAGACAAGAGACTTAGACGCACTATAACAATTGCTGCAGAGCGCGTCCGACCGACAGGAGCGAAGCGACTGAGGCGGCCACGCGACAAACCATGCTGTGATTTTTTGTATGATGTAATAGCATACTAACACCTGCCGGAATCTTCTTGTCCTGGATAGAAACAATAAAGCAGAGGCCTCCGTCGGGGGCGCTTCTGAAAGTGAAGACGTCGCTCCGGCTATGCTCTCTGCTGGAAATAATATACCAGAAGAAGCCGTTCCCGTCAAGCAGAGATCAGCAGTGCGGACACAAGCACCACCGCACCAGCGAACTCTGAACACCTTGAAGCGCGCCAGCGCTGAAAGGTGGAAGAGTGAGCGGAGACCGGGACTGCACCAGCGAGCCTGCCGGAGCCTGCGCCTGCCGGATGCTGAGAACTGCCTGGATTGAAACTATGCTACGGCAGGCAGGGGCGAAGGCGGCGAGCGGAGATCCGGAAGGCTGGGAAAAAGCCGGAAATTCTGACAACTCATTTGACAACTTTGACAACCGTTTTGACAACTAAAAAGGAGCAAGAAGGAACACAAAGGAACAACTACGAAATCTCAAAGAACCGCCTATTCTCTTGACTTCTCAAGCAATAAGCGGTTCTTCAAAAAAATGGAGGTGAGGAGAGTTGAACTCCTGTCCGAAAGCACTTCCTCAGAAACTTCTCCGGGCGCAGACGGTTATTTGCATTCCCTTGCCCGAGCGAGAGCCGTCACTCTCAGGGGCTTGGTAGCTTCATTGTACATGGTGCGCGCAAAGCTTAGCGCACGCACGTTCACCACCAGTCGACGCCCCATCCCCGGCCGTGGTCCTCCGAGGTGGAACGCTCGCTAATTAAGCAGCGAGAAGAACAGTGTTATCTTTGTTCTTTAATTTATAAAAATGCCCGTTTTATGGATGCCAGGCGCATCCGCCCGCTATTTCTGCCTCTGCACCCCCGTCGAAACCGTGACACCCCCATGATCTCACAGCACGCCCTGTCCGCTGGTAAGAACTGCCTTTGCAGCGGACAGGCATGCGGTGTTTCCTGTAAAAAAAGGTCAGCGGTCTGTGTTCGGCAAAAACTGCTTTAAAAAGAAATATTAAACGGTTTCCGGTTCCGGATAGTCGATTCCGAATGTTTCAACCGTCACCTTTTTCATAACCTGCGGCTGGCGCGGTCTGTCATTATAATCGGTACGAACGGCGGCAATCGCATCAACCACGTCCTGCCCCTCGATCACCTTTCCGAAAGCTGCATACTGCCCGTCAAGATGAGGGGAAAACTCGTGCATGACAAAAAACTGGCTTCCCGCAGAATTCGGTGCCATAGTCCGTGCCATGGACAGCACCCCCTTCTCATGGCTCAGATCATTGCGGAAGCCATTAGCGCTGAACTCCCCTTTGATGCTGTAGCCCGGGCCGCCGGAACCGGTGCCTTTCGGATCACCGCCCTGGATCATAAAGCCGCTGATCACCCGGTGGAAGCACAGCCCGTCATAGAAGCCTTTTTTCACCAGGGAGATAAAATTGTTGACTGTATTCGGTGCGACATCCGGGTACAGTTCCGCCTTAAAGACCCCGCCGTTTTCCATTTCAAACGTTACTACAGGATTGCTCATATCAGTCATAATTCCTTTCTTTCATTGCTCTTTCGATACTGCGTCTGGATTCCTGCTCGGCTGCGCTGTCCCGTTTATCATGGAGTTTTTTCCCCTTGCACAGGCCAACCTCCACCTTTACTTTGCCGTCTTTAAAATAAAGGGAAAGAGGAATCAGCGCGTTCCCATCCTGCATGACCCGGGCATTGAGTTTCATGATCTCCCGCTTGTGCATGAGAAGCTTTCTCGGCCGGACCGGATCTTTATTGAAGATATTCCCGTGCTCATAAGGGCTGATGTGCATCCCCCGCACAAACAGTTCCCCATCCTTCACGGTGCAGAAAGCATCCTTCAGATTTACCTGGCCGGCACGGATGGATTTGACTTCTGTACCAGCAAGAGAAATACCTGCTTCATATCTGTCAAGGACAAAATACTCATGAAAAGCTTTCCGGTTCGCCGCTATTTCTTTTTTTCCCTGTTGTTTCGGCATGGCAGTATCCTTTTTATTCAGCTGGAAGATATCTTAGCATAAAACGGAAAAAAAGAAAAGAATATTTTGTAAATCCTGGACCTGTGTGGTATGATGGTGAAAACAGCAGGAAAGAGGCCTTATGAAAACAGAAAGAAGCTTTGCAAAAGCAATAGTCTCCTCCAAAGGGATGCGCTGGTCGGAAACCGGCCATCCCTGGATCTATGAAAGTGATGTAGAGAACGTTGACCCTACCGCAAGAGACGGAGAGATCGTCGACGCTGTATCCGTAAACGGAAAATATCTCGGCTCCGGGTTTCTGAACAGGCACAGCAAGATCCGCATCCGCCTGCTTTCCCGCAATGCCAATGACCGCTTTGATGATGCTTTCTGGGAACGGCGGATCCGCTATGCGTGGGACTACCGTAAGCAGACGATGGGCAGCGACAGTTCCTGCTGCCGTGTTATTTTTGGGGAGTCGGACGGTTTCCCCGGCCTGACGGTGGATCGTTTTGAAAGCATTCTTGTCGCGCAGACGCTGTCTCTCGGGATCGAAAACGAAAAAGCCCGCATCTTCCCTCTGCTGGTAAAAGTTCTGCGGGAAGACGGGCAGGAGATCTGCGGTATTTACGAGCGGAACGATGTTCTTCTGAGAGAGCAGGAAGGGCTTCCTCAGGGGAAGGGCTGGTATGAACTGCCCGGAGAACAGCACCCGGATATGACCAAGACCACGATTTGTGAAAACGGCATCCTCTACACGGTAGATTTTGAGAACGGCCAGAAAACCGGCTTCTTCCTTGACCAGAAATACAATCGCCTTGCGTTATCCCGCATTGCGAAAGGGAGGACGGTTCTTGACTGTTTTACACACACCGGTTCCTTCGCGCTCAATGCCGCAAAAGGCGGGGCAAAAAAAGTGACTGCTGTAGACATCTCTGCCGCCGCCCTTGAAGCAGCCCGTGAAAATGCCTTCCGCAACAGTCTCTCGGAGCAGGTGGAGTTTATTGAAGCGGATGTTTTTGAGTTCCTGACAGAGCTGGAAAAAAAGGGCGGGCATCCATACGATCTCATCATTCTCGATCCGCCTGCCTTCACAAAATCCAGAAGGACCGCTGCGAATGCCGAGCGCGGGTATAAGGAGATCAATTACCGCGCATTAAAACTGCTTCCTCGCGGCGGCTGGCTCGCCACCTGCTCCTGCAGTCATTTTATGCCTTCCGAACAGTTTGTGAAAATGCTGCATTCCGCCGCAGCAGACGCCAAAGTCAGCCTGATGCAGGTCGAGGCCAGACAGCAGGCGCCGGATCATCCGATCCTTTGGAACGTTCCGGAGACAGATTATCTGAAATTCTATCTCTTCCGGGTGGTGTGATCTTCCCCTGATTCCCGGCGTATTTGAACACCCGTCCGGAATGGTGCCGCGCTGCTTTGTCTCCGGCCGCTTCGATCCGATAACTTTGACACAAAGAAATATCAGCAAAAAAGGGCAGAGAATTTCTGCTCTTTTTTGCTGAGAAAAGAATTGTCCGAAACATCTTTTTAGGCTTAAAATTCCACTTCCTCCAGATTCAGAAGTGCGAGGATATAGATCTTCAGAGCTTCCAACAGTTCTGCTTTGGAAGCTGCTTCTTCCGCACCATGCATACTGCCGACAAATGCCGGGCGCGCCCTGCCTGAATACTCCGGGCCGAACCCCACTGCATTCGGGAAGTCTCTGGAATAGGTTCCGCCTCCAATGGTAAATGGTTCCGCATCACTGCCGGTAACCGCGCGAAAGGCATCCATACAGGCACGGATCTCCGGGCACTCCGGTGACTTGTAAAAAGGCGGTGTATCCCGCAGGCACGATACTGCTGCCGCACCTTCAAAACAGGAAGCGAGCCCTGCCAGGATCTTCTCACCGGAAGTGGACGGAACATAGCGGCTGTCGAGCGACTGCCAGAGATATCCATCCCTGATTCCGATCATGCCGCTGATAATCGTGAGCGGTGTAAAGCCTTCCGATTTCGCATCGATTCCAAGCGCACTGCCATCATATGTTTTATGGACAAGTGCCGCCGCTTCCGTAAACGAGCGCTCCTGCCCCGAAACAACGTGATTCTCCAGCAGATAGTCCAGCATCAGGCCGATCGCATTCCTGGTTCCTTTCGGCATGGAGGCATGACCTGCTATGCCATGCGCTGTCAGGTGCCAGCAATCTCCATCCTGTACGGCCTGCACCGTGTCTGTGCCGGATAAAGAATCCGCCCGGACAGTTGCTTCGCAGAGATCCGGCACTGCATTTACCGCTACCCCTCCGGAAATGGAGAGGATTGCCTCCGCTTTTGTCAGGGAGGTCATTTTCCCGTGCCAGATACCTTTTTCCCCGCATATCAGCGGGAAATCCGCATCCGGGCTGAAGCAGAACAGCGGTGCCGGATAATGAGTAAGATAATACTTTACATCCTGCATCCCTGTTTCTTCATTGGCGCCAAACAGGGCACGGATCGGATATCGAAGGTCGATCCCGCTGTCCTGAATAAACTTCAGGGCGTACATGCACACGACGGAAGGTCCTTTGTCATCGATAACGCCCCGGCCGAGGATATATCCCTCTCTCTCCCGCATGGTGAAGGGATCTGCCTTCCAGCCGTTTCCTGCAGGGACCACATCCACATGCGTGATCGTGGACAGATATTTATCGTCATCGCCGCCAATGACCGCATACCCGATCCTGTTCTCACAATTACGGGTCTTCAGGCCAAGTTCCCTGCATATAGCCAGGGCCTCATCCAAGGCTTTTTTCGGTCCCGGGCCGAAAGGTGCTTCTTCCTCCGGCGCCTCTTCTATGCTGTTTACTGAAACCAGACGTGCAATATCCCGGAAAAGATCATCCCGTCTGTCTTCCACAAAGCGATCGATTTCTAATAAAAGCTTTTCTCTATTCATTATTCAGCACCTGACCCATCAAAAGAATGCAAAAATACCAAGCTTGGTGATGACCGTCATCAATACCGCTGCAATGATAACGCCGAGAAACACACACGAAACTGCTTTTTGAAGTTTCATGTGCATCAGGGCCGCTACCAGAGAACCTGTCCAGGCGCCCGTTCCCGGAAGCGGAATGGCAACAAGGAGCACCAGCCCGAGCGCTCCGTATTTATCTACAGTTTCCTGTTTATCTGCCGCACGTTTTTCCAGAGAGGAAATAAAAGAGTCGATCTTTGGAAAATGCTCCCGCAGCCAGGCAAATACTTTTTCAATAAAAAGAATGATGAACGGCACAGGCAGCATATTGCCCAAAACGGCTGCAGTAACCGCCAGGCCGTAAGGCAGACCGGATACGATGCCGTACGGCAGACCGCCTCGCAGTTCCACAACAGGAACCATGGAAATGAGAAACGTCAAGATAAATTTTCCGAATGTAGTGGTGAACATTTTTCCTCCTTAAAAGCCTGCTGCGGGTTTTCTTTTCTGTTTGCAGGGAACGGCAGGCAAAAGTATACTGTTTTATTCATGAAACAGGATCCGGCAGGCGAATAATCACGGTATCTCCCTCTATGCGAAGAGAATTCTTCCCCGGCCAGGTATCCATTTCATCCATCAGCCTTGTTTCAAGCGCCGCGAGTTCCGATTCCTCAACAGGCTGATAATAATAGCCCGATATTTTATACAGGAAGATAGGGGCATACAGGTTGTCAAAAACCAGCGTTGACCGCAGCTGATGAGCGTTGACCTGGAGCTCACGGATATCCGTATCTCCGGAAGCGATGAGAGACTGATCCCCGCCGCCGAGGAAAGCGATCCGTCTTGCAGAGCCTTCGTCGAGCAGGTGGATCCTGGTAAGCATTTCGATTGCCGTCGTTCTGGAATGCTCCATGCACTGCTCCATCTTGTAGTAGCTTGCATTGGCCTGCAGGGAAAACCGAAAAACCAGAACGCCGAACAATACGGTCAAAAAACCTTTGATGATCGCAGAAGAGAGCTGCGAAGCAAGGAACAGGGCAAACAGATAAAGCACGCAGAGGCTTTGCAACATCAGCATGTGATAACCTACGCCGGGGGAAAGATAAAGCCAGAAGCACGGAACAACCGGGATGACCAGGAGACAGGCAAAAAACAAAATCAGTTCCAGCGGTTTTTTTGCGAGACGGGCTTTTACCGCAAAAAAAACAAGAAGGAAAACGAAAGAAACCAGAAAAACAATATTCAGAGCGGCATATCCCGTAAGCCCATGGGAAAAGATATTTCCACCCAAAAAGAACTGAAGGAGCAGCCTGATGTTTTCCTTCAGTGCCGGCATCAATGCGCCGGGATTGATCTTTCCTATATTGTCAATTCCCTGATATTCGGAAGCAGCGGCGTGCTGTACAAGCATGCATAATTTCCAGGCACCCAGGTACGCCAGCATTCCGCCTCCGTAAAGAACAACCTGGTTTCTGATCCACAGCCAGATTTCCCGTGCTGTATGGTCTGACGTCAGGATCTCCCGCAGAAAATAGCAGATGCTGAGCATAAGGGCAAAAGATACATAAGCCTGATAGATCCCGCAGGAAAAGCACAGAAAGACAATCGCCAGTATGAAATGCAGCACCTTGTTATCGCCCATCCGGGAAAAATAAACTGCCAAAGCGGCAAACAGCATGGCTATCATATACCCGTCAGCGGTATATTCATAGAAAAAAGTATTGGTAATACAGGGGAAGGTAACCAGCAGCCCTCCTTCAAGAATGAGAACGATCGGATCACGAACAGCAAAGATCTCTGCTATGACAGCAGCCGTTATCCCGATCCAGAAAAGAGAGAGGAGACCATTCATCCACGGCAAATCGAAAAATCCTCCGATACCGCAAGCAACGGAAAGAAACCATCTGCCGAGTTCGATCGTGTTCTGTGTAGTATGTCCGTTGAAAAGAGCATCATGGTTGTAAAGCGTGTTGGTAAACTTATAGGTATGGGCAATCAGGCCGAAAAACAGGACAGCAAAAAATGCTGTTTTCCAGGTACGCTTTATTTTTTCCTGCCAAAAGGAAACCAGGCAATTGCGGTTATCCATCTGATTTTTCCTTTCCTTTCAAATCACCGAGATCCCCGAGAGAAATCAGTATATGATCAGGCTTTTTTCATTTTTATAAACATCTCTGCTTCGGAATCCCTGTGCGGGCTGAGAAAGAAAGCCATGTCATCGGCATTTGTTATTCTTTTTATATCGTCCGTCTCTGTCACCTTTCCGGGGTGTGCCAGAAGTTCGACTCCGGCATTCCTCTTCGCCGCATATGTTTTTATCTTCGGCAGCAGAAAGCATGCTTTTTCATAGGTAAACGCATCTGACAGCAAAACACCGGTAAAAACTTTTTTCTCCATATTTTGGAGGCTGTCCCGATATTTTCTCAGATTTCTTTTTGCCAGCAAATGCAGTACAAGCATTTTTATGATATTGATCGGTTTAAAAGGTAGGAGATGCCGTGCATTCCTGATCAAAAGGCCGACAGGTTCATCCGGAATCCGAATATACTCGACGTCCAGCCCTTCCTCTTTGATTCCCTCCATCAGCGCATCAAATACCACCGGGATCATATGCCAATGAGCATGGCTGTCAATACGGATCCTTTTGCCGTGTTCTTCACAGAAGCCTTTCAGGGTATTGATCTGCTCTATGATTTCCCGTTTTAACTGTTGCTTATAAAGTTTTCTTTTTCTGCCGTAGGAACTGAACAGAAGCTCGACAAACCGAAGGTTGAAATACCCGTCCTTATCTGTCAGCAGATCGACATTCTGTTGTTCGCTTTTGCTTTTCCCCTGCAAAAAATTTAAATGGACGGCAATGTCCAGATTGCCTGCAGAAGACTGGATCAATGCAAGGCACTGTTCCAGATCCTCCCCATTTGTCAGGATGCTGACACCGTTTAAAGCGCCGCTTTGAAAACACCGCAGTATTCTCTCACTTTGCCCGACAAAAAGGCCAAAATCGTCTGCATGAAATTCTACTTTCATCTGTATTCTAATCAAACCGGCAGGCGTCAGATCGTTATGCCGATTTCTTTCCCCTGTATTATACTAAATAAAACAATTCTTCAATTCGGCTGCCTGCTGCCTTTTGTATGTTTCTTTTCCGGCAAAGCATCCAACATGGAGCAATACAGGCGAATATACTCTTTTGCGGAACGTTCAAAGCTGAAATCCTGCGCCATGGCATTTCTGATCAAGAGATTCATGCGGTCCTTATCCTGATAACAGGAAAGTGCATAATGCACTGCTGCACGCATATCCCAGGCATCAAAGTTGGTAAAGGAGAAGCCGGTTCCTTCCCCGGTAAACTGATTATAAGGCTGCACGGAATCCTTCAATCCTCCCGTTTCCCGTACGATCGGCAGGCAGCCGTAACGCATGGCCATCATCTGGCTGAGTCCGCAGGGTTCAAACCTGGAAGGCATCAGGAAGAAATCACTGCCGGCATAGATCAGATGCGCCAACTCCTCGTTATATCCAATATAAGCCACAAGGCGTCCTTTATATTTTTCTTCCTGTTCCCGCATGAAACGCTCATAACGGTAATCTCCGGTACCCAGCAGAACAAACTGAACGTTTTCATAATCCATGATATCATCCAGCATGGTGATGATCAGTTCGAAGCCTTTCTGCTCCGTCATCCGTGTAACCATGGCAAGTACAGGCACATCGGCACGTTCTTCAAGTCCCAGCTTTTTCTGCAGGGCGGCCTTGCACTTCGCTTTGCCGTGCAGGTTTGCCGCGGTAAAATGTGCGGGAAGAAGCGGGTCCTTCATCGGATGAATATTTCTGGTATCAATGCCGTTGAGGATCCCGCTCAGTTCCGCAGAACGTGCATTCAATAACCCCTCGAGTCCTTCGGCGTAATACGGCATTTTGATTTCTTCCGCATAAGTCGGGCTGACCGTGCTGATCCTGTCTGCGAATACACAGCCGCCTTTCAGGAAATCCGCGCAGCCATATAACTCCATATATTCGGGCGTGTAGAATCGACTCTCAACTCCCAAAAGGTCCTGAACCAGACCGAACCAGAATTTGCCCTGATACGCAATATTATGAATCGAAAGCAAATACTTCACCTTTTCCTGCAGGCACCCGGGATATTGCGTACGTCCAAGCATCGGAATCATCGAAGCATGCCAGTCATTACAGTGGACGATGTCGGGGATAAACCCCAGGTTCGGCATCGCATCCAGAACCGCCCGGCAGAAAAAGGCATACTGCTCCCCTTCTGCTTCTCCGCCCCGATAGATCCTGTCTCCGTAATAATACTCACTGTCGATCAGATAAACCGGTACCCCGTCCAGATCCATTTTTTCGATCCCGCAGTATTGATGCCGCCAGCCAAGATCCACATAAAAATAAAAAAGATGTTCTACCCGGTCAGCAAAGCGTTCCTTGATACAGCGGTGATAGGGTGTGATGATCCGCGTATCCACGCCGAGAGACCGCAGTGTTTTTGGCAGCGAACCGACCACATCGGCCAGCCCGCCGGTCTTGGACAGCGGTGCACACTCTGCCGCTGCAAAGAGCACCTTGGGCAGTGATGTTCTGTTTTTTTCCGTGAGCATGCATTTAAATTCCTTCAGCATGATAGTTCCCTCCGCATTGTTTCTGTCCTCTGCCGGCAAGCCCTTCCACAGATGATTTGTTATTATAACAATAATTACGACAATTCACAAGAAGAAATCGATAGGTGTCTTTGGAAATACCGGGTTTTCTGAAATTTCTTGACGCGTTTTCTCCTGTCTGTTATGATAATATAGTCAGAAAGTGAAGCCACCCCAATGAAACTGATTGTATTACAGAGGAACAGAGATGAGAAAACTGTTTTCGTTTTTGGCATCAGCAGTAACTATTCTTTTTCTGATCGCAGAATCGGCCGGTTCCGTTTTTGACCGGGAAACTCTATTCGGCTCTGATGACGCAGCGCAAGGCATTACACAAAATGCACCCTTCCCTGTTCAGGCCACCGATGCCCCGTATCTTTCCGGGCTGGGTAACATCAGCCTGAATGAAGCGATGGCTCAGTTCGGTTCGGAGGACGGCTCAGGCCTTTTCTCCCCGAACGCAGAAACAGTGCAGTCTGACAGCATCCCGCTCCATGAAATCAGCGGCTCTGAGAAGATCAGTGCAGCCGGATATGATGCCGGCAGCAAGACGCTGGCGATACAGATGCGCAATTCCGGTGAAGTAAAGACTTATCTGGATGTACCTGAGATTCTGTATCAGAACTTTCTGAAATCCACCATCAAAGACAGTTTCTATACCCTGGCCATTGACGGCCGATACACGCAGGGCAGTTCTCTGCCTTCCGGGCAAAACACCGCAGGGGATAAAATCACGATATCCGTTATTCCGTAACCGGCTGATTCTCCAGGAATGAAAAACACTTTCGAAAACTGCAGTGCTGCAGAATCGAAAGTGTTTTTTCTTGTGTCCTACGGGCAGTATGACAAAGAGCCTTTACATGGCAGAGGTATAGTTGGGTGCTTCCTTGGTGATATAGATATCGTGCGGGTGAGATTCCTTCAGCCCGGCGCCGGTAATACGCACAAAACGGCTTTTGGTACGAAGTTCTTCAATATTATGCGCGCCGCAGTATCCCATGCCGGAACGCAGCCCGCCCATCATCTGATAAACAGTCTCTGAAACAGGCCCTTTGAACGGAACACGGCCTTCCACTCCTTCCGGAACGAGCTTTTTGTTGTCTTCCTGGAAATAGCGGTCTTTGCTGCCTTTTTGCATCGCCGCGATGGAGCCCATTCCCCGGTAGACTTTGAACTGTCTGCCCTGATAAACTTCTGTCTCTCCCGGAGCCTCTTCACAACCGGCAAGCATAGAACCCATCATCACGACTCTGCCGCCGGCAGCAATGGCTTTTACGATATCGCCGGAATACTTGATTCCTCCATCGGCAATCACGGGGATCCCGTAACGGTCCGCCACCTCAGCACAGCTGAGTACCGCTGTAAGCTGGGGTACACCGATTCCGGCTACTACACGGGTGGTGCAAATGGAGCCCGGCCCGATACCGACTTTGACACAGTCGGCTCCTGCACGGATCAAAGCTTCTGTTGCTTCCGCCGTCGCCACATTCCCTGCTATCAGCTGTGCATCCGGAAACTTTGCTTTTACTTTCTTTACGGTATTCATAATATTGGCTGAATGACCGTGCGCGCTGTCCAGCACCAATACATCAGCCCCTGCATTCAGAAGCGCTCCTGCCCGGTCAAGCACGTCGGACGTCACACCGATGGCCGCCGCACAAAGCAGTCTCCCCTGTGCATCTTTGGCTGAATTGGGGTATTTCATGACTTTCTCAATGTCTTTGATGGTAATCAGGCCGCGAAGGTGATTCTCCTCATCAACAATGGGAAGCTTTTCGATACGATGCTCCTGAAGGATCTCTTTGGCTTCCTCCAGCGTCGTACCGACTATGCCTGTGATAAGATTTTTCTTCGTCATTACTTCAGAAATCGGACGGGAAAGATCTTTTTCAAACTTCATATCTCGATTTGTGATAATTCCGATAAGCTTTCCGTTGTCATCCACAATCGGCACACCGGAAATGCGGAATTTTCTGCACAAGGCATCGGCATCCCCAAGCGTATTATCTGCCTTGAGAAAGACCGGATTGGTAATGACGCCGTTTTCTGAACGTTTTACCATATCCACCATTTCTGCCTGTACATCAATGCTCAAATTCTTGTGGATCACGCCGATACCGCCTTCCCGCGCAATGGCAATGGCCATCCGGTATTCTGTTACCGTGTCCATGGCTGCACTCATTACGGGAACATTCAGGCTGATCGAATTTGTCAATCTGGTTCTGAGATCGACATCAGCCGGAAGGACATTGCTCTCAGCAGGTACCAGTAAAACGTCATCAAATGTCAACCCTTCTCCGACAAACCGTTCCTCATAGATTTTTTCGAGATTCATAAACCGCTCCTTTTTCTTAATGACTCAGTTACCGTTGGAAAAATATAGTAGAAGGTCCCTGTTTTTTCACAGAGACCTTTTTAACTGCTGATTGCAGATTTATTTCAGCAGGCTGCTGAGCAGGCCGCCAATCGTGCCCAAATCGAGCCCGGAGGACTGCTGCTGGCCGCCGGAAGCTCCGAGAAGCGAGCCAAGCAGGCTTGCTGTTGAAGGAGCAGCATTCTGCTGCGGCATACCGCCGAACAATGAACCGAGCAGGCTGCCGGAATTCTGGCCGGAATACTGGGGCTGCTGCGGTACGCCGCCCATTCCTCCGCCCAGTGCACCGGAAAGCACACTGCCAAGCAGGCTGTTGGAGGAGGACTGCCCGCCGAGAGCTCCGGAGAGCACACTGGTAAGAGCAGACGTCATCAGGGAAGAACTTGCATTGCTGTTGGTGCCCCCGCCAAGCAGTGCAGAGAGCAGAGACGCGGTTCCGGCAGAACTGTTGGAGGAGCTGGTGGAGGAACCGAGCATGTTCATGATCAGCGGGGCAGCTGCAGCAAGAATCAGTGCTACCGTGTTGGGCTTCATCCCGGCACGGGTCGCAATGGCATCTTCCGCCCTGACGGCATCGTCCCCGAGCAGATGACCGACGATCTTACCGCCTTCTTCCAGGTCGATCGTTTCCGGATCTTTGTGTGCATGGTCTGTAACAGCCTGATAGAAACTCTCTGTCGTTCTGGCATCGGATGCCTGCCCGTTGGCACCGTTCAGAAGCACAGGAAGAGATGTTGCAAGCACAGAGGCTGCTTCTTCCGTGGAAACACCGGCTTTGGCTGCTACATTCTGGATGTTCTGATCGCTAAGAAGAGTAGACAGAAGAGTAGTAAGGTCCATATTGTTTTCCATTTTTAAATCTCCATTTCTAAATAATCTGAAACACTACGAACTGCAAATGATCTTGCTTTTTCGTTATATCAAATTATGCACCACTTTTTGCATTCCGTCAAGAAAAGATTCCCTGATTTTTTGTGAAAAGATTGAAACTTTCCGAAAAAAGAGTATAATAACGGCATACTTTTATAAAGGAGGTTTCTCCATGGCTGATAAAAAAACAACCGAAGCCCCGAAAAAGACCGTAAAGACCGTAAAGAAGGTAGAATCGGTCCGGCAGGAAGGTGCACAAACCACGGCCCCCAAGACAAAAACCGCCACGGCAGCCAAAGCCGCCACTCCCGTAGCCGCCGCTGATAAAGCAGGTGCAAAAAGCAAGCGGATCATTGCTGTAATATTCTGGGTGCTTGCCATTGTCTGCGAAGTGCTGGCATTGCTGGTATTTATCGGAAAAATGGATCTGCGGTTCATCCCTCAGCTGACGCAGCTGATCATTTTCCTGGTCATTGACTTTATTTTCGTAGTCATCGGTGCCCAGTTCTGGAAGAAAGCAAATCACATGGATCCGGTCTCTGAAGAAAACAAGGTCAAATTCTGGCTTTGGAACAACATGGGCGTGATCGTATGCTGCTTTGCTTTTATTCCTTTCCTGATCTATGTGCTGTTTATCGACAAAGAAGCTGACCCGAAGATGAAAAAGGTTGCTTCTATTGTTGCGGCGGTGGCACTGGTTCTCGGAATCGGATTGAGCTACGACTGGAATCCGGTTTCTCAGGAAGGTCTTGCCCAGGCGGAAGCCACACTGGATGGTACTGACGTTTACTGGACGCAGTTCGGCTCAGTCTACCACATAGATCAGAATTGCCAGCATCTCAATCGCAGTTCCGAACTGTACCAAGGCGATGTTGCAACCGCCATTGCAAACAGTAAAACCCGCCTTTGCAAAACCTGTGCCAAGAACTACGGCATAGAGATTGATGCCAACGGAGCCATTACCAGCATTGCCGCTCCCTTGAACAGTGTGCTGGAAGACGCTTCCGCAGCAGCGGAAGAAGCCGTTGAGGAAGTCCCCGCAGCTTAAACGCTTTTTTATAGAAACGAGCCTCCGGAACGCCGGAGGCTCGTTTCTTTTACTCCTGTGGAATCAAAGATGCTGATCTCGCTTGACGCGATCATAGAACCAAAACAGCACCGGTTCCATTTTTGCGGTTAGCTTCATATCCAGATTCAGGATGTAGATCACAAAGGTCACTGCAAATGCGCCGCAGGCAAAGAGAAAAAGCCTGAGCAGGATCTTCAAAACAATATTTACAATCTTATTCACGGTTTCTCCCTTCTTATTACCAGGATTCGGCGTCATTGATCACTTCAAGTGTCGGATCTACGGGCTCTTCCTGCATCACGGTACGCATATAGCTGTTGATCTGATCCCGTACTCCCTGGCGGGAAATCACACGCGGATCAAACAGATCGTGAGAGACCCACACAAGATGGATCCCCCGTTCCCTTGCGCGCTCTTCAAACAGACCATGCATACCATCCAGTGCCTTGCAGCTCATATGCTCCCAGAGGATAACCATATCGGCATTAAACTCCTCTACGATTTCCCACAGCTCGTCAAGCAACACTTTATAACCGCCGTGTGTGCGGTTGCGCATGATCATGTTTTCTGTAAGCCAGGCAATATCGTAAATAGCCTGTTCACGGTTTTCCGGGGTATCCGTTTCCGCTATCATTTTGGTGGACACCATGGACAGCATATCCGTCAGCGGCACAATCCCCCAGCAGTTGAGCAGCCAGACCAGAAAGTCCATATAATAATGCGACTGCACTCCCCAGATGATAGCCCGATGACGATATTCGTTGGCTGCCATCTTTTTCTTCCGGAAAGCTTTTTCGGCAAGAGCAGTGATCTTCCGGTCGGCTTCTTCAAAAGCTGCGATCCTTCCGCTGATTGCCATATAGTTTGTTTCGGTATAGAGCGCCAGGTTGGAACCGAAGACCTGCGGATACGGTGTTTTATTCATATCCAGCCATTCCATACGGCATTTCGTGGCATAATTGACACGTTTGGCACATTCAAAATAGTGTGTCCAATCCCACTTCTCACCGGTTTCTTTTTCAATAAACGCGATCGCATTGCGGATCTCCTGTGCAGCATATTCCTGCACGTCATCCTCCTGGTGCCGCAGCGGTGTTGCCAGCTGGAATATCGGCACTCCGTCTTCCAGTTCCAGCCGTTTGGAAATGACACCGTTCCCCATAAGGGAACCGTCGCAGGTGGTGTTGCATTGTACAGCACATTTTCCGAGAATCGGTGCATCATCATCAATAGATACGCCGGCTTCCGCTTCCGGCATCGGGCAGACATCCCCCGCCAGGCCATATTCCTGTGCTACATCAATATAGTGCAGTGCCGCACGCTGATTGAGCAGAACCGGGATATAGGTAGAAGCGATCTCACGGCTCAGCGGTACCAGTGTCGGGAAGCCCATCATCAGTGACTGCATCTCATTTTCGTCCACCAGCACGACCTTGTCGGAAAATGCCTTGTCATTCCCGATCCGCCTGTCACCCCGGAACAGTTTGTCAAGGAGCTTCGCCACATCGTCAATGATCAGATCCTGTTCGGCATGGCAGATGCGCAAATGCTCGCCCCGCAGCCCCTGGGTATGCCGGTCTACCATCATCGGAACGGCGAGATAGTTTGCCATCCAGCGATAACGGAACATGGCTTTGATGTTTCGCGGTTTGGAAAGGACCACGCGGAACATGGTGACCCAGTTATAAAGCCAGCGGGAGTAGTCATACAAAGTATCCGGCACGCCGCGCCACTCCCGGTATTTCCGGACCCTTCCGTCAGAATAGGCTTTCCCGAAGTCTTTTGCTCCCACTCTTTTTTCTGCAGCCTTCATCACACACCTCCGTGTATCTTCTTGATCTCAATGCTCTCGATAAACGCCTGGACTCTGGTGCGCAGCTGCCCTGTACCGGACGTATTGTAAGGCCGGTCAATGGAGAGAACAGGATAGCCGTAATCATCGTGCATCACGTGGGATCCGACCATGCGTTCATACGCCCATGGATCGCAGAATTTGATCTGTTCGTACAAAATACCGTCAGCCTTGTATTCTTTTGCCAGTTTATCCACATAACTGCGTCGGCCGAGGATCTTGGCCTGATTCATATATCGCGGGCACTGCCCCCGATTCATATATTGGCGGCAGATCTGTGTGAGAGCATCTTCCTCCTCCGTCAGAGTAATAGGATCCCGTCCCGGGAAGGACCCGTAACAGAAGCGGTCTGCACAGACAAAAGCGCCGGTACTCTCGACGAGTTTGATAAATTCGGGATCATCCACCTCCGAGCCGACAATCAACACCCTGGCACGGAAATTGTCCTTGGCGTCCGGCTGGCGCGTTTTCAGTTCCTCAAGGGTCTCCTCGAGTTTCTCGATCAAAAGATACTTGGGGGCAGCATAAGTAACCAAAGTGATCACGCAGAATTCATATCCCGTGATTGTCGGATGATCTCCCTTGCGGAATTCCCCTATGGCGCGAATCAGGGAGCAGACGCGGTTATGCTCTTCCACAGCCTTGCGAATGGCCTGGTCTGAGCAGTCAATTCCGAATTTCTCCGAAAGCGGTTTCAGGATATGATTTTTACACTGAAGCACATAGAGATTCAATCCGTTATCGTCGGCTTTCATCGGGATCTCCATGTTTTCGTAAAAGAAGTTTTCTTTTCCTTCATCCATTGTGTGGAGCAGTTCCATATTCTCCACAGCGCGGTTGATCATGGTACAGCCGTCCGGTGCAATCAGACAGTCGGCAAAGTTATATCCGCCTTCCATTGCCCGTTCCAGCAGAGCGCGGCTGTATTCACAGAGAAAGCTGGTGAGATAATAAGTCGCCATTTCCATGGAACTGGTGCGGGGGGCACGCAGGCGCGCTGAGAAGACACCATCCAGGTTCAGCAGCGGTTCGGGAGTGTTTTCGCATACATAAGCCACGCATTTTTTCCCCTCATCGCGTGCCTGAACGACCAGCTCGTTGTTGGCATCCTGCAGAAGGTCTTCAAACCAGGTCAAATGTTTTAAATCTTTCATCGATATAATCCTTTACCAGACTGTGTCTTTTTAACAGGCTACAATTTGCTTGATATTCATCTCATTACCCTGCTGCAGCCAGGTTTCCCCGCTGCCGCAGTGAGGGCATGTCTTTCCATATTTCATGGTCGGATACGTGGTTTTGCAGGCATTGCACCAGGTTACAGCGGGAATCGTCTCATACAGCAGCTGTGTATGTTCGATCAGGGGCGTTTTTTTGGCAAACCAGTTCCAGCAATCCACAAGATATTCCGGCATGACGCCTGATACCTCGCCGAATTCCAGCGTTACCGATTCAATATCGGTCAGGTCATTGTCTTTTGCAATCTCCTTTACCTGGTCAATGACATAGGTAACGATACTCAGTTCGTGCATTTTTCCGATTTTCTGAAAACAGGCGCGGATAACTCCGTGCCTGTTTTTCAGGGCTTCCTTTCCGATTACTTTTTCCCGGCAAGCTGTTTTTTAATGATCTTGACTTCGCGCTTTGCAGCATAAGCTCCGATCTCTTTAAACTTGTCTTCCGCCGGAACCATCTTGCTGTTCTGCGGTCTGTCACGCTTCAGGTGGATCGCATCAAATTCGCATTTGGTAGTGCATATCCCACACCCTATGCACTTATTCGGGTCAACAACGCTGCGCCCGCAGCTCAGGCAGCGGGAAGCTTCGGCACGGATCTGCTCCGGTGTAAAGGTAATACGGTCATCTTCCATGGTCCTGACCTTCTTCGGGTCGATGGAAACCTCCGTACGTGCCGGCTTTTTGATCTTCTCTGCCGGCAGAACGATATTGCTCTTGTCCAGTTCGACAAAGTGGCGCGTATTCCTGTGCAATGTAAGAGATTGGCCGACATTGACAAACCGGTGGATAGAAACAGCGCCTTCCCGTCCGGTGGCAATGGCATCAATGGTATACATCGGGCCGGTTGCGCAGTCACCGCCGACAAAGATGTCGGGTTCAGCCGTCTGGAAAGTAACTTTATCATGCTCGATCAGTCTGCCGTCGGGCGTCTCCGCCTTTGTACCCGCGAGCACAGCACCGTAATCAGATCTCTGACCGATGGCGACAAGCACCGTGCTGCAGGGAACGATGATCTTCTCTTCTTCATTATATACCGGTGCAAAGCGGCCGGAGGCGTCACGGACGGAAACACAGCGCATCAATTCGATGCCTCTTACCTGACCGTTCTCTCCGAAGATTTCTTTCGGTGCCCAGGAATTATGGATCCCGACGCCGTCGGCAATACCGGCATTTTTCTCATCGGGTACGGTGGGCATTTCTTCATCCTTTTCCAGGCAGTAAATATCCACGCTGCCGTCGGTAAAGCGCTGCGCAGCACGAGCCACGTCGATTGCCGCATTACCGCCGCCGATTACTACCACATTCCCATGGAGTTTTTCCATCGTCCCGGCATTGACTTTTCTCAGGAAGTCCAGTCCGCCCGACACCCCTGTCAGGTCTTCTCCGGGGATATTCAGCTTTGATGCCTTCTGCAGACCGACCGCCACATAAAAAGCTTTGAAGCCTTCCTCCCGCAGCTGCTGGATCGTAATATCTTTGCCTACTTCGACACCGCAGCGGAACTCTACGCCCATCTCGCGCAATACATCGATTTCGGAATTCACGATCTTCTTATCAACGCGGAAATTGGGCATGCCGTTTACCATCATGCCGCCCGGCGCCTTTTCCTTTTCAAATACGACCGGACTGTACCCTTCAATTGCCAGGAAATACGCACAGCTCATGCCGGCCGGCCCGCCGCCGATGATGGCAACTTTCTGGTCAAACCTGGCACGGGTGCAGGAGTTCATCGGCGGGATATACCGATGTTCTGCCTTCATATCCTGCTCGGCAATAAACTTTTTGATCTCGTCGATCTGAAGAGGTGCATCTATCGTGCCCCGTGTACAGGCATCTTCGCAGTACTTGCGGCAGATGCTGCCGCAGACGGCCGGGAACGGATTGTCCTTCTTGATGAGTTTGAGAGCATCCTGGTACTTGCCGTCGCCTGCCATCTTGATATAACCCTGGATTGCGATGTGTGCGGGACAGGCAGCCTTGCAGGGAGCCGTGCCGGTAGGCCATGTCTGAATACAGCCGTTTTCATTCCGGTAATTCTTATTCCATTTCTCTTCGCTCCAGGGGGTGTCATCCGGCAGCTCATGGTGCGGATACGCAATGGGTCCTTCTTTTGTGCACAGTTTCTGCCCAAGGCGGACAGCCCCTGCCGGGCAGGTCTCCACACACTTGCCGCAGGCTACGCACTTTTCCGGATCACTTTCTGCGGTATAGGCAGAAGCTGAAAGATTCGGCGTGTTGAACAGCTGAGAAGTTCTCAGCGCATTGCATACGCCGACAGCACAATTGCAAATCCCGAAGATTTTATTCTCGCCGTCGATATTGGTGATCTGATGGACATAACCGCGGTCTTCTGCCTTCTGAAGAACCTCCATGGCCTCTTCGTACGTGATATCGTGGCCATGACCGGTCTCGCGGCAGTAATCGGCAAAATCACCGACGCCGATGCACCAGTCGCACTCAATATCCCCTGAGCCTTCGTTGCGGATGCGCTGCTGTTTCCGGCAGGAACAGACAGAAATACCGATCTGTCCATCATACTTTTTCAGCCAGTGGGAAAGATGTTCGATCGGCAGGCTTTTGCTCTCCGCCGGGATCGCTTTTTCTACCGGGATAACATGCATGCCGATACCTGCTCCTCCGGGAGGTACCATCTGCGTGATGCCTGCCAGCGGCAGATACGCCATGCGTTCAAAAAAGTCTGCCGTTTCGGGGAACATGTCCCCATGCTCGGGATGGATCATCATGATCTCTGCACTGCCCGGAACAAACATATCCAGCACCCAGCGCTTCTCATGGTTCGGATTCTTTCCGTCGAGATTTTCGTGATGATACTCGACCAGGCCGCTTTCACTGATGGCCTGCAATGCTTTCAGAAGATACTCATCATCAAACTGAGGATTCTTTTCCTTGAGCTGAGCAAACGTCATCGGGACACGGCGCTTCATGGTCAGAGCGATGTCCAGAATATCATCTGCCATCTTCTGGTCGTATTTTACTGCAGTAAATTTCAGGGCGGAGTTAATACCGAGGTATTCCGGAGATTCCGGCGTGATAGGCTTCATGCGAAGCATTGTGGCATAGTAGTCTGTAATCTCTCTGCCAAGTTTCGCGATTTTTTCGTCTCTTGTCATGCTTATTCTCCATTCATTTCCATTTCAGGTCATTTTATCTGTTCAGGCTCTTTTACCTGCGACCTTTTGCTTCAGATCCTTCTTCAGGATCTTTACCGCGCGTTTTGCTGCATACGGCAGAAGATTTTTCATGGTTTCCTCTCTGGGAACCATATCGGAACATTCAGGCAGATCCCGCTCCAGATGAATGGCATCGAACATGCAGCGTGTGGTGCACAGCCCGCATCCGATGCACTTGTTCGGGTCAACAACAGAAGCTCCGCAGCCGAGGCAGCGGGAGGTCTCCAGCTTAACCTGTTCCTCAGTCAGCGTCCTGTTGAAGTCGGCAAAAGTATGCCGGTCGACCGATTCATCGATCCCGGCCTCCTGGCGTGCCGGCTTCTTCACAGCCTCCGGATCCAGTACGACACTCTTTTTATCCAGTTCAATGAAATCACGGCGGTTGCGGCCGAGTTCCAGGGAGGTGTTCGGGCGCATAAAGCGGTGCAGGGAGATAGCGCCTTCTCTGCCGTGTGCAATGGCATCGATAACAAACTTTGGTCCGGTGAAAACATCTCCGCCGACAAAGATGTCCTTCTGAGCAGTCTGATAAGTCAGTTCCGCTGCCTGGATCGTACCGTTGCGATTAAGAACCATGCCTTCAGGATCAATGCCTCCCAGGTCGACCTGCTGGCCGATCGCTCCAATCACGGTATCCGCCTTGACAGTGGCATATTTCCCTGTCCCCACAGGCTTTCTCCTGCCCTTTTCATCCGGCTCGCCAAGTTCCATGATCTCCGCTTTGAGCGAATGGACTTTGCCGTCTTCCCCGAGGATCTCCACCGGGTTGCAAAGGAATTTGAAATGCACCCCTTCCTCTTCGGCTTCCCGCACTTCCAGATCTTCCGCAGGCATTTCGTCTCTGGTACGGCGGTAGTAGATCGTCACATTCTCTGCCCCAAGCCGAACAGCGCTGCGGGCAACATCGATTGCCACATTTCCGCCCCCGACAACGGCAACGGTTCTTCCTACGGCAGGTGCATTGTTCTCCGCAATGGCATGCAGGAAATCCACTCCATAGAGCACGCCCTTCAGCTCTTCCCCGGGAATGCCGAGTTTTGCCGCCTTCTGGGCACCGATTGCGAGATAGAATCCCTCATAGCCTTCTTCTCTCAGCTGCGGGATCGTGACATCTTTACCGACCTCAACACCGCAGCGGATCTCCACTCCCATTTCGCGCATTACATCGATTTCGGCATCAATGATTGCCCGTTCCAGCTTATAGGAGGGAATGCCGTAGCGCAGCATGCCGCCCGGAAGCGGATTCTTTTCAAATACTGTGGGATAATAGCCCATCTGCGCCAGATAATAGGCACAGCTCAAACCGGCAGGGCCGGCACCGATAACAGCTACTTTTCGGCCTTCAAAACGTCCGTACCGCTTCATGGAATGGATCGGCGGAATATAACGCGTCTCCGCATTCAAATCCCGATCGGCTATAAATTTCTTTACCGCGTCAATAGCCACGGCTTTATCTACTTCGCCGCGCATGCAGGCGTCTTCACAGCGCTTGTTGCAGACTCTGCCGCATACAGCCGGGAAGGGGTTATCCTGCTTGATCAGTGCCAAGGCTTCGTCATACTTGCCTTCGGAAGCAAGCTTCAGGTAACCCTGAATGGCAATGTGTGCCGGGCAGGCAGTCTTGCAGGGTGCTGTGCCGGTATCATAGCAGTTGGTGCGCGCGTCATAGCGGTAATTCGGATTCCAGCGTTCTACTCCCCAGTGGTTGTCATCCGGCAGATCGCGCACAGGATAGGAAACCGGGCCATCCTTGGTGCAAAGCTTCTGCCCAAGCTTAACGGCACCGCCGGGACAAACTTCCACACACTTGCCGCAGGCTACACACTTTTCTTTGTCAACATGCGCCACATAAGAGCAGCGGGAAAGATTCGGCGTCTGGAAAAACTGGCTGGCACGCAGGGCGTTGCAGGTGTTGATATTGCAGTTGCAGATGCCGACGCAGCGATCCGCACCATCCAGATTTGTGACCTGATGTACACAGCCAAGCTCCTCCGCTTTTCTGAGGATCTCTTTTGCCTCATCAAGCGTGATATAGTGGCCGCGTCCCGTTTCTACGATAAAGTCTGCCAGAACGGAGGTAGCAATGCACATATCTTCCCATTCTTCTCCGCTGCCTTCATCCAGCGTCTCTCGTGACATACGGCATACACAGGGCATTGCTGCCAGCTTGTGGCCGTATTTATCCAGCCAGAAGGAAAGCTTCTCACAATCAACTGCTTCGCTGACATGCTCAATTGCCTTCTGCACCGGGACGACATGCATGGCCATCCCGGCACCTCCCGGAGGAACGAGATTTGTTTTTCCGATCAGCGGTTCAAAAGCCATGCGGTCGAAAATGTAAGTGGACTCCACATGTTTGTCGACCATGGATTTTTTCATGCCCATGTATTCCCCGCTGCCGACAATATAGGGAGGTACGGTATATACCCGGCCACGGTCTTCCGTCTCTTCAAAATCGCAGATGCCCACATCACAGAGCTGGTCAAAAACCGGTTTCAGCTCTGCCCAGGGACGTTTATTCATTTTTTCCAGTTCCGGAATTGTATACGGTTTATGGATGGTCATTTTCAAAGCGACTTCTGCCATCTCATCCGTGACCCAGGGATCCATTCCGTAATACTCGGCATCGGTGGTCTTGATTTCTTTGACAAACTTGCGGTCGGTGATATGCAGGCCGAGTTTCTTGATAAGAGGTCTTGCATCCTCTTCCCTGGTAAACTCGATCGGCGGTTTCATCTGTGTCCAGCGCTCATACTGCTCCTGCCACATCTTATCGCCGTATTTGGTGTCTGCCATGTTGATTTCTCCTTTATTTGTTTTTCTCTCTATTTCCTTATTTTCTCACTTTGGTCCAAAGTGATAGGTTTACATAATTGGTATCTTGACTTTCACGTCACTCAGAGGCCAGGCAGAGCAGAGATGGTACCAGCCCATTTCCCTGTCCATCCTGCGGCGGTTTTCTTCGTCCGGCAGGGTATAGACAGCGCCGGAAAGAACATGCGCACGGCACATGCCGCATTCTCCGTTGCGGCAGTGGGTATTCAGCAGGATACCCGCACGTTCAATAGCCACTGCGATCGACTCCCCTGCGAGGGCAGGGATTATGTCCTCCTGAATACCGCGCACTACGGTGATCTGATAGGTCTTTCCCACTGCCTCGGCCGGATATCCCGGCATCTTTGTGATGTCGGCAGGATTATTTACCACATCATGCCGGAAACGGCGCTGTTCCACGCCCATCTCCCCGAGTGCCTTGCTGACGAACGTGTACATTGCCCGCGGACCGCAGAACAAATATGTACAGCCGGGGGTGGAGTATTTTTCAATAATCTCTTTCGATATGAACCCTTTTTCGCCCTTCCACTCAGGATCATCAGAAAGGACGTGGACAACCTTTACATCTTTGCAGGCTTTTTCTATCGCATCCAGTTCTTCTTTCAGGACAATATCATCAGCCTTTACCGATCCGTAGAGAATCGTCAGGCGGCAGCCCTGCATTTTTCCAAAGGCCACTTCTTTTGCCATTCCCATGAACGGGGTAATCCCGGAGCCGCCGGCCAGGGCGACCAGATCTTTTGTGTCGCGCAGCGGTTCCCAGTAGAATGTGCCGAAAGGCATGGAACCCGTCAGTTCATCCCCTTCATGGACGTTTGCAAACATATAGTCCGGTACCAGGTAAGGTACATTGCGGCGGATCGTCACCTCAAAGAAAGGATGGTCTGTACGCGCTTCAAAAGGTGCCGAGGAGATGGAATACGGCCTTGAAAGCGTACTTTTGCCGATCTTAAAGCGGAAATTGACATACTGCCCGCACTGGAATACCGGAATATGCCCGTCCTTGCTTTCGAAACGAAATGTTTTGCTTGTAGGAGAGACGTCCTTTACCGAAACACACCGAAATGTCATTTCTGCGGGATGAAGAGCATCCGCCAGCTCCCGGATATGATCTTTTGGATTGGGAAGCGGCGAGGCGTTGGCGTAGCTTTCTTTTCTCAGTTTTGTAACACGGGAAGCCCCACCGGCATCCTTGATCAGGCCATGAACGGAAATGCTCATTTCTTCCCCTCCTTTTCCTTCTTCTGAAGATCCTCGCGCACAGCTTTTGCCGCCGCGCGACCGTTGGTGATCTGCGGGCCCATGCCGTCTCCCGACATGCCGTGTGCTCCTGCAAATTCAAGGCCTTCGATGAAATGATCCTCTTCTTTCATGCCGAGACGTGCCACCGCATGGTCTGCCATGGAATGGGAAAAACCGTAAATCTGGCCTTTCCAGGCCCCCACATAGTGGGATACCGTGACAGGAGAGGAGATCTCGATTTCTTCAATGTTCTTGCGGAAGTCGATCTTTCCTACCTCCCGGATATAGGTCTCGATCATTTCATTGGCCAGACGGCGTTTGAGATCAAAGTAGTCTTCTTCCTTAACTTCCAGCCAAGGTTCGATCGGTACAAGCACCGTGATCGAGAGCTGAGTATACCCTTCCGGCGTACAGGAGGGATTGGCATAATTGAGGCAGATCGTGGTAATGTAGTTATAGGGTTCGGTAAGATTGGAATAGTTGGCCCAGATCTTGTTGGTGTCCATCGTCTCCCCGGAGAATGTGGAATAGTTGTAAACGCCGTTCTCTTCCGGTGTGCCCTTCAGGATCATCATCACGGACACGGGAGCCACGGCAAGTTTTCTGCCGTTGACCATTTTTATGGCCGCCGCAGGCACTTCGCTGAGCGGTTCGATCATCTGGGTATATACTTTGTTGGGATAAGGACCGGAAATGACATAGTCACATGAAATCTCGTCACCGCGTCTGGTACGGACCCCGGTGACCTTCCCGTTTTTGACCAGGATTTTTTCCACTTCTTGATTGAACTCATACTGTGCGCCGTTTTCTTCACACTTTGCCTGCATCTTCATGCTCATCTCATGTGAAAAACCGCGGCAGACATAAGACCCGGTGAAGTAGTCAGCCATCAGAAAAGCATAGATGGTAAAGGGCAGTTCATCCATACGGTTCCCCACATAGATCCAGTACGGGGTGAGCATCTCCACGACCTTCTGCGGGAACTGGAAGGTATTCATCACTTCCGTTGCACTGTAGCCGATAGTTCGCACAAAATCAGGATGCTTGAGGAGCATTTGCACCTTGCTCATCGGATGCACGGAAAGATAATTCATGCTGTCATACACGCGTCTGCAAAGCTGCATAAACGACAGCACCTTTTCATACACGCCGGGTATCTGTGCATCGATCTCTCTGGCCATGGTTTCATACCCGTCATGCAGGGTAATATCGATGTCGGAATTCGGCAGCACGGCACGATAACACTCCGGAACGGGAAGCCAGTCGATATCCACATCCATATCTTCAAAAAACTGACCGACTTTCAGCCTTTGGCCCGGCCTGCCGATGGACATCATTTCATGCAGGGTAGCCTCCATTTCAAAGCCGTCCCGCATAAAATCGGTTGCGAGACCGCCGGGCATATTGTGCTTTTCCAAAATGAGGATATCTTTGATTCCCCAGGCCTGAAGCTGCAGACAGGCAGCCATTCCCGCCAGCGCGCCGCCGACAATGACCACCTGATAATGATCTTTGTAAAAGCTCATTCCTGTCTGTGTTCCTTTCTTAAACAGTATCCAAGGGGCTGCGAAGAATGATCTTCACAGTCCCTTTTTCAGTAATGATGATCAGAAGAATCTCTCTACAAGCTCGCGGGAGTATTCTGCCGTTTCATCCATGTCTCCGAAGGACATGATCTCGCCGGCATAGAAAGTGTCATACTTGCCCTGCATAGCCTCTACCTTGTCATACCAGCCTGCAGCGTAGTCATCTGAATAGACATGGGGGAAGTAATAGACCGACCAGGCATTTTTCACTTCGGCTGCCGGGTTGTGCATGGTCTTCAGATCCTCAAGGACCATCTTATTGCACTCTTCATACGGGATTTCCTTCATGTATTTATGGGTGCGAAGAGCGTAAGTGGTGATGATCTGGTCAATACTGTCTCTCCAGCGACGGTAATAGACCATCAGGTGGCCAAGGCGTTCCTTCACCATGTTGTCAAACACATAGTAGGAGATCTTCGGATGATCCTCCGGTTTTGTGGTAACAGCCTGAACCGTATAGCGTTCATAATCGATCTTCGAGAAGTATTCCTTCTCATCGTCGCGGGCATCGGCATAATCGACAAAGCCATTGGTTTCCCCGCGGTTTCCGTCTTTGCAGTAAAGAGGGGCGGTAACGATCAGCTTATCAAACTCTTCCACTCTGCCGTTGACCGTGATGAAGACTTTGCCGTCTTTTCTTTCCACCTTGGTGATCTCGCTGTTGAGTTCGGCGGAATGTTTCAGTTTGGCATCCAGGCACTCCCAGATATATTGCGTCCCGTTTTTCCACGTCCAAAGATTGACATTGACAAAATTCATTGTCGTCTGAAAATCCAGATACTTCAGGACATAAGCGGCAGGGATCTCGTCAAAATAGCCATAACCGAAAGACGTGTAGGGTCCGATCCAGATATCCTGCACAAGTTCAACCCCGTTTTTCTTGCAGAAATCTTTAAAAGGCATGGCAAGATCTTTCAGATTCTCATTGGGAAACAGCACTCTTTCCCTGCCGGGGGTAACAGCATATCCGTCACATCTGCCTTCCGCAACGCCTCTGTGACCGTTGACGTCATACCCTCTGTACTTCGTCTCGAGAATCTCTCCGAATTTCTTCACCTGGCTCTTCATTTTAAGCAAACGAGGGATCTTTGCAATATTCTTTTTCGGTTCAAAGGGTTCAATCACGTCTCCCCGGCTGTTCTTATAGTTGCGGTTGAGTTTCGGGCCGTCATGTGTGATGCCGCAGAATTCTTCCACATCATGCACCGCATAGTAGGAAGGAACACCCATAATAGCGCCCATTTCATAGCGTCTGCCGTTATACGTCGGGCTCCAGCATTTCCCGCCCACACGATTGGAGCGCTCATAAATCACATAGTTTTCATAACCCTTTTTTTCCAGATACATACCCGCAGAAAGGCCGGCAGGACCGCCGCCGATAATCGCAATACGAATATTCTTTTCCATCTTGGAACCCTCCTGAATTTTTTAAAAATAGATATGGTGCAATTATGCATACTGTGGTATATTATATACGATAAAGCGAAAAAATGCTATCCCTTTCTTGTGCATTTTTCTAAATTTCCGGATTAATTTTTGACGGGGGGGATGTTCCATGCGTTTTTCATCCTTCGACCACATGCTGTCCCATTATGCATCTGTGACTCCCGACGCCATAGCCCTGCAATTTGATAAGGGCGGGCGGCAACAATGTTCCTTTGCTGCCCTTTTTGAAGCAGTCAGGCAAAAAGCAGAAATTTTCAGTGCATCCGGAAAGCGCTGCATCGGTATTCTCGCTGACGGAAGTTTTGACTGTGTCGTTACTGTTTTCGCTGCTAATTTGGCAGGGCTGCAGATTGTTATGCTGGATGCAGCCATGCCGTCAGCCACTTTGAAAGGCAGCATTCCCTATGCGGATATTGACTGTCTTTGGGGGGATGACGAACTCTGTGAAGAACTGAGGCCGTTTCTGACGAAAGGGCCTGCGGGAGATTATGCCGACCAGATGCTCTTTTTCACTTCCGGCACGACGTCCTCCTCAAAAGCTGTCACTTTGACAGGCAAAAGCCTGATGAATGCTGCCTGGAACGGTTCCCAGAAACTTCCTCTCTCTCCCGATGACACGCTGTTATGTATGCTCCCCCTGGGTCACGTGTTTGGTTTTGTATGCGGGCTGCTTTGGGGGTTAAGCTGCGGAAGCTGTGTAGCCTTGGGAAGAGGAGCCCGGCATTATATGGATGATTGTATTTATTACCGGCCGTCTGTGCTCTCTGTAGTGCCTTCTCTTCTGGGGTTTCTGATTGCACAGGACTGTCTTGGGAGCAGTGTCCGTCAGATTCTGATTGGTGCAGGTGACTGCCCGCTCTCCCTGATCAATGCCGTGCAGGCCAAGGGCATCCGTGTCAGCTTTGGCTACGGGCTGACGGAAACCAGTTCAGGCGTCGCCATCAGCACAAAGGGCGATCCCTATGCGATGGAGATCTGCCCGGATGACACGGTAACAATTGCGCCGGACGGTGAGATTCTTCTGGAAGCCCCTACCTGCATCATGCGCGGATATTATAAAATGCAAAAAGATACGGAGGAAGTACTCTCCGGCGGCGTGCTGCACACCGGTGACATCGGTTATCTGGATGAAGAGGGCCTCTTGCATCTTACCGGCAGGAAAAAGGAGATCCTTGTTTTGCCGAATGGAACCAAGATTTACCTTCCGGAGATGGAGGGAAGGCTTTCTTCTCTTCTCGGCACACAGGAGCTTGCCGTGGCGCTGAAGGGCGGGAGGCCGATCCTTGTGATTTACGCCCCTGAAAACACAGAAGCTGAGATCCGCAAGGCGATCCGCCCTTTAACAGACGAACTGCCGCGCGGGCAGCAGATCACCGAGATTATTCTGCGTGCCACTCCTCTGCCCCGCACCGCTACCGGTAAGATCCAACGCTACAAAATCCACATCCCGAATCAGAACGAAGGAGAAACAGCCCAATGACAAGAGATGAAGTAAGCGCAAAAATCAAAAAAATCATTTTTGACAGTGTCCCGGACCGCGTCCCGGAAGTGATTGAAGAGGATACAGTGATCAACAACGATAAGGCTATTGATTCAATGGGATTCATTCTGGTTATCTGCCGCTGCGAGGCGGAACTCGGTGTAAAGATTCCGGAGAGAAAATGGCAGAAGCTCAGCACCTTCGGAGAAGTTGTGGATGAATTCATGCTTCAGTTGAAGAAGGCCGGAAAATGAACATTTTCGAACGTGAAATAGCTATCCGCGATTGTGACTGTGCATCCAACCGGCTGCTTCGGCCCTCCAGCCTCTTCTCCATGATCCAGGAGATTGCCATTGATCACAGTGAGGAAATCGGAGCAGGGCGTTCCGTTACCTTCGACAGGGGTTTTCTCTGGGTGCTTGCCAGGCAAAAGGCAGAGATCGTGCGCCTGCCGGAATACGGCGAGCACGTCATATTTCAGACCTGGCCGGGCAGCACCATGCATTTTCTTTTTCCCCGCTACTACCGGATGCTGGATCACAACGGCGAGAGTCTTCTCTCTGCAAGTTCTCTCTGGACACTGATCGATGCGAAAAAACGATCCGTCATTTCTCCGCAAAAAGAGGGAATCGTTGTAACGGGAGAAACCACCGGCTATGAAATCGCTCTTCCGTCCGGAATTCGGAAATGCTTCGGAGAGGAAACCTGCACCTTGACGGTTCCTTACAGCTATACCGATATCAACGGGCATATGAACAATATTTTC
Organism: Oscillospiraceae bacterium; assembly: GCA_017432615.1. Classification (GTDB taxonomy): domain Bacteria; phylum Bacillota; class Clostridia; order Oscillospirales; family Oscillospiraceae; genus Limivicinus. The sequence continues at coordinate 61,767 of JAFRIV010000039.1, forward strand.
TATCTGGACGTGGCAGAGAATATGATTCCGGAGATGGCGGGTAAATTGGCATTAAAGGAGATCAGTGTGGAGTATTCTCACGAGATCCTCTGCGGCGAAACGATGACGGTCTCTCTGCACCGCTCCGATCAGGTCTGCACATTTTCGGGTGACGGAGAAAAGCACTACTTCTCCCTGCTGCTTCGCTATGAATAAGCTGAACTGTTTTGGCCGGCCAGCGGCAGTGCTTCTTATTCTTATCCTGCTTTTGTCTCTTTCCTCTCCCGTTTATGCACTGCTCTCCGAAACGGAGTATAAGCTGATCTCTGACATGGTCTATTCCTACCGCACCCTGCCGGACGCTTCTCAGAAGCAGATCCGGCAGGATCTCGCCTCACTGAAAAGCATCAACCCTTCCCTGGGTAAAACATGGGAAGAATTAATGGAGTACTGGATGTATGTTAACAATGATCTTGTGCTACATTATGATGTTTTACCCGATGGCCTCCCGGAGGATGATTCTCTCTGTATCACCGTGCTGGGATATCAGCTGCTGCCTAACGGTTCCATGGATGAAGAACTGATCGGCCGCTGTTCTGTAGCTCTGCGGTGTGCCGAACGTTATCCGAAGGCTTTTATCGCGGTAACCGGGGGCGGAACCGCAATGATGCATCCTGATCTCACCGAAGCAGGCCAGATGGCTGACTGGCTGATGGAGCACGGGATTTCGAAAGATCGGATCATTGTGGAAGATAACTCTCAAACAACAGCAGAAAATGCACTTTTTACCTATCGACTGCTTAAGGAAATACCGCAGATCCGGGCAATAGCCATCGTCACCAGCGACTATCATGTCTCTCTCGGCTGTCTGCTGTTTCAGGAGCAGTTTCTTCTCTCCTCCTATGTGGAAGGAGAAAACAGGTTTTCCGTTTTTACCAATGCAGCTTTTCACCAGGAAAGCTTAATGTCCTTTACACCCCGCAACCAGGCTCTGGATGTCTGGATGCTGAGTGAAACAATTTTGAATTCATAACGGCAAACAGCAATACAGCCCGGGCTCATTTCCGGGCTGTATTGCTGTTTTTGACGGCTGCGGATGTCTCATGGTTTTCTGCAGGGATCCTTCAGCCTTTGTATAACAGAGGAGGCAAACGCGGCGTCTTCCCTTTTCTTTGTCTTTGTTCTCTTTTACGCCAGATCCGGATAGAGCGGAAACCGTTCACAGAGTGCGAGTACTTCCTCCTTTGCGGCAGGGACCGCATCTTCCCCGTGCTCGATCAGTTCGGCAATCAGGCGTGCGATGGTCTTCATCTCTTCCTCCTTCATGCCGCGCGTTGTAACTGCCGGCGTACCCAGGCGAACTCCGGAGGTAAGCCGGACGCCCTGCGTATCAAACGGAATGGTGTTTTTATTGGCTGTAATGTTGGCGGCATCCAGCAGATCCTGAACTTCCTTTCCGGTTCTGCCGCGGCTCATACAATCAGCCAGCATCAGGTGATTATCGGTACCCCCTGTCACAAGGCGGATCCCGTGTGACGTCAGGGAAGAAGCAAGCGTCTGTGCGTTGTCAATGATCTGCTGCTGATAGGCCCGGAAAGGAGGTTGAAGCGCTTCCCCGAAGGCGACCGCCTTTCCGGCAATCACATGCATCAGCGGGCCTCCCTGGGAACCGGGGAAAACAGCGGAATCGATTTTTTTCGCCAGCTCTTCCTTACAAAGGATCATGGCGCCGCGCGGACCGCGCAGCGTTTTATGGGTTGTAGTGGTAACCACATCCGCATACGGGACAGGAGAAGGATGAAGCCCTGCCGCAATCAGACCGGCAATATGTGCCATATCCACCATCAGGTATGCTCCGGCAGCATCGGCAATCTGCCGCATTTTTTCCCAGTCGATAAAACGCGGATAGGCACTTGCACCGGCAATGATGATAGCTGGTTTTTCCATTTCAGCGATACGCAGTGCCTGTTCATAATCGATGCGCTCTGTTTCCGGCGATACGCCGTAAAACACCGAACGGAAGTATTTCCCGGAAATCGAGGCCTTTGATCCATGCGTCAGATGTCCGCCGTGGGAAAGATCGAGCCCCATGATGGTATCGCCCGGCTTTAACAGAGCCAGATATACCGCAACATTCGCCTGGGAACCTGAATGAGGCTGAACATTGACATGTTCCGCTCCGAAAAGTTTTTTTGCTCTCTCTCTTGCCAGTTCTTCTATCTCATCGACATACTGGCATCCGCCGTAATACCGGGCGGACGGGTAACCTTCGGCATATTTGTTGGTAAGATGGCTGCCGACTGCTTCCAGCACAGCTTCACTGACAAAGTTTTCCGATGCGATCAGTTCAATATGGTCCCGCTGCCGCGTCAGTTCGCGCATCATGGAGGCGTATACTTCCGGATCCCGGAGCTTTACATGTGTGTATTCCATTTCCTTTTCCCCTTACACTGCATAATTGATTTTCGTACGGATCTTGCCGTCATCATAATATTCATATTCACAGGAAAAGCCGGTTTCGACCTTTCCCCCGTTGAGATAGATCGTTTGACGCACCGGATTGGAATGGCCGTCATAGGTGAATACTGTGACTGTTTTATCGATCAGTTCGTCCTCCCGATATCGCACTACCGTTATGATCGTATTCTTTCCGGCTTCATCATATTCATAGAAGGTGAACCGTTTTTCCCCATCCGCTGTTTCCTCCAGAGACAGCAGATTGCCTGCTTCATCATAGGAATAAAGCCTCTGTTCGGTCATATTTGCTTCTGACTGCTCCGCAGAAGCCCAGACCGTATTTTGCAGAAGATTCCCTTCTTCATCATACTCGTTTTCCTCTATTTCCGTCACCGTGCCGAGACCGTCGGTAACTGTCTTCCGGACGGGAAGCCCGGATGCATTATAGGTATAGGATGTTACCTCGAAGAGACGGTACGTCTTGTCGTCGCTGGAATGGGAATACCGATCCGTCAGAAGCCGGCCACCTTCGCCGTATTCGTATTCATTGAGGCTGTAGTCTCCCGGGAGTGAAACTTTTGTGGTTTTTGCAGTGCCGTCCTCATTGAAAGTGGTCAGTTCCTCTTTTTTCCCGCTGTAGGAATAGCCGTTTTCCGAGAGGATCATACTGACGACTTTTTCCGTCATGCGTATATTTTTTTTGTCATATGTCCAGTAATACACCGTCTGGGTACCGCCGTTGGCATCATACAGGATCCGCTGGGTACAGTTCTGCCCGGTATAGAAGTATGTTTCAATCGGGCGGTTTTCCCCCAGCCCTCCTCCGTTTCGCTTTATGGCAGAAGGCTGTCCGGAATCCGTATAGGTATACTCCACGCTGTAGAGCACTGTTTTGCCGGCTTCATCATAAAAATCTTCCCGCTGGATCCTGCCGGTGCGGTTATATACCTCTACTGAGGCAATGCACCGGGCAGCCGTCTGCTCCGCCGGTGCCGTCGGAACTGCAGGAGAAACGTCCTGAGGAAGCTTCCCACAGGCGGAAAACGAAACCGCAAGCAGAAATATGAGAATAATCCATAAAAAGCGTTTCATTTTTACCCTGTTTTTCATCGAATCTTCAAATTGTGGGATTGAAAATTTTATGGTAAGATAAATATACTATAGCATAGTTGAGACAAAAACAAAAGTTTTTTGTTCCGGAGGATTAGAGAAATGTTTCAAAGCACACGAAGCACCTGTACCGTGTCCGACACTGCAGCGGTTCTGCAGGGCATAGCGCCCGACGGCGGTCTGTTTGTAGATGCCGGCATTGCCTCGAGGTCGTTTGACGTAAAAAGCTGTATGGGGCTTGGCTATACGGAGATAGCAAAAAAGGTCTTTGCCCATCTTCTGCCGGAGTTTTCCGAAAAGATCCCTTCGATTGTCAGCGTTTATCCGAAAAAATTTTCTGCTGCCGAAATCACCCCGCTTCGCGCTGTAGGGGATGCCTATGCTCTGGAGCTGTATCACGGGCCGACCTGTGCCTTCAAAGACGTCGCTCTTTCTGTTTTGCCTCTCTTGATTACGGCAGCAAAAGAGACGGAAGGCGTAAAAGAAAAGATTGCCATTCTGACGGCTACCTCGGGAGATACGGGAAAGGCGGCGCTGGAAGGTTTTCACGATGTACCCGGCACAGAGATTACCGTATTTTTCCCTGACGGGGGTGTTTCCCCTATGCAGAAGGCTCAGATGGTGACCCAGGAGGGCGGCAATGTACGCGTATGTGCAGTACGCGGTAATTTTGACGACTGTCAGCGAGGGGTAAAAGAGGCTTTTGCCGCATTTCATGCCGATCCTCTGCGCTGTGCGGGCAGGATCCTGTCTTCCGCCAATTCCATCAATGTCGGGCGGCTGATCCCACAGGTAGTGTATTACTTCTCCGCTTATTCCCAGCTGCTTTCTGCCGGACGGATCTCCTACGGAGAAAAGGCAGACTTTGTAGTGCCGACCGGCAACTTTGGAGATATTTTGGCAGGCTACCTGGCCATGCTGATGGGGCTTCCCGTCGGATCGCTCGTCTGTGCCTCCAACGCAAACAATGTGCTGACGGACTTTATCCGCACCGGAGTTTATGACAGGCGCCGCCCGTTTTTAAAGACCAGCTCCCCTTCCATGGATATTCTGGTATCCTCCAATTTAGAGCGCCTTCTCTTCTATGCCGCAGAAGGAGACACGGAGCTTGTCGCCTCCCTGATGCATCAGCTGAATACCGAAGGCGCGTATACGCTCTCCGGGAAACCGATTCAGCATATTCAGGAACACTTTCTGGCAGGATGCTGCACGGAAGAAGAAACACGTGCAGCGATAGCAGACCTCTGGAAAGAGCACGGATGGCTCAGCGACACACATACTGCCGTCGGGTTTGCCGTAGCGCAGAAGCTGAAAGGCAGTTTGGACAGCAGCAGACCCTGCGTTGTCCTTTCCACAGCTTCCCCATTCAAGTTTCCGTCCGCTGTCCTAAGCGCGCTCGGCGGAACACCGCAGGAAGATGAATTTGAAACAGCCGCAAACCTCTCTGCTCTCACAGGCATTCCGGTTCCGGCAAGCATTGCCGGTTTGAAGGAAAAGAAGGTACTGCACACGGATGTCATCCCTGTTGCAGAAGTAGTGGACTATGCCCTGCGCAGTGTGGATTGAAATCCGCACACAAAGAATAACTGAAAAGGAGAAACACGATGAACATTGTCTGTCTGGATATGGAGAGTGTCCTCACCCCGGAGATCTGGATTGCTTTTTCTGAGGAAAGCGGCATTCCGGAATTGCGCCGCACCACGAGAGATGAACCTGACTATGACAAGCTGATGCGCTGGCGTATCGGTATTCTGAAAGAGCACCACCTGGGTCTGTATGAAGTTCAGCAGGTAATCAACAAGATCGACCCTTTACCCGGTGCAAAGGAGTTTTTAGATGCTCTGCGTGCAAAGGTACAGGTTGTGATCCTGAGTGATACATTTGAAGAATTTGCTGCCCCTCTTGTCAGGAAACTCGGTATGCCCACCATTCTCTGCAACAGCCTTGAAGTATCTCCGAGCGGTGAGATCCTGGCTCACAAAATGCGGATCGAGCATTCCAAGCTTTCTGCAGTGCGGGCATTTCAGAGCATCCACTATGACACGATTGCCGTGGGTGACAGCTATAACGATCTGGAAATGCTCAATGCAGGCAAGGCAGGGTTCCTTTTCAATTCCACGCCGAAAATGATTGCTTCCAACCCTCATCTGAAAGCTTTTTCGGATTATACCGAACTGTTAAAGGCAATCTTTGCCGTACTTTGATCCTGCATGGAAAGGAAGGGTACAACTGTGAATACAAATACTGTGAAAGAAGACTGCTACGGCATAATCGGAGCCATGGAAAATGAGGTGGCGATGATTCGTCAATCCATGCTTGTCACGCAGACCGAGCACATTGCAGGTCTGGAATTCTCTGTCGGCATGATCGGTGAAAAAAAAGTTGTCCTGGTACAGTCCGGGATCGGCAAAGTAAATGCCGGGATCTGCGCACAGATCCTGATTCTTCAGTTCGGTGCGACAAAAATCATCAACACCGGCGTGGCAGGTGCTTTGAGCGAAGACCTTGACATTGGAGACATGGTACTCCCCTCCGAAGCTGTGCAGCACGATTTTGACGTAAGTGTCATCGGTTTTCAGAAAGGCGAAATCCCGTACAGCGGTCTTGTTGCTTTTCCTGCCGATACATCCCTGCAGGCCAGCGCCCGAGATGCCATCACAACATTGTACCCCGATTTCAGAATCTGTGAGGGCCGTATCTGTTCGGGGGATCAGTTCATCGCTACGGTGGAGCAGAAAAAAGCAATCGTTTCCGACTTTGGCGGCCTCTGCTGCGATATGGAAAGCGGTGCAATTGCCCAGGTCTGTCATCTCAACGGCATTCCCTGGGTGATCTTACGGGCAATCTCCGACAAGGTTGACGGCACCGGCGACAGCCAGTTTGAATCCTTTGCCGATCTGGCTGCACACTGTTCCTCTTCGGTCGTCGTACAGATGCTTTCAAAGGCATAAAAAACAGCACAGAATAAAAGTGCTGCCTGCAAACGCCTTTCTGGCGTATAAAGGCAGCACTTTTGTTTTATGCCAGGATACCTGACCGTAAAAACCGCGGAAAAAAACTACGACAAAAGAACGGAATCCGTCTCTTCCTGTGTGCCGGAAACCTCGGCGAACTTGTCCAGTAGTTCCCGCTTGGTCAGGTGTTTTTTCTCTTCTCCTTCGATGTCAAGGATGATATGCCCGGCATTCATCATGATCAGACGGTTGCCATGCCGGATGGCATCCGTCATATTGTGCGTGATCATAAGCGTGGTCAGATGATTTTCAGAAACGATCTGATCGGAGATCTCCAGCACCTTCGCTGCCGTGGCAGGATCCAGCGCAGCAGTGTGTTCATCCAGCAGAAGCAGTTTCGGTCTGCGGAGAGAAGCCATCAGCAGTGTGAGTGCCTGGCGCTGTCCGCCGGACAGCAGGCCAACTTTGACCTGCAGGCGGTCCTCCAGCCCAAGCCCCAGTACTTTCAGCCGGTCACGGAAGACTTCCCGATCCTCCTTTGTCACCATCCAGCAAAGTTTGCGTTTTTCACCGCGCAGCTTGGCGATGGCAAGGTTTTCCTCGATCCACATATCCGGGGCAGTACCCATCATAGGATCCTGAAACACGCGCCCGATCAGCTTGGCTCGTTTATATTCAGGCAGCCCGGTAATATCTTCTCCGCCAAGTTCAATGGAGCCGCCATCTACCGGCCACACCCCTGCCACCGCGTTGAGAAGTGTGCTTTTTCCTGCTCCATTTCCTCCAACGACCGTTACAAAGTCTCCCTCTTTGAGATTAAGGCTCAGGTTGTCCAACGCTTTTTTTTCGTTGATCGTCCCGGGATTGAAGGTTTTGGAGATCCTGTTGACTTTCAGCATGCTATTTCTCCTCCCTCTTCAGCGCCGCGGCCTGTTTCCCTGCCCTTGCGAAGGATGTACTTGCCTGATTTTTCAAATAGGGCACAGCGAGGAACACTGCCACAATAATGGCTGTGAAAAGCTTCAGGTCGTTCGGATCCATACGCAGCCAGAGAATCACCGTCATGGCGATGTAATAGAGCACGCCGCCGAAAACGACGAATCCCATCCGGACCCCGAAATTGGCTCCTTTCCGGAAGAAAAGATCGCAGAAGACCTCTCCGATGATGATGGAAGCCAGACCGATGACAATAGCCCCGCGGCCGATGTTGACATCGGCAGTTCCCTGAAACTGCGTCATCAACCCGCCGGATAATGCAACAATCCCATTAGACAGTGCAAGGCCGAGCACCTTCATATTGGCAATGTTGATGCCCTGGGCACTGGCCATGGCCGGGTTCGAGCCGGTGGCACGCACCGCGCTCCCCTGCTCCGTGCCGAAATACCGGTAAAGGGCAAGAATCACTACCAGAGCCAGCAGCAGGCCGACCCCAATCGCAGCTGGGATATAGCGGGATGAGACCAGGAAGCCTTTTCCGTTTTCAAAAAACATGCCGTATTTTTTCAGGCTGGCTGTCTGATTTGCCTTCATCCCCATAATGTGCAGATTGACGGAATAGAGGGCAAACTGTGTCAAAATACCAGAAAGAATGGCAGGAATACCAAGTTTTGTGTGCAAAAGCCCTGTACAAAGCCCAGCCAGAATCCCCGCCAGTATGGCGATCAGCAAAGCAACAGCAGCCGGAAACCCGGCAATAATAAGCATGACGGTAACTGCACCGCCGGTGGCAAACGTACCATCTACCGACAGGTCAGCGATATCCAGCACACGAAATGTGATATAAACACCAAGGGCCATTAAACCCCAGAGAATGCCCTGGGCACAGGCCGAGGGCATTCTGGAGAACAGATTCAGAATATTCAGATTCATTAATTGGTCGATCAGCCTTCCATTGCAACGTAATCATCCGGGAAGTTGATTTCAAAAGCATCAACAAATGCCGGGTTATATTTTTTGACAGGATTCTGGAAGTATTCGATCGGCATCTCGGAAATATCCGCCTCGCCTTTCAGGATCTTTGCTGCCATTTTGCCGGTGGTCACACCGAGATCATAATAGTTGATGGAAAGCGTCGCAACACCGCAGCCTGCGCAAAGGCCTTCCTCTCCGGCTATAATGGGGATGCCGGCCGGTTCTGCCACGTTGCTGATGGCTTCAGTGCAGGAAGCAGCCGTGTTGTCCGTCGGGATGTAGATGGCATCCACTTCATCGCACATGGCCTGGGTGACCTGAGCTACATCGTTGGAGTCGGCAAAGGTCTTGATAATAACCGTTAGTCCTTTGGCTTTCAGCTCTTCCTGAACCACTTTTGCCTGGTAAACGGAGTTTGCCTCAGAAGAGCAGTAGAGAATGCCGATCGTCTTTGCTTCGGGGAACAGTTCAGCGAACATAGCTGCCTGCTGATCCAGCGGTGCAAGGTCCGATGTGCCGGATACATTGCCGCCTACCGTCCCGTTAAAATCATCAATATCCAGAGCGACCCCGTACTCCGTAATGGAAGTACCGAGGATAGGGATGGTATCAGTCGCTGCTACAGCTGCCTGCAGAGCGGGCGTTGCGTTGGCAAGGATCAGATCTACCTTGGAAGCTGCAAAATTGTTGCAGATAGTGGCGCAGGTAGAGATATCACCGGAAGCATTCTGATTGTCAAATACAACTGCATCGCCGAGTTCCTCCGTCAGAGCATCGATGAAACCCTGGGTGGCGGCATCCAGTGCCACATGCTGCACCAGCTGACAGATACCGACCGTATACGTCTCTTCCGCAGAAGCGGCAGGGGCGAACACACAAAGTGCCATTACCATAGTAAGAGCAAGGATCAAAGAAAGCGTCTTTTTCATTTCAGTCTCCTTTTCAGTTTCGGGGAATCCCCAGGATGAAGAAATTATACCACCTTTACCGGAAATTACAATCCGCCAATGTTCACAAAGGTTCCCGTGCACTTTAGCTATTTTAATGGCTAAAGTGACGAAAGGACAAAAAGCCTTTCTTGATTATTCTTCGGTTTCGTGTATAATAGGGCAGTCACAGCAAATCAGGACAAGGAGCTTACAGCATGCAGGGTCGCCCGGATCAGGATCATAAAAAGCAGGAGTTTCGCCACGTACGGAAGGATGAACAGAAAAAGCAGTTCTCTCTGCCGCTTCGGGTGATACTGCTCATCACAGCCGTCGTTCTGGTGCTGTTCAGCCTTTACAGGCTTTGGGAAAGGCCGCCGAAGAATACGCAGCCACCCCTGCCGGAAGCAACCCCTGTCCCCACGCAAATACCGCAGGTGGCGGAATCAGAAGTGACTCCTGCCCCGGAACCGACAATGACGCCTCTGCCCGAAGGCACCGCACCGGAAAACGCGCGGCAGAACGGCATCTATACCATCCTTCTGGCAGGATTGGATGAAGCCAGCGAAAGCACGGATACACTTTTGCTCTGCCGGCTTGACACGATTGCGCACTCCATCAATTGTGTGAGTATCCCCAGGGATACCCTGATCAATGTCGATTGGGATGTGCGAAGGATCAATACCGTTTATTCGGGCGGAAAACGCGGAGGCGGCAGCGGCAGTGAAAATCTGCTGCTGCAAATGCGGTTCCTTACCGGGATCGATGTGGATGCCTATGCCGTTGTCAGCCTGGATGCATTTATTGATGTGATCGATCTGCTGGGCGGGGTGTGGTTTTATGTACCGATCCAGATGGATTATGAACAATACTATGACGATCTTTTTATCCATCTGGAGCCGGGCTATCAGCATCTGGACGGATACCAGTGTATGGGGCTTTGCCGGTTCCGTTCGGATTATGCCAACGGGGATCTCGGGCGAATTGAAATGCAGCATACCTTTTTCAAAGCTGCTGCGGAACAGTTCCTGACGCTCGGCAACCTGCCGAATGCGGCAAAAGTTTTCAGCCGGATTGCGGATGGGATGGATACCAATCTGACAGCAGCAAATATCGCCTGGTTTGTTCGCCAGGCGATGCAGTGCAGCAGTGAAAATATTCATTTTTATACGATGCCCGGATATGGGAAAATGATTCAGGGACGCAGCTATTATGTGATATCGCCGTATTACTGGCTGGAAATGCTCAATGCAAGACTGAATCCCTATGAAACACCCCTTGGCTACTGGAATCTGAATATTGTCTTTGAAGGGGAAAACGGAGAGTTTACCAGCACCACGGAAGTACAGGGTCCCTGGTATTACGACGAGTAGTTTTCCCGATCGCGGCAGGCCAGGTAGCCGAGGAATACGCCCGCAGCCATGGCGAGCGCCGACAGTGCCTGGGCAAGTGTGAGCAGCAGGGCATATTCCGTGTAACGCTGTACCAGCACTTCCGTCGTCATAGCACAGAGAAATCCGCCGCCGAAGAGCAGCCAGCGTACCGACAGGCGCTTTTTTCCCTTGCTTCCGGTGCATTTGCTGTAATACAGCATACAAAGAAGCATCATCACGGTGCAAAAGATCTGTGTGATGCTGACCTCCCGCATCTGGCGGTTAAGGAACCGCAGCAGGTGAAAAGAAAGCACGGTCCGGTCAGCGCGGGTGGAATCCAGAACCAGCTCGACGGCACAGAAAAGTACCAGCGTAAGCCGTGCCACATTGCCGTGCCGGGTGCACGGCTTTTTCATTTTATCGGCATGATGCAGGATGTAGAAAGTAAGGGAAGCGATCATCAGAGCAAACAGCAACAGGGCTGACACATAGAAGGTGGCAAAATGCCAGACCGCCTGTCCGTCAGCGGACAGCATTTTCACCGCAACGGGAAAATGCCGGAACGCCGGCGCGGAAACCACATACATGCTGCGGCAGGTGTTGCCGAAAACAGCACTCAGGCGGACCATCCCCGCAAAAAAAGCAGTTCCGGGCGCCAGAGCATCCAACAGTTCTTCCGGTTCATCCGGCAGGGCTGTTTTTTTGATCAGCAGTGCCGCAGGCCAGAGCGTTATAACAGCACCCGGGAGCCAGAACCCGCCGTCGGAATAATCCAGAAGCCCGGCAAAGAAGCCCGAATACTCCACGCCGTGAAAAACTACATAAACGATGCGGCTTGCCAGCACCGATGGAATAACAGAAAAACAAAGCACAAGCCATATGGCTTTTCCCCGTCCGCTGTGGGCGGTATAGAGAGAATAAGCCAGCAGAACACCCGCCAGGATCCCGAAAGCAACAGTCAGACCACTCCAGGTGATCCTGATACTGCCAAAAACAGCGGCGGTTGAAGACATCACTTGCCTGCCCCTCCTTTCAGGGCTGCGGATGACGAAGTAAAGCAAAGAATATCACTTACCGTGCGCTCAGATCCGAAATCAATATGGTTATATGCTTCCCCTGCAAAAACAAGCTCTCCCGTCTGCCCGCCGTCGAAGGCATAGGCATACTGCACGTTTTTGGTGGCAAAAATCGCAGCAAATTCATCAATGGTACATACAGGCGTGTTCTCTTCCGAATGACTGACCGTCATATAAAGATAATGGAGAGGGCCGCACTGCGCAAACCCTGCACGGGAATAGCGTTCATTGATTTCTCCGAGCGGATACCAGTCGTGAGACACCATTTTCCCGTTTTCCACCAGGACAGGACCAAAAGCAATCGAAAACAGGATATTCTGCTGTTTAAGAAGACTCTCCAGCTGATCCCGGGAGCATTCCTCCCCCATACGCAGAAAACGGAAGTCCCCCGAGGAATTGATAAGCAGGGTATCAAGACAGTTATAGGAACGGTATTTTCCGGTATATGTCCATTCGTTAAAGCGATAAAGCCTGCCGTTGTAAACCGTTACGCCGAGATCCCGCGGCAGATAATAATCCGCATTCATAGCCACGACCGCATTACACTGTGCAGCAAGGTCTGTGGCAAAAGCCTTGATCGGTGATCCGTACTGGTCCTGCGAGAGCTTTCGGCGCATTTGGGATGCATCTGCGATCTTGATCTCACTGCAGGAGCAGACCCGCCCATCGATGATTTCCTTCCAGCAGATCACCAGAATGGTATCATCCCGATAGATTCTGATGGGAACATTGCTCAGAAAGGCAGAATCAGCGGAAAAAACCATTTCCTCCTCTTCTCCCAGCAGGTTGGAGGAACGCGCCTTGTCAATTACGGACAGCACATCTGCAGGCATGTAGATATCCCGATAGCCGGAGGGGTCCGGAACGGAGGCACCGAGGAGAGCCGGGCGTGTCGACGACGCGTCTGCAGTATTTTCGAGGAAACGGCCGAGAATGGCATCTTCTGCGGAGCCCGACCAGGAAGTGACCTCTGTCGACAGATTAAACTGCCCTGTCTGCGCAGCGGCCTCGGCGAGAAAGGATGTGCCTGGATGAACATGAACGGCTACCCAGAAGATCAGCACAAGCCCCAGCAAAGCAAACAGCGAACTGCCGGCTGTCCATGTCCCTTTCTTGAGGAAGTGTGTATTCTCTGTATGCTGTTTTGTCTGCTTCATTTACGCTTCTCCCCCCTATATACCGCCTGCAAGGGCAGACAGCAGTGCGCTGTCAGCCTCGATTTTCCACTCGCCGTCACGGTAAAGGAGAGGCACCACAAGTTCCGAAGATGTCAGATAGGTACTGTCTCCGTTCAGTGTTTCCCGGATTGCGCGAAGATAGATCTCATCTGCAACGGCGGGCAGCAATCCGCCGTCCTCTCCATAGATCTCGCTCCGGTCACGGGAGGCGACAATTTCTGTCAGGATCGGCCCGACCTCTACCGATGCCCGCTGGCGAACAGCGTTGAGATTCAGATGCAGCACTGCCGCACGCTGCGTTGCACGCAGACCGTTGATCTGCGCCTCGCCGAGCAGTGTATAGCCGTAACTGTTCTTCAGTGCTTCAAAAAGCAGCCGGCTGTCCTCTCCGGAAGGCTCATTTTCCAGTCCGAGGCTTGTATAGTTTGCAAGGCAGGCGTAGGCTGCAGGATAATCTTTCGATACTACAGAATCGAAGAACGTTGCCAGCGATGTTTTCGGGTCTCCGCTGGGTCTGGCAATCAGCGTGCCGAGATTCAGCCCGACAACACACAGTACAAGCCCCATTGCCCCCGTTACAATGGCAAGTACAGCCCAGAAACCATTGATGCTTCCTGCCGTGTTGTGCCGGAAAATAGCCACAAGAGCACCCAATGCCAATGCAAGAATGCCAAGAATCATCAAAGTTGAACCAACCGACATAGAAAGCCTTGTTCCTCCCTGTCTGTTATTTGCAGACGGCACCGGCGACAATAAGGACGGCCTGCCGAGTGACGCCAATCGCTCTGTGATCTGTTTTTCGCCCGTTTCCCGTGCCGCACTGTCGGACGCGCGCTGTTCAAGAGCATCCCTCTCCCTCTGAACATCCAGCACGTCCTCCCTCGCGGAGACCATATTGGTATAATCACACATTACGATACCCAGTTCCCCGATCAGATCATAAGCCTGGCCAACATTATCCGTAAAAACCACCAGGCAAAAGGGATCCGGGGTATAAATAATGCCGCAGGTATTGATATATGTATGCGTTCCGGGAGAGTTCGGTGTGTTGTCCTGGGACACAAACCCGTATTTTTGCGCTACCGGATACCGGTGGTCATACTGGCGGAAATAACGGTACGGCTCGGCAATAAGCATGTGCTCCACTACCCCCGGAAACCGTACTGGATCTTCATATAAAAGGCGCAGCAGATGGATAAACTCACGCGGGTTATAGAAATTATCAATGCTGTAGTCATATCCCAGATCCTGTACCGGGTCGTTGCCGAGATAGGGGATCTGCAGTTCTTTGAATCCATGATAGCCGCCCAGTTTCTCCATCAGCACAACGGAGCGATCATTGTCTGACTCTACGATGGTGCGGTACTGATACCAGTTGTAAGGCATTGCCCCGATCATGGTATCCAGCGCCATCTCCCCGGAGGATATCCGGTCGGCAAAAATCATATTGAGAGGAATCTTAAACATACTGGCCGAAACCATATACCTGTCGGCATTGATATAGTATTCTTCCCCGGTGCGGCTGTTGTAATAACCGATGCCGACGTTGTCCTCTCCGGCGGAATACTTATCCATCACACGCCCCACCAGGCCGTACCAGTCCTCTCCCTCCCGCACTGTGATGAGCGGTTCGGGAGGGGCTTCCGTCCCGTAAGGGCTGCGGATACTGGATACAGGAAGATTCTCAGCAGCGGCAATTTCTTCCACCGTGTGCTGCTGTACCCACTCATTGAAAATACGGGCGCGTTCAAGGGCTGCCGGCATACCGGGCTCCTGAATCTCTTCTGCCCCTGCCTGTACGCGAACCGCAAACAGCAGAAGGAGAAAGAATGCCGCTGTCATCCACTTTTTTTTCATACTGCCTCCGCCCTGAAAACTATCCGGTATCGGTTCACGTTCCGCTGATCTCTTCCAGCGAACCATCATGGAGCAGATAGAACTTTGCCTTCTGCGTCTGCGCGGGGACGATCAGGATCTCCGTCAGAGGGGAATAAAAAGACAGCAATGCCTTCACCTCCGGCGGAACCGGCCCCTCCGGGACTGCGCATACGACCGTTTTCGCCTCAAAGAAGTCCGCCAGCAGAGCACACAGCCCGAAAGCAACAGAAGCGGGATACCGATCTGCAAGCAGGCTGATAAAACGGTTCTGTACCTCACGTGCCCGGAACCATTCCTTCTTCTGGGTAAGACGGGCAATTTCATCATAAAGAAGAGCTACGGCGCTGTTGCAGGAAGGCTGATCCAGATCATAGGCTTTCGATGCATCAAAAGTATGTGCAAACTCCCTGCGGATCCGGTCGGCAGCAGTGACAGCCCGGTCCAGATATTCTCCGTGCTGTGTTGCGCGGAACAACTCCAAAAAGCCAAGAGCGGCAAAGGGATCCTCTTCTCTCTTGTCTGCCAGATCGATAGCACGCTCCAAAAGGTCCGTATTTTCAAAAACCCTGGAGCATTTGGCGAGGGCAGGCAGAAGCATCGGGTCTTCTTCAGAAGCCCGGGTAAGAAGGAATTCTGCGGCCGCAGGGCAAAAGCCGCCTTTTGCCGCTTCAAAGTATTCGGCATATGCATAAGCCAACGCGGCACTTTCCGGCAGGGTACTCAATTCCTCCAGAGAATCGCCGATCGTGCGAAGCAGTGCTCTGTCTCCCTGCAGAGCAGCGTAGCGCGTCAGGAATATAAAACTGTGCGCTCCGGTAAATCCTTCACTCTGGATCAGACGGGAAGCGCGTTCCAGTAAATCCGCCATAAAAACCTCTTGATAAAGTTTTTGAATTATTATAGTATTCTTTGCAGAAAAAATCAATGCCGATGAAACGAGGAAGCCCCCTAATGGAAGAGTATATGGAAAACTGCTGTTGTTTTGATGCCGCACAGTATACGGGCACGCCCGATTCCTCTCATATAGCTGATTCCGTCGATGTGCCGAAAGTCCTTGCAGGGCTGGATGCGCTGAACAACAGCGGAAGAGAAGCTGACGGAGAAGCCTATCTGGAGGAAGCACTTTCCGATGCGTGCTCCAGAGGAGACTGGCGTGCTGAGATCTCCTTTCTCAGCGAACTGCTCGGCCAGTATCGCAAAAGCGGAAACCGCGATGCAGCGCTCCGCTGTGTTGAAAAGGCTATGTCTCTGATCCGCATCCACTGTCTCGGTCAGACGATATCCGGTGCAACGGTCCTGCTCAATGCAGCCACTACGATGAAATGCTTCGGTCTTGCGAAAGAATCCCTGCCGGTATTCCGTCATGTATCACGGGTCTATGCAGAGCATCTGGATCCTCACGATTACCGCTTTGCCGGGCTTTACAACAACATGGCGCTTTCTTTCGGCGATGCCGGCGATCCTTCGTCCGCCGAGCGGTATTTCCGCCTGGCATTGCA
Source organism: Oscillospiraceae bacterium (assembly GCA_017432615.1). GTDB lineage: Bacteria > Bacillota > Clostridia > Oscillospirales > Oscillospiraceae > Limivicinus. The sequence continues at coordinate 78,108 of JAFRIV010000039.1, forward strand.
GGTTTTGGAAAGCTGTCCCAACAGTGAAAACGACTGTGCCGTAACCTGGTGTAATCTGGCAGAGCTTTATGACAGCGTCGACCATGTGGATCCCCGGATCGAACCCTGCATGGAACATGCCTGGGCAGCATTGAACACGCCTTCCCTTCCCCGCGACGGATACCACGCCTTTACTGTTTCAAAATGTATACCTGCCTTTGACTATTTCGGCTACTTTCTGTATGCCGAAGAACTGCGCCGCCGTGCTAAGGAGATCTATGAAAAAAGGACTTGAAGAAGCAAAAGCGCTCTATCTTCAGAAAGGCAGACCGATGCTGCATGCGCTCTTTCCGGACGAGGAAGGGCGTATCGCCGTGGGTCTTGCGGGACACGGATCGGAATGCTTCGGATATGATGATGCGCTTTCCCGGGATCATGATTTTTTCCCGGGGTTCTGCCTCTGGGTGACGGAAGAAGACGACGTGCGCATCGGTCCCCGCCTGCAGCACGCCTACCGTGAAGCCGTCGGCAGCAGGGAGAGGCTCAGAAGCGCCATGGGAGAGGAAACGCTGGGTGTACACCGTATCTGCGATTTTTATTCCCGCTACACCGGTTGTCCCGGTACACCGGAAACGCCGGAACACTGGCTTGCGCTGCCGGAGAATGCATTGGCGGAAGCTACCAACGGCGAAGTCTGGCGGGATGATCTGGGCGAATTCTCCAAAGTCCGGGAAACGCTGCTGTACGGGATGCCGGAGGATGTTTGGCGCAAGAAGATAGCCGCCCGGGCATTGGAAATGGCTCAGTCCGGGCAGTATAATTATGCCCGCTGCCTGCATCACGGGCAGCCTGGAGCAGCACAGCTTGCTCTTTTTTCCTTTGTCAAGGCAGCATGCAGTATGATTTTTCTTCTCAACCGTCGCCATGAGCCTTATTACAAATGGGTCTTCCGTGCGATGGAAGATCTCCCGAAGCTTTCCGAACTGAAGGAAGCGCTGGAATTTCTTCTGCTGGAACAGGCTGACGCTACCCTGAAGCAGGGCGTGGTAGAAGACCTGTGCGCCCGGATCATCAACGAACTGCATCTGCAGGAGCTCTCCGACAGCACTTCCTCTTACCTGGAACCTCACGCTTTTTCCGTGCAGGAACATATCATCTCTCAGTCTCTTCGGGCAATGCATATTCTGGAAGGATAATCGGAAAAGGTGCATATTCCTCCGAGAAAAAACTGTTGCCATTCCGTTTTTCATCTGCTATTATATGATACTGTTTAAAGACTTCAATTATTCGATCAGCAACCAATTTATGAAAACGAAGGAGATAAAAGCCATGGTTTCTTATGCAAAAATGATGGATAACGTCAAAGCCTCAGAGATCCGTGAGCTCCTTGCCCTTACGCAGCGGCCGGAAGTCACATCTTTTGCAGGCGGTCTTCCTGCTCCGGAGCTGTTCCCTGTACAGGAATTCAAAGCGGCCTGTGATGCAGTGCTTGACGAGCAGGGCAAAGTTGCTCTCCAGTACGGCACGACGGACGGATGGACTCCTCTCCGTAAGCAGATCGCCGAGCGTATGCTGGCGAAAAACAGTATCCACACCGATCCCCGGCACATCCTGCTGACCGCCGGTTCCCAGCAGGGGCTGGATTATGTAGGCCGTGTTTTCCTGGATCCGGGTGATGTTGTCATCATGGAGAGCCCGTCTTATCTCGGTGCGATCAATGCTTTCAAACTCAGCCAGCCGAAGTTTGTGGAGGTCCCGACGGATGAAAACGGCATGATCATGTCTGAACTGGAAAAGGTCCTTGCCACGACGAAAAATGTAAAGTTCATCTACGTGATCCCTGATTTTCAGAACCCCTCCGGGCGCACCTGGCCGTTGGAGCGCCGCAAGGAATTTATGGAGATCATCACAAAGTATGAGATCCCCGTGATTGAAGACAATCCCTATGGTGAGCTGCGCTACAAGGGAGAATTCCTGCCTGCGCTGAAATCCATGGACCCGAAGGAACTGGTTATTTATCTCGGCACCTTCTCCAAAATCCTCGCACCCGGTACCCGCATTGCCTGGATGTGTGCCAACGAAAACTATATTCAAAAGTTTAATCTTCTGGCTCAGGCCGCCGTTCTGCAGACGTCCACCTTCGGAGCTATGGCGGTGTCTAAATTTGTCGAGATGTTTGATCTTGATGCACATGTGGCAAAGATCCGCAGCGTGTATGGTCATCGCGCCGGAGTAATGGTTCAGGCCATGAAGGACTACTTCCCTGAAGAGGTGACCTTCACTGATCCGGACGGCGGTCTCTTCACCTGGGCAGAACTTCCCGATTATATCAATACCAAAGAAATGGCAACACAGTGCCTGGCTAAAAACGTAGCCTATGTACCGGGTGCAGGCTTCTTCCCCAACGGCGGCAACGACCACTGCATGCGCCTGAACTACTCCTGCTCCGGGGACGAACAGATCGTCAACGGCATTCATATCATTGGAGATATCATTAAAGCAAACCTGAAGTAATCCGTTTTTCACCAACAGGGACAGTCTCTTTACCGCACTGCCCCTGTTGTTTTTTCTGATGCCGCAGGGAAATGACTGTTGGGAGGCATGCACAAAATGAATCGAGTTTTCAGGCGTACCGCCGCACTATATGCTTTGGTGATCTGGATGGCAGCAGCAGCGTTCTGCTTTCCTGTGCACGCTTCTGCAGCCGGGCAGCCGGCGTTTTCTGCCTTTTCTTCTTTTGAAGAGCTGAAACAGCTTTGTCTTCAGGCTTTTTCGACCTCCGGGATGACGCTGATATCCGGTAAGTCGATCGAACTTGCAGAAAACCTGTTTATTCCCGCCGAAACCACCGTTATCGTTTCCCGGATAACCGTTCCTGAAGGGGTCACGCTGACCGTGATGGAAGATGCGGAACTGCTCACTGCCGCCCTGACGGTGCAGGGAGAACTGCTGAACAGCGGTACTGTGATCCAGCAGGAGATGTCTCTTGCCGCACAGGAAGCAGATGTTGAGATTGCCGCCTGGATCCCGGGACACATCACCAACCGCGGAACCATGATCCTCACGAATGTTTACGGCAGGAGAAACATCTCTTCCCTTACCGGGCGGCTGGTCATGAACACCCTCCCCTCTCCGACACCGGATGATGAAAACGGTAAAAACCAGACTATCTCCGCTCCGTCTGCTTCTGAAACTCCGGAGCCGGAACCCCGTCTCTCCGGCCGCAAGGAATTCTTTCAGAGAGAAGCCACCCGGCCAATCCGCCAGACAGTTTTATTCTCCACTTCCATACTCCTTCTGATTCTCTTTGCTTCCGTTGTTCTCATAAAACGCGGAAAAACGGCCGAAACGAAAAAGGCTGCAGACGGTCAATCGGCCGGAGCCGCCGTCTACAGCCAGGATTCCTTTGGACGGGATCAGCAGAACCGGATCGCAGAACTGGACGACTGGCTGCGAAACGGATTGATTGATCGGAAAGAGTATCGCATCCTGAAGAAAAAATATGAGCAGCAGAGCAGACGGCCATAGCCGTCCGCCGGTTCTGACTTATGGTCGTCTTTGATACGTCCTCTATATGTACGTCCAGCCCGGAAACGGCCTGAAATGGCTTGTTTTCCGGGCTTTTCTGCTATCGTGGCTATTTGCATCAGACCGCTCCTTTCATAAAATCGGTCGGTTGGCGGTATCCGTCCGCTTTGAAAACTGCCTGCCGGGACTGCCAGCCGTGGAATAATTAAATCGTTCAGGTCGTTCAGGAATAAATAAAAACGGATGGAAACGTTAAAAGGTACAAGTCATTTTGCATACTGCCTATAGCACCATACTGCAATCTCTGCTATCAGATCTTTCGGCAGCGGTTTGGTATAGGGCAGCCGGATCGTTCCCTTACTCACATCATAATCCGACAGTTTATCAGCAAAAACCGTGGTTGCTTCTCCACCCGGATAAAGTCCCAGATGCTTTTTCGACGCCGCGAAGTGAATGAGGTTCTGGCCCTTCCAGTATGTTGGCATACTCCACGAGATCTTCTCCTGTGCTTCCGGAATAGCGCTGCGGATGATCTGGCGGACTTCATTCAGGGTCTTCCTGACGGTTTCATCCTGTTCTTCAATGTACTGATCTACTGTTTCGATTTTTCCGCAGTAATGACCCTGTCCTTCACGGCTGAAACTCCGGCCGCATTTCGGGCATTTCCACATATCCGCTATCCTCCTCTGCTGTTATTCACTTTGCATCTGCAAAGGTATAGGCAGTTTTTATCCATGAAAGCAGTTCTTCATCCAACTCCTCCGGCGTGCTGACAACAATATGATGCGTCCATCTTCCGGGATATGGCTCCGTCTTTACCGCGATTCGTTCCGAATCCAAAGGAGCAGGTAGCCCGAGGGTAATCACGATGTATCTCATCGGCAGCTCGACTTTTCTTTTCACTCGCGCAAAAGAGACGCAAGCAAAAATGTGACGGTTGGAAAAGGTGATCTGTGTCTTCTGCACCCTTTTGTTCACCACGGAGAAAGAATCAAAGAGAATCTCCTCAAAAGCCTGGTACAGCGGAAGTACATCCAAATGCTGGTCAAAAAACATCAGAGTATCCGCATCAAGTTCCCACATCCTGCGTCTCCTTCAATCATCACATGGATCGTGTCTCCATCATGTTTGTTCAGTTTGTCCCGGATCGTCTTCAGTACGCCGATGATATAGCAGACAGAACCGTCCGGATTCTTTACTCCCATGTTGACGATGCTTCCGTCATATGGGATGCCGTCAAACAGTGCGTGAACCTTCACACGCCCCTTCCCGAATTCTTCCCGGATATTCCATGGAAAGGCTACATAAGCACCGCCGTTATCATCCATCTCATGGAGAACCGCGTCATACTCATATTGTTTCATTCCGATCACCGCAGCACCTTATTTTGCATTCGTGTTGCATCTCGACTTACTCCTTTATTTTGCCATTCAATCTCTGAAGTACATCTTCATGTGTTCCTTGGGCAACTCAACCTTAGCCTATCGTTTTCCTGATCGCTACCCTTTTTTCTCCTGTCACACATCATTGTAAAACATACACTGCCGGTTCCATGAAGTTTTAAAGATTTTCTTGCCAAGCAAAAAAGAATGGTGTATAATGCCATTTGTTGACCGGGTGTGGCGCAGTTGGTAGCGTGCCTGATTTGGGATCAGGAGGCCGCTGGTTCAAGTCCAGTCACTCGGATAATTTTTTAGAGCTGAAAACGTTTGTTTTCAGCTCTTTTTCTTTATTTCCGGTACTCTCTCTATGCCAAAGCCGACAGGAAAATATCCCGCATCTGTTCTGCAACCGGGGAGATAAAGAGAGCCACATATCTGCCCTTTGCCACGGCTATGCCCTGCCTGACAACAGCGCTTTCCTCCGGCAGATAATTTGCATAGGAGTCCGCTTTCACAGTGATCCGCTCCTGCGCTCTTTCCCTCATGGCGTTTGCGGCGTTCTCGTCCTCCAGCTCCATCAGCCAGATCTCCTCTGCTTTCAGATTGTTGGCGCAGAGATAGAATCGCCCGTCACGGTATTCTTCCGGCCGCAGACCCAGATAGCCGGTAATGGTCCTTCCGTTGAGTTCCAGCATCTCGGGGCAGGAAAGTTGGCTGCAGATCGTTGCATAGATCTCATCCAGCACCGTCTTTTCCCGTACTGTTTCCGTCTCCTCCGGCATTGCCGCTGCTTCCTCCGGAGCTGTCTTCGATTCCACCGGGAGATTCGTTGTCCCGTCGTATTCTACATAATATTCCTCCGGGAAACGATAGTAGTTTTCCGGATTCAGGAGCTGCTCGTACCAGTAGGGAGCACTGGCAATCTTAAGGTGCGTGGCGTTGTTCATGTGCTCATATGCCAGTTGACCGTCCTCACCCTTAAAATACCGGTCCAGCTCGATGTAGCAGTAATCATAAGTCTCCGCATTATCCTTCAGCCAGGTGTTGAACTCATCTACAATGTTCTGGTTAAAGGTCGTCATGTTGACCCGGATGGGCATGACAGACTGTACATAGATTGGGAGATCAGGATCCGCCTCGCGGACCATCCCCAGAAACAACCCCATGATTTCCTCACAGCGTTCCAATTTAAAGGTCGCCAGGTCATTACAGCCGAGGCACGTAATAAGCATCCGCGGCTGCAGATCATTCAGCACTTCCGGCAGCGTGGCATAGTTCCCCTTATAGATCAGATGGCCACGCCGCAAATAGTATGTCTCGTTGTAGGTCAGTTGGGCATTGGAGGAAAACGTGGTATTGACCATTTTGCCGTTTTTTATACAGTAGTTGCTCAGAATGCCCAGCACAGAGTCTCCCAGATAATAAGCCCCGTCGAAAAATTCATCCGTCAGCTTCATCGGTGGTGCATAATAATTGGGCGGCCGGTGCGCTTCCTCCACCTTCTTCCGCAAGGGTTCCGGATCTACGGAAAGGAAAGCCAGGTTTTTGTCATGGAGGAAGTTGTCTACGCTGTACTCGATCAGGATCTCGTTGATGTTCTCCTTCAGCAGCAGCTCTGTCAGCGGCAGCCGGTAATAGCGCAGATCCACAAGGATCACCCTGTCATACAGGTCCGCCAGGAAGCAGCCGAGGGAATTGGAAAAAGAGTCACGAATCACGAGCAGATTACGCTCCTCCTCTGTCTTGTGAGACAGATTCTCGATGCGGACCAGGGAGTGGTTGCCGTCCAGATAGACCTGATATTTGTCCTGCTCCTGCAGCCGATTCAGGTAGAAAACGCCGTCATTCACCTGTCCCGTCTCATTGGCAGATTGCAAAACGTTCCCGGAATACCACAGTTCCAGACTGTCCGGCTCTGTCAGCCACAGACCGGAAGCCGAATAGGCAGAGCCGTAAAAAGGAGCGTAACTTCTCCGGGTATACGCCTCGCGGGGTAGCCCCGGCAGACCCAGCGACTCCCGGTAGGCGCAGGCTGCCTGAAAGGCTCCCTCGCTCGTCCAGTGGTGGTCCGTGCGATAATAAAGGCGGCCGGGATCGGCATCGTCGCGGAAGATTGACAACAGGTCCACATGTCCCGTTTCAGCGCGTTCGTAGGCATAGGAGATGATCTCCCCGTCGGGATATTCCGTCTCCCCAAGCAGAACCGCTCCGGAGGACGGCACCAGCATCAGGGTTACCGGGATCTCTGCCCCCGTCTGCATGATGTCACGCGTAAAGCTGTTGATGAAAGCCAGATTTGCATCCAGAATTTCCGGATCTTGCTCCACCGGTTTGGAGAGCAGACGCCCGTCCCTGGTGGGAAAATAATCCTTGGTTTCCTGCCTGCCCGCATACAGATCATAATAGGCGTTGACGCCGACGAAGAACTCTCTCCCGGGAAAATGATCCGCCACGAAAACACCCAGCTTTTCCATGAATTCCCCGTCGGCCAGGCTCCGGGCGCTCAGCGTCGGCTTCTCCGCCAGGTATCGCTTTTCCCGCTCCGAAAAGGTCTCCTTTGGCTTCAGGAAAAACAGGACCGGAACCAGGAAGATCACCAGGCAGAAAAGGATCGTGATAATAGTGTTCAGCAGTTTTTTTCTCACAGTTCCCGCTTCCTAAAATCTGAAATAAATAAAAGGATTATAGCTCTGGCTGACCAGTGCCGATGTGCTCAGAAGAAAGAGGACCGCCAGCAGCAGGAGTTCCGGAAGATACATGCCTTTCTCTCTCAGCATGACGAGAGCCTTTTTCGGCATCCGTCCGGCTGCCGCGCAGGCGATAAGGAAGGTGGGCAGATATGCCGCAGCAAAGCGCAGCGTCTCGGCGGGATCCGCCCGGAAGACAAACAGCCTGCCGATAAACATCTTCCACAGTCCCACATCCGTATAATAGAAGATCCCCCAGCCGAATGCCACAATCAGCAGCGTCAGAAACCGCTGCAGCCAGACCGGCAGTCTGGCTGTAAGCTTGCCGAGGAACAGCTTCTCCAGGATCAGCAGCACCGCGTAGTACAATCCCCAGAGGATGAAATTCACGGACGCTCCGTGCCACAGGCCGGTCAGCATCCAAACGATCAGAAGATTCAGGTATTGACGTGCCCGGCCTTTTCGGTTGCCGCCCAGGGGGATGTACACATATTCCCGAAACCACGAAGAAAGAGAGATATGCCAGCGTTTCCAGAATTCCGTTATGCTCCGGGAAACGTAGGGATGGGCGAAGTTCTCCTTGAAGCGGAAACCCAGCATCCGCCCCAGCCCGATAGCCATGTCGCTGTAGCCGGAAAAATCGAAATAGATCTGCAGCGTATAGGCAGCCATTCCCACCCAGGCCGAGACGGTCCCGGTCTCCGTCTGAAGCATCCGGTCCGCCAGGATCCCCATCTGGTTGGCGAGCAGAACTTTTTTTGCCAGGCCGTAGATAAAACGGACAACACCCTGGGCAAACTGTGCCCTCGTCTCTGTCCTCTCCCTGAGCTGATCTGCAATATCCCGATAGCGAACGATCGGCCCTGCAATCAGCTGCGGAAACAGCGCCACATATGTGCCGAAAGTCAGGGGATTGCGCTGCGGCTTGACCTGATTTCGATACACGTCGATCACATAGCTCATGCTTTGAAAAATATAGAAGGAAATGCCGATGGGCAGAACGATCTCAGGCACCGGGATGTGCTTCCCCGTCAGGCTGTTCAGGCTCTCGGTGAAGAAGCCGGCATACTTGAAATAGCCGAGGATCGCCAGATCCGCAGCAATAGCCAGGGTCAGCGCAAGCTTCCGCCCGGCCGGTCGGCTCTCTTGAGGGAAGTATGAGACCATCAGCCCTGCCATATAGTTGATTGCAATGACTTCCAGCATCAAAAAAATGTAAACAGGCTCGCCCCAGGCATAAAACATGAGGCTGAACAGCAGCAGTTCCGTATTGCGCCAGCTCTTGGGACTCAGCTTTGTCACAAGGATGACAGCCGGCAGAAAGAAAAATAGAAAAATCAAATCCGAAAATACCATAGCTTCCTCCGGAAAGATCTGGGAAAAGCCGAAAAACAGCAGGAATCTCCCACCATTTCTGTGTTTTCATCAGTATACCCGCACTGTCAGAGGCTGTCAACCGAAAAAATTAGCACCGTTCCAGGCAGGAAAACAGGGAAGAAAAAGTACCGGCATTTCCATTTCCGGTACTTTTTCGTGTATTTATTTATACGGTGGGGCACATTCGTTTTTCTTTTTTTGCTCTATGCTCAGGCTGCATCTTTCATGTTCATTTCGGCAAGATTCTCTGCACAGAACAGATCGATCACATCCTCAACCATCTGTTCATCGCGGTCTGCAGGGATGCCTGCCGCCAGCCAGTATGCATAAGGTCCGTCATTATAGAGCATCATTGCCTCAGGATCACTGCCATAGCGGAACTCGATATGGAAGGTCGTCGCCGGCGTATCCGGCAACAGGAACAGGTATTCGAACTCCCCGGCATCTTCATCTTCTGTTTTGTAGAGATAGCCGTTCATCATTCCTGCGATAGAAGCCGGTTCCACATACTGATATACATGGCTGAAGAAGATTTCCCCGTTTTCATCGATCCCGGATACAGTATTCCCGTCAAACACAAATTGTGAAACGCCGTTGATGAACAGGCAGTCAAACTGTGCTCCATCGGAACCGTCTCCGAAGGCATCGATTGCCTCCTGCCCGTAGATTGTCCCGTTGCAGGCAGCTTTCAATGCTTCTGCCACGGCCGGTGCCATTTCCTCCCCGACCACTGCGGCACAGTCTTCAAGCCAGATCTGATCGTAAGCCTCTGCTGTGATGACCGGGAAGAGTTCATCATAGGTCCCCGTGAGATCTGTCAAAAGCTGCGCTGCCGCTTGAGCATTTTTGTCAGCTTCCGGTTCCACGCTGCTTCGGATCACATAAACCGTCGGCTGATCAAAAGGCGCGCCATAGGCAGCTGCAACATCCTCATTATAAAAGCCGCCGCCAACGAGATCATCATCCCCCGCCGCAGTAACAATGGTGACGTTTTCTGCCGTGCAGTCAGTAAACACAGTTACCGGCGTATCAAATTCCGGAATCTCGTAGCCCCCTGCATAGCCGGTGATGCTGCCGATCCAGAAGCAATCGCTGCCGACAGTCAACGTAATATTCGCTGCTTTGCAATTGGTGAATTCCTCTGCCCCGAATCCGCATCCGGAAATACCACCGATTCCGTAGCAGGAATTACCTGCCGTAACACTTCCCGTCGCCGTGCAGTCAGCCAGAGAGGTCTTTTCCAGCCCTCCTCCGACAATACCCGCATTTGCGGTGCCGTTCGGGATCAAAACATCTGCTTCCGCATTGCAGCCGACGATCCGACTCTCCATCCCGGCCCCGACAATCCCGCCATACATGCCTTCCGCGCTGAGTTCACCGGCATAGGCCGTTACACTTCCGTTGATCAGGTTCACATCATAAACCGTGGAGCAGTAGGAATATCCTACTACATCTGCTACCATCACAGTACCTTCAACAGATGCATTCTCCAGGGTGAAGTTCCCGATCTTCGTTTCTGCGATACAGCTGAACAGCCCTACTGCGATCCCGTCCTTCCCCTGAACGGAGAGATTCCGGATGGTATGGCCGTTGCCGTCGAACGTTCCGGTGAAGGCTGTTTCTTTTGCCGGGATCTCCTGTTCCTCTGCACTTTCTCCGGAAGGTGCATAAGCCCCGATCGGCGTCCAAGCGAGCCCCTGCAGATCGATATCGGCATCCAGAATATAATCTCCGGCCAGATCATTGGCCACTGCCGCCAGTTCTTCAGCCGTTGTGATCCGGATCACTTCCGCATTCTCAGCACCGGCAATTACACCCATGCTCAGCATCATAGCTACGACGCAAACAACTGTGATCAGTTTTTTCATAAGCGTTCCCCTTTTTTAAAACAGAATTAGTTAGTTATATCTAACTATCAACGATTCTATATCATGTGCCCGGAATTGTCAAGAAGAAGGGCCAATAAAGTCAATATCAGGATCGAGCTTGCCTTATACAAACGAAAACAGCCATAAAAATGTTGTGAAGCGAAGAAAACTATGATAAAATCCATCTATCATCAAACCGGTTGGGAGTAAATGACAATGGCCAATATTGCTTATGCCGATATGCTCTGTACGTTTCAGCGCATTTTGGAAAGCCGTGGGTTCTCCAAGGAAAGCGCGGCGGATGCCGCCGCTGTATTTGCCGACAACAGTCTGGACGGTGTTTACAGCCACGGCTATATCCGTTTTCCGCGGATGGTAGAGTATCTGGACAAGGGTGTGATCGATCCGAAAACAGAAGCAACGTGTGTTGCCTCTTTCGGCGCAATGGAGCGTTGGGACGGGCATCGTGGCTTCGGCCCGCTCAATGCCCGGCAGGCAATGGACAGAGCCTGTATCCTTGCGCATCAGTACGGCATCGGCCTGGTGGCGCTTGGCAACAACAATCACTGGCTACGCGGCGGAAGCTACGGCTGGCAGGCAGCTGACAACGGCTGTATAGGGATCTGCTGGTCCAACACAATGCCCAACATGCCTGCCTGGGGCGGCAAAGACCGCAGGATTGGAAACAACCCGATCATTTTTGCCGTTCCGCAGTCCAATGGGGAGCATGTGGTGGTAGACTGTGCCCTTTCTCAGTTTTCTTACGGGAAACTGGAGGAAGCAAAGCTTGCCGGAAAAACCATGCCTCTCCCATGCGGGTATAATGACAACGACGAACTGACAACCGATCCCGCTCCTGTCATGAACAATCTTCGTCTTGCACCTATGGGATATTGGAAAGGCAGCGGGATCTCGATTCTTCTGGATCTCATCTCCACCATTCTTACAAATGCAAATTCTGTGGAAAAAATCGGCTCCTTTGGCGAAGAAGTCGGTTTATCCCAGATCATGATTGCCATTGATCCGGGGAAATTCAATGATTCCGGCACGACAGACGGGATCGTCCGTGCACTGATAGAAAACATCCGGTCTTCCGAACCTCTTAAAGGCGGTGCGCCCGTACGTTATCCCGGAGAACGGGATGTCAGGGTCCGCAAAGAAAATATGGCAAACGGAATTCCCGTCATCGATGAGGTCTGGGAAAAAATACAAAGCCTGTAAATATCAGGATGCTTTTGACGGAACCTCCCGACAAAGAAAGGAGAAACAACAGGATGAAAAAGAAACTTGGCTTCGGTCTGATGCGCCTTCCTCTTATGGATCCCGAGGATGCAGGCAGCATTAATGTTCCTCTTCTGGAGGAAATGGTGGATACGTTTCTGGAACGCGGGTTTACCTATTTTGACACCGCCTGGATGTATTGTGACGGAAAGAGCGAGGAAGCGGTAAAAAAAGTGCTGGTCTCCCGTCATCCGAGAGACAGCTTTACTCTTACGACCAAACTTCCGGCTTATATGCTCAAAAAAGAGGAAGACAGGGAATGGCTCTTTTCCCGTCAGCTGGAGCGCACCGGCGCAGGGTTTTTTGATTATTACTGGCTGCATGATGTGAATGCCGAGACTCTGCAGACTTTTGAAAAGCTGCACTGCTTCGACTTTATTCTGGAGAAGAAAAAAGCAGGGTTGGTAAAACACGTCGGTTTTTCTTATCATGACGGTCCGGAACTTCTCGACGAGATCCTGACGCAGCACCCGGAAATGGAATATGTTCAGCTTCAGCTGAACTATCTGGATTGGGACAGTCTCGGTGTGCAGAGCCGCGCCTGTTATGATGTGGCCGCAAAGCACGGCAAGCCGGTCATTGTGATGGAGCCTGTGAAGGGCGGAACGCTGGCCAAAGTGCCAAAAGAGGTAAAGTCCCTGTTTGCTGCAGCTGATCCCGAAATGTCTGTTCCCTCCTGGGCAATCCGCTTTGCGGCAAGCCATGAAAATGTAATAATGGTCCTCAGCGGCATGAGTGATATGGCGCAGCTTCTCGACAACACCGGCTACATGGAAAATTTCACCCCGCTGACAGAAGAGGAAAACAGGATGATGTATCAGGCAGCTGGGATCCTGCGCAGTTCCATCGCCATTCCCTGCACAGGCTGTTCTTACTGCACAGTGAACTGCCCGATGAATATTGCCATTCCCCGCTATTTTTCCCTCTATAATAACGCCATGCTGGAAGACCCCGAAAAAACCTGGTCGCCGCAGCAGGGGTATTATGAACGGCTGACGCTTCGCTTCAGCAAAGCGAGTGCCTGTCTGAAATGCGGACAGTGTGAAGCCATGTGCCCGCAGCATCTGCCGATCCGGCAGCATCTGGAAAAGGTCGCCCGGTTATTTGAAAACTGATCGGACACACTTCCCTTCTGTATTATTGCTTCTATAACCGCCAATTCTGTTCAGAATTGGCTCTGAATCTATCAGAGGCTGCAGCATGATCAGGGTCTGCTGCAGCCTCTGTTTTCATTGTTTTTCATTTTCACGGGTTTCCTTCATTGCCTGGATCAGCAATGGTTCATAAGCATTGCCGAGCCTGCGCAGAAGGTGCAGGGCATCCATCTCTGTCCGGTAAGGCTCACGGGCGAAGATTTCTTCCATCTGATAAGACGGGTTCTGGTTCCGCAGCATCCACATCATGACATTCTCCGCATGCCGGACTGTTGCCTCGGCAGAATACAGATACAGTGCGCTGATGCCGGGGGCATCTGACTGCGGACGGATCACACTGCGAAGTGTTCCCTCATTGAGGATACCCTGCAAGGCCGCCTGCATTCCGGCGATCATACCTTCCGCAGCAATGAGTTTGTAATATACGATTTCCTCTGTCTCATAGATCTCGCCCTCCAGATAACTGCGGTAGGGTGAGCGTTTCATCCGGTCATAGATCACCTGTTCCTGCTCGGTAATCTTTCCCTGATGGAAGATACAGAGTTTATTTTTATGAATGGTATAAATGAAATAGCTACAGCCGATGGCATCCAGCCGTCGTCGAAGAGCGATGGAAACATCTGTCGGGATCGGCTCCATGTAGAGAAATTCATTCGTCTGCGTATCATAGATTGCCGCCCCGTCCATGGTTATGATCGGTGCATTCAGCTTGGCAGCACTCAGCTGCAGGGTAAAAAAAGCAGGGGCATGCTCGGATATCAATACGATCTTTGCTCCGTCCTGGATCAGAGAATTCAGGTGGAAGATCACTGCCGGCGGAAGGCTGGCAAAACGGTCGGGAACAAGATCTCCCGTGCGCAGGAAGAAGACTTTGTCACGCTTCTTGCGGCGCGGAAGATGAAAACCGTTTACGCTGACGGCAACCGCTGTACCGATAAAGATATCCACCATGCGAATTCCCGCATTGTAAAGAGGATCTTCAATATCCGGATAGACCATGATCACGCAGGAATAAATAATCGCCGCAAGACCGGCGGTATCCGGCATACGAAGGGCAACTGCAGTATAGATCACCGCTACAATACCGAGCGTCATTACCCCGTACATCACCAGGCGGTTTCGGCTCAGAATGGGATAATCCAGAAAGAGCAGCAGGATAAATAAGGCCCAGACAACCCCTATCAAGCTGCCGAGAAACCGCGTCAGGCCGCTGTACCGGCTGTCACGGATATGCGGCTGGATGCATATGATAGCCGTGATAATGGCTTCTGTGGACATCTGGTCACCTTCCTGTCCGCGAAGCACGCTGTTGATAATCAGGCAGATAAAAACGGCAATCGCAGTTTTTATGATTCGCTGCCCGATCCGCGGAAGGCGATAACGTTCCTTCGGAATAGAAAGATTCTGATCCATAGAATATCCTGCCATGTTCAGATCCGTTTCGCCGGCGAAGCCTTACGGATCAGATATACATTCGAGAGAAAGTCCCCCTGAATACGCTGTATCTCGGAATAGCCGGTGCCTGAAAACCGCTGTGCCAGCGGAAGTCCTGCTTCAAGCACAGCCCCTGAGCAGCAGTATTGCTCCGTAGCATCATCCATCCTGTAATGTCTGTCTGCTGTCCGTACAACCGCTCCGTTGGGATTCAGTTCGATCAGGGTAACATGCTTGATCAGGCTGCCGAACTGACTGACGCGCAGAGCCTGTCGGCGGCTTTCCACCGAATAGAAGCTTCCTTTCTCCGGCATTCGGGCAAAAAGCCATTCATAGCCTGGGTCTGCATGGATCAGACGATGGAAAAGGGCGACGATCGTCTCTTCCTCCGTTGTCACCTGCCAGCAGGTTGCCCCGTCTTCGGCGCGGTTGCGCCGAAAAACACCGAACTGAAAAGTATCACGATGGGCACGATACCAGGAAATCGTTTCCTTCAGTTCCGCCTCCTCTACCGGCAGGAGATGGGCAAGATCAAATTCCAGGCCGAAAGCACCGAAAAAAGCCACGTTGGCGCGGGTGGAAAGCGGTGTATGGCGGAGCGTCTGCGCATTGGGGATCTCCGAAATATGTGCCCCAAAGGTAGACTGCGGATACAGATAGCTCAGCCCCGTCTGAATATCAATGCGTTCGATCGCATCACTGTCGTCAGAAGCCCAGATCTGGGGAGCAAAGCAGAGCATGCCCAGATCAAACCGATTACCTCCTGAAGCGCAGCCCTCCAAAAGGATCTGCGGCCGCGGATCAAAAATACGGTGAAGTATCTCATACAGCCCGAGCATATAGGCATACGCCTGACTCCCCAGAGCAGGCGAGTGCCGGTTCATATCCCATTTCACATATTGAATATCTGCCCTGTCCAATATAGCGGAAATGTTTTCAACGATATAATCCCGCACATCCTGCCGCGTGAGATCCAGGAGGAGTTCGTGGCGGCCGTAAAGATCCCGGCAGCCGGAGGTATGCAGTGCCCAGTCAGGATGCTGGCGGTAAAGATCGGAATCCGGATTGACTGCCTCCGGTTCAAACCAGAGGCCGAAATCGAGGCCGATGGCATGGATCTTTTTTGACAGACCTTCCAGGCCGTTCGGCAGCTTGGTACGGTTTACCGCGTAATCTCCGAGGCCGGCAAAATCATTGTCGCGAGCCCCAAACCATCCGTCATCCAGCACAAAGAGCTCACAGCCGAGTTTCTTGGCTTTTTTTGCAAGGGAAAGAAGCTTGGCTTCGTTAAAGTCAAACATGCATCCTTCCCAATCATTATAGAGAATAGGCCGTATGCGATCCCGCCAGGCAGAAGGGATGATGTGCCGATGAACGAAAGTATGCATCCGAGCACTCAGGCCGTTAAATCCGTCCGGTGCCCAGCAAAGCACTGCCTGCGGCGTCTCGAAAGACTGCCCGTCTTCCAGAGGAAAGGCGAAATGATCCGGAGAGATTCCCTGCATCACTCTGGTCAGTCCCTGGTCACTGCGCTGTGCGGATCCATAGTGATTGCCTGACCAGATCAGGTTAAAACCAAATACCTCCCCTGCATCCTCCGTTGCACCCGGCCGTGAAAGGAGGAACCCGGGGTTGCTCCGGCTGGAGGAGAAACCGGTAGTGCTTTCATTGACGCATCTCGCACGGGTAACCGGCATTGTGTGGGCATGCATCTCGGAAATCCAGTTCCCGTTAAAAGTCGTCATGTCAAAATTGCCCTTCAGATCGGAAAGGGTGCTCATCAGCTTCAATATGGTGACAGTCTTTCCGCTGCCGTTGTGAAGTATTGCCGAGCGCACAAGAGCCGTCTCATAAAGCGTGAAACGGAGCGTCAAAACCGTCTGATTCGTCAGCAGAGAGGAGGCGGAAGCAAAATGCAGAGAAAGCATTTCTCCCTCTCCCTTTGCCTTTGGCATCCCATAGGGTGTTCCGTTTTCAGCCTCTGTGATCTCACCGGAAGTGTACACGAAATCCGGTGCGATGGAAGATCCTTCCATTTGAAGGGAAAGAGGAGTTTCTCGATAGTCTCCCGTACCGGAGCCGCTCCACGCAAGCGAAAGCGAATCCAGAGAGGAGGCAGGTTCTTCCTCACGATAGAGAACACTGCATCCCCACCCCTGCCCGATCGGAGGGACGAGAGCATCCGCATCTTCCGGCAGGATTGGTGAACCGAAATGGAGAAGTTCTGCCTGCCCGTTATGGATACGCAGCAAACAGGAGAGCGATTCATTCACCAGGAGAAAGAATTGTCCGTTTTTTGTTTCAAATTGTCTAATCATAAAATCAACCCCGGAAAGTATTTTTGAGTTTTTATTTTATCACATTTGTGATATGATGAAAAGACCAAAAAGAAGGAGGTGCGGCATGAAACGCACAAGATGGTACAAAGATGCTGTGTTTTATCAGATCTGGCCGCGCAGCTTTAAAGACGGGAACGGAGACGGTATGGGAGATCTCTACGGTGTCTGCGAAAAGCTGGATTATATCAAGAGCCTGGGTGTCGACGGGATCTGGTTTTCTCCCCTCTATCCCTCTCCCGGTGCTGACTGCGGCTATGATATTTCAAATTATATGGATATCGCGCCTGAATTTGGCGGTATGCCTGCTTTTCAGAAGATGCTGGAAGGAGCCCATGCGAGAGGCCTGAAGGTAATCATGGATCTTGTTGTCAATCACACGAGTGACGAGCATGAGTGGTTTCAGAAATCACGCCGGCGTATCGATCCCTATACCGACTATTATATCTGGCGCCCGGCCAGACCGGACGGGAAGCTTCCCAACAACTGGGACAGCATGTTTGAAGGGAAAGCCTGGCAGTGGGATGAAGTCCGCCAGGAGTATTATCTCCACCTTTTCGCTATCAAACAGCCTGATCTGAATATGGACAACCCTTTGGTACGTCAGGAAGTGATTCGGATCCTGCGTTTCTGGCTGGAAATGGGGGTAGATGGTTTCCGGGAAGATGTGATCACCTTTATTTCCAAACAGGACGGTCTGCCTGATGCGATGATCCCTGCAATGCGCGGGATCTTCCGGTACAATTTCGGACCGCATCTGCATGAATATCTGCAGCAGTTCCGTCGGGAGGCATTGGATGATTACGACTGCGTTACCATTGCCGAGTGCGCACTGATCACCCCGGAAAAAGCGCTGGAATTTGTGGAAGAAAAAGATGACAGTGAACTGGACATGGTGATTCAGTTTGACTGCATGAGTGCTGACTGCCTGTTTACGGACTATGTTCCGATGCCCTTCAGTCTGCATCGGCTGAAAAACGCTTTCTCCTCCTGGCAGAAAAAGCTGGAGGGAAGAGCCTGGAATATGCTGTATCTGGAAAACCACGACCATCCTCGTGTTCTGTCCCGCTATGGGAGTGAGAGGTTCCGTTTGGCCAGCGGAAAGATGCTCTGTGCCATGTACCTTTTCCAGAAGGGCACGCCCTTTATCTATCAGGGGCAGGAGATCGGTATGACAAACTGGCTGCCGGACAGCGTGGAGCTGTATGAAGATGTACAGACGATCCATCACCGGGAACATTTGCCTGAGGATCAGCGTCTTCGCCTCTATCACCGTGCTTCACGCGACAGCGCCCGAACACCGGTTCAGTGGAGTGCGGAAAAAAATGCAGGTTTTACAACGGGTACTCCCTGGTTTTTCATCAATCCGAATTATCTGGAGATCAACGTTGCAGCAGAAGAAGCGAATCCGGATTCCATCCTGCATTTCTATCGGAAGGCAATTTCGCTGCGAAAACAGTTAAAAGCTGTAAGAGACGGTGTATACCGGGATTATGATCTGCTCTCCGGCAGGTTTTACGTCTATGCCATGGAAGAAAAACTGCAGCGAGTACTGGTGATCTGTTCCTTTTCTTCCCGTGTGCAGCATTTTAAGGCGCCAAAGGGATATGACCTGTCAAAAGGCAGACTGGTATTGAAAAACTACGGTGACCGCCTGGACGGCAACGGCTTTCATGCCATGCCGTATGAAGTGCGGGTTTATGTGTTCGAATAAGCCGATGAAGGGAACAACAGGGGAAAAAGCTTGCTTTTTTCTGAAGACAGCGGTACAATTTCTCCGGGTTAAAAAAGAATTACCATGGAAAGGAGGCCTTGAATGTGGCTGACATTCATCAGTTCAAAGAACAACTCAGCAATACCGTTGCAAAAGCCGGTGAGAGCCTGAAAGGGCTGGACGCAGGCGTTGCTTATACAAAAGTGGAGGATCTGATCCATAAAATGGATCTGGATGGGAAGAAGCAGCAGATAACAGACTTCCTCGACAGTCCGAAAATGGATGAGATCAAAGCCTCTGGGAGAACCGTGAGAGATTTCCTCGGCTTTATTCCAAGCTATGCACAAAGTATTCCCGGCATGATAAAAGACGGTTTAGACAAACTGAAAAAGAAGTAGTATAGAAGAATCTGCAGAGCGCATCCGCTCTGCAGATTCTTTTAGCCATACCGTCAGGAAGTCGGTGCTTCTCGCAGATAAATGGTAATCGTCACTTTCGTTCCGTAGCAGGACGCCGTGAGCTGAACATTTCTGAGTTCCGCGCTGACGCAGGTAAGCGTAACAGTATCGTCGTCATTCACCGTAAACTGCAGGGAAGTTCCCTCTGTATCGGAACAGGACCATTCCACTTCAGGATTGAGAATGTCCATCGGGTAAACCACTGCATTTACACTGATAGATTCCCCGACTCGCATCGTCGGCCACGCATTTTCAGGTGTCAGATCCTTTGTGTTCATATACAGGATCTTGATCGATTCCACTTTTGGCAGCGGCGTAGGCGAAGGAGTCGGCGGGGCCTCTACACTAGGCGCCTGGCTGGTCTGATTGATGGGAGAGACCGGGGTCGCGGTGGGATTGATGATGCTGCTGCTTCCGCCGTCAAGGGTGGATGTGACCATGACGATTACGGAGAGGATCACCGCAAAAACAAGTACAAGCCCGAAAGCCAGCTGCCATCTGACGTTTGCTTCTGCTCTGCTGTTTGCAGCAGTACCTCGCACAGTGCCGGGCGTCGTCCCCGGCGAACGGGAGCTTTGTGAAACCACGCGAGTTCCGCAATTCGGGCAGCGACTTCGCAGGGAGGAGAACGTCGTCCCGCATCTGCGGCATTTCACCTGGGGAATTACAGGCATTTCTTTTACCTCCGTTGCCTTTTCCGTTTCCGCAGGAAAAAGCATTTTACTGGTGATTTTGATGCGTTAAGATAATACTACTTTTTCCCTGTTTTGTCAAATGTTGTGGGGATTGGTACCCTTTTTCCCGCCTGTTATTCTGCACTTATCCCCCACTTTTTGCAAATTGGTACGAATTTTCAATGAAGAAACGCTTGACATGCGACACTCTGCCGAATTAAAATATTACCTGTTCCGGCTAGTATGCAACCGGCAAAAAACCATTGCCGGATAGATATCTATTACCTGAAGGCGAAAGGAAAACGGCTCCATGGAGAAGAAAATTACACGGATAGTGCTGACGGGCGGACCGGCCGCAGGGAAAACCAGCCTGATTTCCCGTATATTGAAAGAATTCAAATCAGAAGATGGGTGGAAAGTCATCACGATCCCGGAAACCGCTACCGAGTTGATTTCCGGTTTTGGGCTTGGCCCGTTTCCCGGCTGCATGAGCATGGAAGAATTTCAATATTTCGTTATCAACGATCAGCTTCACAAAGAACAGCTTGCCCTGAAAGGGGCAGAAGCTGTCCCTGAGGAGAAAGTGCTGATCATTTACGATCGTGCTATCTTTGACGATCTTGCCTATATTTCTCAGGAGCAGTTTGAGAAGACCCTGGCTTTCTTTGGAAAGACGCAGGAGGAAATGCTTTCCCATTATGATGCTGTTCTCCATCTGGTGACCTGTGCAAAAGGTGCTGAATTTGCATATAACTTTGACAATGCCGCACGATATGAGGATATTGCCACTGCCCGTGAAAAGGATGATCTGACCCTGAAGGCATGGAGCAGCCATCCAAGGCTTTTTGTGATAGACAACTCCATCGATTTTGAAGACAAGCTCAATCGCGCTGTTGCCAGGATCTACGAGATCGTAGGTGAAAGCGTTCCGGAAGTCAAAAAACGCAAGTATTTGATTGAAATGCCCTCTCTTGCTGTGATAACAGAACAATATGGGGCCACCGGGCTGGAAATGATGCAGACCTACCTTGTCAGCACAAAGCCGAATGTGGAGCGCCGGATCCGCCAGCAGAAGAGCGGTTCGGACTATCTCTATTTTTATACGGAAAAGCGGATTGCGGATGACGGCACACGCTGGGTCACAGAACAGCCTGTTTCTGAAAAAGAATATATCCGTTACCTGATGGAGTGCGATGCCTCTCTCCACCCCGTTCTCAAGACGAAATATCGTTTTACCCACGCCGGGCATCGGATGGAGATCGATGTATACCCGTTTTCCGAGCAAAAAGCCATTCTTTTCGCTTATGGGGCCGGAGAGAAGGACAACTGGATTCCGGAAGAAATCACTGTTCTGAAAGAAGTGACGGGAGAAAAAGAATATAAAAATCGCTGCCTTGCAGGAAAGCAGCAATTATAGAGCAGAAAAAACGCTGCGGATATCTCCGCAGCGTTTTTTCTGCTGATTTACAGTTCAGGGTTGAAGGTAAAATGACTCGCCGCATCCCGGTTTAATAGCGTGTCATAATAGAGTGCATAGATGATGCCGGTGTAAGGTGCCGTCCAGATTGCGGCAAACGGTACGAAAATATCCAGCAGGATCCAGCCGATCAGGGAGAGATCCAGTACAAACAGCTCTTTTTTTCTCCCCTGCATCATGGCTTTACTCTCCTGCAGGCACTGCCAGACCGATTTTTCCGGGTGATCCAGAAGAATATAGATTGCCTGACGGTACCGATAGGAAGCAATAATGCCCGGTACGATCAAAAGAAGGCTCCACAAGAAGATGAATACTGCTTCCAAAACATTGAGAAGGATTACTTTCCCCGCGAGCCCGAAGCCGTCCAGCAGATTGCCGTAGGCTGCTCCCGTATCACGGATCGTATTGATCAGGAAAAGCGTAAAACCTGCCGATATGATCATCATCAGGATCTGCAGCGCCGTATCAATGAGCGCCGCCAGGCCGGATGGCTGATACCGCCGTGCGATGGCAAAGAACATTTCTGCGTTGCCGGAATAATAGGCTTCCATCATCTGCTCCATGCTGCGCTGAGTCAGCCCGCCGCTCATCAGCCGGGCGGAAAGGGTGCTGATGACCAGTGAGAGCAGGGCAAAAATCAATCCGGCTGTCAGCGGGCTTGGTTTTGCGGTAATACAGAGCTCACGGGCTCTGGCTTTAATTGAAGAGCGATCCATATTCTTTCCTTTCCTCTTTATGCAAGAACTGAATGCTGTGGCTTTAACTTGTATTTAACACCTGAAACGATGCCGGCAGCCGCATACATTGTAACCATAGACGAACCGCCGTAACTGAAAAACGGAAGCGTGATCCCGATCACCGGCGTGATACCGATACACATCCCGATATTGATAAACATCTGAGAAGCCATTGCGCCCGCAATTCCCATGCAGATCAGCATATCATAGGTACGGCCGCAATTCAGTCCGACCCGCGCCACATGCACGATGATGATCACCAGCAGGATAATAACGACAATGCAGCCTATCATCCCCAGCGTTTCTCCGGTCGTGGAAAAAATAAAGTCCGTGTGTTTGCCGGTAAAGACCGTGCGGGTATGCTCCGCATCCACCCCGGTCATCCGTCCGGAGGCAAGCGTCAGTTTGCTCTGCGTCGTCTGCCAGGAGATCCCCCATCCGTCTGGGTCAATGCTGGGATCATAAGGAGAGAGCAGACGGTTTTTCTGGTAGTCTTTCAAAAAATATGTCCAGAGCACAGGGATCATCGCCGCTACCGCTGCCCCTCCGAGCGCAAACCAGTACAGCTTCACCCCCAGGCAGAAGAACATGACCAGAAACACAAACAGAAGAATAGATGCAGATCCCAGATCAGAGGAAACAACAACGATCATACCGAAAACGAGGGCAAAGTGTCCCGCCATCTGGACAACGGAAAACAGCCCGTTGATATCACGGTATTCTTTCAGATAAGTCATCTGTTTGGCACAGACTATGATATAGAGGATCTTGATCACTTCCGATGGCTGCACACCGATGCCGGCAAAACGGATCCAGGATTTGTTTCCTGTGCCGTCGTCTGCACCGAAGATCACAAGGGCAATGATCAGCCCCACGTTGATCAGGCATAGGATCCGCCACTGCTCCCCGAGAATATCCGCGTCAATGACCGTCATTGCAACAAAAGCCGCTATCCCGAGGAACATGGAGAAAACCTGAACCAGAATATATTTGGTCGGATTGGAAAGGAAAACACTTCCTGCCATGGCATAGACCGCCCGCCGCACCATGAAGATCCCGTAGACGGAACTGATCGTGCATAACACAAGAAGAAAAATGTCCGCCCGTTCGAAAAACTGTTTGATATAAGGCTTGAAATTTCTGATTTCCAGGCACCACCCTTCAATAGGAAGCAATTCGAACTCCGCAGTTTTTTATTTTACCACAAGATAATCCTTTACGCAATGCAGGGATTCGTGGTATAATGTGAACGATTTGAAAAAAGAAGGAACACAGTTTTGAAAGAATACCTCAGCCACAGCGAAAAAGAAACGGAAGAGATCGGTGCAGAGTTTGCCAGGACGCTTTCTCCTGGCAGTGTAATTGCCATGTATGGCGGTCTCGGCGCCGGAAAAACATGCTTTGTGCGCGGGCTGGCCCGCGGTCTCGGTTTGGATGCGCACGTATCCAGCCCGACTTTCACCATCGTCAATGAATATCCCGGCGAGCATGAACTGATTCATTTTGATCTCTATCGTCTCTCCTCTCCGGATGAATTGTTTGATATCGGTTGGGAAGACTATCTCAACCGCGGCGCAATTTGTGCTGTAGAGTGGAGCGAGAATGTTCAGGATGCGTTCTTTGGTGATGAGATCACCGTGAAGATTGAAAAGATCAGTGACACGGAAAGGAGGATCACCGTATGCTGACTCTTGCATTGGAATCCTCCGCGAAAGCTGCCTCTGCCGCGCTTGTAGAGGATGATGTCCTTTTAGCGCAATATTCACAGTGCTGTGCACTGACGCACAGCCGTACTCTTCTTCCTATGGTGGAAGATATGCTGAAAAACACCGATCGCTCTCTCTCCGATGTGGATCTTTTTGCTGTTGCGCACGGGCCGGGTTCTTTTACGGGCATCCGGATCGGAATTGCAACAGTGAAAGGACTTTCCTGGGCTTTGGAGAAGCCGTGTGTCGGCGTTTCCACTCTGGAAGCGATGGCGTGGCACGGCGTTGCCTGCGGCACATTGCTTTGTCCGGTCATGGATGCGCGCCGCAGCCAGGTATATAACGCTCTGTTTCAGGTCATCTCCGGAAAGCCTGTCCGTCTCACCGAAGACCGCGCACTCTCTCTGGAAGATCTTGCTGCAGAAGTAAAAGAGTATGACAGTGAATTCTTCCTGATCGGCGACGGGGCAAAAGTAACCTCTGATTATTTCTCGGCAGCGGGCATCTCCTGTCGCATGGCACCGCAGAATCTGGTCATGCAGAGTGCCTGGGGAGTGGCAAAAGCTGCCGACGGAAAGGAACCCGGAACCGCCGATGCCTTGCTGCCGGTTTATCTGCGGCTGTCCCAGGCAGAGCGTGAACGGCAGGAACGGCTGGCCGCGAAGGCAGCGGCAGATCTTCATTCGTAAAACCAAATTTAATATAGGAGTGTCAAAACCATGAGCAAACTGTTTGTATTCGACCATCCGCTGATTCAGCACAAGCTTTCTATCCTTCGGGATAAAAACACAAGTGTGAAGGAATTCCGCGAGTTGATCTCCGAGATTGCCATGCTGATGTGCTATGAAACGACCCGTGACCTTCCTCTCGAGGATGTTGAGGTAGAAACCCCGGTGGCGGTTGCGCACTGCAGGCGGATCGCCGGAAAAAAACTGGCCATCGTTCCAATTCTTCGTGCAGGACTCGGTATGGTGGACGGAATGGTAAGTATGATCCCGAATGTCAAAGTCGGGCATGTGGGATTATTCCGTGATCCTGACACACTGGAACCTGTGAAATACTATTTCAAGATGCCCCCCGATATCACGGAGCGGGATGTAATCGTCGTCGATCCCATGCTGGCTACCGGCGGCTCTGCTTCTGCGGCTATCACCTTCCTGAAGGAAGCGGGCGTTCAGCATGTGAAGCTTATGTGCGTGATCGGTGCCCCCGAAGGCATTGAGAGAATGCAGAAAGACCATCCGGATGTCGACATTTTTGTTGCCGCCAAGGATGAAAAGCTGAATGAGCATGGGTATATTGTCCCCGGTCTCGGGGATGCGGGCGATCGTATTTTCGGCACAAAATGATTTTTTGCAGAGCTGATATCCTGCTTCCCGCTCCCGGTATCGAGCTTGAAAAATGGAGTGTGATTGCCTGTGACCAGCACTCCTCCGAGCCGGAGTACTGGGACGCTCTGGATGAGCAGATAGGCGACTCCCCCAGCGCTTTACGTCTGATGCTGCCGGAGGCATATCTTGACCGGGATGCCGAAACGGAAGCCGTCAAGATCCATTCTGTTATGCAGAACTACCTTGATCGCGGCATATTTCAGGAAATTCCCGACAGCTTCATTTATGTGGAGCGCACACTTCCTTCCGGTGTGATGCGGCGCGGTCTCATCGGTATGGCAGATCTCAGCCGATACGACTACAGCCGTGACTCTGTCTCTCCCATACGCGCTACGGAAGGCACCGTGGAAGAACGCCTGCCCGCCCGCGTCAGGATCCGCAGCGGCGCCGTGCTGGAGATGCCCCATGTAATGCTGTTTGTGGACGATCCCCTGAATCATTTGTTTGATTCTGTGCGGCCAGGCAGAAAGCTTTATGACTTTTCTCTCTGTGCACAGGGCGGGCATCTTGCAGGTTTTTCCGTCACTGGGGCTGATGCCGACCGTGTTGATGAAGCTTTCCGTCAGCTGGAGCAGGAAGCTGAGGCAAAATATGCCCCCTACGCACCGGTTGTTCTTGCCGTCGGTGACGGAAATCACAGCCTTGCCACAGCAAAACGCTGCGGTGACCGCTATGCCCTGGCTGAAATCGTCAACATCCGTGACGAATCCATTACCTTTGAACCGATTCACCGTGTCCTGTTCGATACGGATGTCTCCGCATTTGTTGAGGAATTCGGCTCACAGATCGCGCGCATTCCCGAGGAAGAGGATTATGCCGCAATGATTCGCCGAATCGATGCTTTCTGTTCCTCCTATCTTTCCAGGTATGGCGGAAGTGTGGATTATATTCATAACGATGATTCCGCTATCGAAATGGGTTCCCGAAACGGATGTGCCGCGCTGCTTCTCCCTGCTTTGAAAAAGGAACGGCTTTTTGAATGTATCGTAAAAAACGGGCCCTTCCCGAAGAAAAGCTTCTCCATCGGGCACGCTTCCGACAAACGATATTATATGGAATGCAGAAAACTCGCCGATTAAGGCGAGTTTTCTGTTTCATTCCGACAGCAGATCCGTTCTGGCTACTGTTACGGCTTTAACCGATGCAGCGCCGGAGCGTGAAAGCACGGAGGCACATTCCGTCAGTGTAGCTCCTGTCGTGACGATGTCATCGATCAGGAGGATTTTTTTGCCGTTGACATCAGCCCTTCTTTTGAGCCGATAGGCACCGTGAATATTGCTCCGGCGCTCTTCTCTGCTTTTTCTGCCGGATTGCGGTGCGGCATTGCGCATCTTTATCAGCAGCTTCTCACAGGGGATTCCTTTCTCTTTCGCCAGTTCCCGGGCAATTAGCATCGCCTGGTCATACCCGCGCTTCCTGAGCCTTGCCCTGCTCAGCGGCACCCATGTTACCACATCACAGGCTGTTTCATCCGGAGAAAGATGCTGTACAAGGAGCTTTGCATAGTGCCGGCCATAAAAAGCAAGTCCGTGAAACTTATAACGCAAAAGCGACGACCGTATATCTCCTTCATACCGAAACAGGGAGGAACAGACCTCGATCCCCTGCAGATGCTGCTCCCGCTCAGCCTCCGGCAGGATAGGAAGGCTGCTTTGGCAGCCGCTGCAAAAAACACGCTCTCCCTTCTCCAGAAGCCGGTGACAGAGAATACATCGCGGCGGAAACAGCAGATCAAGCAATTGTGAAAACATTTTAAAAAAGTCCTGTTTTGTGGAGTTGTAAAAATCAATTTTCCGGATTTGGACCGTTTTTCGATTTTTTCAATTTTTAGACTTTCAAGCTAAAGGGCCGAATTGTTCCAGCCTCTTTTTCAGGAAAGTATAGCGGGTCGATTTTCTGTCGTTGGCGATCATTGTCCGGGCAACGGCATCGTCTCCCACCAGGATCAGCAGATCCTTTGCTCTGGTAATCCCCGTATACAGAATACTGCGTGACAAAAGAAGCTTTGACGCTCCGCTCAGAGCAAAAATCACCGCTTTAAATTCACAGCCTTGGCTCTTATGTACGGTAACCGCCCAGGCGTGCTCCAGTTCGTTCAGATTGGAGAAATGATACGCAGCAATCTTCCCGTCAAAATCGATTTCGATCAGCTCCGAAGTGGCATCGATCCTGCGGATGATCCCGATATCCCCGTTATAGATTCCGCTGCCGCCTGCAGTACCTTCCTCATTTCTCCACAGCAGATCATAATCGTTTCGGATCTGCATTACACGGTCCCCTTCGCGAAAGGTCACTTCTCCGTACTGCTTTTCCGCTTTTCCTTTTTCCGGAGGGTTCAGAGCCTTCTGCAGCACACGATTCAGCGAAACCGTGCCCAATTCCCCGCGTCTCGTCGGAGAAAGGACCTGGATTTCTTCCGGTCTGAGATGCATCCGCTGGGGAAGGCGCGTCGTGCACAGTTCTGTTATGGTTTCCACGGAGGTGGCGGCTTCCAGCCGTTTCATTCGGAAGAAACCTCCCTGATTCAGAGAAAAATCCGGTATCTGCCCATCGTTGATCAAATGCGCATTACTCACGATCCGGCTTCCCTCTTCCTGGCGGAAAATCTCTGTCAGCCTTGCCATCGGGAAGATCCCGCTGTTGATCATGCTGCGAAAAACGTTCCCCGGGCCTACCGGCGGCAGCTGATCCGCATCCCCGACGAGGATCAGCCTTGCTTCTCCGGGCAGCGCCCGCAGCAGTGCCTCCAGAAGCAATATATCCACCATGGAAGTTTCATCCAGGATAACGGCATCACAAGTCAGAGGATCCTCTTCATTTTTTGCAAAAACGACCCGCTCTCCGTCCTCTGCAAATTGCGAACCCAGCAGACGATGCGTTGTAGAAGCACTTCTCCCGGTGATCTCTTCCAGGCGCTTTGCAGCACGCCCGGTGGGCGCTGTAAGAAACGTTTTCAAATGCTGCATTTCGAACAGGTCAAGAATTGCGCGCACGATCGTGCTCTTCCCCGTCCCCGGTCCGCCCGTTATAATGAAGACACGGTTCTGTATCGCCGCCAGGATCGCTTCTTTCTGTTTTGCAGCATATCGGAGACCATTTTTCTCCTCAACGCAGCGGATCAGTTTCTCAGCATCCTGGGCGATCGGGTAAGAATCCCTGCACATTTCCCCGAGACGCCGGGCCAGATAGTTTTCTGCCTGATACAGTTCCGGAAGGTAGCAGGCAGACAAACCGTTGATTTCTTCCCGAATGATCTGTCTGGTTTCAGCCAGGTCTTCGATCCTTTGAGAGACGCTTTCCTGCTCCACCTCGATCAGCGAGCAAGTTGCCTGGATCAGGGCCTTTTCCGGCAGAAAGCAATGCCCGTTATTCAGATTGTGAATCAGTTCAAACAAAACCGCTGCCCGAATACGGGCAGGACTGTCCGCTGCAAAACCCAGTTCCAGCGCCATATTGTCTGCTTCCCCGAAAAAGCCGCCGATATGGCTCGCTGTAATCAGGTACGGGTCGGCGCGAAGCTTTTCCACAGCCTGCTCTCCGTAGGATTGGAACAGGCGCACCGCCAGCACCGGCCGGCAGCCAAAAGCACAGACGAAATCAAGCAGTGAACGCATGGACGTCTGTTTTCGATAATACTCTGAAAACTCCGCCGCCTTCTTCATGCCGATGCCGTGAATGGCGCCGATCTTTTCCGGTGAATGCTCCAGGATCTGAAGGGACTGGTCTCCGAATGCGGAGACGATTAAAGTCGCGGTAGCTTCCCGGATGCCTTTTACCGCTCCCCCTGCCAGATAATCATAAATGGCCTGCGGCGATGTGGGAAGCAGCCTTTGGGCAAAATCCGCTTTGAACTGGCGCCCGTAGACAGGATGCGTGACCCATTCTCCGGTTGCAAGGATCGTTTCTCCGGGAGCAAGATAGGGAAAGCAGCCCGTCACCGTCTGTACTTCGTCGTTTTCATCACGCAGCTTCAGCACGGTATAACCGTTTTCCTCATTGCTGAAAAGCACCGCTTGAACGACCCCGTTCACTTCCTGAAGAAATGCATCCTGCTGTGTAAGATCATTTATCGGTTCAGGCATTCGTTATACACCTTCCAGAATCGGTTTTAGATATTGCCCTGTATAGCTTTCGGCGCAAAGTGCGCATTCTTCCGGTGTCCCCGAAAAAACGACTTCTCCGCCGCCGTCTCCTCCCTCCGGTCCGAGGTCAATGATCCAGTCCGCCGTTTTGATCACATCAAGATTATGCTCAATAACAACAACCGTATTGCCGGCTTCCACAAGCCTGTTCAGGATATCGAGAAGGCGGTGTACATCGGCTGCATGCAGACCTGTAGTAGGTTCGTCAAGAACATACAGTGTTCTGCCTGTACTCCGTTTGGAAAGCTCCGTGGCAAGCTTGACGCGCTGTGCTTCTCCCCCGGACAGCTCCGTGCTGGACTGCCCCAGTTTGATATAGCCCAGTCCGACATCATAAAGCGTCTGGATCTTTGCCAGAATCCTGCTCTGGTTGGAGAAGAAGGAGCAGGCTTCCTCCACTGTCATTTCCAGGACATCCGCAATATTTTTGCCCTTGTACTTCACTTCCAGCGTTTCCCGGTTATACCGCCTGCCTCCGCACACCTCACAGGGAACATAGACGTCCGGCAGAAAATGCATTTCGATTTTCAGCAGCCCGTCTCCCTGGCAGGTTTCACAACGACCGCCTTTGACATTAAAAGAAAAGCGGCCGCTCTGATATCCGCGCAGTCTTGCATCCTGCGTGGAAGCGAAGAGATCCCGAATATCATTGAATACACCGGTATAGGTTGCCGGGTTGGAACGGGGCGTCCGTCCGATAGGGCTCTGGTCCAGGCAGATCACCTTGTCGATCGCATCCAGTCCGTCAATCCCGTCACAGATCCCCGGTCTGGTTCTGGCACGGTTTTTCAGTGCCGCCAGCGTCTTATATAAGATTTCATTGACAAGGGATGATTTCCCGCTCCCCGATACGCCTGTAACGCAGATCATCTCGCCGAGCGGAAACGCTACGTCAATATTCTTCAGATTATTCTCTCTTGCCCCGCGGATTACGATCTGTGAACCGTTGCCTTTACGCCTGGACAACGGAACCGGAATGGTCCTTCTCCCGCTCAGATACTGCCCGGTTATGGATCCTTCACAGGCGCACAGCTGCTCATAACTGCCGGAAAACACCACATTTCCGCCATTGCTGCCTGCCCCCGGCCCGATATCCACTATATAATCGGCATTTTTCATGGTCTCTTCATCATGTTCCACCACGATAAGGGAGTTGCCAAGATCCCGCAGCCGGAAAAGTGTGTTTAAGAGCTTGGCATTATCTCTCTGATGAAGCCCTATGCTCGGTTCATCCAGCACATAAAGCACACCCATTAATCCGGATCCGATCTGTGTTGCAAGACGGATCCTCTGGCTTTCCCCGCCTGATAAGGTGGCTGCCTGACGGGAAAGCGTCAGATATCCGAGCCCGACGCTGATTAAGAAATTCAGCCTTGCGGTGATCTCCTTGATGATCTGTCCGGCAATCATCTTTTCTGTCTCGGTAAGAGAGAGAGAAGAAATGAACTCCGATGCCCTGACAACGGAAAAGTCGGTGAACTTAGCGATACTCAGGCCGCCGACGGTCACTGCAAGCGCTTCTTTTTTTAATCGCTGTCCATGGCATTCCGGGCAGGGGATCTCTGCCATGCATTCTTCTATTTCGGCGCGCATCCCCGGGCTGGTGGTCTCATGATAACGGCGTTCCAGATTCGGAATGATTCCTTCAAAATCCCGGCTGAGGGTACCGTAACCGTTGCTTTTTTCATAATAAAGCTCCAGTTTTTCTCCTTTTGTACCGTACAGCAAGGCATCTTTTGCTTCTTTTGACAGCGTTTTGATCGGATCAGACAGGGAAAAGGAATACCGTTTTGCAAGAGCATCGTAATACATGCGGGAGATGGAGTCCCCCTTTGCGTTCCCCCATCCGGAAGCCTTAATGCCTCCATCGAGAATGCTGAGTTCCTCGTTGGGGAAGATGAGCTCCGGGTCAATGAGCATCTGCATCCCGAGGCCGGTGCATTTGGGGCATGCCCCTCGCGGATTGTTGAAAGAGAAAAGGCGCGGAGAGAGCTCTTCCAGAGAAATGCCGCAATCCTCACAGGCATAATTCTGTGAAAAAGAAAGCAGTTCTCCATCCGGTACGATCTCAACAAACATCACGCCTTTGGCCAGAGCCAGTGCGGTCTCGGCAGAATCGGTCAGACGGCGAACGACCTCCGGTTTTATCACCAGCCTGTCGATCACAATTTCAATATTGTGTTTATTGTTCTTGGCAAGGGAGATCGTCTCGGAAAGGTCATAGAGGTTTCCGTCAATACGCGCACGTACATAACCGGAGCGTCTCGCGTCCTCCAGCACTTTCACATGCTCACCCTTTTTTCCCCGGATGACCGGCGCCAGGATCTGAATCCTTGTGCCCTCCGGCAGTGACATCAGGCGGTCAACGATCTGATCGATGCTCTGCTGATGGATCTCCCTCCCGCATTTCGGACAGTGAGGGATCCCGATGCGTGCCCACAGAAGACGAAGATAGTCATAGATCTCGGTTACCGTTCCCACCGTAGACCGGGGGTTTTTGGATGTTGTTTTCTGATCGATGGAAATAGCGGGAGAAAGCCCGTCGATATAATCCACATCCGGTTTATCCATCTGCCCGAGAAACATTCTCGCATAGGAGCTCAGGCTTTCCACATAACGGCGCTGCCCTTCCGCATAAATGGTGTCAAATGCGAGGCTGCTCTTCCCCGAGCCCGAAAGGCCCGTGAAAACCACCAGCTTATTTCTCGGGATCTCCACATCGATATTTTTCAGGTTATTTTCTCTCGCACCTTTGATGAAAATACTGTTTTGCATGAAACCTCATTTCCTGAAAACAAATTTTTTCTGAAGAACATAGGCGGCAATAAAAAGCACGATATCTACAACAAGCCTTACAGCCACTGCCAGAGCCGGAGTGGATGCCTCCAGTGCGGCAATCAGGGTAGAAGCCGCCAGTGTAGAGAGAAGCGTGCGAGGAATACAGATGGCATAATAGCCCAGAAGTTCTTTCCCGTAATCTCCCTTTTTCTGAAAAACCCAGAATTTATTCATGTGGAAATTCAAAACGGAGGAGAGGAAGGTGGCCAGCAGATGAAACAATGCTTCCTTCGCATTTCCGAAAGCGGTAAAAAGCCCGGCATAGATCAGATAATCCAGTCCGAAAGCAGCTACAGAGCTTATGACATAACGGGCTCCGGATCCGGAAAACAGAAAGCGGATCATAACCTTTGCAAGTTTCCAGGAATCTTTCACTGCATTGTAATGGGATGAATAGTCTTCCGGATCATAGACTGTTTCAATAGGCTGTTCGATAAACCCGATCCCGTTGCGTTTCATCTGAAGGAGCATATTGGTTTCATACTCAAAACGCTCCCCGGCAATGGCACAGAACTCCTCCAGGTATCGGGAAGGGATCGCGCGAAGCCCTGTCTGCGTATCACTCAGATGAATGCCGAAAAAGATCCGAAAGGCAGTCGACGTGAATTTATTCCCGGCGACACTTCTCGGCGGGACCTGCGGCAGATCAAAATCACGGCATCCGAGGACCACTTTGTCCTCATTTTCCAGCATGACATTGCCGCACTGTATGATATCCGGGAGAAGATGCTGCCCGTCTCCGTCGATCGTAATAACGCCCTTCAGCGCAGGAAGCTGTTCCCGGACATAGGAAAAGGCAGTCTTCAAAGCCCTGCCTTTCCCTTTGTTCCCTTCGTGGTGAAGGACAGTGCACTGCGGGTATGCTTCCGCCTGATCGAACCAGTGCCGGTGCGCTTCATCACTGCCGTCATCCACTATAACAATATGTTCAAATCCACCCTCTGCAAGACCGGATACCACACCGCTGAACTTCGCATCCGGGTCGAGAGATGGGAGAACGACTGCCAGATCGCTCCGGCAGTCACCCCTGTTGTTCTTCATATCTTTCAAAGTCTCCCTGTTTATTCCACAGAGATAGCCAGAATACCTGCCTCATCGCGGCAAACAATGATCCGCTTGGTACTCGTCTCCTGAACGGTCTTGAATTCCGCATAGTTTGTGGTGTCATACGTGACGTTGATGACATAGAATCCGCCGCCGAGGGAATAAACACTGTCTATATTGAGGTTCTCCACATTCACAGCGTAGAAATTCATATAGTCTGCGCCGCCTTCAATGAAGAGATCCATCCGCTTATGAAGTTCGCTGTTTTCTTTGACGTACTGTTTCAGCACGCCGTAGTTACCCCAGACACTCTTTGTGCCGGTAAAGCGTGCATAGGGTTCAACAAATGCCTGGGCAAAAGCCGTCATTTCCGCTATTTCCTCTGCAGAACAGGG
Organism: Oscillospiraceae bacterium; assembly: GCA_017432615.1. Lineage (GTDB taxonomy): Bacteria > Bacillota > Clostridia > Oscillospirales > Oscillospiraceae > Limivicinus. The sequence goes on from JAFRIV010000039.1 coordinate 111,710, forward strand.
TTCCATAAACTGCGAGTCATCTTTTTCCGGATCGATCGTAACCGGATTCCCGTACTGATCATAAACCTCCGGCGTCAGCGTTCCGAAAATATTGCCTACTTCGTATTTTACCTTTGTCGGAAGATTCGGATACTCATCATAATAAATGGACAAAACATCATATTTGATGTTGCGTTCCGTGACGTATTCCTGTCCTACCGGATGCCCGTTGAGCATCACGCGATAAGTCTCCGGAACCGTTACGGAAAGAGAAGAGGTAAAAGTAAAGCCGGAGATATCAAAAGCATCCCCTGTAACGCGCCACGGGCAGAGCTCCCGCTCATCCCGTATGAACCAGAAGGTATCCGACTTGCTGAGGATCTTCACAAGCCCAAGATGGATCCTGTTCATTTGAGAAAGATCCCTCTCAAGCTGGAACTGGCCTACCGGGTTTCCGTTGCAGTAAATATTGTAAAGGATCCTGTCTTCACTGGTACTCGGCGCCTGAGAATACTGCAGCTTCTCCCCCAGCATCTGGTTAATGATATCCGCACACTCTTCGTCCGTCTGGAAAGGATGCTGCATCCCTGCAATGGCTAATTCCACCTGCTGCTTCCACTTTGTTTCCCGCAGTTCCGCCATATAGGCTTCCACTACCGGCTCCGGCTGAGATCTCTCATATGCAACAAGATAGCTGCGCCAATCCGAAAGCGCGATAAACGAAATACAGACCAGAACAAAAGCGAATGCCAGCAGAAAGATCGTGTAGACCGCCTTGCCGACGCGCTCTCTTGTCTTTTTTGAAACTCTTCTTGCCATATTGATTCCTCCTTATTTAAAGAGCCAGGCCGTCGGGAGATAGCGCGTGCCACCTGCCTGATTGGAGGGATGATTGATCAGTTTTCCGTTATAATACATGGAAGTGGAAGACCCGCCGTCCATATTCATGGCATTGATGCAGCCGTAACTCAGAAGGATGTCCGCACAGTCGCCGTACGTCACACCGAAGCTGTATGCCTGACGCCCGTCCACCACCAGCATGATGATGGCGCCATCGCCGCGCTGGCCGATACAGGTGCGCGGATTGACGCCGCTGTCCAGGGTCTCGGCATCCATCTTCTGCCCGTTGGCAATCAATACCGGGCCGAAACTGCAGGCATTCTGAATATCAAAATCATTTACGCACTGATCGATATTAAAATCACCGACATACATGATCCCCTTGGAATCCAGACCGCAGACGAAGCTGTACGGAGAAGATTCATACACGACCCCTTCAGAGATCGTAATACCCGTAGGAGGCCAGCCTGTCCCCGCTCCGTTGGTATCGACAAAAATGCCCGCATTGATCCCGCCGAGAGCCCCGTACTTTGCCACGATGTCATCCAGCACCTTGCCGCCGCCCCAATGGTCTTCCGGTCCGTTGGCACAGCCCATAAATACGCGTGTAGGATCCAGAATAACGAACATATAGCCGGTTGAACCCTTATAATTGATCGTTTCAAAGATGATCCCGTCCCCGTCATCATCCACGAGACCGTAGGCATCCATTCCGTTTACATCCGTCTTCTCGTCAGTGATCGCCACGAGGGAACTGTTAAACGTGGGCATCATGATCGTTTCCGACTGTGATCCCATTCGTACGCCAATCTCGTCCAGTTCCTTCTGGGAGAGAAACAGATTATTCACAAAATTAAACCGTCTCGTCTCGGCAAACGTTTTCAGCCAGAAGCTCTGAAACGCCGGCGAAGGCCCTTTGACGCAAAGATAATCAAAAATCAGTCCGGTAAACCCGACCACAAGAACAAATACAATGATGAATCCGGCCAGCCGGTCAAAAAAACGGTTGATGCTTCTCCAGCGTTCTCTCCGTTTCGCTTTTTCCCGCTTACCATCTTCAGCAGATGTATCCGGCATCTCATCAAATATTGATTTTCTCTTCTCCGAATCCTTTTTCACGGCACATCCCTCTAAAAACAATATAGTAACATCTTATTATAGCACAGAAGAGAAAAAAAGACCACCCCTTTATGGGGTGATCTTTGAAAGTTTTTAAAGATTACTCGTTGATGCCGATAACAACACCGGAGCCAACCGTACGGCCGCCTTCACGGATAGCGAAACGAAGACCGTTTTCAATGGCGATCGGGGTGATGAGTTCTACGTCCATGTCAACGTTGTCGCCGGGCATGCACATCTCAGTGCCTTCGGGGAGAGTGATAACGCCGGTAACGTCAGTGGTACGGAAGTAGAACTGAGGACGGTAGTTGTTGAAGAACGGGGTATGACGGCCGCCTTCTTCTTTGGACAGGACGTAAACCTGGCCCTTGAACTTGGTGTGGGGCTTGATGGAGCCGGGAGCTGCCAGAACCTGGCCACGCTCAACAGCTTTCTTGTCGATGCCGCGGAGCAGGCAGCCAACGTTGTCGCCGGCTTCTGCATACTCGAGGGTCTTGTGGAACATCTCGGTACCGGTAACGACGGTATCGGTGGACTCGTCCTTCAGGCCGACGATCTGAACCTTGTCGCCGATCTTAACGCGGCCACGCTCAACACGACCGGTAACAACAGTGCCGCGGCCGGAAATCGTGAAGACGTCTTCAATGGGCATCAGGAACGGCTGGTCAGCCTTACGATCCGGGGTCGGGATCCAGGTGTCAACAGCATCCATGAGTTCCTTGATGCAGGCATACTCGGGAGCATTGGGATCCTTGGACTCGGAAACGAGAGCGTTCAGAGCGGAACCGCGGATGATCGGGGTGTCATCTCCGGGGAAGCCGTAGAAGTCGAGCAGTTCGCGAACTTCCATCTCGACGAGCTCGAGAAGTTCTTCATCGTCGACCTGGTCGCACTTGTTCAGGAAAACGAGAACGGAAGGCACGTTCACCTGACGGGCGAGAAGGAGGTGCTCACGGGTCTGAGCCATCGGGCCGTCGGAAGCAGCGATAACAAGGATCGCGCCGTCCATCTGTGCAGCACCGGTGATCATGTTCTTGATATAGTCAGCATGGCCCGGGCAGTCAACGTGTGCATAGTGACGCTTGTCGGTCTCATACTCAACGTGTGCGGTATTAATGGTAATGCCGCGTTCTCTCTCTTCGGGAGCCTTGTCGATTGAGGAGTAATCAGTGTACTCTGCCTGGCCTTTCATAGCCAGATACTTGGTGATAGCAGCGGTAAGGGTGGTTTTGCCGTGGTCAATGTGGCCAATGGTACCAATGTTTACATGGGGCTTGGTTCTGTTGTACATCTGCTTTGCCATTTTAAAAATCCTCCGTTAAGAATTTAATTTTTAATAAATATTATTTCAGCTTGCTGCTGTCAAAACCGCTCCTGTTTGTAAGAGCAGCCTGTAAACTTTTCGGCAGTTCAACGAAATGACTGGGCTCCATAACATAAGTTGCCCTGCCCTGCGTTTTACTGCGCAGATCGGTTGCATAACCGAACATGGTGGAAAGGGGTACGTTTGACTCGATCGTCGCACCGCCGTTGCGGATATCCGTCCCTGAAATCTGGCCCCTTCTGGCGTTGATGTCGCCCATTACGTCGCCCATATATTCCTCTGGGCAGGTCACTACAACTTTCATAATGGGTTCCAAAAGCGTGGGGTCGGCTTTCTGGCAGGCTTCTTTAAAAGCCATGCTTCCGCAGATCTTAAAGGCAAGTTCCGAAGAGTCCACTTCATGGAAAGAACCGTCCAGCAGGGTGGCCTTCACATCCACTACCTGATAACCGGCAAGCACCCCCGAGAGCATAGCCCCCTGAATCCCCTGATCAACACAGGGAATATATTCTTTGGGAATCGCTCCTCCGGTGATCTTGTTGATAAATTCATATCCTTTACCGGTTTCATTCGGCTCGATCATCAGCTTTACATGAGCGAACTGGCCCTTGCCGCCTGTCTGCCGGACATATCTCGTATCAACCGTGGCGGCTTTCCGGATCGTCTCTTTATAGGAGACCTGCGGTTTCCCGACGTTTGCCTCCACTCTGAATTCCCGGAGAAGCCTGTCCACAATGATCTCCAGATGAAGCTCTCCCATGCCGGCGATGATCGTCTGCCCGGTTTCTTCATCGGTATAGGTCTTGAATGTTGGATCTTCTTCGGCGAGCTTCTGCAGGGCAATTGCCATTTTCTCCTGGCCGGCTTTTGTCTTCGGCTCGATTGCCACACGGATGACCGGCTCGGGAAATTCCATGGATTCCAGTACGATCTGATGCTTGTCATCACAAAGGGTGTCCCCGGTCGTTGTATTCTTCAAACCGACGGCAGCTGCAATATCACCGGAATATACCGTCTGGATATCTTCTCTGTGATTTGCATGCATCTGCAGGATACGGCCGATGCGCTCTCTCTGGCCTTTTACGGAATTCATTACCGTAGAGCCGGATTCGAACGTCCCGGAATAGACCCGGAAAAATGCCAGACGCCCGACATAGGGGTCCGTCATGATCTTGAAAGCCAGTGCAGAGAACGGTGCGGAATCGTCCGCTTCCCTGTGTTCTGTTTCCCCTGTTTTCGGGTTTACCCCTTCGATTGCTGGAACATCCAGAGGAGACGGCATATAATCCACGATTGCATCGAGCAGTTTCTGTACGCCCTTGTTTTTATAAGAAGTGCCGCACGTTACGGGAACCATTTTTACAGCCACCGTAGCGCTTCGAATGGCAGCTCTGATCTTTTCTGCGGGGACTTCTTCACCTTCGAGATACCGTTCCATGATCTCATCATCGAAATCCGCCACAGCTTCCAGAAGTTTTTCACGATATTCCTCTGCAAGCGCGCGCATATCATCCGGAATCGGTTCTACACGCTGATCCTTGCCGAGATCATCATAATAAATAAGCGAATCCATATCCACCAGATCAACGATTCCCCGGAAGGAATCTTCAGAACCGATCGGAAGCTGGATGGGAACGGCATTGCATTTCAGCCTGTCGCGGATCATGTCCAGAACATGATAATAATCCGCACCCGTAATATCCATTTTATTGACATAGATCATACGGGGCACGTGATAATGATCTGCCTGTCTCCAAACCGTTTCAGACTGGGGTTCCACGCCGCCTTTCGCACAGAGGACTGTTACACATCCGTCAAGCACACGCAGAGAGCGCTCAACTTCTGCCGTAAAATCCACATGACCCGGCGTATCGATGATATTGATACGGGTGTCACGCCAGAAACAGGTAGTTGCCGCGGAAGTGATGGTAATACCGCGCTCCTGCTCCTGCTCCATCCAGTCCATTGTGGCGGTCCCTTCATGCGTTTCACCGAGCTTATAATTCACACCGGTATAGAACAGAATGCGTTCCGTCGTGGTGGTCTTACCCGCATCGATATGCGCCATGATCCCGATATTTCTTGTTTTCTCAAGTGAATATTTTCTGGGCATTGAAAACTCCTGAACCGATTACCACCGGAAATGTGCAAAAGCCTTGTTGGCTTCAGCATTCTTGTGCATGTCTTCGCGTTTCTTAACCGCGGAGCCGGTGTTGTTGCACGCATCCATGATCTCGCCTGCAAGGCGCTCTTTCATGGTCTTTTCGCCGCGCTTTCTGGAATAATCCACAAGCCAGCGCAATGCCAGCGTCTGGCGACGGGCAGGCCGAACTTCAATAGGGACCTGATAGGTCGCACCACCGACACGGCGGGCCTTTACTTCCAGGCTCGGCATAATGTTGTTCATCGCTTCACTGAAAGCATCAAGGGGCTCCTTTCCGGTCTTTTCCTTGATGATGTCGAAAGCGTCATAAACAACTTTCTGAGCAACACCCTTCTTGCCGTCGAGCATGACACCGTTGATTAGTTTCGTAACCAAAACGCTGTTATACATTGGATCCGGCAAGATTTCTCTTTTCGGAACGTTTCCTCTTCTGGGCACGTTGCTTCCCTCCTTCATTAAAAAATGGGATCATAGGTACTCAAACGTTATTTACGTCTGTTTGCGCCCTGAGGTCTATGATCGAAACCTTAGGGCAAAATTGATCTTTGCCTGTGGTTGAAATTACTTCTTTTTGGCAGCTTTCGGCCTCTTGGCGCCATACTTGGAGCGCCCCTGCATACGGCCGTTCACGCCCTGCGCATCAAGCGTGCCGCGGATGATGTGATAACGCACACCAGGGAGATCCTTTACACGGCCGCCACGAATCATAACGACGGAGTGCTCCTGCAGGTTATGACCGATGCCGGGAATGTAAGCAGTGACTTCATAACCATTGGTCAGGCGAACACGGGCGATTTTACGCAGAGCGGAGTTCGGCTTCTTAGGCGTGGACGTACGCACAGCTGTGCAGACGCCGCGCTTCTGAGGGGAACTGAGATTCGTCTCCTTATTCTTCAGGGTGTTAAGACCCTTCTGCATGGCAGGAGATGTGCTCTTGTAGGTAACCTTTTCTCTGCCTTTTCTCACCAGCTGGTTAAATGTCGGCATTTTTTTCCTCCTTTCCTGTCAAAATAGTGCAGCTTTTCTTTCATTTTTCCCCATTATAAAACAAAAAAGGGGAAAATGAAGAAAAAGCCCGTGAAGGACCATCTGTCCCACACGAGCGAATATTTTAGCATATTGTACAAATTTAGTCAAGAATTTTTGTGCAAAACGTAGAAAAATCATTTTCCCTGCATTTTTTTCGAAAGATCACATTTTTTCTGTATTTTCATTCGTTTTTATTCCGGATAATTCAAATTCATGCGACTGCATCGCAGTGCGGTTGACTTCGTCCGGAGTACGGAAAGTCGGCACCGTCTGCTGAAGGGCATGATAGACGCAGCGATCATTCAGCGTATCGCAGGCATCATGCAGTGTGCGAAGCTTACTGTTGATTTCCTCATCCGGCAAAGGCTTATCCTGTTCCACATAGATCAGATCGTTCTGGGTTTTCCGCAGCTTCTCAAAATCGATCAGAAGCTCTTCATAGAGCTTTTCTCCGGGGCGCAGCCCGATCTCGACGATGTCAATATCCCGATAAGGTTCCAGCCCGGAAAGGCGGATCATGTTCTCCGCCATGGACAGAATACTCATGGGTTTCCCCATATCCAGGGCAAACAGTTCGCCGTTTTCCGAGAGAGCACAGCAGGTCAGCACAAGCTGGGTCGCCTCCGGAATGGTCATGAAATACCGGATGATCCGCTTGTCCGTCACCGTGAGCGGCCCACCCGCTGCGATCTGTTTCTTGAAAAGCGGCACCACGGAACCGTTGGAGGCCAGCACATTCCCGAAACGGGTAGCACAGAATTTTGTATCCGTCTGCCTTGCGGCTGCAGACATCACCATCATTTCGCACATGCGCTTGGTCGCCCCCATTACATTTGTGGGGTTGACCGCCTTGTCCGTGGACACCATCAGGAACTTTTGCACTTTATACTGTATTGCCAGTTCTATGACATTCTTCGTTCCGAAGACATTGTTTTCCACCGCTTCCGTCACGTTGTGTTCCATCAGCGGCACATGCTTGTGGGCAGCGGCGTGCAGGACGATCTCCGGATGATACGCGGCAAAGACGGCTTCCAGCTTGCGCCTGTCCGTGATCGAGCAGATCTCTACCTCAAAGGGGAGCATGCCCCGCCCATAGGTCATGATGAGTTCCTGCTGGAGATCGTAGGCGCTGTTTTCATACACATCCAGCACGATCAGTTTGCGCGGTGACATCCGGGCGATCTGCCGGCAAAGCTCACTGCCGATCGAGCCGCCGCCGCCTGTCACGAGGATCGTCTTTCCCGCATAAAAGGCCCGCACGTCATCATTCATAAATTCTCTGGCATCGCGGAAAAGCAGCTCTTCGATCCTGAATTCCCGTAAAGTCCGCTTGCCGAACTCACTGCTTTGAGAAAGAGGATAATCGTAGATCAGGATCCTGCAGCCGTATTTCCGGTAACGCTCATACAGTTCCTGTTTCTGCTCGGCGTGCATACGCGGCAGAGCAAAAACGATCTCTTCCACCTGAAGGGCACGAAGCTCATCCAGGACTTTATCGTTCTCCGCAAGTACCGGGATCCCATAGATCTCACGTCCGGCTTTGCGTACGTCACTGTCGATAAAACAGGCGGGAACATAGGCGGAATTCTGATTCGTCATCAGCTCCTTGGCAAGCATGGCGCCGATCCGGCCAGCCCCCACAATGGCAAGGCGCATCCTCTCCCGATATACTCTGGTTGGAGCCGGAACATGGCCGGCACTCTCCGGTTTCCCCTCGGGAAGGATCTTTTTCCCGTCCTGTTTTACTTCCGGGTCCTCCAGATACAGGCCGGTAAAAAAGCGCACCAGCGTGCGGAAACCGGGAAGCGTCCATAATTTGCGGTTTCCGTATTCAAACACATACTGGTAAAGCAGGCGCGACGCGACAGCTTCCAGCAGATCAAAAGCAACCATGCTGACCGCACGGATGAAGGTCACACGGATATCCGAGGGCGGAAGGAGCAGCTGAATCAGATAGTATACGACACCCGCGCACAGATCCGCCACGATCAGCCGGATATACATGCGGCTGCCGCCGTAGCGGAGGATCTGGCGGTAAATGCCTGCAATACCCCGTGCCGTAAAAACACATACGGCGCACAGCACGAACTGTATCAGGATATAGATCAGGCGCGGACGGGAATCCTGGCTGGGGCTCAGATAAAGAAAAATAAAAACGGAGAACACCAGCATCGGGATATCGTAAAGGAATGCCGTCAGCCGTCCGGTATGCTCTTTTGGCTGTTTTTTCTTCATAGTCAGCGATACTTCTTTACACAGCTTTTTACGATGGCGTCCATCGCATCCAACTTGGTCTGCATATCTTTGGCCAGCGCCACCTGGCATCTGGTACGGATCAGGTTGTGCTTTGCCCGCTTTACTTTAAAATATTTATCGCCGATGAGATAATCGTCCAGAAAACGGGTGGCAAGCTCACAGGTTATCGCAAAGCAGCTCAGTGCCAGCGTATCCACTTCCTCCTCGGTGAGCATCTTCGCCGTCTCGCTTAAAAACCCGTCCGCAAAGGCGAAAAAGATATTCAGATCGACCCCTGTTTTTGTGGTGTCTTCCGCATCTTCCTCCGTAAAATTGGCGGCAAAACGGATCCCGTCGCCAAAATCGTGGCCTACCAGGCCGGGCATGACCGTATCGAGGTCGATTACGACGAGAGGCTCATGGGTCTTTTCATCAAACAGGACGTTGTTGATCTTGGTATCATTGTGGGTAACACGCAGCGGAAGCTTTCCCTCGTTGTAAAGATCCGTCAGGCGGCATGCCTGCTGCTGAACCGAAAACAGATAATCCAGTTCCGCTCTTACCTCGGCAACTCTTCCGCAGGGATCGGCGTTGGCATCGGCAATCAGCTTTTCATACCGTTTCCGTGTGTCATGGAAGTCCGGAATGGTATAAAACAGCTGGGAGACATCGAAATCGCTGAGCACCATCTGAAAATCGCCGAAAGCCTTCCCGGCCCTGCGCACGATCAGCGGATCGTCACATTTATTGACGGTCTCTGCCGCAATATACTTGTAAATACGCCAGAAACTGTCTCCCTCTTCCAGATAGGTCTTCCGCTCCCCCGTCACATCCGTGTGATGGAAGTGCATACAGGTTTTATCCGGCCGCTTGGTACGAATAAATTCTGTGACCCGGTCGATATTGCTCATCAGTTCATCGGGGTTATGAAACGCATAGGAATTAATCTTCTGCACAAGATACGGTTTGATAACCGCCATGCCTGTTCCGTCATCACTGATATAATTCACTTTATAAGTACGGTTGACATTGCCGTTTAAGATCTCTTCATAAGAAAAGAATGGCCCGGGAAGATGAAATGCCTTCCCCACCTGCTGCAGCTTTCTCGCTGTGGCCTGATCCATCATAAAGAAACTCCTGCTGTTTTCCTGTATTTCCGTTTCTACGGGTATTCGGTATCATACAACGTTGCCTGACAATTGTCAAGCAACGCCGGTTCACACCCCGCCAAAACAGCGTTCCGGGAGGCGGCCAAAAACCGTCTCCCGTTTTTCTATCTTTTGACAGTTTACATTATACAGGATTTTAGCCTGAATGCAATCTATAACATTCCTATAGTTTCACTATAATCAGACTATAAATGAACTATAACCCAACTATAAATTTTTCAAGATTGGCCAATGCCTCCCTGTGGATCTGGTAAACCCGTTGTTCCGTAACTTCTTTTTTTAAGGAAATGGCATCCCAGGATAACTCTTCGATATACCGCATGCGAAGCACTTCCTGCTGGTCCCGGTCTTTCAATTTGCTGATCGTCATTATGATATTGATTTTCATCTGCGCCAGATGCTTCACTTTTTCCTCCAGTTCCTTTTCTGCTTCCGTGATACTCAGCATCACGTTTTCAAAGGAATCCTTGTTTTTGGAAGGGTTGCATCCTGCCGTAACGCTGAGATGCGTGGTACACTGTTCCACGACAGACCGCATGGCCGCGATATTGTCCTGATCCGCCAGGATCTCCTGTTTCAGTTTTCCCGGTCTTTCCAGATACTCTTTACCCGTCATTCTCTCTTCCCTTTTCCGGATCCTTCCGCCTGGCCGGCACGCTTTTGGTCTCTTTCGGCGTCATTCCTCATCCTCCAGCAGCATCTTCCCCCGGCTGGATCCCGGCGTGATCTTTGTCAGTTGCTGCAGGCCCAGCGAATTCCACGCCTCCATCACGCGTCGGACGTCCTTCGTCCGACATACAGTACCTTCAGGTACTGTACCCCCTCGGCGGCGAGCAGCCCCTCCGCGCCGAGGCTGACGAAAACGCGCTTCACGCCCGCCGCGAGC
>JAFRIV010000005.1 GCA_017432615.1 Oscillospiraceae bacterium
AAAAAATTCATTGCCCAGAGATCCGCATCCCAGGAACGGATTACCAGCCCGGAAGGTATTCAGCTAAGAATGAATCGGTCAATCCAGTCCGAGGGAGCATTCGGAGTTGTCAAGCAAGATTATGGATTTCGACAGTTCCTGTTATCGGTTTTGGCAGGAAGCTTGGTTTTCCTCCCGGGAAGGAAAGCATCCTGAAAAGATTTTGTTTACAGTTCTTTCTCCAGGATTTCCCGGATGCGCTGGGAGGCCTTTCCGTCTCCGTAGGGGTTGGAAGCCTGGCTCATTTTCTGATAGAAAGCAGGGTCTGTCAAGAGAGCCCGGCAGGAAGAATAGATTCCCTCTTCACCGGTACCGGTGAGGAGAAGCGTCCCCGCCTCCACGCCCTCGGGGCGTTCGGTCGTATCCCGCATGACCAGAACAGGTTTGCCTAAAGAAGGTGCTTCTTCCTGTATGCCGCCGCTGTCAGTCAAAATCAGAGTACTGGCAGCAAGAAAATTATGGAATTCGTCTGCCGGCAGAGGCTCGATCAGGCGGATCCTTGAGCAGCCCCGGAATTCTTCGTCGGCAACAGCGCGTACAGCAGGGTTGAGATGGATGGGATATACCGCTTTGACATCATCAAATTCTTCCAGGATGCGCCGAATTCCCCGAAACATGGAGCGCATCGGATCGCCGAGGTTTTCTCTGCGGTGTGCTGTAATGACCAGCAGGCGGCTGCCTTTCGCCCAATCCAGAATGGGATGCGTAAAATCTTTTCTGACGGTGGTAAACAGAGCGTCTATTCCGGTGTTGCCCGTGATATAAATTGCAGAGGGATCTTTTCCCTCCCGGATCAGATTGTTTTTTGCCGTTTCCGTCGGAGCAAAGTGATATCCTGCAACAATACTGATGCTCTGCCTGTTGAATTCCTCCGGGAAAGGGGAATAGAGATCTCCCGTACGAAGGCCTGCTTCCACATGCCCGACAGGAATCTTTTGAAAGAAAGCGGCGACAGCTGTGGCATAAGCAGTGGAAGTATCCCCATGAACAAGGACGATATCCGGCTTTACCCGGCTGAGAATATCACGCATTCCCGAAAGGACAGCATTTGTAACGTCATAGAGATCCTGCCCGGCTCTCATAATGTCCAGATCAAAATCCGGAACGACATGGAAAATATCCAGAACCTGCTTCAGCATTTCCCGGTGCTGGCCGGTTACGCAGACGACCGTTTCAAGGCTTTCACTTGTTTTGAGTTCCCGAACGACCGGGCACATTTTGATCGCTTCCGGCCGCGTGCCGAAAACGACCAGAACTTTTTTTCGAATTTGATCCAAAGGTTGCCTCCAGTTTGATCCTCTGGCAATGAAACATTCCCAAAGGTTTGTCGCTTTGTTTTGCGGCTGCCGCGCAGGCGGCGGGCAAAACAGCATTTAAAATTTATGATGCATACGGCAGTTATTCATTGCCGCATCCATGATCACGAGTGGTCCACATGGCCGGAACGGGAATGCCGGCCGGAAAAGAGAGGGAAACGCCGGAAAATGTCCAGTCGGTTTCCGGCATGCTGAAAAAGAAACCGTGCGCCGAACACAAGGCAGATGCAGAGCAAAAAGTCGTGGCAGAGGGAAAAACAGAAAAGCTGTTTCTGGTTATCTGCAAAACCGTTGCCCAGCACCGAGAGAGGAAACTGCAGTACGCCGGTAACGATAAGGAAGAGAGGAATGCAGCAGAGGATCTTCTGCTTTTGAGAGTACTTCCCAAGAAGAATGCGGAAGAGGACAAACAGGAGAAGACCGTAGAAAATCACATATCCCAGGAAGCTGCCCGGAACAAGATAAGCCCGCCAGCCCGGCCAGTAGTTTCTGCCGGTTACCGGATCATGGTTCGGGTCACTGTAATTCTGCCCGTTATAGATGCGAAAACCGGTATACAGTTCCCGCGCTTCCGCTGCGGCATGATCCATCATCCGCCAGAGTTTTGCAGGATGCGTCAGATACCAGCGGAGGATCGTGAACATGCTGACATGGTCATAGAATGCAGCGTCAGCTTCCTCGGAGAGCGGAGCGTAAACATACTGACTGTCATCGGCAAACTCTACATATTTTCCAATGTCTGCCGCCATGGCAGTATCGATCCCCAGTGCTTCCATATCCCCGACAGGATCATCGGAGATCATAAAGATCCCGTAAAAATATGCCTGCCACATGGTATGCTTTTGAGAAACACTATTCTCGGTACGGTCTGTCTGATAGACGTTGACAGCGGAAAAAATGAGTGCGACACCTAATCCCAAAGACAGCAAACTCTGCAGAATAAGAAAGTCATAACGGTATGCCCGCTGGTGCCAGCTGAGCAGCAGGAAAAGCAGCACCGCACCCGGCATGGCCATTAACATTTGCGATTTGGCGGTAAGGAGAATATTCAGCGACAGCGCCAGACCAATCAGCCAGACCCCTTTTCTCCAGTTTTTTCCTGTGGGCATCAGGCAAAGATGCACAGCACACATCAGCGTCAGCACCAGGCCGACAAGGATACAGCCTTCTCCATACAGACTGTTGAACCAGACGAGGTAGGTTTCTGAAAACAATAATGCACAAAGGCCGAGTGCTGCTGCCAGGGTCCATTTGCCGAGCACCGGATACAGATCCCACAGGATCTTCAACATACAGACAAGCGAAATCAGCCCCATGAGCCAGCCGAGCAGAAGCGTGCTGAATGGCAGGCCGAACGGTTCCGTCAGCAGACGTACAAGAGAGGTAAACCAGTAAAGACTGTAGGTGGGAGAGAGCGGCGTGAACTTGAGCGGGTCAAAAGGCTCAAGATAGCTGTATTCTTCAATTACAAACTGTCCGGCCTGTCTTGCGTAATCATAATAAAGATAACCGGGCCAGGTTATCTCCAGCTGGGCCATCATTCTGCCGTAGTCACCATTGTTAACAGTACCGGCATGGTCCCGGGGAAGAAAGGTGAAAACCAGAAAACCGGCTGACAGGACAGCGATAAAACAGAGGACACGGACCCTGCTGCCGATAAAGTGCTTCCACCACAGATAGAATGTCTCCCTGCACCGGGTAAGCCAGCTTTCAGAGTAACCGGGGGAACGGGTGAAAGCAAGGAGAGCATACGGTTCAGACATATACTTGGTAACCCAGGCAGCAAAAACAGGCACGAGGGAAAACAGAAAACAGAGAAAGACAGTGAACAGAGCTATTGTCAGCAATACCTGATAACGGAAATAGATCTGGCTCTCTGCGTATCCGTTCAAGATAATATTGAATGGCAGATACAGGTTTCCGCAAAGAAACACGAGAGCGGGGCAGAACCATAAGGCTTTCCGGGTTCTGATCAATAAAACAATACAGACGGCAGCGGCCAGAAGAGAAAGGAAAACAAACAGAGAATAGCTGACAGGGAAAAGCTTCCAAAGAAGAGACAGAAAACCGCCGTCTGTTCGCGATGGGGAAAAACCCTTTGCATTCCGGGAAAGAGAAAGGTTTCTCCCGCTCTCAAATCCGTCCGAAATTTTAGAAGTGCAGTTCTGAATCACCTTTGAGAGCAAAGACGGGTGGAGCAGGTATTCTTTTACCAGCCTGCCGGCATTCAGATGAGCAAACAGGACGGAAGCCTCTTCTTCCGCACGCGGATTATGGGAATAAACGGCTTCGTCTTCATAAAACGATCTGCCGATATCCGGCTCATAACTCTCGTCGAGTTCAAAACGGTGCAGCGCGGAAGATGGGTCTTCCACCTGAGGGAGCATCGTATTGAAGAGAGATTCATAAGCAGAAGCATCGGAAAAATAATCCGCATCTTCACCGGCAAGGATCACAGCACTGCGGCAGAAAGAAAAAACCAGCAGCACACACAGCACCAGAGCGAAAACAAAATGCTGCGAATCCTTTCTGCAGGAGAGCAGGACGGCAACATCCACAGCCACTGCAGCAGGGAGAAAAACAACCAGGGGCGTGAAGGACTTCAGCATCAGGAAGGATGCAAGCCATACCGGCAGAATAAGGAAACGCCGGGACCTGGTCGGCAGGCTGAAAGCGTAAAGGGAGATACCGCAAAACAGCAGGCTGAAGGCAATGGCAGCACTGACGGGATACAGAGCGCGAAACAGGGCACAAAAGTTGCCGTCTGTAAAGAGGAGCCCGAGAAGAATGCCCGGCACATACCACGCCCTGGGGATGAGGGTATAGCATGCTTTGGAAAGAAGCCAGACCGCCAGAAGAAGGATACCGGCAAACACCGCCGCGAGAAAGTCTACGGAAAAATCGAGGCCGAAGGGAGCCGTAAAAAGCCTTACTACGGCAACAGGATAAACAAGGCTGCCGCCTGCCTGGGGGGTGAGGAGATTGGACCAGGTAAAGCGCGTATACCGAAAAGACGTGATCGGCCGCACATACTGCAGATCTCCCTTTGCCAGATCTTCCTCCGTCCAGGTAAGAGAACACTGCTTCAGGATCATCTCATACTCGCCGAAGTCGACCGGATAAAGGCGCGGGCTTTTCGTGAAGCCGATTACCAAGCAGAGCAGAGCAAACAGCACGAGGATCAGGACAGGGAAATTCCAGTCCTGCATCCTTTCCCAAAGGGAAGAAAACGGGACAGCCCTGCTGGCGGCTATTTTGTTGTGATCATGTTTTAACATGCGGGTATACTCCTGCTTTACATCCAGCCTGTATTTTTTCAGGATACACTGCTGCTGATTTCCAGACTGCGAATCGAGATATCTGAGAAACGGAAAGGAAAGCCGTTTTGTGTTCTTTCACAGCAAAGATACAAATTGCCGAGATAATCGCCGCATCTGCTCTCTTTTACTGCAATGCATTCCCCGTCAACATAGATCCTGTAGGAAGAATCTTCCTTTTCGATTGCCAACGTGACTGTGGAGGAGGGAGAGATATCTACTTCTGTGGATTCAGTTCCCGTAATAACAATAAACGTCAGGTCGTCGAGCTGACGAATGATCAGACCGTGATACGATTTGGGATTTTCGTCAAAACAGGAGAGAACCGTACCCCTGCGGGTAACGACCTGATCCAGCACGACTTCAAGACGCCAGTTCTTCCCGGCATTGTCAAAAAGTTTTATGCCTGTATCCAGATAAGCATCTTTCCCGTTCCCTACAAATGGTGCACTGAGGGAATAGGTGACATCCATTCCCGGATCTTTGACAGCTTCCTGCAGAGGTTCAGGCTGCCACTGTGCAAGCTGTTCCTCGGAAAGGATCCCTTCATACACATCGAAATTATAAACAGTGGTGCCGGAGATACGAAATACCCGGTTTTCCCCATCGCGCTCACATCCGAGCATCAAAGGCCCGTCATAATCGTCGCAGGGGACAACACTGTTGTCGAGTACCTTTTCCCCGTTTAAATAAATGGTATAAGCAGACCGGTCTTTCATAATGACCAGTTTGGAGATTTCTGCTTCCGGCAGATCCAGATTCAACCCGTATCCGTTTCCGTAGACGATGTTCAGAATGTTGTTATCGAGTTTACGGACAAGGATCCCCCGATAGTTTCCTTCCTCCTCCGAGAAGCAGGAATAATAAACGCGGTCTCCGACGCTGACATTCGGATCGATCTGGGAGAGAATTGTCCAGGAGCTCTTTGCATCCTCATAAAGTCGGATGCCGGTGTCCAGATAACTCTCTCCATCACCGGAAAAGCGGTTTTCAAGAGAAACGAGGATCCTGTCATCCGTCATTTCTTTGAAGTATGCAACCCTCTCCCGTACAGGCAGCGAGGAAGGCCTCCACGCAAGCACTTCATCAGAAGAAAGCGCCGTATCGTAAATCACGAGATCGGAGATAACTGTTTTGCTGTAGTGTTTGCTGTTCCCTCTGTTATCCTGTTCACATCCGAGAATAAGTGAACCGTCATATTTCGGCAATTCGCTGCTGTCCAGTTTGCGATTTTCTATCAGCTCTCCGTTTTCATAGATCTGAAAATGACTGCCCATCTTGATAATGCCCAAACGGATCGTTCCTTCCGACTGGCGGAGACGGGTCGAAATTGTTTTCCCAAAAAAGATTTCAATGAAATTATTGTTGTTCAGCATCACCCGCAGACCGTCTTCACCGTTTTGATTATCAAAACAGGAAAAAACCGCCGCATCGCCGGACTGATCTTTCCCAATTGTAAATTCGGTGCAGAGCGTCCAGGAGTCCAGAGGATTTTCATACAGACGGATTCCGGTATCCAGCTCATTCTGAAGTCCGTCTCCGATAAACTGTTCTGTCAGGGCAAAAAACGGCTCCTGCACCTGCGTTTTCACCTGATTCCAGATGTGATCGGGATCGTTTCTCCTGTCCGGGAGGTCATATTTGCTGAGGATAGATTCCGCCAAGGCACGTGCATATTTCGGCATGCCGGTTTTGTTAAAATGCCCGGGATCAAGATAATCTCTCTGAGGGTCGATGCCGAATTCCTGATAGGATTCGCAGAAATTTGTGAAGCAGTAGCCGTATTCCTCCACAACGGAAGCGATCCGCCGGTATTTCTGCTGCTCGGCAGGAGAGATTTCATAGGGAGAGGCAATCACTTCCAGCGCGATGTCATGATCTTTGCAGTACTGCAGCAGCATACGAAAATAGTTTTCTTCTTTTTCATGCAGCTCCAGTTCCCCGCTGGTTGCATCCTTATCGAGAATGGTGAAGGGGTAGATTGCTTCCGATGTTTCTGAAGAAAGGACCTGGATTCCCTGATTTGTATCCCAGGGCATATAGTCAAAATCATCCTCCGTCAGTTCATTATAGCGGTTATGATAGACGGGAAATCCCAGAAACATAAACATCCTTGCGTCTTCCGGCACACTTGCGCGGATGTTGTCGATCTTTTCCCGGGAAGGACGGAAAGCAATTGTGTTTTTGACCTGAACCGGATAACTGCCGTATTCCTGCGCAAAAGTGACGGCATGGGCATCGAGAAGCACGACTTTGGGCGTCTGATACTTTAATGCCTCCAGTAGATAATAGTACGTGCTCCAGATGGGCTGAACGCTGCCCCAGAACCGGTATGCCGCGATCCCGTATTCATCAAACAGCGTTTTGGTGCTGATATTCATCCCGGCATGGGAAGTCCCGAGGATCAGCACATCCACCGTGTCTTTAGGAAGCTCATAATAATTGGAAACCGGCAAAGTTCCGTCCTCCTGCTTGAAGACGAGAACATTCATCACCAGCGCCAGAATCACGCAGAACAGGCCGATGAAAAGGAAGAGCTTCAGGGTGCCTTTCAGAAAGTTACGCATAAAGATCCTCCTTTCAGAACTGGAAGTAAATAAAGCTTGTGGCGTCATAGGCCGGGCCGTATACGCCGAAAATCAGAATGGAAAGCAACGCGCCGTAATAGACAGCCCAGCGCACTGCTGTCGGCTGGCGAAGGAGACTGTCACGAATGGAGATATTCCGGGCATGAAGGATATCCACCCCGAGCAGCACGGCCAGAGAGGCCATCATGACCCAGAAATCGACCCGTTCCAGGCCGAGTGTATACAATGTCCCGTCAAAGAGAACCCATGGATTCCAGACGGTAAAGGAATTTCGGATGATATCAAAAGCCACTTTCATGGTCGGCGCACGGAAGAAGATCCAGGCGAAATCGACCAGTACAAAGGTTATCAGCAGCTGTACCATATGATGACCGAAGGACTTTGTGTTGATATGCAGCGTCTGAAGCGCCTTTTCACGAGCCGGCTTCAGTATGTCGCCTATGATCTGGAAGACCCCGTTCAGGCCGCCCCATATTACGTACGTCCATGCCGCACCGTGCCAGAGTCCGCTGACCAGAAAAACGATCAGGATATTGCGGTACCTTTTCCATCTGCTGCATCTGCTGCCGCCCAGAGGGAAATAAATATAATCACGGAACCAGCTGGTCAGGGAGATGTGCCAGTTCCGCCAGAATTCTGCCACACTGAAGCTGAGATACGGCTGCCGGAAATTCTGCATCAGGGAAAACCCGAGGACCTGAGCCGAACCGATGGCAATCGTGGTATACCCGTTAAAATCGCAGTAGATCTGAACGGCAAAAAGGATCGTGGCAAAGATCGGAATTGCTCCCTGGTATGAGCCGTAGTAATTGTAGACCTGATCAACGATGATCGCCACACGGTCGGCAATGACGATTTTCATAAAGTAGCCCCAAAGCATCAGCAGAAGCCCTTTTACGGCGCGATCAGCTTCAAAACGGTGTTTTTCCTTGAACTGTACCAGCAGATTGCCGGAGCGTTCGATCGGTCCGGCCACAAGCTGGGGGAAGAAAGAGACAAAAAGCGCATACTGGAGAAAATTCTTTTCCGCTTTCACCGTTCCGCGGTACACATCGATTACATAGCTGAGCGACTGGAAGGTAAAAAACGAGATACC
Source organism: Oscillospiraceae bacterium (assembly GCA_017432615.1). GTDB lineage: Bacteria > Bacillota > Clostridia > Oscillospirales > Oscillospiraceae > Limivicinus. Next base: position 8,357 of record JAFRIV010000005.1, read on the forward strand.
GACAGGGAGAGAAACGTTGACTTTTGGGATCACAACAGAGAACCCCGCTGCACGGAGGACGGCCACGATACTCTCCGTCAGGAAGTTGGCATATTTGAACCACGCCACGACAGAAAGGGTAAAAATAATGGTTACCGTGGTATAAAGCGTGGCTTTGCCGGTCCGCCGCTGTTCCTGAGCAATATTCTCCTGATCCTCTTTCCTCGAGAAATCGATAAAAAGAGCATCCAGATAGGTGATCACCGTACAGCCCAGCATCAGCAGAATAAAACGCGGATCCCAGCTCATATAGAAGTAATAACTGGCAAGCAGAAGAAAGATGTTGCGCACCTTCTGCCAGGGGACCAGATAATAAACCAGTGCAACAACAGGGAAGAAAAGCAGATAGGCAAATGAATTAAAAAGCATTCTTTTCTCCTTTCGGGAACCGGCTTGTCCTTTTTTGATCAGGCCTGCGGATCCCTGCGGTATGCTTCGGGGATCTCCGCATCCGCCACGCCCTTGCTTGCCACAATGCGGATATGCCCTTCCCGAATAGCCTTGGCCATATCAAACTGCGCATGCAGCGCTTCCGCCCGAAGTCTTGAAATCTCTTCCTCGGAAGCCGCTTTCCTGGCAGCCTCCTGGGCTGATCTTTCCTTTTCCGCTGCAAGGCGGCGCTGCTCTTCGAGTTTTTCCATGACAAACTGGTAGATGTTTTGCAGAATGGCACTTACGGCAATGCCGGAGAGAATGATCAGGACCGGAATGGCATGATAATGATAACGGTTCTGATTTTCAACAAACAGGTGCAAGGCAACAGTCCCGCAAAAGAGCAGTACCAGGGAATACGAGGAATCGGGTTTCCGTTTGAGCATCATGCAGCCGAAAATCAGGGCAAGCAGCAAAACGGAGAGATAGTAGAGATCGCTGATGTCCATCATGCGATAGAAAAAGCTTTCCCGCTGAGGGCTGAGCGTGCCCTGCTGATCCATAAACAGAATGTTCCAGGAAGCCCCAAAATCATCGTTCCCCCACAGGACTTCAAACTTGTGAACGAAAAGATCCAGCAGTGCACGCGGATCTGCTTTCGCCCGAACAAGCGCCATGTCGCGGCAGATCAGCTGTGCTTCCCGGGCAGAACCCGTTTCTTCCAGCGCATCATAGAGGTAGTCCGCATCCTCCTGATTCCAGCCGCCGTAACTCTGCAGATTCAGCCCGACCAGCAGGTTGTATCCATAGGAGGCAGATCCGCCGGCAAGTTCCCGGTCGGAAGCATAGGCGGCCCGTGCGGTGAAAAAACTCGATGTCAGGAAGTACACAGCCAACAGGATCAGACAGCGTTTCCAGCCTTTTCCGGTTGCACGAAACCCCAGAGGAACCTCATGGGGGGGCATGTCCGGCATGCTGATCTCTCCGGAGAAAGTGCAGATCACTGCCGCTACGAGAAAGATGAGCGCCATCGGCCGGATAAACGAGCCGAACGCAAGCATGATGCCTGAGGCGACCAGCTCTGCCGTGCAGAGCCACGGATGCTCTTCCTTCCGGGGGCTGTTGCGCAGAGAATGCAGGAACAGCAGGATCCCGGATAAAAGGACCAGCGTAAAAAACGGCTCACTGGCTACAAAATCACTGAAGAGGATCGCAGAAGGGAGAAGCGAGATCAAAGCCAGAGACACAAGTCCGCTGAAGCGTCCGCCAAGGAGTCGTGCGATCCGCCATACAAGAATGCAGTTGCCCATCTGGGCTGCCAGATTGAACAGCAGCGCTGTTTTTACACTGGTACCGAAAAGCCTGAACACTATGGCCAGCACAGCCGGATACCCGTAAACATGGGGGAACATGGAGATATAGTCGCAATATCCTTTTCCCTCTTGTGTCAGGGTACCTTTGCAGATCAGTTCCGCTATTTCATAATAGGTCTTGTAGTCCGAGCTCGGCTGCATGGGCATATTCCGGAGAATATACAGACGGAGGGAAAAACCCACGCCAAGGAACAGAGCGGCAAGAATCCCCTCTATTCCGGAGCACAGAACGCCGTATTCCTTCAGCCGCCTGCTCACCTCAAGCCTGGACCAGAGCGTCCCGGCGGAGAGCAGCAGACAGAAAAACACCAAAGTTGTCAACAGCCATTCCCCTTTTACCAGATAGGGGTACTCCTGACCGCTTCCAAGCCGCTGAAAAACACAGACAATCGAAAACAGCATGCAAACCAGGAATACCAGCACGGCGAAAGTGTAGAAGGCATTTCTTCTCAGCCTCACTTGTTGGCCTCCTCACGGCGATTTCGATGATAACGGATCAGGACAATAACTGCAGCAATCAGCAGCAGAAGCATGGCGCCGGTGGAGAGCAGCGTGAACACGATGGCATCCTTGTGTTCTTCCACCCGCTGACGAAGCGTGATCTCACTGGAGGTCTCTTCCTTGAGAAAAGTATAATTTTTTGTTTCCAGATCGCTGTCGATCAGGAAGGCATCTCCGGACAGCGTCCGGCTGTTTTCCTGAACGGTCAGATACTGCTCGATCCGGTCAAGCCCGAAGTCCGAAACGGCGCAGGCAGCCAGAATGGCTTTTCCCTCCTGATAAGGGGAGCGGATGATCTGGATCACACCGAGATTTTTGGCATACTCTTCACTGAGCAGAAGCTGCTCATTGCTGTTAAAGCGTGTTCCGTCTTCGCTGTATGAAAAACTGAGATGATCATTCAGTTCCCGCAGAAAGCTGTTGTCCGACCAGGTTCCGAGAGTGATCACATGCCGGTTTTCATTCTCTGGCTGAAAGTCGGAGGCAAAGAATACATCGATCACTCCGTAAGGCCGTACATTTGTGCCGGTCAATGCGGCAAGACGGCCGAACAGTGCGATTTCAGAGGCCGACATTTCGTCAGGAACGACGACTGCCAGGTTGTTGAACAGCCCCAGCCGCTGAAACGGATACGGGCGGAGAGACAGGTCATAAAAACTTCCGTTTCCGGCGGGGAGATAGAGGGTGGAGTCTCCGCTGACATAGGCCCAAGGCATCTGATCCGCTCTTTTGGTGCAGTACAGCTCCTCCAGTTCCAGGTCAAAAGCGATCCGGAAATTGGAGGCATAGGTTCCCACCACATCGGAAGGCATCAGGAAAGAGAGTGTGTCCCCGTTGGCATTTTCCTTCTCCAGCTTCTTGCTTGCAAGGGGGGTGCTGCCCCAGTAGACAGTGATCATGGATCGATCAAAATCGAGGTTGTCGCTGTACCGGAAGCGCAGATCCACTTTTCCTCCTTCTCCGAGCACAAACCCGCCGGAAAAAGGAAGATAGATGAAACTCTCCTGATGGAACGGCCCGATAAACTCGATCCCGTCGTTGCCGGTGATGCCTTTAACGGTTTCACCGTCCTCTACCAGCGCATCGAGCGTGCGGCTGGAAACGACATACTCTGCACTGCCCCGAGGGACGAAAGCGTAAGGCGTTTTTTCCTGAGAGATCCTGTCGCTGTCCATCAGCAGGCAGGCACCTTCCCACAGGTCGGTTTCCTCCGCTGCCGTCAGAACAAGGATCGTTCTGCCGCTGTCCTGATACTCATAAATAACGGCACCCTCTTCCTGCGCATGAAGTTCCGGCAGAACGGAAGCAACATCTGCCGGCAGACGGTCATAGCGGGCAATGATCAGTTCATTCTCCTTTTCTTTCCGGAGGGAGGAGAAGGTGTAAAAACCGATACGGTCTTCTTTATCGGTTTCATTCCCGAGCAGCGCCCGAAGCATAAAGGCCGCTTTCAGTTCCTCTTCCAAAGGAGAATCCGGGACAAAAAAGGACAGATAATCGCCTGTCTCATCCATCGTGGAAATCAGGGGATAAGGGAAATATTTCAGCTGATTATTCGTTTCCTGAAGGTTGTATCCCACTTCAATGGAAGTTTGTTCGGAGATCCGAACCCAGCTCGCTCCGGAAAAATCATCCAGACATCCGTCGTCGTCATAAAGGCGTACATAGCCTGTTACGGCAAATTCATTGAAATCTTCCTTGAGTAGATTGATCGGGATCTTTACAAATGTGATCTGGGAGGCACCGTACGCATAGTCAACCGCGCGGGAGTAAACCGGCGTGTTGTTTACGAAAAATGTCAGAGAAGCCGGAATATTGACAATGAGCGGGCTGACGGTAAATTCGATCTGCGCCAGAGCATATTGCACATCCCAATAAGAGGGGATCTGAAAATAGAAGCCTGAACGCTCAAAAACGCCTTTGATTACGATGCTCGAAGAGAACGGGAAGATCTTGACATGGTCGGCATCCAGCGTTTCAGGACGCTTTGTCTCCGGAGGAGGGGCGCTCTGAGGGTCACGGGAAAGCACATACTCCGCAACAGACATTCCGTTTGTCAGAACAGGCGCTGAAAGAGTCTCACTGCCGGGTTCGGCGGGAACTGTTTTTGCTTCCGCTTTCGTTTCTTCAGCAGGCGGCTCAACAGCCGGGTTTGTCTCCGTTTTCGTCTCGACAGCAGGCGATTCAACAGCAGGAGCTGTTTCCGCTTTTGTTTCGACAACAGGCGGTTCTGCAGCAGGAGTTGTTTTCGCTTCTGCAACAGTTGAGAACTGCCCTGCCGTCAGCACGGCAACCAGAAGCAGCCCGAAGATTTTTGTTTTCATATCATCACCCCTCCACATATACTATTGACCTTCCACATAACGGACGGTCTTGTCCCATTTGACTTCCCGCTTGAATAATGTATCGATGATCGTATCCCAGAGCGCTTTGAGCACAACGAAGATCCACAGCTTGGCATAGGTAAACATCATCAGGGAGACCAGCGCCAGGGACCCCAGAGTAAACTCGTTTCTCTCCAGGGAAAGTGTAAGCATCAGGTCTGCAATAAACACCAGGATCGCCATTACCCAGAGCGTTATCGAAAACCCGCCGAGCTTCACATGGATGATCCCCAGCATGCCCCCGAGAAAAATGAAGTCGGATACAACAAGGGAACTGAGCATGATCGTATAGATCAGCGCATAATAGAGGATATCAAGGCGCATCGGCCCGGCTTTCCGGTCAAAGATATACTTGAAGTTTTTTGCCATGACATAGAGATTCCCTTTTGCCCAGCGGACACGCTGCTTAAACCAGACCGGGAGCAGATGCGGCTCCTGTTCCCAGGTGACCGCCTGGGGGAGCATTTTGATATAATATCCCATCCGATAGATGCGGAAGCTGATCTCTGTGTCTTCACTCAGCGCTTTGACATCCCATCCGCCGATCTCTTCCAGAATGCTGCGGCGGATCACATAGTTGGTGCCGGGAATCGTGCAGAGCTTGAAAAAGAAAAATCTCCCTGCCTGGTTCATACACTGATGCGAAAGTGTTTCAATATTGACAAACCGGGAGAGGATCGTAGCGTTGCGGTTTCTTGTCCGGAACTTCCCGATCACGGCACCGGCAGAATCGTCTGCCATCAGGTTTTCCACGAGATAGCGCAGAGCGGGGGGTTCGGGTGTGTTGTCCGCATCGTAAACCGCGATCAAACTGCCTTTGGCTACGGAAAAACCGATGTTCAGAGCGTTGGATTTGCCGGAACCGCCCACAACGCTGTCGGTGCTGATACACATGATGCGGTTCTCCGGATAGCTTGCCGCCAGATTGGACAGGATCTCTTCCGTGTTGTCGCTGGAGTTGTCGTTGATCACAATGATCTCAAAGCGATCGCGCGGGTAGTCAAAATTGATCAGCGCTTTGACCGTCCTCTCCAGGACAAGAGCTTCGTTGTGGGCGGGAACAAGCACGGAGACCATCGGATACTCCTCTTCCCGGAGCGGTATGCTTCCGCCTGTCTGGTTGGTGCGGTAGATATAGATATATCCTCCGATGCTCAGCACCACATTTAAAAGCATCATTGCCCAGATGGCCGCAATGGCATAGATCGAGAGTATATCGGCAGCAGTCATTTCAGTTCCTTTCGCTCGTTTCAGGTTCTTTTTTGCGCAAAAACCGGCCGTGCATCTGTTTCCTGGAGCGTATGCCGAGCAGAATAAAGACGACCAGCTCCAGAACACTCAATGCGATCAGAAAATGATTCTGACGGCTCAGATTTGCTACAAAACGGAAATATGCGTTTCTCTGATACTGATGGTTATTATCGTAGGGAACAGGCTCATACTGGTTGGTGCGCACCTCGCCGTCAACGATCAGCGTGTTTTTATCCCAACGGAGATAATGGCTGTCATTCAGATAAACGGCTTCCTCCATATCCCACAGGCTCTGCATGGGGATGGGCGAATCCCGGATGGCATCGATGACCGCGTAGATCGATTCATCCTCCGTCACCCCGGGATCGACAGAAACCATGGCGGAATATTGCGCGTTGTGGCTCAAAGCGTTGTCTTCCAGGCAGAGCGCGGGGGAGATCTGCTGAAGGCCCAGCCGGAGATATCGACCCAGGTTGTACTCCTTCACGGTATGCGAGGAAAAAGCATCCATTTCCGAAAGAAAGACCGTTCTATAGCGTCTGAGAATCTCGTAGAGATCCTCCCGGAAAAGCCATTCGGAAGGGATTTCCAGGGCGAGAGGGTAGACGCCGTGGCGGAAGTAGTTGCAGGTGGCGACGGTCAGCCTGTCTTCCAGTTCCTCAGCCCGCAGCGTGTTCTGTGTGACGGGGGCATGAAGGATCACGCTGCCTCCGTTTGCCTGGGCATAGCGCAGAACTTCACAGAATTGCTGCATGGCGGGATAGTCTTCGTTCTGATAGATCGGCATGACGGAGATCACGTAATTCATCCGCAGCTCCGCCATATAATGCACGAAGGCGGAGAGCCGGTCCGGATCTGTAAAGGGGTAGACGCTGTCCAAAACAAGCTGTTGTGTGTAAACGTGCATTCTGGACGTATAGGGCCATAACCACTGTGCAGTTTCCTGCGTGAGCACTGCCTTTGCAAAATCGGAGGTGTAGTCAGCCAGCGCGATGTAATGGAAATCTTCCCGCCCGCAGGCAAGGGGAAATATACCGTTTTTGGTTTCCAGTGTTCCCCGCGTATAATCCGCATCCGGGAGGGTGCCCGGGGAGAGAGTCCGGACGGATGCCTGAAAGGAATAATCGTCCGAAAAAACATATTCTGCAACAGCCAGCATCTCCTGCCGATCCTCACCGGGAGAGAGCAGACCGAACTTTTCCATTCCGGAAGCCTGCCCGAGGACCATCACTTTTCCGGAATAGCGGGAGAGAAGGGAGGGATCCATCCGGCTGCTTCCGGAAAGGGCGCACCAGATCACATTTTCATAGAGCGGCAGCATCTCAGCGGCTTTCTCGGCCTCAACAAAATCCGCCGTGTACCGCAGGGAGAGCAGGACCTGTGCAATGGCGGACAAGCTGTCGTCAGAAAAATGACGGTCGGCTTCCAGCGGATAAATGACCAGGATCTCCCCCTGTGTGCTCTCCGCCTGCTCTTCTTCCGCACCGGCAGGAATTGCCGCCGTCAGAATCAAAAGCAGACCGAGAAAAACGGAGAGGAGAGATTTAAACTTCATATGCAAACTCTTTCTCTACATCGCTGATAAAACGCAGCGCGTCTTTTCCCATTTCTTTGTTATAATGCAGGTAGACCACACTCAGGTCGATGCTCAGTGACTGTTCATTGAGATCTGGGAGCATGTCCTTGCCTTTGATGGAGTTCAGGATCCTGCCTTTGATGAAGGGCGCCCCGGCTTCTTTACTGAAGTAGATAATGCCGAGAGAGGCATTATCGTCAATGGAAAAGACCCTGTCTTCAATTCGAAGCACATCCTGCACCGTAACGGCGAGGATATGCCTTAAATTGGCAAACTGGCTGGCCGTCAGCACTTTCCGGATCTCTTCGGCATACCGGAGACGGATCATCATCAGCCCCATGTCGGTGTCATTTCGCTCGCTCAAAGCCATATAGCGTTTCAGAGAACTGATCATGCTGCGGCGGTTTTCCAGCCCTGTCAGGGGATCCATGACCGTGAGTTCGTCGATCCGCCGGTTGAGGAGGCTGTTGACACCCTCAACCACAGAAAACATGGAAATAAAAAGGGTAATTCCGAACAGAGCCGATACGAACAGGAGCGGCCAGAGATACGCGGAGCGTTCGATCGCTGTGCTGTAGGCAAAGTGATTGTACAGCTTGTATACGGAAAAACTCAGGATCAGCACGGCGGTCACGATCGTAGCGGCAACATTGGAACGCAGAGATCCGAGCAGAAGGATCAGAAACAGACCAATCATCAGAACAATATTCTGGGCGAGCAGATCCCGCCCGGCAAGGGCTGTGATCAGTGCCCCGCCGATGACGCTGATCAGGAACATCAGGATTCCGAGATCCTGCCTTAAGATCACTTTTCCGGTCGTCGTATTTTCAGAAGACATATTTCTTACTCCTCATCACTTACCAGTTTCAGATGGTGCAGGATCTCTGCCATAAACAGGAGAAGGATACCGTTAATGCAATTCCCGTACAGCATCTGATATCGTTCCAGTTCTGCCGTCCCGCTCAGCATGATGACGGCAATCATGTCTGCCATGCCCATTGCCAGAATGCAGAAAAAGGTATCCAGCATGATCTGCCTTTCACGCAAAGTCCACCGCCGCTGTTCTGGCCTTTCATTTTTTCGCGTACGAAACAGCACGCTGTAAACAATTCCGAGGATCGCCAGAAAGCCGAGCGTGCTGGGCAGCGTGTTGGCTTTAAAATTACTGTACTGCACAAAAAGCGGGTTTCTCGCCCGTTCCGGCAGGCCCAGGGAAACTTCATAATTGCCGATATAACTTCGCAAAGTCCGGATTGCGGCAGCCGTTGCCTGCTCGAGGAGAGCAATCAGAGATGAGGGGTGCCTTACGTAGTAAAAGGCAATGGCAGCGGTGGAATACCGGTCCAGAAAGCCGTGGTGAAGTTCAGGATTCCCGGAGAGCGTATAGGGATAATCCGCATAGCCGGAGATATCTGTGAGCGTTTCAAAGCGAGGCTCGATCCCAAATTCCGCAAGGGTTTTTTCCGGATTCTGGGAGCGCAGAAGCACGCCGTTTGTCATGGCATGCATTTTGGAAGTCTCCGTAAAGCGGCTGAAGCCCGCTGTCAGGCTGACGACGGATACAGCAGCGAGGACGACTGCACAGATCACGGCCAGAACGGCTGTGTCGGGAGTCCCGTCTTCCAGGCGGATCTGACGAAGACAGAAAAACACCAAAACCAGCCCTGCTGCTCCGCAATGCGCTTCCGTCAGCACAAGGATGCTTCCTGCCAGGGTAAGGCCGATCAGTGCCGTATAGGTCCATCCTCTCCCGTTCCCCTGCAGAGCCATGCAAAAACCCAGACAGAACACGGTAAACACCTGCCACATTGCTTCCGGATAGAGAGAATTGAAATAGGCAGTATAGGAGGCATCCCCCAGCACGATTGCGCAGAGGATCATCAGAAATGTTGCCTCCATCGGATTTTTTACGCGGGAAACGACCCCGCGGATCGTCAGGAATACGGCAGGCAGATAAAAGAGAAGATAAAGCAGAGCAAGGAACCGCACGTCAAACAGATTGTCGCGCGTGAACAGATCATCCAGCCACATGGCCGTACGGATCAGAAGGCGATGGGTGGAGATACTCTCCGGCAGATCGGCGGAATGGAGATAGACACGCACAAAATAGGCGCCTGTCGGATACGCAAGATCGATCCTTCGATATCCGAGCCCTGCCCCGATCATGATCTTCTGCAGGGATCCGTCGTCAGCTACGCCGACGTACGGGGGGAGGAAAAGCGTGATCAGGCAGAGGATCAGCACGATCCCGGCTCCTGTTGCAGCCACAAGATTGGGAGAGTAAATGTTGCTGAGAGTGTGATTGTAACGTCTGACGGCTTTGCCAAGCCATGCGGTGAAAGTCGTCCAGCCGTCATAAAAAAAGCGGTACAGAGATTTTTTCCCGTTTGTTTCTGTCGGTTTCAATGCCTTCCTCCTTTCTTCCTGATCTGAGAAAAGCTGACGGATCAGATCACGCTGTTTACAAGCAGCGGCATCAGCTGATCAAAAGCATAAACTTCGGCGCCGGGCTGTGCGTAGGCACCATACAGGATATTTCCCGCATCCGGGATGAACAGCCTTTCCATTCTTCTTACGGACAGCTCAAAAAGCGCATCGTCTCCGATTTCCTTTGCGATCAGTGCGGAGAGGGCATACACCGCTGTGGAATGATACGAATAGCCGGGAACCGGCTCTCCGCTGACGGAATATCTTGCGGCGAGATTCCCGCTTTGGACTGCCTGCCGCAGCCATTGGATGCATTCCTCCGGGAGACTCCCGACCCGGCTCAGATTCCAGAAAGCATAAAGCGCCTCCGCGGTGTGGAGATCCGCGTCGCTGTACCGGCCGGTCCGATAATTGTAGCTGCTGTAATAAAGGGGAAACTGTTTCGAGATCAGTCCGCCCTGCAGGATCTCCTCCGCACTTTGAAGGGCGGGAGCAAAGGAAGGATCCAGTGCCGCCATTTCCTGCATTGCTGCCAGATCGAGATAGTGCAGAGCGATCGTTTCCGATTTCTTTCCGGAGGGGATCTCCGCAAAATCCACAAAACGTCCCCTGGAATCCATTTCCAGAGAGCGGATGTTCTGCAGCATCTGATCAGCCTGTTCGGTATATGCTTCTCCCCAGCGCTTGGCGGCATCCTGCAGCGCACTCCAGATACGCAGATCGTCAATCAGCGCACTGGCGGAAGCCGGTTCGCCCTGTTCCGATACGTACCATGCCGGCAGAGTGCCGGAGACAAGCAGATCCTGTACACACAGCAGGGTCCTGTCAAACAGCGCCCGGTCATTGCATTGCAGGGCATAACGAAGCATCAGCCCCTCACTTTCACTGAGAACGTCCCTGCCGGAAGGAGAGGGACGTTTCTCCTGTCCAAGAATGCTGGTATAGATCTGCCCGGATTCTCCGGTAAAACTGCTTTGAAGGAACGCCATCGTCGCGGAAGCACGTCCGGCGCCTGCCCGACGCAGGATGCCTTCCCACTCGCCCACCGTCAGCTCGCCGGAAGCATAATCCAGGACGGTTCCCTCTTTATTCAGCAGCACGGTACCGGGTATTTCATGCAGGCCCCAGGCATCAAAACAGGTCCTGTCCGTATCATAAAAACATTTTGCGGAAGCCCCTGCATCGAAAAGCGCTTTCTGCGCTTTTTCCACACTTTCGCGTCCCTTCTCCAGCCGGTCGATCAGGATCAGTTCAAACCCGTACTGAGAGGACAATGCCTCCATTTCCCGGATCGACTGCATCTGCCGCTCACAGTCCGGGCACCAGCTTGCCCAGAACAGCAGGCAGATGCCATGCGGGGAAGCTGTGCTTTTCAGAAGGCTGCTGAGAGATCGCACGCTGCCGTCTGCCTCCGCAAAGGAGACAGCGGCGGGCATTTTGCCGAGGGAGAGATTGTCCGGCAGCAGGTCTTCCGGCGTGAGGAGCGACTCCTCCCACCCTTCCGGGGAAGGGGTCGGGGCAGGCTCTTCTTTAGCCCTGATCAGGCGAGTAAGCGCAGCTGCGGAGACGATCAGAAAGCAGACAAGCAATCCGATGCAGCCTATCAGCAGGATCTCGGTTTTATCAGGAGGAGAATGTTTCATGATAATGAAAACTTTCTTGTTATTAGATGGATTCCAGAAAACACTTCCTACGGAATGAGGAACGAGCGAAAATCATCCCCTTACAAATCTGGAGAGAAGCAGTTCCTCAAGTATGACCAGCTCCTTTTCCGGGTCAGACCCGTTCTCCGGCGCATAAATCAGACCGATAGAGAATCTTGTTACCGCGGCCAGCATGATATGAAAAATACTGGAGAGCATTTCATCTTCTCCGATCTGCGTGTTCAAAGTTCCGTCCATCAGGCCGCGTACATAGATCCGGTGAAACTGTGTTCTCAGATGCTCTATCATCAGGAGATAGGACTGTTGCTTTTCCCGGGGGACCGCAGCATATCGCATATAGCTGTTGAAGTTGTAGTTGAAACGAAGAACGTCCCGATGATTGCGGTACAGGTCAAGGAAAGAATCCATGAAAAACCGAAGATTTTCACCCGCGGTCATTTGCGCTACCCTTTCTGCCGGCACGGATGCCCTGTATGCTTTGATATACGTTTCCCATTTCGAGGTAGTGATCGTCAGCACGAGATCCAGCTTTGTTTCAAAATAGCGGTAGAGAGTCGCCCTTCCGACTTTACTTGCATCCGCGATCTCCGGCATGGTTACCTGTTCAATTCCTCTTTCGGAAAAGAGGGTAAATGCGGTTTCCAGAATGTGCTGTTTTTTTTCTAATTTCCAGGCTTTTCCTGCTGCGTAATCGTTCAAATCCGGATCCGTCCTTGTTTGTGATAATTGAGACTCATCATCTTAATCATAATAAATTATAGACGCCGGGAGAAATGCTGTCAAGAAAAAAATGGTTGAAGAATGCATCTGCAGGATGAATTTATGCATATTACACAGGAAATGCAGAGATTATACGTTTGCCGGGAGCATTCCTGTTATACATATCACATAGGAAATACATAGGTTATCCGTTTACAGAGAGCATTCCTGCTTGCGCCGGAGCATAAAAGAGCGGGCTGTGAAGTCCGGGAGGATTCCTCCTGTTCTTCACAGCCCGTATCGATTCAATTGTTTTGAAAAACGCTGTTTACCGAAATACGAGGACGAGGATCATGACCACCAGCCCGATGCCGAAGAGCAGAAGGCCGAAGGAAAAATCGTTCAGAAGATTCACGGCACGCTCCGGGATCGGTACAGGGACGGTCAGATCCTCCGGCGTATGGGAGGCAGGATCGCCTTTCGGGATGGGAATGGGGCGGAGAATCGTTTTGCGCAGAGCGGCAACAAACCAGTCCGGCAGGGAGGCAGCCACATTGCTGATAAGCAGCGCCGCAAAGGTAAGGCCTTTGATCAGCGGACGATAAAGGGAATCCTCCAGATCCAGCTTCTCCGGCCAGAGATTGACATATCGCGCCATGCCGCCTTCACCTTTTCTCATCAGGCAGGTGCGAATCAACCCGAAATATACCGCAGCCCCCAGCAGCAGAGAAATTGCCGCCCCTTTGAGGTTGGTCAGCGAAAACCAGTGGATCGCATGTTCCGGAGAAGAACCGTTTAAAAAGCTTTGACCGAGTTCGGCGATGCGCTGCATGGTATGGGAGGGAAACATGCCGAACAGCGGAAACAGCAGAGCGGGCAGGCCAAGGGCAATGGCGCTGTTGAGATTCATCTCCGGTTCGATCGCATCATACTTTGCCTGGATGGCGGGATCTTCATTTTTTTCCACAAATACGGCGACAAAAAGCTTGGTCATATAAGCAACCGTCAGCCCGCCGGAGAAGAGAAAGATCCACTCTACACATTTCATGGCGGCAATGCTGTTTCCGCCGTGCTGAAGCACTTCAATATATTCTACAATTCCCTCATGCAGCAGCGTCTTGCTGATATATCCGCTGAAGAGGGGCACACCCGCAATACCGAGAGCTCCGGAGAGAAAAATAAGCTTTAACAGCGGTTTGTTCCGCCCGTAACCGCGAATCGCATTCAGATCCAACTGATGGCATTTCATATAAACAGCACCCGCTGTCATGAAAAGCACCAGTTTGAAAAGCGAATGGTTGACCATATGCAGTTCCGTACCCCAGACGGCCAGGGCGTTTTCTTCTCCGAGAAGCCCCTGCATCCCAATGCCGACCAGAATAAACCCGATCTGCGATACGGAGGAGCAGGCAAGCGTCCGTTTGAGATTTACGGAAAACACCGCAATCACCGCACCAGTGAACATCGTGAGCACACCCAGGATCAGGATTGCCGTACCCCAGGCGGCGTCGTGAAGAAACACCCTGCAGGAGAGCACCAGCACCCCGAAAATGCCCGCCTTGGTCAGAATACCGGAGAGCAGCGCGGAGGCGGGAGCCGGTGCAACGGGATGTGCTTTGGGAAGCCAGATGTGCAGCGGATACATACCGGCTTTTGCTCCGTATCCGAAGAGAATCAGCGCACCGGCCGTATAAAGCCGTGCGCGCTTTTCCGCCGGGACGGCCGCACAGGAAGCCTGCAGGTCCCGAAGGGAGAGAGTGCCGACAAGATCCTTCAGCAGGAAAAGCCCCATCAGCATGACCATCCCGCCGAGCACCGCCACAGCCAGGTAAGTCTGCCCGGCCCGCATGGCGCCCGGCGTCTCATCGTGGATGACCATTACATAGGAAGTAAAGGACATGATTTCAAAAAAGATAAACGTGGTAAAAAGATCCGTTGAAAGGAAGACCCCGACCGTCGCCCCGAGCGTCATCAGCGTAAAGAAGTAATACCGGTTGCGATTGCGGTAATGGCTGAGGTATTCTTCGGAAAACACCGTCGTCATCAGCCACATGAAAGCGGCAATGCACGCATACATCGCCCGGAATCCGTCCGCTTCAAAGTTCAGACCGCCAAGCATCCATGTCAAGCTGCAGGAAAGGGTTTGCCCCCTCAATACAGGGAGAAACAGGGCAAAGAGAAGCAAAAACTCAAACCCGGTGACACGCTGTGCAAAACGGTCGCGCAGATGCTTGCTTTTTCGCCCGATGCAGTAGGTGATCACAGCACCGAGCATCGGCCAGAAGGCCAGGACGGGAAGAAAATAAGGTAGTTTTGTCATAAGTACCTCCCTCTCAACCGTGCACCAGCGTGCTCAGTGCGTCCATCAGCGGGCCGGAATGCACTCCGAAGATCACCATAGCAAGAATCAGAATGCCGAAAGGAATCAGCATGCGAAGCCCGGGATCCCGGTCCTTTTCCGTAAAGGAGAGGGAAGATCCCTCCGGTACAATATAGGCGCGCACGCTCATGGGCAAAAGATAGGCGGCGGTAAGAAGCGCGGAGAGCAACAGAGAAACGATGCCGAACAGCGCATACGGATCATTCAGCTGCGCAGCTGCGGTAAGCAGATTTGTTTTGCTGATATAGCCGGGTAAAAGCGGTGTCCCTGTTAAGGCAAGGCCCGCAATCAGATAGGTTGCAAAGGTCAGGGGCATTTTCCTGCCAAGACCTTCCGTCTGGGGCACATACTCCCGTCCTGTTTTGCAAAGCACGGTGCCGGCACAGAAAAAGAGCGTGATCTTCATGATCCCGTGAAAAAGCATATGGCTCAGCGCTGCGGAAAGCCCGGCAGAGGTCATCAGGCAGGATCCAAAGAGGATATAGCTCAGGTTACTGACTGTGGAATAGGCAAGACGCCGCTTCCAGTGCTGCTCCCGCAAAGCCATGGCCGAGCCGAATAAAATGGTAAAAGCGGAGAGAAACAGCGCTGCATGCTGCGCCCAGGTGCCAAACAGAAGCTCCGGGCCAAAGGCAAACCAGGTGCTGCGGATGGATGCAAACACACCGCTCTTCACAACGGCCACGGCATGCAGCAGCGCGGTGACAGGGGTCGGCGCAACACCGGCAGACGGCAGCCAGCCGTGCAGCGGGAAGATGGCAGCTTTTACCCCGAAGCCGATAAAGGTGAGAAGGTATGCGATGAGCAGATAGCTGTCGACCTCCCCGACAGGCGCAAACCCACCGAAGATATAGTCCTTCGCACCGGCGCGGCTGTAGAGCATCATGATCCCTACAAAGGACAGCGCTGCCCCGCCGATGGAGTAGAGGATGTATTTCCTCGCAGCTCGCATGGCTCGGTGATCTTCCTCATGAGCAACCAGCGGGACGGTGACGAGCGTCAGCAGTTCATAGAAGAAATACATCGTGATCAGGTTGGCGCTCAGCGCGACACCCGCTGTTATGCCGTAGCTCATCGTGTAAAAGGCAAAGAAACGCGGAAGGTTTTCCTCATGCTCCATATACTCAAAGGCATAGAAGCTGGCTAGTGGCCACAGAAAACCGATCAGCCCCAGAAAGACGACAGACAATCCGTCCAACCGCAGGGATAGGACAATGCTGTCGGTCAGATGCAGGAGTGTCAGTATACCGGACGGCTTTAAAAGGATCAGTAGGAGGATCAGCAGTGAATTAAGTATTACAGCACAAGCGATAAAACCGTCTCGCTTTTTTGGGGAAGGCAGGGGAAGCCAGGCGGACAGTGCCCCTGCTGCCATCGGGAGCAGGATCGGAAGGATCAGGAACAGTTTCATGACAACATCCCTCCTATAATTGCTTCTGTAGTGTTTTCAACCAGTGCCATAAAAGGCTGAGGGAACAGCGTAAAGGCGGCAAGTGTCGTCAAAATCAGAAGCGGCACCAGGATCCACAACGTGGGGTCTTTTTTCACCAGGGTAGAATAATCAAAATCTGCACCCGGGAAGAAACCGTGGATGGTGATAGGCAACAGGTACCCGGCAGTGAGAATGGCGGAGATGAGCAGAATCACCGGCCCAAGCCAGCTGATCACGGGGAATCCGTTTTCCAGAGAGCCAAGAGCCAGATACCATTTGCTCATAAAGCCGCTCATAGGCGGGATCCCGACCAGCGCCAGAGAACAGAGGGTGAAACACCACAGAACTACCGGCATTTCCTTGCCTATTCCCCGCAACTGGCGGACATCCGTTTTGTCTGTTTTGTAGATAATCGTTCCGGCACAGAGGAAAATCCCACCTTTTGCAAGGCTGTGGCAGAGCACGTGCAACAGGGAGCCCTCCAGCGCGGTATCGTTCATCAGGAAGATGCCGAAGAGAATGTAGCTCACCTGGCTGACGGTGGAATATGCCAGACGCTTTTTAAAGATATTTTCGCGAAAGGCCATGGAAGACCCCATGAAAACTGTCAGCAAAGAGATGGTCAGAAGTGCGGTTTGCACCCAAGTGCCGGCAAGGAATTGCGCCCCGAAAAGATAATAGATCACGCGAAGAATTGCAATTACCCCTGCTTTTGTGACAACGCCGGAGAGCAGCGCGGAGGCGGGAGCGGGGGCCACAGGATGGGCGGCAGGCAGCCAGGCATGCAGCGGGAAAAGCCCTGTTTTTGCACCGAACCCTAGGATTGCAGCAAAGGCCACAGCCAGAAGCAACCCCTCATGCCCTTCCGTCAGCAGAGGATCCAGCACCCCTCCGTGTACAAAATTCAGTGTAGTGCCGTATTTTGCCAGAAAGGGGATTCCCATCAATCCGGCAAAAGCACCGGCAAAGGAATACAGTAGGTATTTTATCCCTGCCTGGATCGATTCTTCACTCTGAATATGGAAGACCAGAGGCAGCGTGAGCAGCGTCATCCATTCAAAACACAGATACAGGGTCGGATAATTGGCGGAGAGCGTTACTCCAAGCATCGAAGCTTCTCCCATCAGGAAAAATGCATAAAAACGGGTGTGGTTGGTTTCATGCTGCATATACTCCATGGAAAAGATACCGCTCATTAGCCACATGAAAGAGCCAAGCCCCGCAAAAAAACAGGTAATTTCGTCTACCGCAAAACGGAGCTCAATACTCGGGGCAAGATCGCACAGATGGAGAGAATGCCCTCTCAGCAGCAAAAGTACACATATGGTGGAAAGAAAAGTGCCGCCAAGGGAAAAAAGGACAAAAGGTCTGCGGCGGCTGCCCGCCTGTAATGCCGGGGCGAAAGCCACCGCAAGGCCGCAGAGCAGAGGGAAAAGGATCGGAACCAGGATCAGAAAACGGTTGGTCATCATAATTGGCACCTCAGGAAAAAACGTTCAGCCCGGCTTCCAGAATGCATGTCAGCAAACTGGAGCGGAGCCCGACGAAAAAGTTGAGCGCCATGAAAACAGTCAGCGAGAGGACATAGACGGCGGAAGGCTGTGCCTTGACGCCGGAAATATGCACGGCTTCTCTCTTGTCAAACAGCAGCGCGACAGCAGGAATATAGTACAGGGCATTCAGCACGGTGCTGAGAACGATGGCTGAGAGTGCCGCAACGCATTTCCAGCCTGCTGTGGCCAACGATGCCCGCGTCAGCACCAGTTTTGTGGCAAAGCCCGCAAACAGCGGGATGCCGATCATGGAAAGCGCCCCCACCGTAAACGCTATGCCGGAGAGTATATCCCGCCGTCCTGCGCCGTGCAGATCGGAAAACTGCCGGCTTCCACCGGAAACGGTCATAAAACCACCTGCCGCGGAGAACAGCATCGGCTTGGTGACGGCATGCACCAAAATCTGGATGCAGCCGGCCAGCACACCTTCCGCAGTGCCCAGCCCGAAGCCTGCAAAAATATACCCCGCCTGTGCCACTGACGAATAGGCAAGCATCCGTTTGATGTCCCTCTCCTGAAGGGCGTGGAGTGAACCGAAGAGCATTGCCCCGATCCCGAAAACGAACAGCACATTCAGCACGCCCGTGCTCAGGACCACTTCCATCCCCAGTACCCGGTAGAAGATCTTCAGCAGGAGGATCATATAGCTCTTGATCACAAGGCCGGAGAGAATGCCGCTGGAGGCCGCTGTGGCACTGGCATGGGCATCCGGCAGCCATGCGGAGAAGGGCCAAAGGGCACTTTTCAGGGAAAGCCCCACTGCAAACAGCCCGACAGTCACCGTCAGGGGAAAAGCATAGTTTCCGGAAAGATACAGCTCATGGATCTTTTCCCGCATCGGTTCCATCAGCAGGTGGCCTGTGATGTTGTAGAGGATAATGATGCCGATCAGAAACAGCCCCGAACCCAGGAGGCTCATGATGAGGTAACGGGTGGTGGCGACAAGCGCTTTGCCGCTTTTGTATTTCAGCATCACCAGGGCGCAGGAGGCAATGGTGTTGATCTCCACAAATACATATCCCGTAAAGATATCGTTGGTGAGTACCAGCGCCAGCATGGATACCATCAGTAAATTGACGACGGTGAAGTAGAGGTTGATCTTATCCTCCTCCACGTCTTCAAAAATATGATCCATCCCACCCAGCAGCGTGAGGGTCATCACCAGCGGGAAGGCAGTTCCCATCAGGGTTTCCAACGGCCCGATGCGAATCTCATTCCCCCAGGGAGCGGGAAAGTGCCCCATCAGGTAAACGTAACTCTCCCCGGAGCGCACCGTAAAGGCAAGCGCTGCGGCCATCAGCGCCGTTACCAGCAGGTTCAGCCCTATGCATACGGCGCGGGAGGCTTTCGGGGTGAGCACACAGCAGGTCACGCCGCCGGCCAGATAGAGCATGATGCAGAAAAACGGAAAGTTTTGTACGAGGTTCATTCGTCGGCCTCCTTTCGGGAGAGCGCGACGATCTCATCCATCTCCAGCGTATGATAACGCAGATAGAGGCGTACCACCAGTGCAAGAAGAAAGGCTGTCACACTGACGGACACAACGATCCCCGTCAGCACCAGCCCCGCGGGGACAGGGTTGATATAGTGCTCCGCTGCAGTGACGCCATCTTCAAAGATTGGACTGACGCGGCCGGAAATATACCCGTTGGATGCGAGAAACAAAAAGATCGCGCTGTCCATAAAGTTGAAGCCAATCACTTTTTTGATTAGGTTGCGGTCTAAAAACAGGATGGTAAAACCGATCCCGAACACGATGACGGCAGTGGCTTCAAAATAATTGAAAAACAGATTACTGCCCATTGCCGAACCCCCCTTTGCTGAACAGAGAATAAAACGCATACATTGTGCAGGCAACCACTAGTCCTACGCAGATGTTCAGCGGCAGGATCAGCCCGCTGGACAGGATCGCCCCTGGCGTGCCGAGGGGAATATGGCTCTCCAGGTGGTTGGCGCCGGTATAAAAGGAATAGGTCTTCAGCAGGGTATAGGTCATCAGGGCAAAAAAACTGATCCACTGGTAGGTGCGAAACGTAAAGGCCCTCTCAAATTTCTCCGGCCCGCAGGCATTCGCGTAGAGAATCAGGGAAGCGCCGATGATCGCCCCTCCGGAAAATCCTCCTCCGGCCGAGAGGTGGCCGTTCAATATCACATAGATCCCGAAAAGAATCCCGATCGGCACCAGCAAGGCCGCGGAACCGCGGAAGATGCTGTCGTCCGGCTGCAAGGCGCGCCGGTTTTCCAGCTCGGGAATATTCAGCGCACCGGTCTTTCTGTTTCTGTCGGCACGCAGCAGGATGATTACGCTGCACACGGCAATAAACAGCACGTTGGACTCTCCCAGTGTATCGAAAGCACGGTAATCCAGAATCATGCCCGCAACGGCATTGATGGCGCCGGCCTCTTCCAGTTCGCCTTCCAGATACCGGATATACACTTCGTTTTCCGCCGGGTTGTCCTGCCCGCCGAAGCGCGGCAGCCAGGAGACCGTCACCAGCAGCGTGAGGATCACAGTGAGGCATACCACCACCGAGATGCCGTCATATACAAGGGCAAAGATGCGCTTTTCCTTCTCGGGGGAAGCGGGCTTGGCCTTTACAGGTGCTTTCTTTTTGCGCGGTTTTTGGTTGCGCTCCGCCTCTTCCGGGACGGGAAATACTTCTTCCCCTTCCACCCAGTTTACAAAGCGGGCTACATTGCGGGAAGGCTGTTTCATTTTTTTCTGCCCCCTTTCCCGCCGATCAGGCCGATGCGGCGCAGCGTCACAAAAAACAGGATGCCGGTTACGCCGGCGCCTACGGCCGCTTCCGTGATGGCCAGGTCAGGGGATTCCAGTACCAGCCAGATCACCGACATGATCGTGCTGTATCCCATCTGGATCAGAACGGCAGCCAGAAGATTTTTCGTCATCGCCACGGATGCTGCGCATACGATCAGAAATGTCAGCAGAAACACAACGCCGAAATTCATCTCTTTCCATTCTCCTTTTCTCCGCCTGTTCCGTTAGGGTTTCTTCCGTTGTCCATCTCCATATGCAGGATCAGATGGGAAGACACTGCTCCGCCCAGCCAGAGCAGCAGCAAGACCAGCACAAGCTTCAGCGTGAAAACCACCGAGCCGGACAGCAGGGCAAGCCCGCATACCAGCAGCCCCAACCCCAGCGTATCGCCGACGCCGGCTGCGTGCATCCGGTACAACATGTTCTGAAACCGATAGTTTCCGACTACCGCTGTGATAAAAAAGAAGGCGCCGCCGAGGACGAGAACTCCTCCCAGCAGTAAACGGATCCACTGCAGAGTTGTCATTTCTTCGCTCTCCTTTCGTCCAGGATCTTTGTCAGCACAGTCACTGCCAGGAAGCTGAGCAGCGCATACACAATGGCTACGTCAACAAATCCATATTCCCCGGACCGAGCAGCCACAAGGCAGATCATGGCAATCACCTGCGTGCCGGTCATGTTTACGGCCACAAGCCTGTCCGTTGTGGTGGGGCCCTTGATAGCCCGGATCAGGCACAGGATCGTTCCCAGAGCGAGCAGGCCTGCACAAAAAGTGAGCAGCGTATACACAAGCGCGTCATACGTCATCTTCGCTTCCTCCGTTTCCCTCAATTTTCTGAAGCTGGCAGATAAAGGCGGCTTCCTCGCTGCCGTCCGCCATGCTCACGTCGATGCAGTGCATGGTGAGGGTGTCACCCTCCAGCGTGCCGGTGATCGTGCCCGGCGTTAAGGTGATGCAATCTGCCAGCACAATGCGTGCAGCATCCGTGCGCAGATGCGCCTCAAAGGTCTTGTAGCAGGGTGAAAGCTTTCTTCCGGACCAGACCATTTTCGTCACCGCAAGGTTGGATTTGAGCATTTCCCGGAGAAAGATCAGAGCCATCTTCAGAATCCCGGGGATCCGCCGCATCAGTGCCTTATCTTTTTCAAAGCTGAATCCCAGCAGCGTACAGCTGACGGCATAGACAGCGGCGGAGATGACCACGCCGAACAGAAAGATCTCCGTCGTGAAGCGCCCGTTGAACAGGATCCATAGCAGAAGACAGAGTATAAACATGTATTGTCGCCTCCCCGCAGCGGAAATAAAATAGTGCCAGGTAGAAACAGATGCTTAGTATATACCTTGTTAAATAAAAAAGCAAATTAAAAAGATGACGGAAATCACGGCAATAAAAGTGTTTACATAACACTTTTTTCGTGCTAAAATAACACTGGTTTTTTATCATTTCCCGGTGGGAGGACAGATCAGATGAAACTGGCTTGGAGAAAAATGTGTCTGGCTGCGATGGCTGCGGCTTTTTTGACGCTGCTGCCGCTGTGCGGCTTTACCGAGGAATCGGTCTTTACCGGGGAAACGCTGTTCGGAAGCGGGTCTCCCGCCGGTTCTGTCTCTTCCGGCTCTGTGCTGCCTCCGTCCGGCACGGGAGGGGCTGCCCTGAATGCAGGGCTTTCCGGTCTCGGCGATCGGAGCCTTAACGACGCAATGTCGGGCGCCGGGCAGACGCTGCAGATCCAGAACAATCCGCTGCTGCGCGCAGGTGGGACTGCCGATACGCCGGAAGAATTACCGCGTACGATTACCTGGTCATCTTCATATATTACCGTTTCAGTAAATAATAATCCGGTTTCAAGCGGTGCCGCAATTCACAGAAATGATCTGGTACAGGTCGAAGTCCATATTCCGACAGGCAGCAAGCTCAACAGTCTGGCATTTCGGTATTCCAGCTGGCATGAAAACCCTTATACCGGCGTTTTTGCGGAAACGCTCAATGAAGAAGATGTCGTCAGCGGACAACCGGAGTCAACCGTATACACCTACCGTATTTATGATGAGATCCTGCTCAGTAATGTGGAAATTACTGCACAGGTTCATTTGAGTTATCCGTTATGGGTCGGAGCGATCCAGGTTACAGATGCCAATAAGAGTTATATCGGGGAAGGACAGATGGGCGGCGTTTCCTTTGATCCGGCCCGCAATGTCCTGTTGCTGAACAATGCTCATATCACCGGCGGGATCAGCAGCAATATGCCCCTGACCATCCAGTTTTCCGGCGCTAATACCGTGCAGGGTACGGTACAAAACAGCCTCGGATACGGGATTTACAGCAATAACAATCTGACGCTCTCCTCCTTCTCAGCCTCCGATTCGCTTACCGTCACGGCACCCGCAGCAGCGGATTCCGGCGGGATCTATCTGAAGGATGCCAATCTTACTGTCGGCAGCGGCGCTAATGTGTCAGCACTTTCCCAAGGAGGGTCCGGCCTTTCGGCCGGTGTACACGCCGGAAGGGTGGAAGTAAGCGGAGGCCTGACGGCGACAGCGGGGAATGCTGCCGTATCCCGCGGAATAGACTGCACCGGTCTTGCTGTAAAGACTGTCAATGCTTACGCGGGAGGAAGAGTTACCGCCTACGGAGGTGACACCTATACCGGCGGAGAAAGCACCGGCCTTTACGCCTCGGGCAGCGCTGCAGTGGAAACGGGGGCAAATCTGACTGCACAGGGAAAAGGTGCCTCCGGAGCGAGCCGGGGTGTCTCTGCTTCTGCTTTTTCCAACGCCGGTACGGCGGACTGCTCCTCCGGGAACGGCGGCAGCGAAAGCAGCGGGCTCTACACGGCACAAAGCGTGACAAACAGCGGCACGCTGACTGCCACGGGCGGCACGGCGTCCTCCGGCATAAGCAGCGGAATCCGGACGGGTGCCTTTTCCGTCACGGGCGGGAGTGTAAACGCCCAGGCTTCAGCCGGCAGTGCTGCATCCAGGGGAATCTCCGCTGCAACCACCGTTTCCGGCGGAACCGTCATTGCGGGAGGGCCGTCCGGTGCCTTTTCCGCCAAACCGGTATATTCCGGTTATACCCCCCTTGTCACGACTTCGAGCTTTTCCGGGGCTGGGTTGGAAGCGGATGCTTCAAAGGATGCCACTTACCAGGAGAAATATGTAACGATCCGCTCCAGGGTGCTGTCGGTCTCTCCTGCTGAGGTCACGATTTCCGTCGGGGAAGTGTATGCTCTTCAGGCGTCCAGTGCCTCCGGGTATTCCCTGCGTTGGACCAGCAGCAGCCCGGATGTTCAGGTCGATTCCGTCACCGGTATGATCAAAGGAATGGCGGCAGGTTCCGCAGTGATCACGGTGCAGGCATACAACAGCATTACTGCGGACGCAGGGTCAGCAGCCTGCTCCGTCAAGGTGCTTCCCGTCAGTGCTCCACCGGCTTCGGCTGAAGTGGCGAGTGTCCGTTTTGACCAGGAGTCGGTGACCTTTTCACAGACTGGTGGGATCCGCACGGTAAAATACTATGTTACACCGGCGTCCGCCTCCGGGACAAAACTGACATGGAGCAGTACAGACAATGCTCAAAACACGGTGAGGCTGGATGTCTCGGAGTCAGCCGGCGAATTCACATTGACAGCCGTCGGCAACGGATCGGCACTGATCACAGCCACTGCCCCCAACGGCAGGGAAGCCACCTGCCGCGTTACCGTGAGCGGCATGGCTGTTAAAACAGCAAACGGCCAGACGATTTCCGGCTATATCGATTACCTGGGGGATTCCTACGGAAATGCCGGGGTATGGTTTTATGATTATTCTGACATGCTGCGCGCCACCTGCACGGCTCCGCTCAGTGCCCTGCAGGGGGTATATATAGACGATGGTTGGGTCCCGGAGGTGTCCGGTACCGTGCGGAACTTCACGCGGTATGATGCCGGCAACGGAAAAACCGGCCTGCATTTTACCCGCACCTATCTCTCTACCCTGCGCTATGGGGTACATAAGCTCTCCCTTTCCTACAGCGGAGCAGGAAGCGCGCAGAGGAATTTCTATATTCAGTCTGTCCGGGATGCGCCGCGCACCGGCGATGCGCCTTTTCTGCCGAGCGTGATTGCCTTCTTCGCCTCAGGCGGGGCGCTTTGTGCAATGTTTCTGATCAAAAGGAGAAAAAACCATGGAATATAACAGGCAGCTTGCTTATCTGGAAGAAAAGGATGTGGTGGAGGGATTCTATATCCTTCGCAGTGCACAGGTACGCACAGCATCAAACGGAAAGCCTTATCTGAGCGCGGTGCTTGCCGATGCTTCAGGCAGTATGGACGCGAAAATGTGGGATTACCCGGGCGGCTTCGGGGCGGAAGAAGAAGGAAAGATCGTCAAAGTCCGCGGGGAAGTTTCGGAGTTCAAGGGCAAGCTGCAGATGAGTATCCGCCGGATGCGCCTGGCAACGGATAATGACCATTATGAGCTTTCTGACCTGGTGCCAGTCGCCCCTATCGATTCTGTGAGGGAGATGGAGTATGTGCAGGATCTGATTGCCTCGATAACGGATGAGGATTACCGCACCATCGCCTCGGTGATGCTTGACAGGCATCTTGCCACTTTCGGGAAGATCCCGGCGGCAAAAAATGTGCATCACAGTTTTATATCGGGGCTTTTGATGCATACGTCCTCCATGCTGCGTATTGCCGATTTCCTGGCAAGCGAGATCTACCCGACAGTGATCAACCGCAGCCTCTTGCTGACAGGCACCCTGCTGCACGATTTTGCCAAGGAGCGGGAATATACGTTTTCCAATCTTGGCCTGGTGATCGACAAATCTGTGGAAGGGATGCTGATCGGGCATCTTGTGATGGGTGCGGAGGAAGTCGGCAGGGTATGGCGGGAACTGGAGCTGCCGGAGGAAAAACTGGTATTGCTGCAGCATATGCTGCTCTCACATCACGGTACGCCGGAATTCGGCGCGGCGGTGATCCCGGCGATCGTCGAGGCGGAACTGCTCTCCTACATCGACCTGCTGGATTCCCGCATGGAGATCTATGCCGAAACTCTTGAAAACCTGATGCCCGGCCACTTCAGTGACAGGGTCTTCTCTCTGGAAAAAAAGATTTTTCATCATGGTTTGAAAGATCCGCAGCAAACGTGAACAAACCATAAAACTTCCCGCTTCCTGTTTACTTTCGCTGTGTTCGCGGGTATAATACGGCGTATCAAGATGATTTTTCATCGGAGGAAATGCTCATGGCTTTCAAAAAACTGCTCTCTCTGCTTCTGCTGCTCAGTATGCTTTTCAGTATGTTGCCTTATGCGGCCTTTGCATCGGATGAAGCGGGAGAACCAATGGATACAGAGATCATTGAAGTAGAGGAGGAACCGGAGTCCGATCCCGGCGAGGGAAAAGACGATGCTGCCGGGGATGACCTGACGCCCGGGGATAACACATCCCCTGCTCCGCAGGATGAAGGGAAGAATGAGGTCATTCCTGTTCAGCCTTCTGTTGTGGATCCGGCGGAAGAACCTTCTTCGGGAGACGAAAAAGATCCTGGAAAAGATTCCGACGACGGCGGAGAAGGCTCCGACGGAAGCCCGAAGGATTCCGACGGCAATCAGGATACGGAAGGAAAGCCGCCGGTGTTTACCGTTTCCGGCGGGGACGACCCTTCGGACGATGACGGCAAAACTGTCGTCGCCATCGTGGACGGTACGGAATATACCTCGCTGCAGGAGGCCTTTTCCGCGGCAGGTGCCCGGAATACAACCGTCTATCTCCATGATTTTGCCGAAGAGGACGTGACCGTCGGCAAAGGCGACAGCCTGACCTTCCATCTCAATGACGGGGCCTATTTCGGAGAGATCATCAACTGCGGCAGGCTGACGGTGACGGGAACCGGCGCTTTCGCAGGGACGCTCCGTACGCGCTCCTATGAAGTGCGTGACGGAGAAGGGAACCTGACGGAAGATGTGGCTTATGCCGCAACGGTAATCGACGGGCAGAACGGAGAGACGCAGTTTGCGGCCAACTTCCTTGTTGAGCAGGTTTCCGAGCACCCGGTTACGGAAGGACCTTTGCCGGCGCTCACCATCACCGGCGGTGATTTTATGGCATCTGTTCTTGCTGTCGGAAAATTCAGCGAAGAGGATTCCTCGTTCAGCGGGGACGAAATATCCGGCAGGATCGAAGTATCCGGCGGCTGCTTTGCCGAAATGCCGGAGCGTTTTCTGGCGTCCGGGTATGCCTTTTATCCGGAGGAAGGGTGCTATGTCAAACCGAAACGTGCAGATGCGCCTGTAAATGCGGAGAATGATCAGAATAGGACGCAGGAAACACAGGCACGCTCTGACGGTTCTATGCCTCCTGTTTTTGAAGGCGGCAATGGTGTGCAGGATAGCGGGAATACGGGAGACCGGCTGACGCAGGACAATACCCCTCCCGCCACGCCGACGTTTGCCGTAACCTATGAGCTTTACGGGGATGTGTTACGTTCCAATACCGTGGAAGAGGGAACGCAGATCACGCTGCCCAATGAATCCAGAGAGGGATACCGTTTTGCCGGCTGGCAAAACGGAGAGGATGTGTATGCCCCGGGAGATCCTTTTACGGTAACGGAAGATACTGCTTTCACCGCTGTATGGGAGATCAATGAATACACGATTACCTATATGCTCAACGGCGGCGAGGGAGAAGAAAGCGACACCTATACTGTTGAAGATGCCGTCACCTTCCCGGTACCTTCCAGAGAAGGGGCAACCTTCGGCGGATGGTATTATGCGGGAGATTTCTCCGGCGAGGCAGTAACAGGCCTCCCTGCCGGGACAGCCCGTCCGGTCATCCTGTATGCCAGATGGCTCTGCACGCTCACGTACGAAGCGGACAGCTCCAGTTCCTCCGTCGGCCAGGTGAAAATTCATGACGAGGCACTGCTCCGAGGCGGCAGAATCACGGTGCCGCTGGGGGAAGATGTGGAACTGACCTTTGTCCCGGTGGGGAAGGATGTTGCCCTTACCGAGTTTATTTTGAACGGAAAAGCCGTCGATCCCCTGCCGGAGGAGAGTTATACGATTCCTTCCGTCAGTGAAGATATTACTGTTAAAGCAATCTTTGACACCCAGCCTGCAGAAGAACAGACAAAGCTTGCCTCAGCCCGGAAAACAGCCTTGAGCGCCGCCCCAACGGAACCGGACGAGAAGCCGGATGATGCTGAAGAAAAGTGGACCGTTATCTTCAAAACGGATGAGGAACATACAGAAACCCTGACGGCTGATAAAGAGAACGATGAAGTCGTTGTCCCGGCTCCGGCTTCTGTCCCGGAAGGAAAAGTGTTTACCGGCTGGAAGAATGACGCAAAGACAGAAAAGGAAGAAGACGATACCCTTCTTCAGCCGGAGGATACGCTGGAAGTGTCCGGGGATGCCTCATACACAGCAGTATTTGAGGATAAAGCAGTCGAGGAACCTGCTTTACTGACAGGGAACCGGCTGAATGCACCTGCTTCACCGGGAACGGGAGAAGAAAACACCGCTGTGCTTTATTATGATGCCACGTTGGGCAAAGTAAAATTCGGCGAGGAAGAGATTGCAAACGGCGGATTCGTCACGATTCCGGAAGGAGCCACCATCACCATTTCCTTTGAGCCCGTTGCAGGCAACACGGTTAATGAGTGCACGGTTGACGGCGTGAAAAAAGGAAGCATTAACACGCTCAAGCTCAGCAGAACGGGGAAAAAGCAGGTCGTCTATGTCATGTTCAGCGGCACTACGTTTTATACCCTTACCTATTCATACAATGTGGCAGATCCCGTGGACAATTCTGCCAACCCGACGGGATTTTCTGAGACGCACGGCGAGATCCTGCTAAATGATGCATCCAAAGAGGGATATCAGTTCACAGGCTGGTATAAAGACGCTGAGCATACGGAAGTTACAGATAAAATAGAAAAGATCCCGGCAGATTCCGTCAATATCAAATCACTTTACGGCAAATTCTCTCCGGTGGAGTATGCTATTACCTATCATCTTGACGGAGGAACAAATCATCCGGACAACAAAAACAAGTACACGGTTGAAGAGACTGTAACACTGTATGATGCCAGCAAATCAGGGTTTGTATTTGCCGGCTGGTATGAGGATTCCGCATTCGAAAAGCCGGTTTCCTCTATTCCGGCAGGGTCTACCGGAAATAAGGAATTCTGGGCAAAGTTTTTGCAGATCTATACCATCAAGTATGTGGTTGACGGCGTTGAAGACACATCTCTTACACCGAAAGAATATATAAAAACGGACGGAGTCATCACTCTGCCGACGGTTTCCAGACCTGCGAAAGTCTTCAAAGGCTGGAAGGATGAGACAGGAACTTCTGTCACCACCATAAATGCTGAGGAAGAAAGAAACAGGGAACTTAAGACTGATCTGATCAATCGGTATACAGTAACCTATGTGCTTGACGGCGGTATCAATCCGAGCAGTAATCCGACTTCGTACACCGACGATGATGTGAATCCGATCCCGCTGGCGGTCGCAGCAAGAACCGGCTATACCTTTATGGGCTGGTTCACGGAAGCGGCGCACACCAATCAGGTCACCGCCATCGATCCGCTGAAAAAGCAGAACATCACGCTGTATGCTGCCTGGGAAAAGATCCCCGAGCTGTATAAGGTTTATATTTACTATAACACTTTCGGCTCCGTGCAGGCAGGCGGCAGTGTGGTGCCATCCGGCACTTACGTCCCTGTTCAGGAAGGCAAGTCGATCAATCTCTACTTCAACCCCATCGACAGCAAATATTACGTCTATAATTGTACGCTGAACGGAGAGAAGAAGGGCTCGATTTCCGCCCTGACGATCAGCAACATTCAAAGCGACCAGCGCGTCGTTGTCTCCTTTATGCCGACGATTACAAGGCCCATGACAGGCGATGACAGCAACCTTGCCCTCTGGATCGCTCTGATGGCCGCATCCGCAGCGGCTGTTGCCGGCGTTTTGATTACAAGAAAGAAGCGGAAAAAATAACCGCTATCTGCCGGCAGGGAACAGCGAAAAGCAATAAAAAAAGGATCCCCCGGGAAAGGAGATAATTCCGTTCCCGGGGGATTTCCCTGTTTCAGCGAAAAACAAAAATTGAGAGGAGGATTGCAGCCACCATTCCGATGCCTGTTTTCACGAAGATGCCGGGTAATGCTTCGGTCTCTTTATTGACCCGGTTTTTCACCTGTTTATAATCCAGCACGAATGTCACCCCTCACGGCTGTTTTTTGTAAGACATGTAACACTCTGCCGTCTGCAGCATGCCGGATTCTATAAGGATCTGATACACGCCCTCGCGGATCTCCTGGGTGGTAATGATCTCATTTTTGCTTGTCAGGCGGCTGAAGACCTCATTGGCAAGATAGGAAGCCATCTGCGGGGTCATTTCCTCCAGAGGGGCTTCCGCATTGGCCTTCAGGATGCTTTCTTTGATTTTTTTTGTATCGTAAAGGACCACGACACCGTTTTTCTTGGTAATGTTCATATAGAAGATCTCCTTCCACATTTATTTTGATTGAATTCTGCTTACAGTATACACCGGTTTTGCAGGAAAGGAAAGCGGAGAATTAGAAAATGCCCGGGACAAGTTCCGGAAGAAAGGGGAGCACTTTCGAGAGAAAAGAGAAAAGGTTGCCGGCATCGAGAGAAACCGCTCCTGCCGGAACGGCTGCCTGGGCAATACCTGTCTCCGCCCGGACCAGCACCGTGGATTCTCCCTTTGCCTCCAGGACAACGGCATCTTTCTGCCCGGAGGAGAGGTCCCCGAAAGACTGATAAGAAAGGGCACTGTCGCTGTTTGCCAGGCGCACCCCGTAAAACATGTCGCTGTCATAAGCAATCTGAACAGAGGTGCCGTCTAAAAAAGCGACGATGGCATCCACGTTATCAAGTGCCACGGATATTCCATCCTGAGCTCCCGGGGGAAGAAGAGCCGCAAGTTCCTCATCTGCAGAGGCAGTTTCAAAAAGAGAAGTCAGCATCTTTTTCCAGTTTTTTTGAGAAGGTTTACAGGTAATTACCGTGCATTCCGGAGAGACACCCAGCGCTGTGAGCGGGTAGACCGTTTTTTTTCTGGTGGTGTTGAAAAGGGTCACCACTTTCAGAAGGATCCTTCCGTAGCGCATGGCAAGCTTCATTGCGGTGTCTTCGTCGATTGTGCCGGCATCCGGAATTGGAGGGAGATCCTCCCCAAAGAGTTCCTCCGCAATATCCGGGAGATCAGCAAAGGAGAGAAGATACGCGCTGCCGTCCTTCATGACGAACCAGAGCTGATCCTGTCCCACGCATACGGTGACGGGCGTAGGGGAAGCACTGTCCGGCAGGACCTCCGCGCGGATCTGCAGTTCGGCAAAAGCGTCTCCCGCTGCCGGAAGGAGAAGAAGCAGGGCAAGAGCAAAGGCAAGGAGGCGTTTTGCCTGCAGGCGCGGGAACAGAATGGTTTCTTTCGACATGGATCAAGGCTTCCTTTCAAAGATTTTTTTAAATTATACCATATTTCCCGGAATATGCCAGACGGAATTGTAAAATCATGCGAAACATGTTATAGTAAAGAGAAGAAAACAGTTTTTCAATTCCGGTCGGAAGAGGAGAAAGAAGCCATGGCGGTACAAAGAAGATACGCCGTTTCCCTGATTTTTACACTGTATGGAAGCTTATAAACGTCATCAGGTGATCTGGTCGGCGCTGCAGACGATCTGCCGCGGCCGGATTTGCCGGAAGTTCAACATGACCTTTGAGGAGCTTCATCAGGAAGGGCCGGTCCTGCTGATCCCGAATCACGTCACCGCCTGGGATCCCCTCCTGGTGGCAATGAGCCTGCGAAAAAAGCACGTCTATTACGTGGCGAGTGAGCATATTTTTCGCCTTGGGGCTGTTTCCAGGCTGCTGGAGTGGGCGCTGGCGCCGATCGCACGGCGAAAGGCTTCCTCCGGTGCCGATACGGTAAAAGCCTGCCTGCGTCAGCTGCGGGAAGGACATTCGGTCTGCCTGTTTGCCGAGGGGGAACAGTCCTGGACGGGAGAGAATCATCCGGTCTTCCCGGCGACGGGAAAGCTGGCGAAGATTTCCGGTGCAACACTGGTGACGTACCGCCTGGAAGGCGCTTATCTGAGCTGCCCCCGCTGGGGAAGAGGCATAAGGCGAGGCAGGATATACGGCCATCCCGTGGGCATTTACCCGCCGGAGAGGCTGAAGGATCTGTCTCCGCAGCAGATCGATGCGCTGATAGAGCAGGATATCCGGGAGAGTGCCTGGGAGAGGCAGGAGAAAGATCCTGTCGCATACCGGGGAAAACACCCTGCAGAGGGGATGGAGAGAGCGCTCTATCTCTGCCCCGGCTGTCGGAAGATTGGAACCCTCCAAACACGCGGCGACCGCGTTTTCTGCACCTGCGGCCTTTCGCTTCGCTATACGGAGACGGGTTTTTTCGCTCCGGCGCAGCCCTTTGCCCATCTCGGGCAGTGGGATGACTGGCAGCAGGAGATACTTGTGAATCGGGCATTCGTCCCGGAATCTGCCGGAGTGCTGTTTTCGGATGACCATGTGCAGCTCAGCCGGATCGAAAACGGGCATAAAAACACGGTGCTGCAGAAGGGGAAGCTCTTTCAGACGGGAGATGCCCTTGTACTCGGGGAGAACTGCTTCCTGCTGAAAAAGATCAGCAGCATGGCTATGGTGCTGTCCGACAGGCTGCTCTTTACTGTTGAAGATACCTATTATGAACTCCTGGCAAAAGACAATATCAATTTTCGGAAATATCTGGAACTCTGGAAAGGGGAATAAGACATGGATTATTCTGCCGCAAATCAGGCACTGTGGAATGTTATTGTGCAGTTCGGGCTGCTGGCGCTGGCGATCCTTGTGGCGCATTTTCTTCGGGAAAAGATCCCCTTCATCCGGAAAAGCCTGATGCCGGTGGCAGTGCTTGGCGGCTTCCTGCTGCTTCTGGCCAAGGTCATCGGGCTGGTGAAACTGGATCAGAATATTATGGAAATACTGGTCTATCACGGCATTGCCCTTGGGTTTATCGCAATGAGCCTTCGTGTTCCTTCCGGGGAAGAGACGGAGAAGGGCAGGCTGACCGGACTGCGCTCCGGAGCAATCATTGTCAGCACATATCTTGTCCAGGGAGTTACTGGGCTTGTCATCACCATCCTGCTTGCGTCCACCGTGATGCCCGGAATGTTCCGCGCGGCAGGTCTGCTGCTGCCGATGGGATACGGACAGGGCCCGGGGCAGGCCAACAACGTCGGCTCCAGTTATGAAGCTCTCGGTTTTGCCGGCGGCCGCAGTTTCGGCCTGGCCATCGCGGCTGCCGGGTATCTGGTTGCCTGTATCATCGGCGTCGTGATTCTGAATATCTGGCAGCGCAAAGGAAAGATCGGCTATACGCGCAGTGCGAAAGAGCAGCAGCTTCCGGCAGATTTCTTCCAGAGCACGGATGAAATCCCGGTCTCCGATTCCATCGACAAACTTTCCGTCCAGCTGGCACTGGTGCTGCTGACCTACCTGCTGACTTTCCTTGTAGCCCGCGGGCTGACCTCGGCGCTCTCTGCTGCGGCACCGGGCCTTGGCAATACGCTCAATCCGCTGATCTGGGGCTTCAATTTCATCATCGGGTCAGCGCTGGCAATGCTGGTGCGCGTCCTGCTTGCAAAAGGAAAGCGCACAGGGGTCTTTCTTCGCCAGTATCAGAACAACTACCTGCTGAACAGGATCTCCGGCTTCTTTTTTGATATCATGATCGTGGCGGGCATCGCCTCCATCAACCCGGAAGATATCCGCGGGCTGTGGGTCCCCTTTGTGCTGATGGCGGCTGCAGGGGCGGTCGTTACCTGGTTCCACCTTTCCTATGTGTGCCGGAAGGCCTATCCGGAGTATCCCCAGGAAGGGCTGATCTCCATGTTCGGGATGCTGACGGGCACCATCAGCTCCGGCGTCCTGCTGCTGCGGGAGATCGATCCGGACCTCAGCACACCGGCGGCAAACAATCTGGTCACCGGCAGCAGCTTTGGCATCATCCTCGGCGCGCCGGTGCTGGTCCTGGTCAGCCTTGCGCCGCGCTCCAGTTTCCTGTGTATGCTTGTGGCACTGCTGGCGGCGGTCTACGGCGCGCTGCTGATCTGGCTTATCCTCCGGACAAGCCGAAAAAAGTAGCCGGAAGTATTTCCCGCATGAGAATAAAGAATCGGCACAGCTCTCTGTTTCCGGGGCTGTGCCGAAGGTTTTGTACGCGGTTTTGTTTTTGAATCAAAGAGAAGGATGAAGGGTATGGGCAATCAGCTTGTCTCCCCGGTATTCCAGCTTCAGGGAGAAAAACGGAGTATCCTTCGCCAGCAGCCGGAGAAAGATCCTGTCGCCTTCCCAGATGGGCAGATTCTCTACCTCCTCGACGGGGACCCATTCCAGCTTGCCCTCCTCATTTTCTGTCCGGAGAGGCAGGGAAAGCTGATCGTCTGGGATATGAGCTGTGAACAGGTGCATATACTCGGTGCCCCACTCGTCCGAGACAAAAGTGACGACGGCGCGAAAACGCAGAAGAGCGGGGGAGAGCAGAAGCCCGGTCTCCTCCCGGATCTCCCGTACGGCACAGTCTTCCGGGCTTTCACCCTCTTCAAATTTGCCGCCGACGCCGATCCACTTGTCTTTGTTTTCATCTACTGTTTTTTTAACACGGTGCAGCATCAGGTATCTGCCTCTGTTTTCCAGATAACAGAGAGTGGTATTGCGCATGGATCTCACCTCGCGGCTATTATAAATGGAATGTTCATAAAAAAGCAATAAAATAATGCTTGCATTTTCTGAAATTTGTGGTATGATACTTTAGCACTCAGGAGAAATGAGTGCTAAACCTGGATAGGGTCTATTTTGTTAATAATATTTTGGAGGTATAGACATGAAGTTGAATCCATTGGCTGACAGAGTTATTCTGAAGCAGAATGCGGCTGAAGAGAAAACGGCCGGCGGCATCCTTCTCACCCAGAGCGCACAGGAAAAGCCGGAAGTTTACGAAGTGGTTGAAGTTGGCCCCGGCGGCATGGTAGACGGCAACGAAGTCGTCATGACGGTCAAAGTCGGTCAGAATGTTCTTGTCGGCAAATACAGCGGAAGCAAGGTCAAGCTTGAGGATGTGGAGTACACCATCGTCCGCCAGAGCGATATCCTTGCTGTGATTGAATAATTTAGGAGGCGTTTGAATTATGGCAAAACAGATTATTTACGGCGAAGAAGCACGGAAAGCAATTGAACGCGGCGTCAACCAGCTCGCCGATACCGTGAAGATTACCCTCGGCCCCAAAGGCCGCAATGTGGTTCTGGATAAAAAGTTCGGCACGCCGCTGATTACCAATGACGGCGTTACGATCGCAAAAGAGATTGAACTGGAAGATGCTTTCGAGAATATGGGTGCACAGCTCATCAAGGAAGTTTCCACGAAGACCAACGACGTTGCCGGTGACGGCACGACGACGGCTACCGTTCTCGCCCAGGCGATGATCGCAGAAGGTCTGAAGAATCTTGCTGCCGGTGCAAACCCGATGGTCATGAAGAAGGGGATTCAGAAGGCTGCAGCAGAAGCTGTGGAAGCTGTGAAGAAGATCTCCCAGCCGGTTTCCGGTACGGGCGACATCTCCCGTGTCGGCACCATCTCCTCCGGTGACGAGACCATCGGCAAGCTGATTGCCGATGCCATGGAGAAGGTTTCTCACAACGGCGTGATCACCATTGAAGAGAGCAAGACGGCTGAGACCTACAGCGAAGTCGTGGAAGGCATGCAGTTTGACCGCGGGTATCTGAGCCCCTACATGGCAACCGATACCGAGAAGATGGAAGCGGTTCTCGACGACGCCGTGATCCTGATCACCGATAAGAAGATCTCCAACATCCAGGAGATCCTGCCTCTGCTGGAAGAGGTTGTCAAGGCCGGCCGCAAGCTCCTCATCATTGCAGAAGATGTGGAAGGCGAAGCCCTTGCCACCATCGTCCTCAACAAGCTGCGCGGCACCTTCACCTGCGTATGCGTCAAGGCACCCGGCTTCGGTGACAGACGCAAGGAAATGCTGCAGGATATCGCAGTTCTCACCGGCGGCCAGGTTATTTCCACCGAACTCGGCATGGAACTGAAAGATGCAACGCTGGCAATGCTCGGCCAGGCACATCAGGTCAAGGTTACCAAAGAGAACACCGTTATCGTTGACGGCGCAGGTTCTTCCGCTGAGATCAAGGCCCGTGCAGGCCAGATCGAGCGCCAGATTTCCACCACCACTTCCGATTATGACAAGGAAAAGCTCCAGGAGCGCCTTGCAAAGCTCAGCGGCGGCGTAGCAGTGATCAAGGTCGGTGCTGCTACCGAGACAGAGATGAAGGAAAAGAAGCTCCGCATCGAAGACGCTCTCAACGCTACGCGTGCAGCAGTGGAAGAGGGCATCGTACCGGGCGGCGGCAGCGCATATGTTGTAGCAGCCAAGGCAGCCGACAAGTTTACCGCAACACTGGAAGGCGATGAGAAGACAGGTGCTTCTATTGTCGCCAAGGCTCTGAAGGCTCCGATCGTGCAGATTGCTGCCAATGCCGGTATGGAAGGTGCTGTGATCCTCAACAAGGTCTACGACAATGAAGATGTCAACTTCGGTTACGATGCAGCTTCCGATGCTTATGGCGATATGATCAAGCTCGGGATCGTAGACCCGACCAAGGTCTGCCGCAGCGCACTGGAGAATGCCGCTTCCGTGGCATCCATGATCCTCACCACCGAGAGCCTTGTGGCGGATATCCCCGAGAAGAATCCTCCGATGCCTGCAGGCAACCCGGATATGGGCATGTATTGATCCCCGTATAACAATACGGTATAAAAAAGAAGACAGCACCCGAAAGGGTGCTGTTTTTGCGTTTTTCGGAATTAAAATTACTTTGCGTCAAACGAGACGCTGATATTGGCAGAGACCGTCAGCTTTGCTGCCTGGATAACGGTACCCGCGGAATCCTGTTTCGCCTCGGCGGCACGAGGAAAGTTATTTCCGGCGCCGCGGTCAAAGCTGTAGGTGCTCACTTCCTGGATGTCGTCAATGCCGAGAATAGTGAGATTGGCGGCAGCAGCGAGGATCTCCGCCTTGGCTGTTGCATCCGCGACCGCTGCTTTCAACGCCTCCGCCTTTGCCTCCGAAATATCCGAAGCGGAGAAACTGATGCCGTTCAAAGTATTTGCCCCGGCAGTAAAGGCGGTGTCGATCACCTGACCGACGATGTCCATGTTAGTAATGCGAATGGCAAGGGTGGAATTGGCATTATAGGCAGCCAGTTCCTCCGTGCCTTCCCGGTAGTCGACCATGGCATAGATATTGATATAATCGGTGCTGATATCTTTCGCCTCTACGCCTCCCTCGATCAGCGCGCTTCGGATGGCGGCGATGGACTCATTGACTTTTGCCTGAGCCTGCAGAACATCGCGGTCTCTTGCACTGACGCCGAGAGAGACCACCGCGGTATCGGCCTCAACAAGGGTTTCCCCGATGCCCGTAACGGTGATATCGGCGTATGCGGAAGCCGGAAGCAGCAGGATCAGCATGCAGATTAAAACGGACAGAAGTTTGCGCATAACCAAGATCTCCTTTCAGATTATTTATTTTTTTGGAAGAACGTCATCCCTTTCGGGATGATCAGGTTCAGCGCCTGCGGAATGATGCGGAAAACCGCCCTGTCGGCGAGGATCGTTTCCCCGTCAGCGTTGATTACGTCCCTGTCTTCAAAAGTGATTGTGACGGAATCTCCGCGCAGATGGGTGATGTACTCCGGAAAGTCTTCCGCACGGCCTTTGGCATACTTGCCGATCGCGGAAACTACCTGGACAAGATTCATCTTCCGGACAAAATAAATGTCCAGGATCCCGTCATCCGGCATGGCGTTGGAAGAAGGATTGAACCCGCCCCCGTAATATCTGCCGTTGCAGACGCAGCAGAGCGTGACGTCTCCGTCATAGGAAAATTTTCCGCAGGTGACCTTCATCTTCCGGGTAAGGCCTTTCAAAATCTCCACCGCTGCGGAGGCGATATAAGCGCCCGGACCTTTGCAGAAAGGCAGGTGGGTGTAGGAATGCACATTCGTCCCGACCCGGGCATCGATGCCGACAGAGGCAATGCCGGCACAGAGGTGCCCGTTGACGTCGATCAGGTCGATCTTATGAGGCACACCGCTGACAAGCGCGGGAAAATCCAGATAGAGCTCCTGCTGAGGACCAAACATCCGGCAAAAATCATTCCCGGTACCGGTGGGGATCGGTGCAACGGCAATATTCTCAAAACCGGCTGCGCCGTTGATGCATTCATGAAACGTCCCGTCACCGCCGCAGGCATAGATATACCATTCCTCTCCGCTTTCCGCCAGCTGCCGAACCTTGTTCGTGGCATCCAGCGGGGCCACGGTCGTATAGATCTCAAAGGAATCCGGTCTTGCAGAAAAGGCGGAGAGTGCCTGGGCGTAAATGTGCTCTGTCTGATCCCGCCCGCCGGCAATCGGGTTGACAATAAAGAGATGATTCATGGGAGAGACCCTTCCTTATTTATAATACATAAACAGATCGCACTTGATCATGCCGTTATAGAGCTTGCGTTTTTTATCTGCGGGGCGGCCGAAGGTGCGTTCAAACTCAGTGTGGGATGAAAGCAGATAAAGCTTCCAGTTTTCGCTGGCGCTCCATGCCTTGCCGAATCCGCGATATAGAGCTTCCGCCTCCTGCTTCTGCAGGATCCGCTCACCGTAAGGGGGATTGGTGACGATGACGCCCCCCTGGGTTTTCCGGTCAAACTGCATCGCGTCGGCCACTTCAAAGGTGATGAGTTCGGAAACACCCGCCCGTTCAGCGTTCTCCTTTGCCATCCGGACGGCTGCAGGATCAATATCGCTGCCGAAGATATGATACGTCCCGTGATATTCTTTTGCCTGCGCTTCTTCCCGTGCCGCCTGCCAGATGCGCGGGTCGGCTTCCGGCCATTTTTCCGCGGAGAAGCTGCGTCTCAGCCCCGGGGCGATGTTTCGTGCGATCAGTGCCGCTTCAATGGGGATCGTTCCGCTTCCGCAAAAGGGATCGCAGAAATCATCCCGCCCGCGATAGCGGGAAAGCGTTACCATGGCGGCCGCCATCGTCTCTTTCAGCGGGGCAATGTTATGGGCCGGACGGTAGCCGCGTTTGTGAAGACCTTCGCCAGAAGTGTCGATGCAGACCGAAACATTGTCTTTCATGACGGAAAACTGGATCTGATGGACAGGGCCGGTTTCGGAAAACCAGGGCAGCCGGTAGCGCATTTTCAGCTTTTCCACAACTGCTTTTTTGATGATCTTCTGACAGTCCGGTACAGACATCAGCGCAGAATTGAGACAGTAACCCTTTACGGGAAAAGCACAGTCCTTCGGAATATAATCTTCCCAGGGAAGCGCTTTTACCGCCTCGAAAAGCCCGTCAAACGTGGTGGCATCAAAACGGCCGACCTCCGTCAGAACGCGTTCT
The DNA here is from genome assembly GCA_017432615.1 of Oscillospiraceae bacterium. Taxonomy (GTDB): domain Bacteria; phylum Bacillota; class Clostridia; order Oscillospirales; family Oscillospiraceae; genus Limivicinus. The sequence goes on from JAFRIV010000005.1 coordinate 47,296, forward strand.
CCGATGCGGAGGGAAATGTTTGCCCTGGCAACAGCAGATTCGTCGCCGTCAAAATAGACTCTGCCGTTCTCGGATGTGACATTTTGCATAGAAAGCCGTTTCAGTTCTTCACTGATCGGGCCTTCCAGCCCCAACAGACAGGGTACACAGTTTTTCATTTATCGGGATTCTCCCACTCTTTGCATAGTATTCACTTTTCAGTTTACTATATTTTGCGGTTTGATGCAAGAAAAAACAGCTTTTGGTACATTTTTGGGTTGACATAATGGCAATTATTCACAAAAAAAATTAAATTTTCGTTGAAATGACTATTGAATTTTTAAAAGAATAGGGGTATAGTGTGCAACGTAACAGTATGTTCATATTTTTGCCTTCAGGAGGCTTTCCGTGGCTTTCGACCGTGAAGAGTTTCTCAATGTAGTAGAGGATTCTTACTCTGCCTATTACAACATTATAAAAGAGAACCTTCCGCAGAAGCTGCCGATGTGCTTTCGCGCGGATTACTTCAAACGGGAAGAACGCTATCTGCTGATGAAGAGCGCCAGGTATTACGGAAACGAGATGAACGAATACGTTTATTTGTTTTCCGACGTTTCATTTGACAGAAGCATGGTGGATGCCTGCATCCGGTTTGCGCTGGAGGACGGGCTGCCGAGAGTCAAACCCCACAAGGAACATCAGTTCACCAATATCAAAACGGTTTTTCTTGCAGATCATTTTGAGGAGGAAGCGCTGAAGGAGATCAAAAACCGGAGGTTCCGGAAGTCTTATGGCTTCCTCTCTCTGGAAGGATACTCCGACCTGGTTACAACAGCGGTAGATGTGAAAGAGGAAGCAATCTGGACGAATCCTGCGGGGCGGGATATGAAGAAATACTTTACCAAGCTATTTTCAGCTCAAAAGAAAAAATGAGCTGTTAATAGAATAAAATCCACACATTTTTAAAAAGGAGTGAAAAGTGTGAGCGCATTACTTATCCTCATCGTTGCGGTTGTTGCTCTGGCTCTCGGCTACGTTTTCTACGGCAGCTGGCTGGCAAAGCAGTGGGGCGTAGATCCCAACCGCGAGACCCCGGCCCACACCAGCTACGACGGGAAGGACTTTGTTCCTGCTAACCCCGCAGTGCTGATGGGTCACCATTTTTCCAGCATTGCTGGTGCTGGCCCGATTAACGGACCGATCCAGGCAGCCGTTTTCGGCTGGGTTCCTGTTTTCCTTTGGTGTGTACTTGGCGGCATCTTCTTCGGCGCTATGCATGACTTTGGTGCTCTGTTTGCATCCATTCGTCACAATGGCGGTTCCATCGGCGAGATCATGGAAGACTCCATGGGTCCCCAGGCAAAGAAGCTGTTCATCGTCTTCGCACTGGCCGTTCTGGTTCTTGTTATCGCTTCCTTCACGGCAGTTGTGGCAGGCACCTTTGTTTCCGTTGATCCTGCAGCAGCCACTTATTCTGCCAACGGCTCCACGGCAATGACTTCCATTCTCTTTATCGTCATTGCTGCAATCTTCGGTTTCTTTGTGTACCGCAAGAATGCTCCTGTCGGCCCTGCAACGATTGCCGGTATCGTAGGCATCATTGCCATCGTTATCCTCGGCCAGGCTGCCGGCCTCCACTTCAGCCGTACCTTCTGGGTGCTCTTCATTGCTGTGTATGTCACGGTCGCTTCTCTGCTCCCGGTTTGGATCCTGCTCCAGCCGCGTGACTATCTGAGTTCCTTCCTGCTCTACGGTATGATGGCCATCGCTGTCATTGCTATTGTCGGCGCTACCTTCACAGGCGCTGCAACGGTTGAAGCTCCTGCTTTCTACGGTTGGAAGAACCCGGCCGGTCAGCCGCTGTTCCCGTTCCTGTTCATCACGGTTGCCTGCGGCGCATGCTCCGGCTTCCACTCCCTGATCTCCTCCGGTACGTCCTCCAAGCAGATCAACAATGAGAAGGATGCTCAGATCATCGGTTACGGCTCCATGGTCATCGAGTCTGCTCTGGGCGTTATCTCCCTCATCGCCATCGGTGTTGTGTGGAGTCAGTCTTCTGCAGGCGGCGGAGACAAGTTCCTGCTCTCTGCTCCTCCGACGGTCTTTGCAGGTGGTATTGCTACCATGTTTGCTTCTTTCGCAGGCGAGAAGAGCTACAGCCTGATCTACAACCTGTTCACGCTGGCTGTTTCCGTCTTTGCACTGACCTCTCTTGACTCTGCAACCCGTCTTTGCCGTTACCTCTTTGCTGAGCTCCTCACTCCGGAAGGAAAGACTCACGAGGATCTCACCGGTGCTGCAAAGTTCTTCTCCACTCCGATCGTCTCCACGCTGATCATGGTCGTCATCGGATGCGGCATGGGCTTCATGGGCCTGAGCCAGATCTGGAGTGTGTTCGGTTCTGCAAACCAGCTGCTCGCCGGCGTTGCAATGCTCGCTGTCTGCACCTGGCTCGGCAAGATCGGCCGCAACAACAAGATGTTCTTCTTCCCGATGGTATTCATGCTCTGCGCTACGATCTGCGCACTGTGCTTCACTATCTTCGGCAACTTCGGCAAGATCGGTGCCGGCTCTGCTGACTGGGGCACCTGGTTCCAGACCATCTGGTCCATCGCTCTGGTTGTGCTCGCCGTGATCCTTGCTGTCACTGCTTTCAAGACCCTGTCTGCACAGGCAAAGCAGCCGAAAGGCAAGAAGGCTTAAGGAACATCCTTAGCTGAAAACTGAACAATAGTTTCCCGCCCGGATCTTACGATCCGGGCGTTTTTATCCTTGACAATATGACATTAACCCGCTATAATTCTTCTTGAAAATATGAACAGATGTTCAAATGAAAAAGGAGAATAGTTATGAAAAAAAATTATAAGATCGAAGTAGACTGTGCCAACTGCGCGAACAAAATGGAGCAGGCGGCAAAAATGACGGAAGGCGTCAAAGACGCGATCGTAAATTTTATGACGCTGAAGATGACGGTGGAATTTGAAGACGGGGCGGATGTAAAAGGCGTCATGCAGAATGTTCTCAAAAACTGTAAAGCAGTAGAGGACGACTGCGAGATTTACCTGTAAAAAATGGCAGAGGTCAAGTATTCTGATCTGGCAGAGCTTTTTAAAGTGTTCGGAGACGAGACGCGCCTTCGTATTCTCTCCTACCTGCTGGAAGGAGAACACAGCGTAGGGGAGATCTCCGAAAACCTGCTGATGTCTTCCTCCGCTATTTCTCATCAGCTCAATCTGCTGCGAAGAAGCAAGCTCGTGAAAACCCGGAGAGAGGGAAAATCAATCTATTATTCTCTTGACGATGACCATGTTTCTGCGATATTATCTTGTGGAATCGATCATATAAGAGAAGGAGATGCAGGAATATGACGCCGAAGCTTTTCCTGATTGTGCCATGCTATAATGAAGAAGCAGTCCTGCCGGTGACGGCTCCCTTGTTCCTGAAAAAAATAACGGATCTTGCACGGGAAGGAAAGATTTCTCCGGACAGCCGTATCCTTTTTGTCAATGACGGGAGCCGGGATGCAACGTGGGATATCATCCGGAAGCTTGCAGCTGAGGATGAGCATTTTCTCGGAATTTCGCAGAGCCGTAACCGCGGGCATCAGAATGCGGTGCTCGCCGGGCTGATGGAAGCGAAGGATCTCTGCGATATCACGGTATCCCTCGACGTGGACGGACAGGATGACATCAATGCCATCGACGCCATGGTAGAAGCCTACCTGGATGGGTATGAAGTAGTGTATGGGGTGCGCTCTTCCAGAGACACGGATAGCTTCTTTAAACGCTTTACGGCCCAGAGCTTTTATAAATTTCTTGCCGCAATGGGGGCTGAGGTCGTCTACAATCATGCAGATTACCGCCTGATCAGTTCCCGCGTGCTGCAGGAGTTTGCGGGCTTTGAAGAAGTAAATCTGTATCTGCGCGGTCTGATCCCGCTTGTCGGGTTCAAGAGCACTACCGTGGAATATGCCCGCAGCGAGCGCTTAGCCGGCAGCAGCCACTATCCGCTGAAGAAGATGATCGGCCTGGCGGTGGATGGGGTCACAAGCCTTTCGGTAAAACCGCTTCGTCTGATCATGACCTTCGGGATCGTGGTGGCACTGATCAGCTTTATCGGGTGTGTCTGGGCACTGATCACTGCGCTGATCGGGAAAACAGTGGCAGGCTGGGCCAGCATGACATGTATAATCTGCTTTGTCAGCGGAGTCCAGCTGATCAGCCTCGGCATCATCGGAGAGTATGTAGGAAAAATCTATATGGAAACCAAGCACCGCCCACGGTATATTATTTCGGAAAGAACCTGGAAACCATAATACCAGAACAAATAAAGGAGAAAAACAATGTACAGAGCAGAGTATGAACGCTGGTTAGCAGCAGACCTGGAAGATCCGGATCTTTTGCCGGAATTAGTCAGGATCCGGGAAAACGATGAGGAGATCAAAGACCGTTTTGCCGTTTCCCTGAAATTCGGCACAGCCGGTCTGCGTGGCACGTTGGGTGCCGGAACCAACCGGATGAACATCTGGGTCGTCCGGCAGGCAACACAGGGCCTTGCCAACTGGGTTCTGACGCAGGGCGGTACGCAGACAGTTGCCATCTCTTATGACAGCCGCATCAAGAGTGATGTGTTTTCCAAGGAGGCTGCCGGTGTTCTTGCCGCAAACGGCATCCATGTGGTGATTTATGATGCGCTGATGCCAGTGCCCGCACTTTCCTTTGCCACGCGGTATTATTCCTGCAATGCGGGCATTATGGTGACGGCTTCCCACAATCCCGCCAGATACAACGGATATAAAGCCTACGGGCCCGATGGCTGCCAGATGACGGATGATGCAGCGGCAATCGTCTATGCAGAAATCCAGAAAACGGATATCCTTACGGGGGCAAAGCATATCTCCTTTGCGGAAGGGGTTAACAGCGGCCTGATCCGCTTTGTCGGAGATGACTGCAAAGAGGCGTTTTATCAGGAAATCGAGGCACGGCAGGTCCGCCCGGGCCTTGCACGCACGGCAGGATTGAAGCTGGTCTATTCACCCCTTAACGGAACAGGGCTTGTGCCGGTTACGCGGGTGCTGCGGGACATCGGTATTTCCGATATTACCATCGTGCCGGAGCAGGAATATCCTTCCGGATATTTCACTACCTGCCCTTATCCCAATCCGGAGATTTTTGAGGCACTGAAATACGGGCTGGATCTGGCAAAACAGACGAATGCAGATCTGATGCTGGCAACAGATCCGGACGCCGACCGTGTCGGGGTTGCCATGCGCTGCCCGGATGGGAGCTATGAACTGGTGAGCGGCAATGAAATGGGTGCGCTGCTGCTGGATTATATCTGCGCCGGACGTATTGAAAAGGGCACTATGCCGGATAAACCCGTGGCAGTGATGTCCATCGTTTCCACGCCTCTGGCGGATGCGATTGCCGAACATTACGGCGTCGAACTGCGCCATGTGCTGACAGGTTTTAAGTGGATCGGAGATCAGATTGCCCGTCTGGAAGCTGACGGTGAGGTTGACCGCTTTATTTTCGGATTTGAAGAGAGTTACGGCTATCTGGCAGGACCGTATGTGCGGGATAAAGATGCGGTGATCGCATCCATGCTGATCTGTGAAATGGCAGCATATTACCGCAGCATCGGGTCTTCTCTCAAACAGCGTCTGGAAGAGATCTATGCCCAGTACGGGAGATATTTCAATAAAGTGGACTCCTTTGAATTCCCCGGCCTGTCCGGTATGGATAAAATGGCAGGCATTATGGGTTATCTGCGTAAAGCCGCTCCGAAGGAGTTTGCCGGGATCTCCGTGAAGTCTGTTGCCGACTACAGCCATCCTGAAGCCACCGGACTGCCCAAAGCCAATGTGCTGATCTTTACCTTGGCAGACGGCTCCACGGTAATAGTTCGCCCCTCCGGGACGGAGCCCAAGATCAAAACATATTTCACAACAAAAGGCGCAAATCTGACCGAAGCGCTGGCAAAGAAGGATATCCTGGCTAAGGCCTTCAAACCGCTGTTCTCCTGAAAATGGGACGTCTGTTGGCGAGGGTTTAAAATGGAAACAGAACTTTCCTGGGGAAAACGCCTGCCTGCTGACCTGCTGGAGCGCTGGCCGAAAAATGCGGACGGAGAATTGGAAACACCAGCATTCCTCTGCAACTGTGCGCCGCAGGACATGGGGGATGAAATCAAGATCAATATGCTGGAAGCATATGGGATCCCCTGTCTCAGGCTTTATCCGGGGGACGGCAGTTTTGGCCGTGTCGTCCTTGGAATGAGTGGCCAGGGGACGGATATCTATGTTCCTGAAACCATGCTGGAAGACGCAAAAGCACTCTGTAGTCCCGTTTCTGAGGACGAGACGGAGGAATAGGGAAGCGTAAAAGCAGATCCTGCTTTCGGGCAGGACGAAAATTTGAATTATATGGAAAATGCATCCACCGATAAAAAGTGGATGCATTTTTCTTTTTATTTTGTTTGAAGCGACCCTCATTTTGGAAAAGACAAAAGACGTGCTCCCGGCAATGATCACTGCAGATATCAGGAATTCCAACTGCCTTTTGCTTAACGGAAATTTATCAGAAAGAGAGTGTTTATCATACTGCCGTTTTAACAACCTTCCTGCCCGGAGATCTTCAGTTTCCGCAGAAATTCCTTCTGCTCCGGAGTGATACGATAACTCTCAACGGCTTTCTGAATGGTCTTGTTATGCGTCCAGCGATCAAGCCTTTTTTCTGTGAGATACGGAAGGATCGTATCATACTGTTTGGCAAGAGCAGTTGCAAAATACCAGGCGATCATCATCCGAATATAGTATTCTTCTGAACGGATCTCTGCCACGATTGCCGGGTAGGAAGGATCAAATGCTTCCTCCAGATAATGCTCCATCAGCATTCCCACGCCAAAGCGGACGATATAGGTCTTGTCACTTTTCAGCCATTGGCGGATTGGGGAAAGCAGTTCTTCGCGATGTTTCCGAAATACTTTGGGTGACATCTGGTCACAGGTTGCCCAGTTGTCGATATAAGGCAGAAAGCGGATGACGGCAGCAAGGCAATCGTCGTAGTCTTTCATCTCGGAGAGTAGAAAGGCATGCAGCTGATTTTCTTCAAAATAAATATGGGGAAGCGCTGACAGAAAAGTTTCGATGCTGCTGTCTTTACTCAGCTGCTTTGCATATTTGCGCAGTTCCGGTGTTCGCACGCCAATGAATGCTTCCGGAGAGACCGTCGGGATCAATCTGCTCTGAAAATTCGCGTAAGCTGTATCCTGAAATTGAAAAAGGGTATTTCGGATTTCGTCAACGATCATTTTTTGTCCTCAATCGATTTCATTCTTTGACATGAAAGGGGAACGGCGCATAAGAGCAAGAGCATCTTCCACCTCGGCTTTGAATTCCTGTGAGGAAGTGCGCAGCACCCCGGCACGAAGAGCTGTGAGGCGAATCAGAGAATCTGAGGTAACAACGCGCACCTGTTCATCTTTTCCGATCTCGTCGGCAAGACGTTCAATATAAAGATCCGCACTTTCGTTTTCCCGGGTGTAGGCCACGTGGAGACTGGCGGAATCATATTTTTCTCCTTGACCGCCGGGCACTTTGTAGGCGTCAAAAACCAGAACGGTTTCCCGGTTGGTAAAGCCGCTGAAGTTGATCATGATCTCGACCAGCTTCTCCCGCGCCAGGTCCAGGTTTTCCCCGGAGAGGGCTTTCAGCTCCGGCCACGCAAAAATCAGGTTGTAACCGTCAACAATCAGGCGTTCTTTCCTTGCGGCTACGCGTATGGAGGAAACCTTTGTACCGTTGACGGTGGGGGCAGCATACTGTTTCCGGCGGATCGGGCCGAATTCTCTTGTCATGATCGCTTCCAGTTCTTTTTCATCGATGGAAACAGAGCGGGAAACGGCGGATGCAGCGGAGGGATCGGCATTGCCGGCAGATTCCTCTTTCTGTGCCTGCAGGACTGACGGCAGGTGCATGTAGTTTGGAACCTCGTTCCATTTTACGACAAATCCTGCGCCATGGGCGCAGAAAACGCTGTCCGGAGAATTTTCCAGATCCCGTTCCGGAGCATATTGCACCTGCTCGATCACGCTTTGCGCGTTGGCACAGGGGAGATATCCGCCGTTCTGGCAGCTGAGCCGCCCGCGTCCGCCGGTATATGCTGCAACTTCAACGGCATACCCGGCCATCGCAGCGACAGGGGCAAGGCCGGTTATCGTGCTGTGTCCATGGCTGCTTTCCGGTGCGCTGTGGGTTGCACCCATAGCGTGTACGTCGGAAATGGCTCGCCCGATCTGTTCCGTCGGCACATCCAGGTGAAATTCATAATACGGCTCCAGAAGCACACTTTTGGCCTGCATCAACCCCTGCCGCACGGCACGGTAGGTGGCCTGGCGAAAATCACCGCCCTCGGTGTGCTTGAGATGTGCTCTGCCGGAAACAAGGGTAATACGCATATCGGTGATCGGCGCACCGGTCAGCACGCCCCGGTGAATTTTTTCCTCCAAATGGGTAAGGATCAGCCGCTGCCAGTTCAGATCAAGCGAGTCGGTGGGGCAGTCGGAATCAAATACAAGGCCGCTGCCCTGCTCACCCGGCTCCAGGATCAGATGCACTTCTGCATAATGCCGCAGCGGTTCATAATGGCCGACACCCTCCACAGTGTCGGCGATCGTTTCCCGGTAGAGGATACGTCCCGGCCCAAAGGAGACATCCAGATCAAAGCGCTCTTTCAAAAGACTTTTCAGTACTTCTGTCTGTACAGTTCCCATCAGCTGAAAGCGGATCTCTCCGAGAGAACTGTCCCAGAGAATATGCAGGAGAGGATCTTCCTCCTCCAATTGATGGAGCTTTGGTAAAATAGCTTTCGGATCTGTCCCCTTCGGCAAAATCAGGGAACAGCCGAGGACGGGCTCACAGCTGGGGAGAGGAGCATCGGTTTCGCTGCCCAGCCCCTGCCCCGGCAGCGTTCCGGAAAGCCCCAGAAGCGCACACACGCTGCCCGGCTCGACGGTCTCGACAGACACATACTTCTGCCCGGAGTACAGACGGATCTCCGATATTTTTTCTTCCAAAGGCGAGTCGGAATGCGGAGAGAGATAACGCACCGTATCCCGCACGGAAATCTGCCCGCCGGTAATTTTACAGTACGTCAGCCGTTTGCCTTTGTTATCCCGGGCAATCTTGTATACTTTTGCACCGAAGATCTTTGGGGCAGGCGGCATCAGCGTATAGGTATTCAGGGTATCAAGCAGCGCTTCTACGCCGTCATTTTTCAGACCGGAACCGAACAGGCAGGGAAAAAGCTTTCTCTCAGCAATCAGACGGGAAAGGGTAAGAACAGAGAGATTCCCGGAGACGGTATATTCTTCCAGCGCGTCTTCGTCCAACATGGCAATCGCCTCGTTGCACTCCTGTATGCTGCTTTCGGATAAATCGACGCAGCCCTCACCCAGAAGGCTGCGAAGTTCAGCGAGCCGTTCTTCCCGCTGTGCAAATGACACATCCATTTTTGTGACAAACAGGAATGTAGGTACACTGTAACGCTGCAGGAGGCGCCAAAGGGTTTCAGTATGAGCCTGTACCCCATCCGTTCCGCTGATAACAAGCACCGCATAATCCATGATCTGCAGTGCCCGCTCCATCTCGGTGGAAAAGTCAACATGTCCGGGGGTGTCCAGCAGCACAAGGCTGAGATCCTTCCACTGCAGTTGTGCCTGTTTGGAGAAAATCGTGATGCCGCGTGCCCTTTCCTGATCGGTGTGATCGAGAAAGCTGTCACGGTGATCCACGCGGCCAAGCCGGGATAGCGTCCCGGACTGATAGAGCATGGCTTCAATCAGGGTGGTCTTCCCGGCGTCCACGTGAGCGAGAATGCCCACTACTTCTTTTTTCATGCCTCTTGATTGACAAAATCGATGAAGCGGAGGAAAGCGGCTTTGCCTTCCGGCGTGCGTTTGTAAACGCCGGCGTCCTCCAGCACCTCTTCAAAGACTTTGCCGACTTCCTGCCGCAGGATCTCTTCCGTGTTTTCCGGAGTAAAGGCGTGACGCGACATGAGTTCATACGCCCAATCCGCGTGAATGGCGAGACGACTGTCGGTATACAGATCCTCTCCGTTTAAAATCGCCTCTCTCAGAGCAGACAGCTCGTTTTTCAGCCTGCCCGGCAGGATGGCGAGCCCCATCACTTCGATCAGGCCGATATTCTCTTTTTTGATATGGTGCAGTTTTGCATGCGGATGATAAACACCCAGGGGGTGTTCTTCTGTTGTAATGTTGTTTCGCAAAACAAGATCCAGTTCAAATCGGTTGTCTCTGCGGCGGGCAATCGGGTTGAGAGTGTTGTGCTTTTCCCCGTCCGTTTCGGCAAAAAGAAAAGCTTCTTCATCGGTATAGCCCCGCCATGCATCCAGAATCCTGGACGCGAGGGCAATGATTCGCTCACTGTCTTCTCCCTGCAGACGGATCACAGACATCGGCCATTTGAGAAGGCAGGCGTCGATGTCTTCATAACCCCGAAAAACCACCGGCGTATCAGGAAGAGCTTTCGCCATGGGGAAATCGTGTCGACCTCCCTGAAAATGATCATGGCTTAAGATGGATCCGCCGACAATGGGCAGATCTGCGTTAGAACCGATGTTGTAATGCGGGAAGAGCTTGACAAAATCGAACAGCTTCCGGAATGCAGCCTCGTCGATCTTCATCGGGACGTGCTCGCCGTTGAATACAATGCAGTGCTCGTTGTAGTACACATAGGGAGAGTACTGCAAAAACCAGGCGCTGTTGTTAATGGTGACAGGCACCGGTCGGTGATTCTGGCGTGCGGGATGATTGATCCTGCCGGCGTAGCCTTCATTCTCGGCACACAGCTGGCACAGCGGGTATCCTGTTTGCGGAGCAGTGCGGGCTGCGGCGATGGCTTTCGGATCTTTTTCCGGCTTGGAGAGGTTGATGGTGATTTCCAGTGTGCCGTATTCCCCTTCATAAAGCCATTTGACGTCTTTTTTGATGCGGTCACGCCGGATGTAGTTGGTGTTGCCGGAGAAATCATAATACCAATCTGTAGCGGCAAGAGGGCTTTCCGCATAGAGCGTGCGGAATTTCTGCCGGATCTCATGGGGCGCAGGGGTCAGCACCCCCATCAGCTTTGTATCAAACAGATCACGCGAGACGATGCCGTCATCCAGAATGCCGCGTGCAACGGCATTGTCCGTGAGAATGTTGAGCAGGGAAGCGGGCATTTCAGCGTCCTCCGGAGGAAGAGAAAGCCCATCCAGTGCATCGGCGCTGTCCAACTGCAGCACTTCCAGCAGACGGTTGAAAGCCCAGATGCGGTCCTCATCATGAATCAGTTCTTTCTCTGCGGCGTAATCGAGCAAGGCGTTCAAAATGGTTTTCATCGAAATCTCCTTATTTGTAAGTGTCAAGAATGGTCACATAATAACTCATGTTTTTGTCTGTAAGATGTTCGCTGTAGAGAAGCTCACCGAGCTGGTTGTAAATATTGACGTGCACGGGGCCGTACCCGAAATTGCTGCTGGAATAATAATAAGCCCGAAACTCTGCAGTGATGCGGCATTTTACATTGGATACTGACACATTAAAATCCCCTACGGCATTGGAATACACATACCCGTCCATGCTTCCTACGCTGTAACCGTAGGAAGAGGCATAAGCCGTAATGTCGCTGTACGCCTGGCGCGCGACGGAAAGCGTGACGCTTTCCACACTGTCGGATGTGCCCGGCATAGCGGGCACTCCCGGGTTAGTGCCTGCCCCTGCAGGAATAACGGTGAGATAAGCCCCTGCCGTATAAAGCGGCCCGCCGTTCCCGTTAAAATAGGCCTGGATCCGCCAGCCGTTCATTTCATACGGGATATTGCTGAGCGTGAGAGAGGAGGTGCCCTGCCCGGAAACGAGCAGATTCGGAAAAACACGCACGGCGTCTCCGATCTCATAGGAACTCTGTTTATCCGGGCTCACTGTGATCCACACGATGCCGGTGGAATTGTCTGCATAGGCAATAAACAGGGCAGAGCCACCCTCGTTTACGGTTTCCGACGTGGGGCTTTTGGTGATGCGGACCAGGTTCGGCTCCGGTGTTGGGGCAGGGGTGGGAGACGGTGTGGGAGCGGGCGTCTCTGAAGGCAGGGGTATCGGCGTCGGAGAGGTGATGATCGTAACGGTATTGGCAAAACTCTGCGGATCAGCGCCCTGTAAAGTGGAATCGGTAACGGCGGGTGCCTGCCCGGAGATGGCATCAAAAGCGCTCTCCAGCTGCTGCCCGAAACCGGACATGACATAGTCCTGCCGGGGAGATGAAGACGGGGCATTCCCGTTCCCGGAGTTGGTACCGGCTCCGGCGGATTCCGGTGTCAGGTAGCCTGTATAGTCGGTATAGGTCGGTGTTTTCCCGCACGCGGAGAGAAGAAAACAACTCAGAAAAAGAAAAAACAGAATGGTATATTTTTTCATGGAGTATACCTCTGCGATTTACATAACTTGTCTTCAGTATATATCCTGCCGCATTGAAAATCAAGGACTTTTTATTGACGTTCTCTGTGAGATTTGGTAGAATACTTTCGCATAAACAAATCTGACAAGCTCTGGAGGAGCACTATGAAATTTGGACATTTTGATGATGCACGTCGCGAATATGTAATAGAAACGCCGCGCACCCCGCTGCCATGGATCAATTATCTCGGCAGTGAAGACTTTTTTACCCTTATCTCCAATACGGCTGGCGGCTACAGCTTCTATAAGGATGCCAGACTGCGCCGTATCACGCGCTACCGTTATAACGCATGTCCGCTGGATGCAGACGGCTTTCATATTTATCTGAAAAGCGAGGGAGAGGTCTGGAATCTTGCCTGGCAGCCGACGCAGACGCCTCTGGATGCTTATGTCTGTCGTCACGGTCTGGGATATACAGTGTTTGAAAGCAGCAAAAACGGAATAGCTGCCACCCAGGAGATGTTTGTACCGCGCGGGGATAACTGCCTGCTCTGCCGTATCACAGTGAAAAACACCAATGATTCCGACAAAACCGTGGCGGTGTTCCCTTACACCGAATTCTGCCTCTGGGATGCGATGGATGATTCCTCCAACTTCCAGCGTAACTACTCCATCGGGGAAGTGGAGGTATTTCCCGGGGTGATCTATCATAAAACGGAATACCGCGAGCGGCGTGACCACTATGCCATGCTCTGGGCAAATGTGGTTCCGGATGCCTTTGATACCGCACGGGATGCCTTCATCGGCGTTTACGGCAGCCCGGCAAGGCCGGATGCCGTTTTCGGCAGCGGCTGCACCGACAGTATCGCACACGGTTGGGCGCCTGTCGGGGCTATGCAGTTCAATCTTGCTCTGCTGCCGGGCGAGGAAAAAAGTATTGTCCTCGGTCTGGGATATATCGAGAATGCGGAAGAAGACAAGTGGGAAGCGCCGGGCGTCATTAACAAGAAGAAAGCAGTTGCCATGCAGCAGCGTTATGATACCGACGGAAAATTCTTCGCCGCAAAGCAGAAAATGGAGGAATTCTGGTCTGATCTGCTGTCCAATTTCACACTGTCCTGTGAGGATGAACATGTCAGCCGTATGGTCAACATCTGGAATCAGTACCAGTGTATGGTTACCTTCAATATGAGCCGTTCCGCCAGCTACTTTGAAAGCGGCATGGGGCGCGGTATGGGCTTTCGGGATTCCTGCCAGGATTTGCTGGGCTTTGTCCACATGATCCCGGAGCGTGCCAGAGAGAGGATCCTGGATATTGCCGCCACACAGTTCCCGGACGGCAGTGCCTACCATCAGTATCAGCCTCTGACGAAGAAAGGCAACCTTGCCGTCGGAAGCGGATTCAATGACGATCCGCTCTGGCTGATTGCAGGCACGGATGCCTACATCCGCGAAACAGGAGATTATTCGATCCTGGATGAAATGGTTGCTTTCGACTGTGATATGTCTGTTGCACAGCCTTTGATGGAGCATCTGCGCCGCAGCTTTAATTATACGGTGGAGCACCTCGGCCCCCATGCACTGCCTCTGATCGGCCGTGCCGACTGGAATGACTGCCTGAACCTGAACTGCTTTTCTGCGCACCCGGGCGAGAGCTTTCAGACTACCGGTCCCAGCGAAGGGCCTGTGGCAGAGAGTGTGTTTATCGCCGGGATGTTCGTCAAGTACGGCCGGGCCTATGCGGATCTTTGCCGTCATATCGGGCTGAAAGAAGAGGCGGAGATCTGTGCCGGCCATGTGGCCGAGATGGAAAAAGCGGTTCTGGATGCCGGCTGGGATGGGGAATGGTTCAAGCGCGCCTATGATGCTTTCGGCGATCCGGTGGGAAGTAAAGAGTGCGAAGAGGGCCAGATCTTCATAGAACCCCAGGGCATGTGCGTCATGGCGGGAATCGGCAGGGAAAGCGGCGAAGCGGCAAAAGCCATGCAGAGCGTGAAGGATCGCCTTGACACGAAATACGGTATTGTGCTGCTCCAGCCTGCCTATACACATTACTACCTGAACCTCGGTGAGATCAGCAGCTATCCCCCGGGATACAAAGAAAATGCCGGTATCTTCTGTCACAACAACCCGTGGATCGTTGTTGCGGAGACGGTGCTTGGTCATGGCAACCGCGCTTTTGAAGTTTACCGCAGGACGTGCCCGTCTTATCTGGAGGACATCAGCGAGATCCACCGTACCGAGCCGTATGTCTACCCGCAGATGATCGCCGGCAAAGATGCGCCTACTCATGGCGAGGCCAAGAACAGCTGGCTCACCGGTACTGCTGCCTGGACGCTGCTCTCCATCACACAGGCTATTCTCGGAATCACTCCCACATTGGATGGCTTGAAGGTGGATCCGTGCCTGCCGGAAAGCATGAAGGGTTATACGGTTTCCCGGCGTTTCCGCGGTGCGGTCTATCATATTACGGTGGATAATACCGCCGGTGTGGAGTACGGAGTAAAGTCGGTTACAGTCAACGGAGGGGCAATTGACGGCAAGGTGCTGCCGGTCTTCCCCGCCGGAGAAACGGTGAATGTGAACGTCGTAATGGGATAAACGAAAAAAGCCCAACCCCCTGAGAAATCAGGGGGTTGGCGTTGTAAAGCAGTGTTCAGGCAAAAAAATGGAGCAGGGTACGGGAGTCGAACCCGCCTAGCCAGCTTGGGAAGCTGGAGTAATACCGATATACCAACCCTGCAAAGCAAGAGATATTATAGCACATCCATTCCGGAATGTCTACAAAAATTTTCCCGCAGGATTAATCCTGCGGGAAATTGTATCATGGAGACAAACGTATTGTGGCAGATCAGTAACCGTAACGGAAGAAGTAATTGAAGAAGTCCTCCATGGAATTGCCGTCCCAGTCGTTATAACCGCGGTTATCGTAATCACGCGGCTGATCCTGCCGTTCCTGCGGAGCATTGGCGGCATCCTCCTGTGCCTGGGCTGCTTCATCTTCATGTTTGGTGGCGGATTCCGTCTTGGAATCGATGGTCACGTCGATTTCAATCTCCTTGCCCTGACGATACAGGAAGAAGCGCAGTGTATCGCCCGGTTCGGAGGAAGCAACAACTTCCACAAGGTCTTCGGAGGATCCGATGTCCTTTTCGCCCACTTTTACGATGACGTCGTTAACTTTGATGCCTGCTTTATCCGCAGGGGCATCCTCCGTCACCTCACGGACCCAGGCGCCTGCCTCGATGCCCGTAATGCTGGAGACATCTTCCGAGAGAGAGGAAACCGTGACACCGATGTAGGGTTTGATGATATAGCCGTTTTCAACAATGCTTGCCACAATGCGTTTTACACTGTTGATCGGAATCGCAAAACCGATGTTGTCGATGGAAGCTTCACCGGAATATCCGGACGTGGAATATTTGGCGTTGGTAATGCCGACTACTTCACCCTTCATATTGAATAACGCACCGCCGGAGTTGCCGGAGTTGATGGCGCAGTCTGTCTGGATGAGGTGCATCGTATTGCCGGATTCTACACGGACGTTGCGGCTGAGGGCACTGACGATCCCGCGTGTGAGAGAGAAGGTCAATTCGCCGAGCGGGTTGCCGATAGCAAGCACGTCCTCACCGACGCGGAGTTCATCGGAATTGCCCAGGGTGACGGTGGAAAGTCCTTCCGCTTCGACTTTGATGACGGCAATGTCATTGGTCTCATCATAGCCGATCACTTTGGCATCGTACGTCTTGTCGTCATAGGTGGCTACGGTAACGGTTTCAGAGTCTTCAATGACATGATAGTTTGTCAGGATATAACCGTCTTCAGAAATGATAAAGCCGGAACCGGAAGCCTGATAGGTATATCCGGAGCCGTATCTGCTGGCCTGCGTCTGTGCGCTGATCGTAATGCCGACGGTGGCATTGACGTTCTGCTCATAAATATCGGCAGCAGTGAGGGTCGCAGTTTCGGCCATGGCGGCCTGATTTCCGCCGGCGGCCATAACTCCGCCGATCAGGCATAACAAAAGTGCGACGGCAATGAGCTTGCTGGGAAAAATATGGTTGTGCTGTTTCATATGAGAGCCTCCCTTTGAATTTTTATTCGCTGCGTATGTAAAATCATTCATTTCAAACGCTCCTTTCGCATTTCCTGTGCTGTATTATACGATTTTTCCCGGAGAAAAAAACGGGAAAGTATGTACATTCTATGAAAAAAATGTAAACGTGCGGACTTGTAAAATGTTCAATTCGCTAAAAAAGTGCGGCAGGTAAGTAAAACAGTTGCTTTTTCCAAAGCAGTGTGATATATTTTCCCTACAGTTTCATACCGTTGAAGTTTCCGGGATTTTTTAAGACCGGAGGCTGAGGAACTCTGGAGAAGCCCGTTTTCACCGGGTGCCGAAGGTGCAAGGCTAAAGCCGAATCTCTCAGGCAAAAGGACAGAGAAGATCTGAAGGCGTTTGTTAACGCGTCTCTTCCGGAGTTGCCCATAAGGCAGCTCTTTTTTACTGCTTTATGGGAACTGAAACAATAATCGGAAAAGAGGAAGAAGAATGGAAAACTTTATTGCAAAAGTCGAAGCGATAAACGGGGCGGTCAACAGCTTTGCCTGGGGTCCGCTGATGCTTCTGCTGCTTGTGGGTACCGGTGTTTATCTGACGGTGCGTGTCAACTGGCTGCAGGTGACGCACTTCGGGCGTATCATTAAAAACACTGTCGGCACTCTTTTTTCCAAAGATAAAAAAGGTCAGGATCACGGTGCCAATATTTCTCCCTTTGAGGCTGTTACTACAGCTCTGGCCGGTACGGTGGGTACGGGCAACATTGCCGGTGTAACGGGAGCAATCTTTACCGGTGGTGCCGGAGCCGTGTTCTGGATGTGGGTCGCCGCATTTTTCGGCATGATCACCAAGTATGCAGAAATCGTGCTGGCAATGAAGTACCGTGTAAAAGACGAAAACGGCGTTTATCATGGCGGACCGATGTATTATATTGAAAACGGCATCGGCAAAAGCTGGAAATGGATGGCAGTTATCTTCTGCCTTCTCGGCGGGTTTGCCTCCTTCGGGATCGGCAACATTGCCCAGAGCAGTGAAATTTCCGGTGCCCTGAAGGATCTCTTCCATCTGCCGGAGGTCGCATCCGGTATCCTGATCGCCATTGTGGTGGCGATGGTGACGCTGGGCGGCATCAAGCGCATCGGCAAGGTGACGTCTCTGCTTGTGCCGTTTATGTCCGCATTTTATATCCTCGCCGGCATTGTCCTTATTATTATGCGAATCGGTCATATTCCGGCTGTATTTGCTCAGATCTTCAAGGGAGCCTTTTCTCTGAAGAGCATCGGCGGCGGTTTGTTTGGGTATACGATCATGATGGCCATGAAGCAGGGCTTTGCACGCGGCGTCTTTTCCAATGAGGCCGGCCTCGGTTCTGCTCCGATTGCCCATGCAGCTTCCTCCACGGAAGAACCCTGCGAACAGGCGATCTGGGGTGTATTTGAAGTGTTTATTGATACCATCGTGATCTGCTCCATTACGGCCTTTGCCGTGCTGCTCTCCGGGATCCTCGATGTGGAAGGCGGGCTTGGAGCATTTACTTCAAAAGGTGCGGCCGCGGCGGCAGCATTCAACACCATCCTTCCCGGTACGCTGGGGGGGAAGATCATTGAACTGAGTCTGCTCTTCTTTGCCCTGTCCACTATTCTCTCCTGGGCATACTACGGAGAGAATTGCTGGGGCTATCTCACAGACAACAATAAAACCGTACTTCTTATATACAAGGTCATCTTTGCTCTGGTGTGCATTGTCGGTGCGGTGGGATCTGGCGCACTCATGTGGGACATAGCCGATACCCTGAACGGCCTGATGGCGATCCCCAATCTGATTGCTCTTCTGATGCTCTCCGGTGTTGTGACAAAGCTCACGAAGGACTACTTTGCTAAAAATTTGCTGAAAAAGTGAATGCCGGGATGCAGCCGGTGCTGCAGCTGAAATTCACAGAATATTGATGAAATCTCCTCCCTCCTTGCTATAATCGTTGGTATCAGGCAAGGGGGAGGAATTTCTATGAAGAAAATGATTTCTGTTCTTTTGATTGCTGGGCTTCTGCTCGCTCTCAGCCTGTCGGCTTCAGCAGAAGCCGGGCAGCGTGTCGGCGGCTGGCAGACACCGGACACTCCGGAACTGACGCCGGAGGCACAGGCAGCGTTTGACAAAGCGATGGAAGGGCTTGTGGGAGTCAGGTATGTGCCCGTGGTTTTGCTTGGGACACAGCTGGTTTCCGGGATGAATTATTGCATCCTGTGTGAGGCGACTGTTGTCTATCCCGGGGCTGAGCCGTATTATGCCAGGGTAACGATCTATGAAGACCTGAAAGGAAATGCCCGCGTGACGGATATCGAGAAACTCGAAACAGACAGTACTACGGAGCAGGCAGCCTTTGCCGAGCCTCCCCGGCCGGAGGAAGAGCCTGTCTTTTCTCCGATGCCGGAAGAACAGAGCCCTAAATTGTGGCAGAGATTTGTTTCCGCTGTTTATGCGGTGATTCATAAAGAAAAATGAAAAAAGTAGCACTGATTACAGGAAGCTCCCGCGGCATCGGTGCGGCTGCAGCGCGCGCACTGGCTGGGGAAGGATACGCTGTATGTATCAATTATCTCGAACAGAAAGAAAAAGCGGAAGCACTGGTGAAGGAACTGCGGGAAATGGGTTCAACCGCCATCGCCTGGCAGGCGGATGTTTCCGATTCCCTTGCTGTGCGGGAGATGGTGGCTCACGCAAAAGAGGAACTGGGCAGCATCACCCTGCTTGTAAATAATGCGGGGGTGGCAGGCCAGATCCAGTTTCAGGACATTACACCGGAGGCATGGGCACGGATGTTTGCCGTCAACCTCGGGGGGTGCTTTCACACAACGCAGGCAGTGCTTCCGGATATGCTTCATGCCCACGAAGGCTGCATCATCAATGTCAGCTCCATCTGGGGGCAGCATGGGGCTTCCTGCGAAGTGGCCTATTCCTGTACCAAGCATGCCATTATCGGCCTGACACGGTCTCTGGCGGCAGAACTTGCTCCGACGGGTATCCGTGTAAACTGTATAGCTCCCGGCGTGATCGATACGGATATGGTGCAGGTGCTGGGGCAGGACACTTTGACACAGCTTACGCAGGAGATCCCTCTCGGCCGACTGGGAAGACCGGAAGAAATCGCACAGACGATCGTGCATTTAGCGTCAGCCACTTACACAACAGGGCAGGTCTTTGCAGTAGACGGGGGATTCATTTTATAAAATGCACAGGCTTGGGCCTTTCAGAGTATAAACAGTGCGTGCTGACACGGAGGACGAGTTTCTTGCCGTAATCCGTAATCGATAATGGCAGCCTCATGGGCGGCCAGCTGTATAACTGTGAGCATTTCCGCTTTTCCGGCTGTTCCATCCGTGACTGCGGGGAAAACGTTCTTTTCCTGGACGGGATAAACAGCGACAACCTTTGGGACGATTCAATCCCGCTAAACGGCAGAAATGTCTTTTAAATAAGATTACATAATATAAGTTACATAGAAAAGCTATCATAATCTTTTTACCTCGGTATGCGCATCGGAGAAGGGAAACCTTCTCCTTTTTTTCGGAAAAAGCAAAAACAAAGGTTGCAATTCAATTACAAAAGGAGTACAATGAGTGACATCAATATCGACTGATTCCGGGAGGAAATGAAAATGAAGAAAAAAATAATTGCCATGCTGCTTTTCGTTGTGATGCTGCTCCCTCTTTTCGGCGTACAGGCATTTGCAGCAAAGGATTACACCCCATATATCACCCAGGTCGAGGTGAAGCAGGGCGATACGCTGTACAGCATCTGCAAGGCAAAGGGCATGAACTATGATGAAGTGAAGTCTGCGATCATGATCGTCAATGGTTTTTCCAGTGATCAGAAGCTGAATGCGATCCGTCCGGGGCAGAAACTGTATATCCCAAATTCTTCGGACGCGGCAAAATCCATTCTGTCTCTGTCCAACTCTACGACGACGGTCGTTGTCCCCACAGACAAAGTTGTCCAGTATACCGTAAAAACCGGGGATACGATTTTCAGCATCTGTTCCGCCTATAAGCTGGACTACACCAAAGCAAAAGAAGCCATCAAAGAACTCAACGGAATGACCAGCGACAGCCAGCTGGGGCGGATCTACGCAGGCCAGAAGCTTTACCTGCCAATCAGTGACACTGATGCGGGCAGCATCTCCACGGCTGTGAATAAAGCGGCAGATTCCAACATCAACGTCAGTAAGACGACGGCAGACAAGTTCCAGTATTATCTGGTTTCTTACAAGATGTCCTCCGGAGAAACAGCCCGGAGCGTTGCCGACGGCCTTGGAATCGGATATTCCGAGGCAACGGCAGAGGTTATCAAGGGTGTAAACGGTTTGACGGATCTCAGCCGGATGCAGGCTGGGCGCAGCTACCTGTTCCCATCTTCCAGTGTAGCTGGGGCTTCTTATGCAGTGTATTCCCATGTGATTGCTTCAGGGGACACGGCAGCCAACCTCTGTGCAGCCTATGGGTTGGATTATGCAAAAGTGAGCACGATTCTGCAGGGACTCAATCCGAAAATGAATCTTGGTGCCATTCAGACAGGGTGTAAGATCCTTCTGGTTGCGGCGAGCAGTGGAAACGGCACGCCGATCCAGGTTTCCAATGGGGAAAAAGGCACGTCAGCAGCCGCGAAAGGCGATCTGCCGGTAGTGACCAAAAACCCGACGGACGAATCGGTTGCCAAAGGCGGAACCTGTTTCTTTGTGGCGCGCTACAAAAACGCCACCTGGGCCGTCTGGCATTTTGTCAGTCCGGATGGAAAAACAGATCTTCCCTATCAGGACGCTTCCAAAAAGTTCCCCTCTCTAAAGATCATCAACGGGATGTACAGCACCATGAAGCTGGAAAATGTGCCGGAAGAACTCAATGGATGGAAAGTGTACTGTCGTTACACCAATAAAGCGGGCAGCACGGATACTGCCTCCGCCCTGATTACGGTGAAAGGGGCTAAAGCACCTGCAGTTGAATTAAGTGCAGATAAGCTCGTCGGTAAATGGGCAGAAAAAATTGCAGGCAGAGGCATGATCACCATTACCAAAAATAACGACGGAACTTATACAGCTGAAGTTCAATGGAGCGGGAGCGCATTTGAAAAAGCATTTTGGACGATGACAGGCAAAGAAGACGGCAAAGGCTCTATCCTGTACACAAATGCATTGCATTATAAGCGTACTTTTACCTCAGATACCGCCTATACCGATGAAGTCCTCTACAAGGACGGCACAGGCAGCTTCTCCCTCGGCGCACAGGGGAATCTCGTCTGGGTCGATCATAAGGGAGATGTAAAGGTTGATACTGTTTTTATCAGAGCAAATTGACATAATTATAAATACATAAAGTGTATTACATAAAATTATTTATGTAAATCCTTGAGGAATAATAAAACAAAGAGACCGTTATGAAAAGAGTAATTATCAGTCTTCTTCTGATCTGTTTTCTTATTTCGTCTGCCGGATGTTCTTCAGGCAGCGGAAACAGGCAACCTGCTTCACCAGGGTCTTCTGCCTCCCCGGCAGATAATACCCGGTATGCAGTTCCAACTGTGGAACCGACAGCAGTTCCTGCTGCACAGAGTGCATCTGAGCCTCTTCTCTCGGAGCAACAGCAGAAAGAGTTGCTGATGGCGCATTATGACGAGTGGTCTTTCAAGGAAGTGTGGGAATCCCCTTGGTTTTATAGTTTCGCTGACCTTGACCGCAACGGTCGTCTGGAGGTGGCGGCAGCCACACTTCAGGGTACAGGGCTTTATACCACTGCCAATTATTATGAAGTCAGCAGTGATTTTACAGGTATTGTGCCCTGCACATATGAGCTGGAGGAGGGTGGATCTTTCCCGGATGTGATTTCCGATGCTGCACCGGTACCCTGTTATTTTGAGCCTTCTACCGGGCGTTACTATTATCTGTTTACCGATATTGTGCGCAGCGGTTTTCAGGAGGCCTACATCGGCGTGATAGCCCTCTGCCTGCACGACGGGCAGATCGATCTGATCCCGGTTGCTTCCCGCTACGAGTATTATTCGGATGTGGATGTGCCGGCACAGATTACCTACCGCAACAGCCGCGGAGAGGAAATATCCCAGGCAGAGTATGAAAACGCTGTCGTTAACCGTTTCGGCAATCAGGCAGAGCTGGTGGACTTCACTTGGACGAGAGTGGAGATCGAGCCGCCTCAGGAAGAAGCTTCCTCTTCCTGGATAGATGCGGATTCTTCTGATTTTTCTGAGCCTGCTGCGGATCCGATCGTTATCACTAAAAATCCTACAAGTGAGGCGATTGCCATCGGTGGCAAAACGTGGTTCATTGCCCATGCAGACAAGGCGTCTTCTCTCACCTGGCAGTTTGTCAGCCCGGACGGAACGGTTTATTCTCTTGATGCTGCCGGAGCTGCCAATCCCGGCCTCGTGCTGGAGGCACTGGAAGGAGACACTCTGGCGGTGAGCAATGTGCCCCTCTCTTTCAACGGCTGGGGGGTTCAGGCAGTGTTTGAAGGCGGCGGCAGCAGGGCTGTGACGGAACCTGCATATATTTACGTGGGAGATTTCGTCACGGCATATAACACTGTCCTTGAAAAGTATCGCATGGCTTATACTTCAGGCCGGACAGACGCGGGATATGCCTGGGAAAACGGCATTTCGGAAATCATTGCCTATTCCACCGGCGCAGGCTATGCCTTAAAAGACGTGGACAAAAACGGGGTGCCGGAGCTGATCATTGCCGGCCTGGGCACGGAGGACTTCTCCAACTCCATGGTGTATGATCTTTATACGCTGATCAACGGTGCTCCGGTGAATATTGTCACATCCCAGGCGAGGGATCGTTTTTATCTCCGCACCGATAACGTCATCCTGGAACAGGGCTCCTCGGGGGCAGGCTTTTCCAGCAATACGCTTTATCGCCTTTCCGGGCAGATGCTGTCGCCGCTGGAGAATGTGATGACCTTCTTCCCGGGAAATGAGAAGGACGGTTTTTATATGCAGTCCGGCCATGCCACATATGAACCGCAGCAGGGTGATGCGAAGGTCGACGAAGCTGCTTTTCGGGCAAAAGTCGCGGAATATGAAGCAAAAATCTATGTTCCTCCGCTGACGAAAATCGCATAACGAAACCAAGGTGTTGCCTATTGATAACCTGTTTTGCTATTTTGAAACGACACCTTTGTTAAGCTGAAGCGCTAAGAAGGAAACCGGAGCGGTATGTAAATGCCACTCCGGTTACATGATAATGGTGGAAAGAGACAAATCACTTTGATATTGACAGGAAGTTTTAAAACAGGTAATATGTAACTACTGAGAAAATAGTTTTGCGTATTACCAAAATAGCTGCCTGTATTCAGAAAATGCAAGATGAGGAAAAGTGAATCATGAAGAAATTTATTATCTGTATGGTAATTGTAATTGCTACTTTAGCGTTATGTGGATCAGCGGCGTTGGCATATGGCGGTACCGTTGGCACGATTACCTGGACGTTGGACAATTCCGGATTTCTGAGTATTACCGGAACTGGAGATATCCCCGATTTCTCTACTTCGGCTTCTATAAATGCCTGGCGCAATTATGCAAAAAAGATTGTTTCTATTTCGATTGGTGATGGAATAACAGGAATCGGCAATTATGCGTTTGCCACGCTTGATAATTTGACAGACGTTACGATTTCAGACAGTGTAACAACTATCAGCGAGTATGCATTCTCAACTTCCAAAAAACTTGCCAGTGTTACGATTCCGACCAGCCTGACTAAAATCGGAAAAGGAGCATTCTACAACTGTGCAGAATTGACGAATGCTACGATTCCGGCCAGTGTGACGAGCATCGGGAGTAATGTGTTTTATGGTTGTAGTAATCTGAAAACCGCAGGTCCCATTGGGTCAGGGTGTGACATAGAATATGGATGGCAGAATAGAATTCCCCCTTACGCATTCGATGGGTGTAACAGCCTGACAAGTATAAACATTCCGTCAAGTGTGACAAGTATTCAAGCATATGCATTTGAAGGTTGTAGCGGATTGACGAGTATTACGATCCCAACTGGTGTGACAAGCATTGCGTACAAACTGTTTTACAAATGCAGTTCTCTAAAAAATGTCACTCTTCCTTATGGAGTGACAAGCATTGGAACCAGTGCGTTTGAAGAATGCCGTGCGTTGACAGATTTTATGATCCCCTCCAGTGTAACGAGCATTGGAGACAGAGCTTTTTATCACTGCACTTCCATAAATAGCATCGTAATCCCAGCTGGTGTAACCGGAATTGGGTCTGCTGCCTTTTATGAGTGCACAGGGTTAAGCAGCTTTACAATTCCTGCTGAAGTGACAAACATCGGAGGCAGTGTGTTTACATGGTGCAGTAAACTGAAAACTGCAGGGCCGATTGGTTCAGGATGTGATTATCAGTTCGGATGGCAGGACAGAATTCCGGACAATGCTTTTTCCGGTTGCAGCGGACTGAGGAGTGTCACTTTTCCTGTCGGTGTGGCGAGTATTGGTAACTCAGCATTTATCCGGTGTTTAGCTCTGAAAAATATTGAAATCCCGGATAGTGTGACAAGCATCGGGAGTTACGCATTTTCGAACTGCGAAGCACTGATAGATTTTACGATCCCGCCCAGTGTAACGGATATTGAATATTGCACATTTGAGAGTTGCAAAGCTTTGAAGAGCATTAATATTTCGACTGGCGTGACGAGAATCGGAAGAAGTGCATTTCAATACTGCAACGTTCTGACGGATATCTATTACGATGGTACAAAAGCACAGTGGGCCGGGATATCTATAGATAGTAACAACACTCCGCTGATTAATGCATCGAAGCATTACTGTCCTGATCCTGACTTTATCGTTCCACAATCTTTGACGGTAATTGGGGAGGAGGCTTTCCGGGGAGGAGCCTTTGTCTCAGTCAGTCTTTCGGAGAATACAGAAAAAATCGGAGCATATGCTTTTGCCGATTGTTCCGATCTCCAATATATCTATATTCCTCTGGGTACGACGATTATTGACGAGTTTGCTTTCGGATCGTTACAGGGGCTGACGATTTACGGCAGAGATGGTAGTACCGCCGAGACATTTGCCAATGAACATGGTTATACTTTTGTGAACTACTGATTATTATCTGACCTGAAACGGTATTGAGACAATCCCAAGATTTGTGGAAACCTTTAATGAGATGTAGGACAGGAGCGCAAGATCTTTTTATCCATCCTTTCCATTATGGCGCTTACCACTCTAACCTGATTATCTGCTGAAATTCTTATTTCTGTATTTCAGCTGATACCCTGTCTCACTTACAGGGTATCAGTTACCTGTGTTTTACTTTCTTTCAGGACTAAATTAAATGCCTGCAGCCACCCCATCAAGGGATGGCTGCTATTGTTTTATGTTTTTAGAGGCTGCTCTTTTGAGCAACTTCTTTATAACATGTAAATTAATTTTATGGAAATAATAATATGTAAATTAAAATAAGTAATCAAATAAAAGTAAACAATAATAAGTAACTGATAAAAAGTAAATTAGTTAAAGTAAATAAATATAGGTAAATAAATATATGTTAATAATATTTAGTAAACAAAATAATGATAATAAAATTATGTAAATAAAAAGAAAGCTTTCCTTTCCTGTTTTTGTTTCATCTACAGTTGTGAAATCTGGATTTGTCTTTATTTTGAAAGCTTTTTGGGGAAATATGAAAATAATGGTTGACATATGTAGTCTGCTGTGCTATGGTATGCACAGAGACTACACGTGTAATTTTTTTATTCGGAAGGTGGTTTATTGAATACACTGGCTGAAAAGATTTCGGATTCCGAACTGGAAGTAATGAAGGTGCTTTGGGAGGCAGAAGATGCTCTTCCTGTTACCTCCATACGGGAATCTCTGGAACAGCGAAAGGGCTGGGAGGCGACGACAATCAAGACGCTGATCAGCCGCCTGGTTGGAAAGGGTGCAATCCGGCAGGAGAAGCGCAAAGTCTATTTTTACTGGCCTCTGATTTCCGAAAAAGAGTACAATGCCTGGGCAACTGAGAACCTGATCCGGAAGTTGTATAAAGGCAGTACGAAGGATCTGGTCGCAGCGCTGGTGACTTCTGATGGCCTTACAAAAGAAGACATAGAAGAACTGCGCACGATGTTTCTGGAGGGAACGCTATGAAGACGCTGATTACTCTCACGCTCAGCGGTAGTGCCTTGGTGCTCATTCTGCTGGCTTTAAAGGCAGCGTTTGGAAAGAAACTCTCCAGCACGGTAACCTACTATGCCTGGCTTCTGGTCATGCTGCGTTTTCTTCTGCCGCTGCCGGGTCTTATCCCCCTGGGAGGCGAGGCAGAAACAGTACCGGTCACACCCCGTCTGCCGGTTAGCAATGTTTCTCTGCAGCAGAATGGGGAAGCACGCGCAGTGCAGGACAGAGATTATGCCGCTTTCTGGGCAGCGCTTGACCGCTCGGAAGAGATCCGGGAACCGCAGGTGCAGCAGAATACCCCCAAAACCGCCGTTTCCAATCCCTGGAAAAACGGGATGCTTTGGCTCTGCGTTTGGGCAGTTGGATTTGCGGGATTTCTGGGGCATTATCTGTTTTCCTATTTCCGCTTCTCCTTTGCCATGAAAAAGACTTTGCAGGCACCCACTGCGGCGGATCTTGCAGTCTACAGCCGATTCTCCGGCAGAAAGCCTTCTCTGTACCGCTGTTCCGCAACAAAAACGCCGATGATGGTCGGTGTGATGCGCCCGCGTATCCTGCTTCCGTTGGAGGTGGACAGCCCGGAGACTCTTTCCAACATCCTGCGGCATGAACTGATGCATTATCGCCGGAAGGATACTCTTTATAAATGGTTTGCGGTGATTGTCTATGCGGCGCAGTGGTTTAATCCGCTTATTTATCTCATGCGCAGAGAAGTCAACAGGGCTTGCGAACTGAGCTGCGATGAGATGCTGCTGCGGCGTATGGATGATCTTCAGCGCCGCGCCTATGGCGAGACGCTGCTGAATATGGCCTCCGGTGCGGCCTTGCCGGCCGGTGTTGTAGCCACATCTTTTGCGACAGAAAAGAAAAATCTGAAAGAAAGGTTGATTCAAATCATGGAATTTCAAAAGACCAAATCCAAAGTGCTTGCTTCTGTGCTGGCATTTGTCCTGCTGTTTTCCTGTGCCCTTTTCACCGGGCCTCGCAGTTATGCCGAAGAGGGGGCACCGGTTTCCGCTCCAGCAAAAACGGTGGAAGTATCCACCGTGGATGAACTGATTGCAGCTATTGCACCGGATACTGAGATCCTTCTCGCTCCGGGCACGTACAATCTCAGTGAAGCTTCCACTTATGGCGGAACTACCGGAAACAGCTACTGCGTGTGGGACCAGATGTATGACGGCCCTGCGCTGGAAATCTGGAATGTCAGCAACCTGACGATCCGTGGAGCGGGGAAAGACGAGACGACGATTGCCGCCGTGCCCCGCTACGCAAGTGTGCTTTCTTTCCAAAGCTGTAAAGCGATCTCCCTGGCTGATTTCACCGCCGGGCATACGCAGGAGCCCGGCTACTGCGCAGGGGATGTGTTCGACTTCGGCAATACCAAAAATGTGCAGATCAATGACTGTGGGATGTACGGCTGCGGCGTCATCGGCCTGAATGCCTGGAACTGCTTTGACTTCACAGTAACAGGCACGGAGATCTACAGCTGTTCTTACGGTGCCGTTTGTCTCTCTTCCTGCCGCGGTTTCCTGTTTGACGAGTGCGTTTTCCGGGATCATGCGAGCGCAATGGAGACTGCTGTCGGGTATCTGTTCTATGCCGATTCTTCCGAAAATGTTACCGTGCGCAATTCCGTCATTCGTGACAACTTTGCGCAGAATCTGCTGAGCACCGGCTACTCCCGCAACGTGGTCTTTGCAGGCAACGTAGTTGAGAATAACTCCTTCCTCTCCGCTGTTTTTGTGTCCCAGCACTACAGCCCTGTGGTGGAAGGATGCAGCTTTGAAAACAACAGCATCTACACCTGGGTACAGGGCAACGGTGTCTTCCCGGTGGATGCCGAAGGAAACCGGCTCGGTCGTCCGGAGCTGGAAGCCATGTCGCACCGCACTGTCTCCGCGGAGGAAAACTTCTTCCCGCCGCAGGCGGAAAATCCTTCTTCTGTTCCTCTTTCGGCGGACGGAACCTACCATGTGACTACAGTGGACGAGTTTCTGGCAGCCCTGGGCAGTGACCGCACGATTACCCTGGATGCGCCTGTCTTTGATCTGACTTCCGCTTCCGATTACGGCAGCCCAGGCAACGAATTCTATTTCTGGAGAGAAAGCTATGACGGGCCGGAACTTGTGATCACAGGGGTGCACGATCTGACCGTTGACGTGAACAAGGAAGCCCTTGACTATTCACAGGCGGCATTGCACTATACGATCTCGGCAACACCCCGTTATGCAAACGTTCTGTCCTTCCAATACTGTGACAATATCAGGCTTCTGAACTTTACTGCGGGTCATACAAGGGAGCCGGGAGAGTGTTCCGGGGGTGTGCTGTTCTTCCAGAACTGCTCCATGGTCTACATCGGTTCCTGCCGTCTCTACGGATGCGGTATCCTCGGCATCGATGCGAATAACTGCTCTTCCGTCATGGTAAACGATACGGAGATCTTCGATTGCTCCCAGGGCGGGGCTTCCTTCTGGCAGACCGACGGGATCACCCTGGATGGCTGCTCCATCCATGATATCAACGGCCCCGCTCTTTCCTTCGGGCAGAGCGGTGATAAGACCTGGAACGGGAACCCCATCTCCGGGCTGGACGGGCAGTATTCCGTTGCTGAAGACGGATCCCTCGTTCCCTTTGACTGGGATGTGTATTATGGCAATAACCAGACCCAGGTTTATACGGAGCCGGCGGAAGTCGACCCGTTGGTCGCACTTGTCTGGGCGAGGGGAGAACTCAAACGTCTGCAGGATCTCGGCATCCTGAACCGTGCGATCCAGTTTGACGACGAACTGGAATATGCTGCCTACTGCGACGCAAGGGAAGATGACGATACAGGCCGCAGCATAGAGCACGGCTTTTACGCACGGGACTATTCCGGCAAGTACATGATCAACTTCCGGATCGACGATACCGTTACCGGCGATGTGCGCATGGCAAATATCGAAGCGGCGGCAGATCCGGATGAACCCCATAACGATTGGGACCCCATTGATCTGGGGAACGGCCTCTATTATTACTATGACAACTTTGACGACATTTTCCCTGCAGATCTGACACTCGGCAGCCTGTGCGATAAACTGGCTGCTTACTGGGGATATACCGGCTGGACGCTTTCCGGCACGAAGGATGCGTTTTATGATCTCCACACCCCGGCCCCTGACCCGGATCTGCTTGTCTCCGAACTGCCGGAGGACAACTATTACGTCACCGTTTACTTTGACGGCGATCAGGAAGGCGTTCCCATGTACATCCAGATCTGCCACTTCCCGGGCAGGGTCTACTTCGGCTTTGGAGAAGGGCATCTGGTCGGCTGAAACAAAATAAAAATAATTTTACAAAATTATGTAAATTTCTCTTTACTTTTTTGTAATTATTGTGTATAGTAAGAGTACGAGAAAGAAAGGGAGGAGGCGGCCGCTGCAATGGAGGACGCAACAAGAAGATTCACAGCTGTGGAAGAGAAGAGAGAAATGAAGGAGATCCTGCAATCGGTCTACAGTTCTCTCGTCGTGAAAGGATATAACCCCATCAATCAGTTGGTCGGCTATATCCTCTCGGAAGATCCCACGTATATTACAAACTACAACAATGCCCGCCAGCTTATCTGCCGGATCGACAGGGATGAGCTGCTGCAGGAAATGCTTCGCAACTATCTGGACAAATAACCGGAAAGAGCTGCCCCGGCCTATAAAACAGCCGGGGCTGTTTTCATAGTCTATGCAGAAAACCATTTTTATCGACGGCCTGGAGCTCTTTTATGAGCTGGAGATCAAGCAGGTCAAAAACATCAATCTGCGCATCCGCCCGGATGGGACGATCCATGTTTCCGCTTCCCGCCGGCACACCATGCGTCAGATCGAAGCCCTGTTTCACGCGAATGAAACAATGATCCTGCGCGCCCTGCAGCGTGCTGCGCGCCTGCAGGAAAATGTTTCTTCCATTCCCCGGCTTTCCCGTGCCCGGGAAGGGCAGACAGCCGAGGCAGTTGTCAGGCGGTACTGCGGCAGGATCTATCCCCGGTTTGCAGCTATCTGCGGCGGTTCGATGCCGGAGATCCGTTTTCGCCGGATGAAGAGCCGCTGGGGCAGCTGTGCACCGAAGGAGCAGATCCTAACCTTTAATACGCGCCTGGCCTATGTGCCGGAGCATTGTGTGGAGTATGTGGTGGTACATGAATTCTGCCACTTCCTCTATCCGAATCATTCCGCAGCTTTTTATGCCGCTGTGGCATCCGTCCTTCCCGACTGGAAGGCAAGCCGCTCTGCACTTAGAAACTATGAAGGCCTGATGGCCTGAAGGAGAACACTACCCTATGAAAAACGGCATTGTAATCGTTGGTAATACGTTTGTGGACATCAAAGGCTTTCCTTTTGACAAATATATCCCCGCCGGTCGAAACGCAGGCAGCGTGGAGATCGTCCACGGAGGCGTCGGACGGAATGTTGCCGAGGATATTGCCAATATGGAGCTTCGCCCCACTTACGTCAGCATGGTGGATGACACCGCCCAGGGGGAGGAAGTCATCAAAAAGCTGCGCAATCACAAAGTCAATACGGACTATATTGTTTCCCTGCCCGACGGCATGGGTATATGGCTCGCTGTCTTTGATGAGACGGGAGATGTGGTCGGCTCCATTTCCAAGCGCCCCGTCATGGACGCTATGGCTGAGCTCCTGGATAAAAAAGGAGAGGAGATCTTCTCCGAGTGCGACAGTGTCGTTCTGGAGATCGATATGGATAAGGAAGTCGTCAAACGGGTGCTGCGGCTTGCGGCCAAATACAATAAAAAGGTATACGCCGTAGTGGCAAACATGAGCATTGCCTCCGGCCGGCGCGACTTTCTCCAGCAGACGGACTGTTTTGTCTGCAATCTGCAGGAAGCGGAGATCCTCTTTGTCGACAGCTTTGCCGATCTCACACCGGAGCAGCTTTCCAAAGAGCTGGTCAGCCGCCTGATCAGGGCAAAGATCCCTTCCATGATCGTGACGCTCGGCAGCCGCGGGTCGGTTTATGCGGACTGCAACGGCACTCACGGGACGTACTCTGCCGACAAAGTCAAAGTGCGTGACACGACCGGCGCCGGGGATGCATTCTGCGCCGGGGTAGCGGCCGGGCTGACCTACGGCAAGGATCTGCCCGGTGCGGTGCAGATCGGTACGAGGCTTGCAGCGTCTGTGATCACCGTTTCGGAAAACGTTTGCCCGCGGTTTCGTCCGGAAGAACTGGGCCTCACCGTGAGACGGGATGTGCATCCGGAGCTTTACTTTGGGGATGAGGAGCTGAAAAAGTAAGCGACATGACGATCAAAGATATTGCCCGGCAATGCGGCGTAGGCGTCAGCACCGTATCTCGAGTGCTGAACAATCGGCCGGACGTCAGCGAGGAGGTCCGCCAAAAGGTTCTTGCAGCGGTTGAGGCCAACGGCTATATTCCGAATAATTCAGCCCGGGATCTGGTAAAAAGCCGTTCCGACGCCATCGGTGTTGTAGTGCGCGGAACAGGCAACCTGTTCTTCTCCGCAATGATCAAAACAATCTCCCGGGAGATCGATCGGCGGGGATATACCATGGTGCTTCGTTATCTGTCTTCCAGTGAGGATGAGGTAAAAGCAGGTGCCATTCTGGAACGGGAGAAAAAGCTGCGCGGGCTGCTGTTTCTCGGCGGACGGTTCAATTATATGCCGGAGGAGATGAGCCTGATCGGGGTACCCTATGTATGCTGTTCTTATACCAATTCCTTCGGGACGCTGAAGGAAAAGGATTTCTCCTCCGTCTCCATTGATGATTTTAAAACCGCTTACGATGCCGTTACGCTGTTGATCAACGCCGGCCATAAGAGGATTGCCTCATTCTTTGACCTTTGTGACGACCACTCTATCAGTGAGCTCCGCTATGAAGGGTACTGCGCCGCGCTGAAAGACCACGGCCTTCCATTGGAAGAGGCGCTTGTGGTGCAGACGGGAGGCTTTGAAATGGAGGACGGCTACCGGGGGATGAAAGAACTGCTGCAGCGCGGCACATCGTTTACCGCTGCTTTCGTAGAGTCGGACATGATGGCCATCGCGGCGATGAAAGCCCTGCGTGACGGCGGAAAGCGCGTTCCGGAGGATTGTTCCGTGATTGCCATCGACGGGCTTGCGCTTACGGAATACACCTCGCCGACGCTGACCACCATGGTGCAGCCCTGTGATGAGATCGCTGAGGAAAGTGTGCGGATCCTGCTGGATATGATGGAAAACGGAACGGGAGGAGTGCATCTTCGTCCTCAGGCTCATCTGCGGAACGGGGAGTCCGTCCGGGTTCTTCCTTGATTTGTGCACTTTACACAAATATAGAGATTGAATTTTGTGAAAAGCGACGAAGTTTATTGCTTTGTCGCTTTCTTTATTGACTTTTTTTCGGAATACAGGTAAAATTTGTAATCAGAAGGGATGGAAACGTTTCCGGTAACGTTACCGGTAACGATCCGAAACCTAAATTATGAATAAAGGAGAAATCAAAATGAAAAAGATCCTCGCACTTGCACTCGCACTTGTTATGGTCCTTGCACTCGCTATTCCCTCTGCTTTTGCTGCTGATACCGGCAGAGTCTACTGGCTGAACATGAAGCCAGAAGCAGACGAAGCACTCCAGGCAATGGCGAAGGTCTACGAAGAGGCTACAGGCGTTCCCACTAAGATTGTTACCGCAGCTTCCGGCACTTACTCTGACACTCTGACGGCAGAAATGGCAAAATCTGAAGCTCCTACGCTGTTTAACATTGGCAATGGCAGCGCTCTTCTCGACTGGGATGATTATGCACTGGCACTTGACGGCGCAGCAGTTCTGGATGAGTTGACTACAAAAGATTTCAACTTGGTAAACGAAGCTGGTGAGACGAAGGCTCTCGGCTGGATTTATGAGTCTTTTGGTATTATCGTTAATAAGGCACTGCTGGAAAAGGCAGGCCATTCTCTGGACGAGATCACGAATTTTGATTCTTTGAAAGCTGTAGCGGATGACATTCACGCCCGCGCTGATGAACTTGGGTTCGACGCATTCACTTCTGCTGGTCTTGATGACAGTTCAGCATGGCGCTTCACCGGCCATCTAGCTAATCTGCCCTTGTTCTATGAATTCCGCGATGAAGGCATTAACACGCAACCGGCAACTCTGACGGGTGCTTATGTTGACAACTTCCGTGCTATTTGGGATCTCTACATTGATGATGCTGCTGCTGAGAAGACCTCTTTGACCACCGCTACAGGCGATCAGGCAGAAGCTGAATTCGGTGAGGGCAAAGCAGTCTTCTATCAGAATGGTACTTGGGAGTGGTCCGCTATGGTTGACAAGTTTGGCCTCAACCCGGACGATATCACTATGATTCCTATCTATTGCGGTGTTGCAGGGGAAGAAGATGCCGGTTTGTGCTCTGGCACTGAGAACTGCCTCGCTGTTAATGCAAAAGTTTCCGAAGCTGACCAAAAGGCTACGCTCGACTTCCTTCTCTGGTGTGTAACCTCTGAGGAAGGCATTGCTACCCTCTCCAGTATTGGCGACATTCCGTTCAAAGCAGCGCCCGCCTCTGCCAACGGCTTCTCTGTTGCCGGCTCTGACCTGCTTGCTTCCGGCAAATATGCTGTCACCTGGGCATTCAACTATACCCCGAATGTTGATAGTTGGCGTACAGGTGTTAAAGATGCACTTGCAAAGTACTCTGCTGATCAGACCGATGCCAACTGGGCAGATGTTACTTCTGCTTTTGTTGACGGCTGGGCTATCGAGTACAACATGGTCAACGGCTAATCAATATTCGAATGGGTTTTCAAAGGGGGCGGGGTATGCCCGCCCCCTGTTTCTATCCATTTATGCAGAGGAAAACCTCCTCCTGCAGGAGAAATGGCAGGCGCAGGCTTTTCTCTGCACAAATGCAAATAAAAAAATGAAAGCGAGGAGATACTATTGCGAAAAAAGAAAAATGACGGAACAGCAGTTAATAGTGTGCTGATTCGTCGCCCAATCCAGCGATGGTTTCCGCTGTTTATCCTACCTACGTTCTTGTGTTTCATTATTGGTTTTATATGGCCCTTCATTCAAGGCATTTATTTGAGCTTTTGCAACTTCAATACGCCCAGAGATGCCAAATGGGTTGGCTTTGCCAATTATATCAAAGCATTCAAAGATGCAGGTTTCGTTCATGCTTTTCAGAACACTGCGGCATTTGCAGTGGTTTCCATTGTTCTTATCAATGTTTTAGCCTTCTTCATCGCGTATGCGTTAACACAGAGAATTCGCGGTGCCAACCTATACCGCACGGTCTTCTTTATGCCAAACTTGATCGGCGGTGTTGTGCTTGGGTATATTTGGGCGATGATTTTCGATGCTATTTTGAAACGTTACAGCACATATCTCACGGCAAATTCCACGTATGGCTTCTGGGGACTTGTAATTCTGGTGGCGTGGCAGCAGATCGGCTATATGATGATCATTTATATTGCTGGATTGCAGTCAGTGCCTGAAGACATGCTGGAGGCGGCAAAAATTGACGGGGCAACGGGATGGCAGACTCTTACGAAGGTGATTATTCCCAATGTAATGCCATCCATTACCATCTGTACCTTCCTCACACTTACAAACTCTTTCAAGCTGTTTGACCAGAACCTAGCTCTTACTGGCGGCGCACCGCAGGTAATCATGAATGGAGCAAAGGTCAACATGACAGAGTTGCTTGCTCTGAATATCTATTCCACCTATAACATTTCTAAAAACTGGCACGGCGCTGCACAAGCGAAAGCCGTTGTGTTCTTTATTTTGGTTGCTGTGCTTGCCATTGCACAGCAAACGGCAACCCGGAGAAAGGAGGTTCAACAGTAATGAAAAAAGAAAGCTCTGCCGCAGGAAAAATCCTTACTGTTTTTTTTGTTTTACTTTGCCTGCTTTGGATATTCCCAATCTTTCAGGTTGTGGTCAACTCCTTTAAAAGTAATGCTTCTATCAACACCAACGCCTTTTCATTGCCGGATGAGAACAGCTTTGTAGGGTTTCAAAACTATCTCAAGGGTATGACTTTTGGAAATTATCCTTTCCTTAAGTCGGTCGGGTATAGTCTTTTTATTACAGTAGCTTCTGTTGTACTTATCCTACTCTTTACATCGATGAGCGCATGGTATATTGCCCGTGTAAATAGTTTAGTAGCCAAAGCATTCTACTACCTTTGTCTGTTTTCTATGATCGTTCCGTTTCAGATGGTCATGTTTACTTTGACGTTTACAGCGGACAATCTGAAGCTGAATACCCCATGGACCATTCCCATCGTGTATCTTGGCTTCGGCGCGGGCCTGGCAATTTTTATGTTTGTCGGCTTCGTGAAGGGTTTACCGCTGGAAATAGAAGAAGCTGCTGCCATCGATGGCTGTGGCCCAGTACGCACATTCTTCCTGGTCGTTTTACCAATGCTTAAACCAACGTTGATCTCTGTGGGTATCCTCGAGACCATGTGGGTATGGAATGACTATCTTCTGCCTTATCTGGTGCTGGATCGAACAAAATATATGACTATTCCCATTCATGTACAGTACCTGAAAGGCAGTTATGGTAGTGTTGATCTTGGTGCAACAATGGCTGTAATCATGCTTAGTATTATTCCGATTATAATTGTTTATATCTTCTGCCAGAAATACATCATCAAAGGTGTGGCTGCCGGAGCAGTCAAAGGATAACGGTTTCAAAGGTCGTGAAAAATATGAATCGTTCTTCCGGTATTCTGATGCCGATGTCTTCTCTGCCGTCTCCCTATGGGATCGGCACGATGGGCGCTTCTGCTTATGCGTTTGTGGATTTTCTCAAAGCGGCCGGGCAGAAATACTGGCAGCTGCTGCCGCTTGGTCCTACCAGTTACGGGGACAGCCCCTATGCCTCTCCCTCAACCTTTGCGGGTAATCCGTATTATATCGATCTGGACCTTCTCATCCGGGACGGCCTACTGAAAAAGACGGATATCCGAAACCTGAGGTGGGGAGATGACCCGGAGCGGGTGGACTATGGTCTGATCTACAAAAACCGCTATAAAGTCCTGCGCAAGGCATTCCGCAGCGGCAGGGAACGCTATGCATCTGAGGCGGAAGCCTTCCGGAAGGAAAATGCCTCCTGGTTGGAAAACTATGCCCTGTTTATGAGCGTGAAGGAAAAATTTGGTATGGTCAGCTGGCAGGAATGGCCGGACGAAGCCATCCGCCTGCGCAAACCGGAAGCGGTAAAAACCTATACCGACGAGCTGCGGGAAGAGATCGACTTCTGGTGTTTTGTTCAGTTCCTCTTCTTCCAACAGTGGAATGCGCTGCGGGAGTATGCCCGGCAGCAGGGGATCGGCTTCATCGGCGACATCCCGATCTATGTTGCCATGGACTCAGCGGATATCTGGGCGGAGCCCTGGTTCTTCCAACTGGATGAAGATCTCCGCCCGAAAGAAGTCTCCGGCTGTCCGCCGGATGCCTTCAATGACGACGGGCAGCTCTGGGGCAATCCGCTGTATGACTATGACCGTATGAAAGCTGACGGCTTCGGGTGGTGGATCCGGCGTGTTGAAGGAGCCTCCAGGCTGTATGATGTTTTACGGATTGACCACTTCCGCGGTTTCGAAAGCTACTGGGCCGTGCCGGCGGGCGAGGACACTGCCAGAAACGGCAAATGGCGAAAAGGCCCGGGAATGGATCTGGTGGGTGTACTCACCGGCTGGTTCCGTGACCTCACCTTTATTGCGGAGGATCTTGGCTATACCACTCCGGAAGTGCAGAAGCTGCTGCGGGATTCCGGCCTGCCGGGCATGAAAGTACTGCAGTTTGCGTTTGATGCTCACGGGGATTCCGACTATCTCCCGCATTGCTGCCCCTTTAACAGCAGTATGTATATCGGCACGCACGATAACGATACGGTCAAGGGTTGGCTTGCATCAACAAAAAGCGCGGACAAGGCTTTTGCCAGAAAATACTGCCACATCACCTCCGGCGAAGGCTGGTGCTGGGGCCTGATCCGTGTGGGGCTTTCAACTCCGTCCGATCTTTTTGTGGTACAGATGCAGGATGTGCTGGAGCTGTCCGGAGAAAACCGTATGAATACCCCGGGTATCCCGATGGGCAACTGGTGCTGGCGCATGCTGCCCGGTGCCGCTACAGAAGAGATTGCCGCCCGGCTTGCCGACCTGACGAAGCTCTACGGACGGTAAGATAATGACAAAAAAACGCCCTTCGGGCGTTTTTTTGTCATCAGGATCCGGATGGCAAACAAGCAGCCTCTTTTCATTTCCTTTATACCGTGTTATAATAAAAATGTGAAACGATAGGAAGAAAATGGACGATCAGAAAGGATATTTTTCCATGGAAGAGAAGAAAAAGATCACAACACCTCTGCATACACTGCCCCTCGGAAAATCAGGTCTTGTTGTAACAAAGCCTGCCATGGGCTGCCTCCCGATCCAGCGCTGCACCGTAGAGAATGCCGTTGCCATTTTGCAGGCGGCATACGAAGGGGGCATCCGTTATTTTGACACGGCAAATGCGTATACCGACAGCGAAATGAAAATTGGCTTGGCCCTTTCCGACGTGCGGGAGGAGATTGTGATCTCCACCAAGTCCGCCGGAAAAACAAAAGCGACGGTGCTTGCGCACATTGAAAACAGTCTCCGTCAGCTGAAAACGGATTATCTGGATCTGTTCCAGTTCCATCAGGTCGGTGCCGTGCCGGACATCGATGATCCGGAAGGCCCCTTTGCAGGCGCGCTGGAAGCAAAACGCCGCGGCTGGGTGCGCCATATCGGCTTCACCAGCCATCGTGTCGATGTGGCGGAACAGTGCATTGCTTCCGGCAATTTTGAGACATGCCAGTTTCCCTTCAGCTATATCTCGGCCGAGCGGGACCTTGCCCTTGCCGAAAAATGCAAGGCAGCAGGCATGGGTTTCATCGCAATGAAAGGGCTTGCCGGCGGTCTGCTCACAAATGCCCGGGCATGCCACGCGTTTATGAACCAGTATGACAACGTGGTGCCCATATGGGGCATCCAGACTATCGGGGAGCTGCAGCAGTGGCTTGCTGTCGCAAAAGAAGATCCCCACATGGATGAGGAACTCTCCGCTGTTATTGCTGCCGACCGTAAGGAACTCGCCGGCACGTTCTGTCGCAGCTGCGGTTACTGCATGCCCTGTACCGTCGGCATTGAGATTCGCAATTGTGCCCGGATGAACATGCTTTTGCGCCGCTCTCCCTGGCAGCAGTATATGACGGATGAGTGGTATGCCAAGATGCAGAAGATCAATGACTGTGTCAACTGCCGCATCTGCGTCAGCAAATGCCCTTACGGGCTGGATCAGCCCTCCCTCCTGAAAGAAATGCTGCGGGATTACAACGAGTTTTATGCCACACACCGGCCTCTGCTGGATAAGTAAAGGGCATTATTTCCGGAGTAATTTTTTTAAAAATTATTTTTTCGTGTGACAGTAGTGTGACTTTTCCTGTGTTATACTGTGCCCGTAAACAAGAGATGCAGAGCATCTCGGGAAAAAGAGCAGCCCCAAAGGGCTGACAGGAAAAAAGAAAAG
Source organism: Oscillospiraceae bacterium (assembly GCA_017432615.1). GTDB lineage: Bacteria > Bacillota > Clostridia > Oscillospirales > Oscillospiraceae > Limivicinus. The sequence continues at coordinate 86,560 of JAFRIV010000005.1, forward strand.
GAGATTACTATCATGGCAGAAATCATTAAAGACGCAGATCTGGAAGGCACCGTAGGCGGCAGCGCAAGAGGCCCGGAATGGACGCAGGGCGGCATGACCTTCTACCGCATCGCATCCGGCGACACAC
>JAFRIV010000040.1 GCA_017432615.1 Oscillospiraceae bacterium
AATACCTGTGTTGTATAATATCCATATCTCCCCAATTTATTCAGCAAACCGAATATAAAACGGGGACGATTTTTGTGTTGACTTTGGGACCAGTTTTGTCTGCTGGTATAATATCAGGCGGTTCGATCCGTCAGGTCAGCAATCTAACCCGGACGAGCTTTGGAACTGTAAGAAAAAACGGTTAACACGCAGAACCGTCACCTGTGTTACAGGCGCTGCCGGAAGATAAGAAAACTTTGCTTCTGCAGCTTCTTCTCTCTTCGGGCGGTTCGATCCGTCAGGTCAGCAGGCTGACCGGGACGAGCTTCGGGATTGTAAGAAAATACGCTTAACACAGAGAACCGTCCCCTGTGTTACAGAGATGGCACCTTGAAAGGAAGGGAAGATCAGTCATGGATACCGTTCTTTGGAACACGCTGTTGGGCTTCGATTCATCATCCACACTGGCAGAAAATCTGAAAAAAACCTCTTATAGCGCCCTGATACAATACCATTACGGTCAGGATCAGTGCAATTGCTTTTTGCGCGGCGAAGGAAAGCTGAAGATACCCATTCCCAGCGGCTCTTACCGGGAATTGTACGCCTATGCCGCGTCGAACCTGATTCATCCCCAGGACCGAAGCAGATACCGTGATTGGATGGAGCCTGCCCGTCTTCTCGCCCGTCTTTCTTCTCCGGAGGCACGGGGCATGGCGCGGGCAGAATTCCGAATGAAAACCACCGACGGAAATTGGCGCTGGGCGGCCCATATGTATTTGACCGGCACGGAATACGGCGTGCCGGACGGTGTCATTTTTATCTACATTTACGATACGCAGGTTCAGAAGGAGCAGGAGGAAATCAGCCCCGCCCTGAACTCTTTTTCGGGCGTGCAGCGGGATGAGCTGACAGGGCTGATGATGGAACGGGATTTTTTTGCGCTGGCGCAGGAACACTTGCCCCGGCTCCATGGCCACTGGTGCGTGATTGATGTGGATATTGAGCATTACAAGCTGTTTACCGATTGGTATGGCCTGGAAGCGGGACAAAAGCTGCTCGCACGCTTCGGCGGAATACTCAATGAAATGGCGGAAGCGCTGGGAGGGCTGGCAGGCTACCGTGGGCAGGATGATTTCTGTCTGCTGATTCCCTATGACCGTGCTGCTATTGAGGAATTGTTCGTCAAACTGAAAACGGCCATTTCCGCCCTGGGCGGCATGGCGGGCTTTACTCCGCTGCTGGGCGTCTGCATGATCGACGAATCCTGCCACCAGATTCTGGAGGCATTCAATCATGCTGCGCTGACGACAGAAGATTTAAAAAATAAGCTGGATGAGCATATCAAGGTTTACAATGGCGAGCAGCACCGCAAGCAGGCGGAGGAATTCCGCATTCTGGCGGATTTTCAGCACGCTATCGAGCATAACGAAATCACCTTCTATCTTCAGCCGCAGTGCCGTATATCCACCCGGCAAATCGTAGGGGCGGAATCCATGGCCCGCTGGCGCAAGGCCGACGGCACCATGATTTCTCCTGCTGTTTTTGTGCCGATTTTGGAAAAGTACGGTATCGTACCCCAGCTGGACAAGTATATTTGGAAATCCGTGTGTCAATGGCTGCGCAAATGGATGGACGCAGGTCATCTGCCCATCCCCGTTTCCGTGAACGTTTCCCGGATCGATCTGTTTTCCATGGACGTGCCCATGTTTTTTGCGGATCTTATCCAAATATATGATTTGCCCGTTCAAGCCTTGAAAATTGAAATTACCGAATCCGCCTATGCCGACGATACGTCCAAAGTGAATAAGACGGTGAAAAAGCTGCGGGACATGGGTTTTCTCGTTTATATGGACGATTTTGGCAGCGGCTATTCCTCGCTGAACATGCTGCGCAGCATGAACGTGGACGTGATTAAGCTGGATGCCCAGTTTCTTTCCATCAAAGAGCAGGAGGAGAGAAAAGGCATCAGTATCCTGGAATCCGTGGTCAACATGGCGAAGAACATGGCTATCCCCATTATCGTGGAAGGGGTAGAATCCTCCGAACAGATGCAGTTCGTATCCGATTTGGGCTGCCGCTATATGCAGGGCTATTTCTTCTATCGCCCCATGCCGGTGCCTGCTTTTGAGACGCTCATGGAGGATGAACGCCTGTTTGACCCCAGCGGGATAACCTTTAAGGCCAATCAGCAGCTGCACATCCGGGAATTTATGGATGAAAATATTTACAGCGACGCCATGCTCAACAATATCCTGGGCCCGGTGGCGTTTTACTGCTGGAAAGGCGAAAATGTGGATATTATCCGCTACAACCAGCAGTTTTACCAGATGGTCGGCATCGGGGTGGAGCAGATGAATCTGCGCCAGATCCATATCCAGGATTACTTGTTTCCGGAGGATAGGAGACAACTATTTCAAATGCTGGAAACAGCGTATCATGACCGGCTCAATGGCGTGCGGGGCATTGTTCGGGTATATAAGCCCAATAATACGCTGGTGTGGCTGGCCCTGCAAATCTACTTTATGGATGAAAACGAGCAGGGAAAGCGGTTTTATGCCGCCGCCCAGGATGTGACGGAATTGCAGTACATCAATTCCGATCTGCCCGGAGGCTATTACCGACTGACGCTGGATGAAGGCTTTGAATTCCAGTATCTTAGCCAGAACTTCCGGGATATGACCGGTTTCTCTGTCCAGGAAATAAAGGATTTGTTCGGCAATAAGCTGATCAATATGGTGCACCCGCAGGATCAAAAGCTGCTGTTGGACCAGGCGGATGCCATGATGCGGGGCAAGCTCAGGCAGGTGCATCCCTTTCGGATTCAGAGAAAGCAGGGGGATTATATTTATCTGGCGGAGCAGGCGCAGCTGACGGACTTGTTTGGCCCCACCTGCTGGCAATGCATGGCGGTGGACGTGACGGAAATGATGAATCTGCGCAACCAAATGCGCGTGCTGGTCAAATATTCCTCCGACAGTATCATTTTCATTCATTCCGATGGCGGGCATTTGGTTTACAAGGTGGCTGTGCATGGACTGGAAAAGCAGATGGGGTTGGATAAAAACGCCTTTGAGTCGGCTTTGAACGATGGCCGCTTTAAGCGGTGGATATCGCCCGATGACGGCAACCCCTGCCGGCGCCTTTCGGACGTGGCTCACGGCCGGGTGCCTGAAACGGATTATTCCTTTACCGTGGCAATTCCCCAGGGCCCTGCCCTGCGCCTGACCGCAAGAATTGATCAGGTGCGGGACGATCATTACAACGTGGACTTTATTCTGGCGCTTCGGCTGGCATAAGCCTTTTTTGCTCTGCCAATCGATTCACAAGAATGCCGTATATTATCTGTTGCTGATTAAAAGGACAAAAAAGTCAAGATGGAAGCAAAAAATATCTGTCAAGATGAAAGCAAAAAATATCTGTCAAGATGAAAGCAAAAAATATCTGTCAAGATGAAAGCAAAAAAATATCACGGCAAACGCATGAATGAACAAATTGTTAATGGAAGCTGCCAAGTAAACACAGGGGACGGTTCTTTGTGTTGACGTAGATTCTCTGTTGCGTTAAACTCTGTTTCGGGTGATGTTTATGTCAAGAACTGCACGGCTGCCGAGTGCAACAGGGTTCTATCATATGATCCTGCGGGGAATCAACCGGCAATGCATTTTAATGTTAAGGGACAATTCTCCTGACAACTTTCTGTTTTCGTGTATTCTGTTCCGCAATCTGATTTTGAAAACAGAAATTTCCATTTTTCTGAGAAAGCAGTCTGAATTTTCCCTGAGAATACATTGGGGACGTGACCCTTAAAAAAATTTTAAAAATCCTTCTTTTTGTGTGCCGGTACTGTGACAGAGCGTATGCTATACTCCAGTCATCAAATGAAAAACATTGGAAGGTACACAAAAATGAAAAACACGATGAAAGTTCTCGCCGCCGTGTTGGCACTGGTTATGGTCCTCGCCCTCAGCGCTGCAGCCTTTGCAGACAATGGCCCCGTTTCTCTCGAGCAGGCGAAGCAGATCGCCCTGGAGCGCGCCGGCGTCAAAGCGTCGGAAGCCAGCTTCACGAAAGCCTACAAGGACTGGGATGACGGACGCGCGGTATACGAGATCGAGTTCTACGTCGGCAATACCGAGTATGACATGGATGTGGATGTGAACACCGGGCGCGTGACGGACTTCAGCACCGAGATCCACGGCGGATATGGTTCCTTCAGCACAGATCATGATGGCTTCTACGGTCAGGGCGGCCAGGGCTTCTACGGCTGGGATGACGATTTCGACGACCGCTACGGCTGGGATGACGATTTCGATGATCGCTACGGCTGGGACCGCGATTACGATGATTTCTATGACTGGGACTGATCAAAAAGATCAATAACGGAAGATAAATGTATCGGGGATGGAAAACGAATTCCGTCCCCGAGTTTTTTCTGCCCGCCGGCAAAGGGTCAGTGCTCCGATAAAAAAGGCTAATGTTGTCAGGAGAACCGTCCCTTGACAACTCAAATGCGCTATAGCACAAAAGATGTGCAAAGGCAAGAAGAAAAACAACGATTTTGTAATTCCTTTACGTAAATTCCACGTTTATGCGGGTTCTGAACACATCATCCGCCTGCGGATCAGACCGGCAAGTCTGCTGATGGAAACAGTTTAGAAAACGTACTACAAAACCAACAGTATTCACACCTTGTTCCTATTTCGAGTTTTGTTGGTTTGTAGAAGCGTTACAGGAGGATTTGCTGTTGATAACGGAAGCGTTTACTGGTATAATTTTTTTTGGAAAAAAATACACAGAAGGAGAACCATTATGAAGCGAAAGATCCTGACAGCTCTGGCACTGTTCCTTGTCCTGGCACTGGCATGCAGCGGCATCTGTTTTGCGGAAACAGATGATACACCTTTTTTCGCGGAAGAAAAGGGGTTTGCTTTTACCTCCCCGCATACCTATGATCCGTTTGTAAGTTATGTTCATTGTGACGCTCCCTCCATTACACCGGTAAACTGGATCGGCAGCATGTCTGCCCCTGAGATCACGAAATCTCTGCCGGATACGGCCGGTATGGTAAAGTATACCATTTCCAACCGTTTACAGAGCGGTATCAGCCTCCTGATCCCGGATCCCAATGATTTTTCCTGGTGGGAGAATTCTAATCTCGGCTATACCTGGGAAGACTATATGTTTTTTGACTATACCACCGGGCAGGAATTGAATGCCGATGAGAATCAGGTCGACGTCAAAGAGAACACACGCAATGCCACAATTATTCAAATCGGAGATAAAAGCTACGAGATCTCGACCCTTCAGGATATAAGGGATGTTTTCGAAGGTGACGAGGTTATTGCCAGAGAAGGCGACAGGTGGCTGTTCTCTGTCCCGATCGATTTAACAGTCGTAAACGAGATCACAGCCCCTGTCGACTATGACGGCATCGTGATCGGCATCCAGTGCAAAGAGCCCTCCCGTGAATACGGGTATTATGATGACTGGGAATACTGGGATGACTTTGATTTTATCCAAAACTGGGAATTTATCCGCCTGAAAGACTACGCCGCGTACGAGACCCTGAAGGTGGGCAGCCACGGCCAGAGTGCACGGCAGCTGCAGCAGCGGCTGGTGGATCTGGGTTATCTCTCCGGCGGGGTGGACGGTGATTACGGCAATGGCACTGCAAAAGCGGTCTCCGCCTTCCAGACAGCCGCCGGGCTGGAGGCGACAGGCATTGCCGATGACGGGACCCTGAGGGCACTCTTCTCTGCGGACGCGCCGCGGAAATAACATCAGTTTCGGCTGCAAAAACGACCTACAAACACAGGGGACGGTTCTTTGTGTTGACGTAGGTTCTCTGTTGTGTTAAACTCTGTTTCGGGTGATGTTTATGTCAAGAACTGCACGGCTGCCGAGTACAACAGGGTTCTATCATGTGATCCTGCGGGGAATCAACCGG
>JAFRIV010000041.1 GCA_017432615.1 Oscillospiraceae bacterium
TCAATGTCCCCGTGGAGCAGGTCAGCCCTGGCCCAGGCAAACTGGATTTCATCGTAGGAGATGAGGTCTATCTTATTTGCTTTCTCGCAGTTTTCAACCTCTGTAAGGCGGTGCATGCGGCCGTATACGTGCTTTACGCCTGAAATGCCGCGCAGATCATCCGCGAGGTCAGATCCAAGCCCGGCGCTGTAGTCGGAATAGTACAGGCTGATGTCAGGAGAATAGGGTTTGTTTGTAGTGAGGGCGTTTTCTATCCAGGTGATCATGACGGAAAAGGTGAGGAACAGGATGATGCTCAGCGCGAAGGAAGCTGTCATAAGAATCAGATTCTTCTTTTTTGCAAACACGTGATGGAAACCCAGCGCGATCGGCACAGGAGCCTTCCCGAGCTTTGCCATACCTGCGTTTTGCCCGTCACCGCTGCCGGAAACGGCTGCGATCGGGGATACTGCCGCGGCGCGCTTTGCGGGGGCGGCCGCAGCAAGGATGACGGTAATGGTTCCGACCAAAACACCGATGCCTATCCCTATCCAGCTGATCCTGCCTACGGGCATTCCCGCCCACTCCCCGCCAATACCGTATGCGAGTACGGCACAGATAACCCAGCAGATGAGCGTGGATATGACCGCACCCGCAGGGATCGCGAGCAGAAGCCAGTGCAGCGCTTCCCTGCGAACCAGGCGTTTGACCTGTCTTTTACCGGCCCCTATACAGCGCAGCATTCCGTAGTACTCTGTGCGCTGTGCGACTCCGGCGTTCAGGCTGCCGGAGATCATCATGATGCCGGCCAAAACCACGATGACAACCAGGATCGCAGCAACGCCGTAGAGACCCACGATGTAGTTGTCCGTGCTCATCCCCATGATGCCGAGAAGTGCGGCATTTTCTGCGACGTTTTCGTCTGTCCATCCGTGCGAGGCTTTCAGATTGGCGATGGTCTTCTTTATGGAGAGGCTCTGTTTGAACTGGATATAATACTGCATCTCACGAGCCTGGCCGTTTGCTTCCGCCATTCGTCCCATTTCGGTGTAATCAAGGACAGCGATCAGCGCGTCCCGGGCAAGGCTGTACGAGGTGTCGCTTACAAAGCCGCATACCGTGTAGGAATACTCTCCCGCGGGAGTCTGGATCACGACAGCATCACCGACTCTGCAGCCAAGGATATTCTCTGCGTTTTGGTTGAGCAGTGCTTCAGAACCGTTCTGCGGAAAACGGCCCTCCGTCAGCATATCCTTCCAAAAATCCGTAAAGAAGCTTTCCTCTGTGCCGATGATGCAGATCGGGCGGCTGTCGAGGCAGATGGGCTGGTCAAGCCGATAATTGAAGGTATCATACCAGCATGCCGCTTTCACATCGGCCTCATTCCACACGCTTTCCGCCTCTTCCTTCGGTACATGGTTCAGTGCGATATGCCAGTTGCCGTGGTCTCGAACCAGCTTTTCTGTCATATGCATGTATTCAAAGTCCACCATGCTGAACACCGAGATTACCAGAACCACGGCAATCATGATGCAAAGCTGCGTTACCCGCCTGCTCCTGCGGTGCGCTTTTGCTGAGATCCCCGCCAGAGACAGATAGCTGCGCATCAGATACACCTCCCCAGGTCCGTCAGGACCCCATCGGAGACCCGCAAAACCCGTTCGGCGCTCTGTGCGATGGCACGGTTGTGGGTGATCATCAAGACGGTCTGTGAATACTTCTGCGACGTTTCTTTCAGCAGGCGTATGACTTCGCGGCTGTTTTCAGAATCCAGATTACCGGTCGGCTCATCCGCCAGAATCAGCGCAGGGCGGGAAAAAAGAGCCCGTCCGATGGCCACGCGCTGCTGCTGTCCGCCGGAGAGCTGACTCGGAAGATGGCTGCGCCTTTCCTCAAGCCCAAGAACATGCAGAAGCTCATCCAGATACTTTTCATCAGGTCTGCGGGAATCCAGAAGCACCGGGAACATGATATTCTGTTCTGCGTTCAGCTCCGGGATCAGATGGAACGACTGAAATATAAAACCGATATTGCGGCGGCGAAAAACCGTCAGTTCTTTGTCGTTCAGTGAAAAGATGTCCTTTCCATCGATGATGACACTGCCGGCTGTAGGCGTATCCAAGCCGCCGATCAGATTCAGAAGCGTGCTTTTTCCCGAGCCGGACTCGCCGACAACTGCGGCAAATTCGCCTTTCTGCAGCGTAAAGCTTGCGCTTTTCAGCGCATGAACGGCAGCATCCCCGCTGCCATAGGTTTTCGACAGATGATTGACTTCCAGTAATTGCATAATAACCTCTTCCTTTCACAGCTTCAGAAGAAGTATTGCATATTTGCCTTACATACAGATGAATTCTATCCTACATTTTTGTCGGAATTGAGTTTTCAGGCTGCTGTATTGGTCCGCCGGCATGTTTCCCGACATCGGGCAGATAGATAGAGAAGCTGCTTCCCTTTCCAAGTGTGCTGTCTGCCTCCACGGTTCCGCCGTGGCGTTCGGCAATGGATCGAACCAGCGCAAGCCCCAGTCCGATTCCGCTCCTGTCCTTTGCAAAGCGGCTTCGATAAAAGCGCTTGAAGATGTGGTAAATGTCCTCCGGATGAATGCCGCTGCCGTTATCTGTTACCTGCAGGCAGATCTCCCCGGCAATCTTCTTTCCGCTCAAAGTGACCGTGTCGCCCGGCTGCGTATGGTCGAGCGCGTTCTTGACCAGATTGTCCAGTGCTTCAGAGATCCAGATCGGATCGCAAAAGACGTCGAGTGTTTCATCGGGAAGCTCGACCATGATGTTCTTTTCTTCCCGGGATGCGCGAACTGCAAAGCGCTCACGGGTTTTCAGGATCAGCTCCCGGACAGAAGTCACGCGGCATTCAAGGAGTTCCGTATCGGCATCGAGTTTTGTGATCTTCAGCAGATTCTGAACGAGAAGTTCCATCCGCTCAAACTCCTGCGCGGAAAGTGCCTGAAAATGCTGACGGGATTCGGAATCAAGCGTTTCATCCGCCAGCAGTTCCTGATAAATGGACAAGGACGCCAGCGGTGTCTTGAGCTGATGGGAAATATCCTGAATACTGTTTTTCAGGAAAACCTTTGCCTGAAGCTCCGCGTCGGCATGAGCCCCCAGAACAGACGCCAGAGAATTGATTTCATGATAAAGACGGGCACGGGATCCTTCGCCGCTGCATTCCAGTCTTGCCGTGGGATCCCCGTCAGCCATACTGCACACGATTTCAGCTGCCTCGTCGGTGCGTCGCCTCTCTTTGATGACATGGCTGACAAAGGCCGCAGTCACGCCGGCCAGCAAAAGCAAAGCCGTGATCAAAAGCGGCATCATGCGTCAGCCTCCGCATTCCACTTGTAGCCCATCCCTCTTACAGTCAAAATGCGGCGGGGCTTGGCCGGTATCTCCTCGATTTTCGTTCTGAGACGGCTGATATATACGGATAAGGTATTATTGTCGACAAAATGACCGTCGCAGTCCCAAAGACGTTCCAGCAGCTGGTCAGCGGACAAAACCTGGCCCGGGTGCTCCATAAAGCAGCGCAGCAGCCGGTACTCGGCATTGGTCAGTTCAACAGTGCGTTCTCCGAGAGATACTTTCCCCTGCAGGAGACTCATTTTCACACCTGCTGAGTTCAGTTCCGTCTGCACCTCCGCATCGCCGCTGCTTCTTCTCAGCACAGCATGGATGCGGGCAAAGAGCACAGATAGCTTGAAGGGTTTGGTGATATAGTCATCAGCGCCCATATCAAGACCGCGAACCATATTCACTTCGTCGTCGAGAGCGGTCA
>JAFRIV010000006.1 GCA_017432615.1 Oscillospiraceae bacterium
AGAAAGACTCGCACAGGCCGGATACTACAGTATCCTTGACCGATACGAGTCTCTGCACTTATGCGATTGAACCGCCGTGTACCGAACGGTACGCACGGTGGTGTGAGAGGTCGGGGCTTACTCAGCCCCTCCTACTCGATTTTTCTCACAGTTCCTGTCTTCTTTTGCGCATTTTTATTCGGCTGATCTGAAATACAACTTCAAATCAGCCTCTATGCCTTCCGTTCCGTTCTGCAGCAGGGCGGTCACTGCGTAAAGGAGCCGTAGCCGGCAACTGCCTCGTCGATGGTCATCTCACCCGTTCCGACACGGTAGACTGCCTGCCGCAGCTGGATGACGGCATCATCCGTCAGTCCGATTACTTCCGGTGAAAGGATCCGGGATTCCGGAACATTCCCGAATGCGGCATACATGCTGTTAAAGGACAGGTCTCTCGTCGGCGACATAAGCCCCTTGTTCTGTGCCATCTCGTTCAGTTCCTGCGTCGTGATCAGAAAACGCATAAATTCGTTGGCCATTTCCAGATTCGGACTTTCTTTGTTGACGGAGAACTGCAGATTCGACATATCAAGGAAGTTGGCACCTTCGTCCGACAGGGGGATCGGGACAAAGGTATAGGTAAAGGGATTGGCAATAAACGCCTCGGAACGGCTCTCCCGTTTCTTCGTCCCCGAGACAGTATCTCCGGAACAGGTCATCATGGGTACGTCGCCTTCGAAAAAGCGAAGGATCACGGCATCATAGTTGTTTTCGATCTCCGCACAGGCATCAAGGTCTACACAGCCTTCGCCCAGGAACTGTACGATCTTCTCAAGGGTGGGGAGAATATACTCGCCGGCTGAGGCATCCAGGGTGTTGAGTTTTTTGACAGCCTCCGCATCCTGCGCCACGGTTCCGCAGAAGAAGGGGTAAGCCGTCAAAGTGAACAGCGAGGTCGTCTCCTTTTTGGAGAAGCCCATCATCGCATTTTTATAGCCCTTTTCATGAAACGCATTGCATACTGCCACCAGCTCCTGATAGGTCGTGGGAACGCTCAGTCCTTCCTTTTCAAAAAGACTGAGATTCACAAACATGCCGTAGGTGTTTGAGAAGACCGGGACCATCGGGAGCGTGCCGTCACTCGTCTTCAGGATGATATTGCTGCGGATGCAGTTCAGATCAAGTCCCAGCGCCGGATCGGCCAGATTCTCGGCATGATCGATGGAAGATTTATACTGATCCCGTCCGTACATCCAGGAGTAATTGACGTAGATGTCAGGGGCATCGTTTCCGTTCAGGACCGTGCCGATCATGTTGTTAAAGTCGTCAATCTTTGTATACACCAGTTCTGCTTTGGGATAATACTCGTTGAAGCGGTTAAATTCGGCTTCCAGCGCCTCAAAGTTGTCGTAACCGCCCGCAACGGTGATATGGCAGCTGGTGGAGGTATCCAGAGCCGGCCGGAATCCTTCCGCAACTGCTGCCGGTGCTTCCTGCTTTTCCGTGCCGCATGCGGCCAGACTCAGGACCATCAGCATCGCCAAAAACATGCACAGTGTCTTTTTCATAATTGTCCCCTTCCTTCTTTGATTCTTCGGATCTCTTTTATCACTAATTTGATATCGACGGGTTTGGCAATATGCCCGTTCATCCCTGCATTCAGGCATTCTGTGACGTTTTCGGAGAAGGCGTCTGCCGTCATGGCAACGATCGGGATGGAGGATGCCCAGGGATCGTCTAATTTCCGGATCGCTCTGGTCGCTTCGAGGCCGTTCATCTCCGGCATCTGTATGTCCATAAAGATCAGCTCATAACTGCCCTCCGCAGCCGAACGCATCCTGTCTACACAGACACGTCCGTTTTCTGCCCGGTCGGCAGTGATCCCGAACATGGAAAGCATGGTGGAAATGATCTCCCAGTTGATATCATTATCTTCGGCTACCAGGATATGCAGCCCCTCCAGATCGGAGTAATCATCCTCCGGCTCGATGGATTTGGACTCTTTCCCGATAAGGCTGTTGATCTTATCATAGAGCGTGGATCGGAAAAGCGGTTTGCTGACAAAGCCGTTCGCGCCCGCCGCTTTTGCCTTGTCCTCAATGTCCGACCAGTCATAGGCGGAGATCAGCAAGATCGGAACACCGGTGTCTATCTCCGACCGGATCCTGCTGATCATCTCCAGGCCGTCCATTTCGGGCATTTTCCAGTCAGCAATGATAACATCGTAATCCCGCCCGGAACGATGCCTTTGCTCGATCATGCCCAGCGCTTCCGGCCCGCTTCGCGCCTGGTCCACGGATGCACCGAGAGACACAAGGGTGTCAACAGCGGTCTCAAGCATGGTCTCATCGTCATCGACGATCAGCACGTCAATGGGGTCAAGCTGCATTTCTTCCCGCTGCCTGTCGGCCACGGGGATGTCCAGCACAACGGTGAAGGTCGTTCCCTTGCCCTGCTCGCTCTGGCAATCGATCGTTCCGCCAAGCAGGTCTACCATCTGCTTCGTGATGGCCAGGCCGAGCCCGGTCCCCTGAATGCTGTTGACACGGCTGTCTATCTGGCGTGAGAAGGGTTGATACATGTTTGCCATAAATTCCGGGCTCATGCCGATGCCCGTATCTGCTACCACATAGGTCAGCTTGACACATCCGGGGTCGGAGCTTGTTTCCTCGCGCAGCTCTACACTGACGCGCCCCCCCGGCAGGGTATATTTGATGGCGTTGGAGAGGATATTGATATAGATCTGGTTCAGACGGAGCTGGTCGGCATACAGATACTCTTTTTCCATCTGATTGATGTGGAAGCTGAAATCAATATTCTTTTCCTTGATCATCGGCTGTGAAATATTGACGAGGTTCTCGACCGTTTCCACAATGGAGAACGTCAGCGGACTCAGTTTCAGTTTACCGCTTTCCACCTTGGAAATATCCAGAATGTCGTTGATCAGCGTCAGCAGATGACTGCTGGCAAGGCTGATCTTCCGAAGGCTTTCTTTTGTTGACGCCACATCTCCCAGATTTTTCTCGGCAATAGTCGTAAGGCCTATGATGGCATTCATGGGCGTGCGGATGTCGTGGGACATGGTAGAGAGGAAATCGGTCTTTGCTTTGCTTGCCGACTCTGCTTCCCTGGCCGTGATCTGGAGGCGTTTGTTAATGTAAAGGATATAGAACAGATCAAAGACGAAAAGGATCAGCAGACCGGCAGAAATAACGCCGATCAGCAGCCAGTCTTCGGTGTTTGTATGCAGGTCCTTCACCTGCACGAGACCCAGCATTGTCCAGCCAGTAGTGTGTGAGATCGGGGTAAAGGCAAGGATGCACTCCTCTTTGCGGGAGTTGATCATAGGGACGGAACCTGTCGAGGACGTGATCCTGTCGAACAGTTCTCTTGACGATTCGGGATCCGTCGGGTTATAAGATTTGTAGAACTCAAAAAAACTGGAATTCTTAAAGCTGTATCCTTTCAGGACATAATCCCCGTTGGCATCGATCATGGACAGCTCGGCATCCGCCAGTTCTGTCTGCGGGAAGACCCATTTCTGTTCCAGCTCCGAGATGGGGATGACGCGCAGCAGCACCGCATCCCCGGCTGTCTCGCTTTCCGGATCATACAGCGTAATAATGTTGCAGAATGCCAGTGACTGTTCACCGTTTATCGGGTTGGTGTAGGCGCGGGTTATGTTGATCGACTTTCCGATCTCATCGATCCAGTCCACCTTTTCCAGCAGGGTCAACCTTTTATAGGAAACAGCATAGTCATCGGCTGTGCCCTGTTTCGGGCGCGTGGAGAGACCGGTGAGCGTGTCGAGAGAGACCACATGTGCCGAAGTGTTTTCAAGCACATGCGAGGTACGGATATAATCGGCAGCCTCCTCCATAGTCATTTTCCTGCTGTTGATGTAGTGCGCCCACACATCGCAGATCCTCTGCTCGCCCTCCAGATAATTCTCCGTCACATGCACCATGGTGACCGTTGTGTTTTCAAAGTGTTCTATCTGCCTCTGGTAGGATTCCCGGCTTTCAGCTCTGGTGTAGAGAACAACAAAGACCAGTATGGCAGCCATAATGATCACGTTGACGATGATAATAAAAATCCTTTTCATAGGTTGATCTCCCAAAAAAGCCAAGTCATATCAGCGGGCGTCCCATCATCCGGAAGAAGATAAAAATACACTCATATTATTATATACCATACAGATTTAATTTTGTACAGTCTTTGTGCAGCTTTATGAACAGGATCGAACATTCTTTTTTTCTCTTTGTCACCCTTCACCGGTAACCATACAGGAATCTTCCCTCTTTATCAATACCCTGTGTTGACGTTTTTAGCTCAAAAGGATATAATTCAGCATTGCCGGCCGCCGCGAACGGTATCCTGCTGAAAGGCCGGCCTGCCAGACAGGCAGCACACAAGGAAAGAAAAGAGGAAAAACATGAAAAAACGGATCTGTATTCTGCTGGCAGCGTGTATGCTGCTGGTTTTGTCCGCCTGCGGAAAACAAACAGGATCTGAGGTCAAAGAGCCGCAGACCACCGTTGCGCCGGATGTGAATGCGCAATACAATGCGGTCCCGGAGGAGGACTCAAACCGGCAGGACCCTGTGACGAATGCAGATGACAGCACGCCTGGAGCATCAGATCAGGGGCAGCAGTCTGCCGCCGGCAGCTTCACCGGCGTAATGGGCACCCAGTTTACCGTCCCGGAAGGTTTTATCAGCCTGGATCAAAGTCCGAACATCGGATATCAATATACCTTCTGGCATCCTGACCATGAGATCCGTATCGTGGTCTATGAGATCGCTCCCGGCTATATTCCGGAAGGCGCGTATGAAACTGACTATAATATTGCCTCGAAGAATCCGGATGTGACCTATTTCAATCATGGCGAAAACTGGTTCGTCCAGAGCGGATACAATAACAACGGAGAAGAGATCTTTTACTCCAAGGAGAGCAATACCGACAACGGATTAAAAACTTTCTGGATCTCCTACCCGACTGCCAAGAGAGAATTCGGCGATCCCATCGCAGCGGATTTCGAGAAAAACTGTCATTTCTGATTTACCTCGCAGATCAGCAGGTTCCTTTGATCACTCCAGTTTTCCGCAGTGTCAGTAGCATTCCTCTGATTCCAAGTCGATGCAGTTATATAAGTTGATGTGAAGGGTCAGGAAAGACAACAGAAGGATATAGGAAGCATAATAAGACCTGTTGATGGAATTGCCGATTACAGCGTCTAAAGCTGGTGGAGAAGAAATCGATCTGACCATACAAACAAGAGACGCAAGAGCTTAAAACAGCGAGATATAAAAACCAAATCCGGACAAAAAAGAGGAGGCGTAAAAAATGTGAACCAGATCATTCTTCATGTGGATATGGACGCATTTTATGCCTCTGTTGAAATTCGGGATGATCCCTCTTTGAAGGGAAAACCTCTGATCATCGGCTCTCTGCCGAGTGAGCGGGGTGTTGTGGCGACCTGCAGCTATGAAGCGCGAAAGTTCGGGGTGCATTCGGGTATGAACATCAAGGATGCCTACCGGATGTGCCCGCAGGGAATCTATAAACACCCGGATTTTGAAAAATACAGGGAAGTGTCCCGCCAGCTGCATCGGATCTGGGATGCCTATGCTACGGCATCGGAAGCAATAGCATTGGATGAAGCTTATCTGGATCTGACAGATCGTGCAGGAAACTGGGAAGAGGCGCGGGAAATCGCCCGGACGATTAAACGCAGGACGTTTGAGGAGCTCCGCCTGACCTGTTCTGTCGGCCTGGCATACTCCAAGACTGCGGCCAAGACTGCCAGCGAAGAGAAAAAACCCGACGGATATTATGAAATTCCTACAGCACAGGATTTCGTCGATCTGATCCTGGAGAGGGATGTGCAGGTTCTCTATACCGTGGGAGAAAAGACGGCGCAGAAGCTTCATGCAGCAGGGATCCATAAAGTAAGGGATATCCGGGAAAGACAGGAGGAGGTTGTCCGTCTTCTGGGGAAGCAGGGCCGGTGGGTCACACAGATCGCTTTCGGGATCGACGAGCGTAAAGTAACGCCGTATCACCCCGAGGACGCAAAATCCATTGGCCGGGAGATCACTTTTCAGGAGGATGTGAATGACTACGCATTTCTGAAAGAAGTGCTGTTTCTTTTGTCCCTGAGTGTGGAAAACCGATCCCGACGGGTGGGGCTCCACGGGAAAGGGATCACATTAAAACTCACTTATGCCAATATGAAGGGAATCACCCGGTCGCGCGTCGTCCCGGCATGTGATTCTGCAGTGGTGATCTATCAGGAATCCGGGAAAATGCTGGAGCAGGTGGAGAAAAGACCTGTCCGCCTGATCGGGGTGAGCCTTTACAATCTGTCCGGGGAAGAGGGACGCCAGCTGACCTTTGATGATCTGGATGAAGAAAAAGCACTCGCCCGGGAAGCAGAGCAGGAAAGACTGCTTGCGGAACTGGGTGAGCGCTATCACCTGGATTTTGCAGGGCATCTGGAACAACTGTATCATGCACAAACGCTCCACAAAACAGTGGAATATATGAGAAAACACCGGTAAGCCACCTGACAGCTGCGGATTTACCGTTTTTCTTTCGGCCTGAAATCACGGTTGGCATACAGCACAGCAAAAACAACAAAAATTATCCCCAGCACTTCCAAAAAAGACAGCCTTTGCCCAAAGAGCAATACGCCGAGTAAGGCAGCAAAAACAGGTTCTACGGTGGCAAGCTGAGCGGCTTTGGAAGGCTCCATATCCTGTAGTCCGGCGGTATATAGAAGATAGGCAACCAGCCCGGTGGTCAGGCCGCACAGCACAGAAAGAAAGCTTGCAGCGGGAAGGGTCACCACCTCTGAAAACGTTCCGCCTTTTACAGAGAGAACACAGTATCCCGCGGCCGCAATGCCAAAAGTGTACAGCACGTTGGTAAGGGTGGAGTATCCCCGATTCTGCAGCATGCGGCTGAAGATGGAATAAAGGGAATAGCCGAGTGCAGCCCCCAGACCCAGAAGCAACCCCTTGCCGGTAATTGCATGTTCGCCGGCACCAATGCCGGAAACAAGCGCGCAGCCGACGACAGAAATCAAAATAGAGATTGCCTTTCGCAAAGAAATCTTTTCACGAAACAGGAATCCCGACAGGATCATCACCATTGCCGGAGAAGTATAGAGCAAAGCAGCTGCTGTGGCAATTTTCGTCTCTTTGATTGCAGCAGTATAGCAGGATGTGAAGAAAAGAATACTGGCCAGGCCGTTGGCCAGGAACAGGATCAGATCTTCCCGTTTTACAGACAGCTGCCGGCGGTCTTTGCCCAACAGATAGAGAAAAACCGGCAGCGATGTAAACAAAAACCGCAGGAACATCATTGTATTGTTATGGATCCCATAGGTGCTGATTACCGTGACGAAGGAGCCATATGTTCCCCACAGCATGGCACTGATGATGACGAATGCGGTTGCTTTTTTATTGCTTTTCATAAACTGTTCCCTGATTCTATTTCAGAAAAGGCGGTCCGGAACCGCCGCTTCAGCGAATCAGTCCTCTGCAGAAGGCATCTGCTGCGCGGTAGACTTCTTCCGGAGACTGACCGATCATAAATTCCCCGTTTTCATACAGAATCTTTCCGTTTACCATCGTCAGACGGATGTTTTCCTTACTTCCGGAATAGACAAGATTGACGGCAGGATTATTCAGCGGGTGCATATTCGGCCGGTTCAGGTCGATAACGATCAGGTCGGCAAGCTTCCCCGGAGCAATGTCGTCGCAATCCGGCAGAGAGAGGGCACGGGCACCGTTTACACAGGCCATTTTCAGCACTTCTCCGGCGGGGCAGGCGGCGGCATCTTCCTCATAGATCTTTTGCAGCGTGGAAACCAGATACATTTCCCGGAAGAAATCCAGCGCATTATTGCTGGAGGCGCCGTCTGTGCCGATCGCAAACTGAACGCCGCACTTCCGCATCTTTTCTACCGGCGCTATGCCGCTGGCAAGCTTCAGGTTGGAAGCAGGGCAGGTGACCGCCCAGAGTCCGTGATCGGAAAAATACCGGATGTCTTCCTCCGTCAGATAACAGCAGTGAAAACCGCCTCCGCCATAGCGGAAGAACCCGATTTTATCCAGCACCTGCGTAGCTGACATTCCATAGCGTTCAATACAGCCTTCGGCTTCCGCCTTCGTTTCACAGAGATGGGTAAAACAGGGAGCCTTGTATTTTTCTGCCAGAGAAGCGAGATATTCCATCCGATCCAGAGAAGTGGTATATTCTGCATGGATACCGAGCCTGTATGAAACAAGTTCATGGTAGCTGTTGAAGCGCAAATACTCCCTTTCAATGTTTTCAACGTCGGCATCGAAGTTGTTCAGCCCGGAACAGATTACTGTGCGGAATCCGGCATCCACGTTTGCTTTCGCGTAAGCTTCGTTGTGCACATACATGTCGAAACTGGCAGTAATACCGGAAGAAAGATACTCCATAATGCCCAGAGTAGTAAAAATATAAACGGCTTCATCGGTAAGTTTGGCTTCGTTCGGCCAGACGATCTCCCGCAGCCAGCCCTGCAGTTCCCTGTCATCTGCAAGGGAGCGTAAAAAAGTCATGGCGGTGTGGGTATGGGCGTTTTTGAAGCCGGGCATCAGCAGATCGCCGCGCAGATCGATCTGTCGGTCAAAGAGCGGCGCATCCTCACAGGCCGGACCTACATAGCAGATGCGGCTTCCGTCGATCCAAACCTCATCCGATCGGATTTGAAGATCGGGAGTAAAGCAAAGAATGTTTCCGTTGTAAAAGCGAATCAAAGTGATATGTTCCTTTCTAAACAGTCGGGCTGCAGGGTGCGCAGTGCCGCACGAATTTCACGAAAATCGGCAAAAGCTTCAGGACGTTTCGACGGATCACGCAGCAGCGCTGAGGGATGGAAGGTGGCAATGATCTGCCTGCCATCCCGTTCATACCATTTGCCGTGATCCCGTGTGATGCGGAATGCAGAGTCGATCAGGGTTGTGGCTGAGATCCTCCCAAGGCATACAAGAATTTTCGGGTCGATCAGCGTGATCTGCCGCTGCAGCCATTCACTGCAGGCATCCCTTTCCTCCGGGGAGGGATCCCTGTTGAGGGGCGGGCGGCATTTGACAATGTTGCAGATATAAACTTTTGTGCGGTCAAGCCCGACGAGCTGCAGCATCACATCCAGCAGCTGGCCGGCAGGTCCCACAAAAGGGACACCCTGCAGATCTTCCTTTTCTCCGGGGCCTTCGCCGATGAATACAATGGGTGCATGTTCGTTACCCACCCCGAAGACGAGGTGATGCCGGGTGCTGCCAAGGCTGCACCGCATACATTGGGAACAGTCCTGCTTTAACTGATCAAAAGAATCCGTCATTTTTTTCGTCCTTTTCTCAACATATGGAAACATTTCGGGATTACTTTTTAGCTTTCCCCATGGAAAGGAAATCAGGCATCATCTGACGGAATGACCAGCGAAAGCAGAAGATCCCGCTGGTTATTCTCCGGATAATCGATCACATAGTCCAGTAAAAAATCCAGCATCTCCCCAAGCTTCCTGCCCTTATAACCGAGGGGAAGAAGATCCTTCCCGTTTACGGCCAGATTACGAAGGGAAAAGCATTCACCGCTTTTCAATACTTTCTTCAGCATTGATTCGGCATCTCCGCCATAGATCGCATCCCAGCAGAGGGCGGCGCACTCCACACTGTCCACACCGTACCGGTTCAGAAGCCTTTTCCAGGCAGGAAACTCTGACGGAGGAGATTTGGAGAGAATTTCACAGGCATCACTGCAACAGCGGATCGTACGCCCGTCAAGCCTCAGGGATGTGAGAAAGCCGCGCACGGAGGAAATGCACTCGTCTGCCATCAGCACTGTGCAGAAAAGCGCCCAGCGGGGAAGCGCCTTTTTCCGAAGAGTGGCAATGCGAAGCAGTCCGGCGTCCCGGCTGAGATGGCCGTTGAGGAATGTATCCAACAGCCCAAGCCGGATCACGGTATACAAGGTTTCCGGGTGTGCGGTGAGAAGGATCTTTTCCATCTCGTCGCGGACGCGCTCCGCAGAGAGACCGGCAGACAGACCTGCATGCTCTTCTACAGCCCGGAATGTTTCTGCTTCGATTTCAAAACCGAGGCGGGAAGAAAAACGGAAGGCGCGCAGCATCCGCAGCGCATCTTCCTCAAAGCGTTTCGCGGGATCTCCCACACACCGAATGACGTGCGCCTGAATATCCGCAATGCCATGAAAGGGATCGATGATCACCCCTTCAGAGGTAACGGCAATTGCATTGATGGTGAAATCCCGGCGGCTGAGATCGGTATTCAAATCACCTACGAAACTGACGGTATCCGGATGCCGATGGTCGGCATAATCGCCGTCTGTCCGGAAAGTCGTGACTTCAACAAACTGCCCTCCGGATCGTACAGTGACCGTCCCATGCCGAATCCCGGTGGGGATGGCGTCGGGAAACAGCGCAAGCACCTGATCCGGAAGTGCTCCGGTGGCAACGTCCCAGTCGTGCGGCTGGACACCGAGGATCAGATCGCGCACACAGCCTCCTACGATACAGGAGGAATATCCGTGCGCTTTCAGTTTGTGAAGAACGGACCGCACATATTTTGGAGGGGTGATTTCAACCATGAGAAAGCTCCTGAAAGTTCTTGCAATCCACCGCACGGTGGACTATAATATCTCTGTTTGGGTATTGTATCATTTTATGCTCGAATCATCAAGAAGGAAATTGTGAACGATTGAACAATCAAACGGGAAATGGAGCGGAACACGAATGGCTGAGTTTGAAAACTATATGTCACCCGGCAGAAGAGGGCACCTGGTCGGGATCGGCGGAGTATCCATGTCATCTCTGGCGGAGGTTTTGTATCATATGGGGCTTTCTATTTCCGGATCGGATACGATGGAAAGCCAGAATGTGCGAAATCTGCGAGCGCTCGGCATCTCCGTTGCAATCGGGCATCGGAAAGAAAACGTGGCAGACGATGTGGAGTTTATCGTGCGAACGGCAGCAGTCCATGATGACAATGCGGAGATCATGGAGGCACACCGGAGGGGGATCCCGGTTTTTGAGCGTACACAGGCCTGGGGCACGATCTCCAGAGACTATGATAATGCGCTTTGCATTTCCGGTACACACGGGAAAACCACCACAACTTCAATGTGCACGCATATTCTGATGGCGGCAGAAAAAGACCCGACGGTCATGATCGGCGGCACGCTGCCGCTGCTGAAGGCAGGCCACCGGATCGGCCATGGAAACACGATCGTCATGGAAGCCTGTGAGTACTATAATTCCTTTCTGTCATTTTATCCGACGGTAGCGGTCATTTTGAATATTGAGGCCGACCATCTGGACTTTTTTAAGGACCTGGAAGAGGTCAAAAGAAGTTTCCGGATCTTTGCGTCCAAAGTGCCGGAGGACAGCGGTTATATTGTGGCAAACCGGGACGACAGGAATACCATGGATGCACTGGAAGGGCTGAAAAGAAAACGCATGACCTTCGGCATGACAGACGAGGCGGATGTAACGGCGAAAAATATCCGTTACAGCGGCACAAACACATCGTTTGACATCTATTACCGCGGACAGAAATTTACCGATGTGATCCTGCATGTACCGGGAGTGCACAATGTGAAGAATGCCCTTGCTGCGGCAGCTGCTTCTATCTGTCTCGGAGTCAGGCCGACAGCGGTCAAATACGGTCTGGCGGGGTTTAACGGAGCAGGAAGACGGTTCGAGTTTAAAGGAAAATTCAACGGCGCCGATGTTTATGACGACTATGCACACCATCCGGGCGAATTGAAGGCACTGTTTGATACGCTGGAAACACTGGATTACAAACGGACGATCATTGTATTCCAACCTCATACCTACTCCCGAACGGCGGCTTTGTTTGAAGACTTTGTTGCGCAGCTTCAGCGTCCTGACGTAGTTCTCCTGGCGGAGATCTATGCAGCCAGAGAACAGAATACCATCGGGATTTCTTCCGCCTCGCTCGCGGAGAGGATTCCGAATGCGTCCTTTTATCCCAGTTTTGAACTGTTGGAGAAGACCATGCGCGCCATTGCCAGACCGGGAGACATTATCCTGACCGTCGGCGCAGGGGATGTGTATAAACTGGGAGAATCCCTTCTTCAGGAGTGATCGATCTTTTCCTCTTCATGCACAAAATAAAACAGGCTCTCTGCCCGCATGCAAACCAGCGGGCAGGGAGCCTGTTTATAAGCAGCAGATAAAGGGAAGCGGAAATACTCAAGGGATCGTCGGCGTCAAAGCGGTGGTAAAAACGGTTCCGGCAATATCATTTACATTGCCAAAGCGGTCATTCGGATAATTGGAGAGCAAGATCACGGCAACCTGGGCATTCCTGTCGATCCAGATCGACGCTGCTCCCTGAGCTGTTTCACCGGACTGCTGCAGAACACTTCCCCGCTCCAGAATGTTCCAGAAGTATCCTGTCTGCATTTCAGCGTTGATTTCTCCGGCCGGATCGGATGCCAGCAGGAGATAGGGTTCCGCGGAGGTGAGATAAAGCCGTGCATAGGCGATCATATCCCCGATCGTGGAGGAAAGGGAAGAAGAAGCAATATAGGCATCGGAAGTAAGCCAGTGCCACCCGTCCCTGACAGTGTCGTCTACGGCGATCCGGGTGTGCTTCAGGCCGAGTTCTTCCCTGGCAAAAATGGTAAGGATGCTGTAATAATCCACATCGTATATCTGGGAAAGGACAGCCCCGGCTACTGCTGCTCCGAAATCGGAATAGGAGTAGAGATAAGGCGGTTTCGCTGTCAGCTTGAAGTTATTCACCTGTGCCACAAGATCGTTGGCGGAGATCCCGGAATAAGGGTTTTTCCGAATCGGAGAATGGAAGGCGACCCCGGGCGCATAGGAGCCGTATGCGGAAGTGTGGGTAACAAGTTCAAAAAGCGTCGGAGCATAGGCTGAGCGGGCAAGAGGGAGATATTCCGAAATCCGCTCAGAAGGTGAAACCCTTCCCTCTGATACAGCCTTAGCAGCAATGGCACCGGTGAAGGTCTTGGTAATCCCGCCAAGCTCATAGACACGGTCCGGAACAGGGATGACTTCTCCGTCGTGACCGTAGGCTGTAATCTCTGTACCGCTCGGTGTTACGATGGCAAGAGTTAACTCAACCTCCGGCTTGTTGCGGGTATAGGTGCGTATCATCCTGCCGGAATCCGAAGGGATCGGTACATCCGTAAACAGTGCGATGCAAATGCCTGCGGCTGTCACGGCGAGCAATAATAAAATTGTCAGAAAATAGCGTCTCTTTTTCATAAACAGGATTGTATCATAATTTGTGCAAATCGGCAAGCTTTGCTTGACATCGGCCCTTTCAGGTGATAAATTATGTTTTGTGTCCGATGGAAAATGGAATATGCCGGTGTGGTGGAATGGTAGACACCAGGGACTTAAAATCCCTTGGGAGCAATCCCGTGCCCGTTCGAGTCGGGTCACCGGCATGTAAAACAAGGTCTCAGGGCTGAGCAACGGTAAAAAATATACCGCTTCCGGCATGAGACCTTATTTATATAAGGTTTCTTTACAAACAAAAGCCCCTATGCTATATTGAAAACAGAGTAAACGGGAAACACCGGTCAGTCATGATGAAGAGCATCGATGGTTCCGCGATATACAGGAAAGGAACGGAAAAGTATTCTATGGAAACAGGCATCAAAGGATTTGCGGAAGAAACAGTCGATCGGACAAATGTGGCGTCCGCCGTCGGCAGCGGGCTTCTGGATGTATATTCCACCCCCAGTATGATTGCCTTGATTGAAAAAACAGCAAAGGATTCCGTGGAACCTTATCTGGAATCCGGACAGGGCACCGTGGGCATGCATCTGGAAGTGGATCATCTTGCACCGACACCGATAGGGGAAACGGTGCGTGCAGAGTCGGAGCTGATCGAAGCAGAAGGGCGTGTGCTCACATTTTCCGTCAGTGTTTATTCCAGAGTGGAAAAAATCGGGCAGGCGATCCACAAACGCTGCATCATTTTTAATGACCGGTTTGAAGCAAAAATGAAGACGAAATACGAGGAAAAATAAAAATGACGAAGGCGGAAACTGCTGTCTGTTTAAAACATAACGGATACAACTGCTGCCAGGCTGTGCTTGGTGCATTCGCGGAGGAGACAGACTTCTCCGAGGATCAGCTGAAAAAACTGGGGATTGCCTTTGGAGGCGGCATGGGCTGTATGGAAGGCACCTGCGGTGCGCTGTGCGCAGCAGAGATGCTGCTGGGTGTGCTGAAATATGACGGAAAGCCGTTGCGTGCGGACGCTGCCGCACTGCACAAAGCCTTTACGCAGCGCTGCGGTGCCAGTGTCTGCAAGGAACTCAAAGGGGTCGGCACAGGAAAAGTTCTCTGTGAATGTGACGATTGCGTACGTATTGCAGCAGAGCTTGCGGAAGGCTTAAAATTGTAAAGGGATAGCAGTGAAACGGCATGTTTTCGTTGCCAGTTTCCGTCCGTCGTGTTATAATATCTTTGTTACTCTGTAATGAAGGTGAAAAACAGCATGAACACAAAAACGATGAAACTGCTTGCCCTTTTGCTTGCAGCACTTATGACTTTTATATTGACCGCGTGTGAAGTATCCAGCACCAGTACCAGTTCTGTGACGGTGACTACCAGCAAGACGGATGCGGACGGAAATACAACGACCAGTACAACGACTACCCAGATCGACGTTTCGTCGGGGACTGACGGCGTAAAAACAACGACGGAGACGACCACGACAGAAACTTCTTCGTCGGAAGCGGCAGTTGAGGGAGAAGCAGATGACGAGGGTGATGAAGCCGGGTTGACGGAGCATCTTTATGCTACCTACAGCGTCGGAGCGAAAGGCAGCAACGAAGCGGGCGATATCTTCTTTTATGCGTACAATGAGGACAACGACGATGCTCTGCTGGTGATCATTTCTGAAGACGGCACTCAGTATAACGGCTGGGAGGGCACGGCCGAGGTTGTTGACGACCATGTTGTGCTTTACGGAACGGATTCCGAAGTTCCCTATGTGTTTGGAGAAACGGAAGACGGTTTTACCATGACGTTCTTGAATGACGGGGATGTTGCGACGATGCAGTTTGTCGACATGGATGATTTCGTGAGTGATCTTGTGGCCGGCCGGATGGCGTTCTGATATGCTGTACTGAACGAAGAGAATGAGGAGAGACGAATGAAAACAAATCGGAAAATACGCGGGATTTCGCTGCTGTTAGCTTGCATGATGATATTCAGCTGCATGTCCTGCGCCTTCGGGGAAGAGAAAGATGCGCACAGCATAACCATGAAGACGTACCCGTTCTATTTAGGCAGTTCATTGGATGATATGCTGAATCAGGAGTTCCCGCTCTATTTTGTGGACGGGGTTGCCGATCTGCCTTATGCGGATGTCCGTGATTGGGCCGAACTCCTGTGTTTTATCAACACGGATATTTCCGAAGACTCCGGCTATGATCTGAGCATTGAGTATAAAGATAAAGCAGTCACTCTTGAGAGAGAAAACGGGTACACGCTGAATTTTGATTTTGCCAACGGAAAGCTTGTGTTTGAGGATTATGACGCTTTCATGCACAACTCCAATGATACGGCACTGATCGATCTGGTATCAGAGAGCAGCACAGATGATGCGGGCAACGCTCTCCTGGTCTGGCGAAACAAAGCAGACTCTTTTGACCGTTACGGAGACGTTATGACAGTGGATCTTGCCTCCTGCGGGATCCCGATGGTCATAAAGGATGAAAACTATCTTGTCCCGCTGCAGACGATGGATGACTTTACACTTTTGCCCTCAATGTACAGTGTCATCTTTAACGGGCAGGCTCTCTTCCTCGTAAACGATGAAGTTTTCTTTGATTATAATGAAGGAGGCTATACCGAGGTTGCGTGGAAGTATTACGATGCGCCTGCCGGCGAGCGCAGCAATGAACTGGCAGAATACAGTTATAATGAGTTGTGCCTTGCCCTGGATACTTTCTATGGACTGAAAGAAGCACATGATATTGACTCTTTCCGCAAGGTCTTCTGGCAGATCGGCTATGATGAGGTGCTCAGCGGCAACAGTGCACTGGATGCGGACAACGCTTTGAAGTCATTCATTGATTATTATCTGGACGACCTTCATTCTGGCTTTAACGAATACTCTGCGCTTGCCGGCATGAATTCGATTTCCGACAGCACAGGGACGGCCAATCGCAAATTTGATGCACATTCCGATATTTACCGCAAAGCACGCGATGCCGCCTATCCGGACGGCTGGCTGCAGTATGAGGAAGTCGGCAACACGGCATACATCACCTTTGACTCCTTTTCGTCAAGATACTACGCACCTGCCTATTATGCGGCTAAAGAGGAAAACAACCAGTTGGATGACACGGTAGCACAGATCATTGATGCCCATGCCCGGATCACACGGGAGGGCAGTCCCGTTGAGAATGTGGTGCTGGATCTGAGCAACAACACGGGAGGCGCGGTGGACGCCGCCGTTGTAGTATTGAGCTGGTTCCTCGGAGATGCCACCTTCAGTGTCAAAAATATGGCAACGGGTGCCCTTTCCAGCGCCGTATACCGTGCGGATATCAACCTGGACGGCGTGTTTGATGAAAAAGACACGGTCGCGGATAAGAACCTTTACTGCCTTGTCTCGCCGGTGAGTTTCTCCTGCGGCAATCTCATACCGGCTGCTCTGAAGTCCTCCCAGAAGGTGACCCTGATCGGCCGGACTACAGGCGGCGGCAGCTGTGTGGTACAGCCGATGACTACCGCCTATGGCACTGTTTTCCAGATATCCTCCGCGATGCGGATGTCTTTCCTGAAAAACGGTTCTTTCTATGATATTGACCAGGGTGTCGATCCGGATTACTACATCGACCACATCTCCAATTATTACAACCGTGCAGCCCTGACCGATTTTATCAACGGTCTGTTTTAATAGCGCTCTGCAGTACAGATCAGGCGACAAAAAATCTATATCAAATGGAGGGAAGAATGCAACTCAAAACATTCAACAAAGGGGAAGTTATTTTCCAAAAAGACGATTCCGGCGATTGCATGTATGAAGTATATACCGGGATAGTAGGCATTTACTCTGCATATGGCACGCCGGAAGAACAGCTGCTTACAGAGTATTTTCCGGATCATTACTTCGGCGAAATGGGCCTTCTGGAAAAAGAACCGCGTTCAGCTACGGCAGTTGCTTTGAAGGATGACACAACGGTCGCAGTCATTACAGAAGACGGATTTGGTGAATTTATCGAGAAAAATCCTGTAAGTATGCTGGTGCTTCTGCAGCAGATGAGCCGCAATCTCCGTAAAAGGACCAATGAATATGTCCGGGTCTGCCGCGAAATCAAGGAGTTATCCGAGAAGGAGGGCAAAGAATGAACAGCAAAACCTTTGATAAGGGAGCCGTTATCTTCCGGCAGGGAGATTTTGCCGAATCCATGTTTGACATCATCTCCGGGAGCGTAGGAGTATACGTCAATTACGGCACGGAATATGAGACGCAGCTTACTGTTCTGAAAGCCGGAGATTTCCTCGGGGAGATCGGTATGATCGAATATTTTCCCCGCAGTGCTACGGCGGTTGCGATGGAGGACGGAACCGAACTTCGGGAGATCGGGGAAAGCGAATTTGACAAGTACTTTAATACTCAGCCGGATCGCCTGCTGGCGATCATGCGGCAGTTCAGCAGACGTCTTCGGGAATTGACGGCGGATTATGAATCAGCCTGTGATATCCTCGAGGAACTGAAAAAAGAAAACGGTAAGCCGGAAGAGAAAAAGGTGAACCGTTTCCTTGCATTCTATAACAGCGTAATGACATCGCTTAAGGACAGCAGCTTTATGTCATATCTCCAGTAATGTTTTCTGAATAGGAAAAGAATCGGCTTCCGTCCTCTCCAGGGACGGAAGCCGAATTAAACAGAGGCACGGTATGGAACGGAATATGGTCATACACAGCAGTATTATCTCCGGAATGTCGGAGGGAGTGATGGTTCTCCGATCCGGCGGTTCTATCGAGATCGTCAACGATGCTGCGCAAACCATTTTGAATAAGACGGAAGAAGAACTGATAGGACAATCCTTCGCTCGCGTCTTTTTAGGCGAAGAGGAGAATGACGAGTTTATTCAGTGCGTTTTGAATGCCGCTTACGACATGGGGAAACGTCATGAAAGCTATGTCTCTTATCATACAGGGGAAAGCGTAAGGCAGCTGCGAGTGGTTTCCTCCTGCCTGCAGGAACAGGGAGAAGTCATCGGAGTGATTCTCGTCATCAGCGACATCACCGAGCTTACGGAAATGCGGGATGCCATCCACGCGATGGAGACCATACAGGAACTGAACCGCCAGCTGGAACTTCGTAATCGTGTTCTGCAGGAAACGTTCGGCCGCTACCTGTCAGATGATATCGTACGGGAGATCCTGGATTCTCCCGACGGCTGGAAGCTCGGAGGGCAGAGACAGTATCTTACCGTTCTGATGAGTGATCTGCGGGGTTTTACAGCCATGTCTGAAAGGATGCGGCCGCAGAGCCTGATCACAATGCTCAACCATTATTTCAGTGAAATGTACGAGGAGATCGAGCGCTATCACGGGACTCTGATAGAATTTATGGGAGACGGAATGATGGTCATCTTCGGTGCACCGGTCCGCAGGGAAAACCATGCTTCCGATGCCGTCGCAGCGGCCATCGGGATGCAAAAACGCATGGAGGCAGTCAACCGTTGGAACGCAGAACGGGGCTACGAGCCGATTTCCATGGGGATCGGTATCAATACCGACAACGTGATCCTCGGGAATATCGGGTCGGAAAAGCGTACCAAATACGGCGTGCTTGGTGCGGCAGTGAATCTTGCAGGCCGGATCGAAGGCTTTACCACAGCCGGTCAGATCCTGATTTCACCCGGTACGCGTGCGGCGGTATCAAACGAACTGGATATCGCGCAGATCGTGAAAACCAGTATGAAGGGGGTAAAGGGAGAGATCCTGCTTTCCGACGTGGTCGGGATCCGGGAGCCCTATAATCTGCATCTGAACAGCAAAAAGTGCGAGCTGAAACCGCTGTCCCACCCGGTTCCGGTGCGTTTTTCCGTTCTGAAGGAAAAATACATCAGCGACAGCGGGCTGGAAGGGGAGATCCTTTCGGCTTCGGAAGATGAAGCAGTAATGAAAACCGCGGAAAGCCTCTTTGTATGGGAAAATCTCTGTGTGGACATCGGGGATAACCTGTACGCAAAGATCACCGGGATCGAAGGGGATAGGGTCCATCTCTCTTTTACGGCAAAACCTCCCTGCTTTGCAGACTGGTTCGATCGGATCAACCGATAAAATGCAGGCCTGCCGCCTAATGCCGACGGAATTGCTGCTGTTGTTCTAAAGGGGAAATATGCAGAAAATCGACTTACATATGCATTCAACCGTTTCCGATGGCACGGATACGCCGGAGGAACTGCTGGAGAAAGTCCGCAGTGCCGGAATCCGGCTTTTCGCACTGACGGATCACGACGCTGTGAAAGGCTGTGTCTCTGCGCGGAAACTGCTCCGGGAGGGGGACCCGTTCCTGCTGCCCGGTGTGGAATTCTCCTGCCGGGATGAGGATGGGAAATATCATATCCTTGGTTACAATTATGACCCGGACAGCGCACACATTCAGAATCTTGTAGATACCGGCCACAGCTTTCGGATGAAAAAAGCCGGAGCCAGGCTGGAGTTTCTTCAAAGCAGATTCGGTTTTTGCTTCCCGGAGGAAGAGATCCGGAAGCTGCTGGCTCTGGACAATCCCGGGAAGCCTCACATCGGGAATCTGATGGTGAAATATGGATATGCAGAAACCAAGGAACAGGCTATTCGTGATTTTATCAATCAGGCACGTTTTCGCAGTGAATTCATACGTCCGGAACAGGCTATTCGGAGGATCCTGCAGAGCGGAGGAATTCCGGTTCTGGCTCATCCCTCCTTCGGGAGCGGAGAGGAACTGATTGTCGGGGAAGAGATGGAAACCCGTCTGCGCCGGCTGATCGGGTTCGGCCTGCAGGGAGTGGAGGCGTTTTATTCCGGTTTTACGCCGAAACTGCGGAAGGAGATCCTGGGCTTTGCGGAGAAGTACCGCCTTTATGTTACTGCCGGCAGTGATTACCACGGGGAAAACAAACTGATACAGCTGGGAGACACCGGGCTTGATCAGGCTGTGAAGATCCCGGAGGGAATGGCGCGTTTTTTCGAAAGAATCAATTACAGAGATTGAACGCCCGGACCGCTGCAGTCGGCCTTCATGGGGAGGACAGGCGGTCCTGTGTTGCGGATACGGAGACAAAACGGAAAGAGGGAGTGATCATGATGTCAAAAAAGACAAAGGCGATCCTGAATTGTGTGCTTTCAATTGCAATATGTCTGTCAGCCGGTATGGGTGCCTGCGCTGAAAAGGATATCGCGGCGACGATGCCGGAACCTTCGAAAGAGAGCGGGACCTCCCGGATGATTATCGAGAAGATCCTGGTGCTCTACGGCACTTACGGAGAGGCTGCTTCAGATAGAATCGAAGAACTGATGGGCGAACTGGAGGCAGCCGATGCCCCTGCGGCAGAAAAATGGAAAGAGATCCTGAATTTATGGAGGGCGGATGATCCGATGATCCATGAGGATATCCTCCCTGACGGATTGCCGGATACCGATGCGTTATGCATAGTCGCGCTGGGTTTTCAGCTGAACCCGGACGGCAGTATGAAGGATGAACTTATCCACCGCCTGGAGACGCTGAAGCGCAGTGCGGAAAAATATCCGAAAGCCCGGATCGCCTGTACCGGCGGAGGAACGGCACGGGACAATCATGCCGCAACAGAGGCGGGGGAAATGGCAAAATGGCTTGCTGAGAACGGGATCGATCCCTCCCGTGTCATTGTGGAGGATCGTTCCCAGACCACTGCGCAAAATGCAGTTTTCACACTGGATATTCTGGAGGATCAGTTCCCGCAGGTTTCCGAGCTTGCCATTGTATCCAGCGATTATCATATCGCCACGGGAACGCTTCTCTTCAATGCCGAAGCCATTCTGCGCGGGAACAGAGATTTGAAAGTAATTTCCAATGCCGCCTGGAAAGCAACCTCCGGGACCCTTTCCCCGATGTTTCAGGCAGGAGCCCTGGTCGAACTCCTCGGCGACAGGGAAACGGCCTACGATATCTACTTTAATACATACAATATTCATGAGATTCTTCCTCTTTCCTGAATCCATCCCGATAAAGCCGGCATACGAACCCCGCCTGCCTTGCTCTGCTCCCTTTCCGTGATTCCCTGCAGGATACTGTAAAAAAAGCATCTGCTGCCGTCTTTCAAGAGGGCAGCAGATGCTTTTCATAGGTTTCTTCTTTTTTTCGTCAGGGTATGTTTCACTCAAAACCGTTTCGTCTTAGCAAACAAAAAACGCCCGGGAAGAGCAAATCTCCTTACAGTCGGGAAAGGTATTCCTCTTCCGTCAGTACTTCGATCCCGTTTCGCAGAAAGAGCTTTGCCGTTACCCCGTTTCCCGCGGTCAGCTTTTTGCAGAAATGGCCGTCGTAGATGCAGCCCTTTCCGCAGGAAGGGCTCCTTGCTTTCAGAATGGCGGTTTCACAGCCATTTTCTTGTGCAATCTGCAAGGCGGCTTTCGCCCCTGCCTCAAATTCCGCTGTGACGTCCGTCCCCTCCCGGTTGCGCACCCGTTCTCCGCAGCACTCACTGGGGATCCGCGGGGTCGGCAGGCCGCCGAGTTCCTCCGGGCAGGCGGCCACGGCAAGTCCCTGATCCACCAGCGCCCGGACAGCAGGGACAAGATTCGTCCCGCCGTCATATCGGCAGCGAGACCCGGCAAGGCATTTGCTGACAAAGATCATAGGCATCTGCATCTCCGTGAAAGAGGAATAAAACGGACAGAAAAAGATCCGTCGAAGGAAACTGCAGGGCATTGTATCACAAAAGCAGAGGCCGGGCAAGAAGATAATCCCCGTTTCCGGTTCAGTTTTGCGCATCGACCCTGCGGCTCCGCTTTTTATAAGCAGGTTTTTTCAATTGCCATCTGCCTTATTTTATGGTACAATAAAACTGAATATTTCCTTCACAATTCTTCTTTTTTGTGACAGTTTTGTGACGAACAGTGTTTTATACTGTGTTTATAGTCGTATTGTAAACCGAACATTCAATAAAATCACAAAGGAGGAAAGGAAAATGAAAGTAAAACGATCCCTGGCATTGCTGCTGACGCTGCTGATGCTCTGCAGCCTGATGCCAAATGCATTTGCAGGAAACTTGCTGCCGGGCAATGTTTACCCAACAGACAGCGGCTCCGGCGGCGGGCACACGCATGACTGGGGCCCCTTCCGGGTAACCAGAGAACCGACCTGCTCGGAATACGGCCAGCAGGTCCGTACCTGCCGCACCTGCGGAGAGAGGGATGTGCAGGGCATCCCGAAGCTCCCCCATACCTTCGGGGAATGGGAGATCCTGATCCCTGCAACAGACCACAGCGCCGGTGAGCGGCAGCATACCTGCGAGATCTGCGGAGAGGTGGAGAAGGAAAGCTACGATCCGAAAGGGACCTTCCGCCCGGGAATGCACGGAGACGCCGTGCAGTGGATCCAGGAACACCTGGTCGACCACGGCCATCTGGATCATCACTATGTAACCAGAGATTATGACTGGACTACCGAGCAGGCGGTGAAAGCCTTCCAGACTGCACAGGGCTTTACACCGGACGGCATTGCCTGGCCGCAGACAGTGGAGTGCCTGGAGCACGATTTTGATGCCTGGGTAGTTACGAAAGAGATGACCTGGTATGAAACCGGAGAACGGCAGCGCACCTGTCTGAAATGCGGCTTCACAGAGACGGAAGTGATCGGCACGATCCTTCGTCCGGGTGACTGGCGGAATGACAGAGACAAGGTCATTGCCCTGCAGGAGATGCTCAATAAACTCGGCTATTCTGTCGGTATGCCGGACGGCGATTACGGCGGCAAAACGCAGGCTGCCGTGGAACAACTGCAGAAAGACCATGGCCTGGATCCAGACGGCATCCTCTGGCCGGGCCTGTGGAATTTGATCTTCCCGCCCGATTTTAGCGCTGTCGGTGAACTCTGGGATCCTGAAAACCCGGATGGACTTCAGGAGGAAGGATCCGATGGTACGCTTTTCCCGAGGCCGAACAATAACCCCGTTCTCAACGTTCCCATTGTTCCCATCCATGAAGCGGACAGGGATGCCGATGAAGACGGTACCGGCAGTGAGATTCCGGATCCGGGAGACAGGGGAACCGTGATCTCGCGTGACCGGGATGATCCCGATGACGATATTCAGGAACCTGAAGACGAACCGGACGATCCCGACGAACCGGATGAACCGGACGAACCGGAAAATCCCGAAGACAATCCGGATTCTGCTGATTTGCCGGCAGCTGCAGGCAAGGGCGGCATATCACTGGATGTGGAACTGAAAATCGAGATCCTGACACCGCCGGAAGCCGACGGCACGTATAAAGAGGACTCAGATGTTGAGTTCCGTTATGTGCTTTACAATCACACACCGTATACGATCAAGGACGTCAAAGTGGTTCCTCTTTCCCAGTACCAGTGGGATACCATGCAGATCAATAAGGATTATCTGGTCACCATTTTTGATGCGGAATGGTGGGAAAGTTTAGGGCTGCAGCTGGAAGAACCGGATTATAATAAATTCGTGGTTGCCGAAGTGGAGGAGGTTGGTCCGTTCGGATCAGTCACCTGGCCGGCGATAAATCTCTTCCATTATCAGGCGACGACGGTGAACGGCGGAAACGGCACCTATTATCTCAAGGCTTTCGCAAACTGTGATTTCTATGAAGAGGAAGAGTATCTCGGCAGAAGGCTTCCTATGGCGGAGGCTACGGTCAAATTCGGCAAAAAGCCTGCACCGGACCTCAGCGCGGAACTTTATTATAAAATCACTTCTGAACCGGCAAACGGCCAGTTCTATACCGATGGGGATACCGTCAGCTATAATATTTACCTGCACAATTCCAGCAACTATGATATCAAAAAGACAAAGGGATATCGTCTTAACAAAACAAATGTAGAACATATCAATGGCGGCGGAGGGCTTGGGAGTTGCTTCGAGCAGAATGAAACGCTCAAGCCCGGGCAGACCCTCAAATGGGGGCCGTATACCGGGAAGATTTCCTTCTTCGAAGAAAGCGGTTGGGTCAAGCTGCAGTATACCGACGAGAAACCTCACGACTGGAGCGGGTTAAACGATGATCATATTGATCTTGCGGCCTTTGCCAATTGCCAGTTTTACGAAAATGACAAGAAGATCGGGGAAAAGCCGGTGACCGCAGCGGATGCGATTCCTATCGGGCAGGAAGTTCCCGCTGCAAAGCTGGAGATCGTTAATGCCCTGAAGCCGGATAACGGGACCTATTATGTCGAGGGAGAGACGGTCATGGCGGAATTCTTCCTGGACAATAAGGGGAATGTGACCATCTCCTCCGGCAAGCTCTTTGACACGACGGATGGGTGGGACCATCAGGTGGCAAACGCAACGATAGACCCGGGCAATTCTTATAATACCTATTTTTACGAGGGAACAGTCAGCGCGGAGGAAGCGGAAAAGGGTGAAAAGCTGATCAGCGGCTTTGCAGACTGCACCTTCAAGCTGGCGGCAGGAGAAGCTTCCGACCACGTTGAGGATACCCTTTCTCTCCCCACCGGACCCAAACCGGAAGCAACCCTTACGG
Organism: Oscillospiraceae bacterium; assembly: GCA_017432615.1. Classification (GTDB taxonomy): domain Bacteria; phylum Bacillota; class Clostridia; order Oscillospirales; family Oscillospiraceae; genus Limivicinus. The sequence goes on from JAFRIV010000006.1 coordinate 24,766, forward strand.
TGGAAGAAGCTGAACCGCCCGCCAACACCCTCTTCTATGAAGAAGGGGAGGAGATCCGGTACAAAGTGATCATCCACAATACCGGAAAAGTGGCGCTGGTGTCGACAGAACTGATGGGCGGTATCGACGGCGCATCCAAACTGATCGGAACGCAGACCAATCTGCCGGCCGGTACGGATTCTGTACCCTTCTTTATAGAGCATACCGTCACGCATGAGGAAGCGCAGACCGGAACCATTACCTGTGCCGTCACAGCAGATGCCGTGTTTGAGCTTGGGATGGAACTGCCGCTGTCCGGTGACTGCACCAGCAAGACCGGCGCTCCGGCGATCATGATCAACATTGCTGAGGCCAGTTCCGCTTCCGACGGCTTCTACAAGAGGAATGAGACGGTGAGCTACGTTATCACCCTGTCCAATACCGGCAATGTGGACATCCCGCAGGTGGACGTCTATTTCACCACGCCGCTCGGAACCGCCGCTTTGGATCAGATCTTCGATTTCTCCACAACCTCAACCTACACCGAAAGCTATATCGTGGACGGGCCGGATGTGGCGGCCGGAGAGCTGACCGTCACTGCCACCGCTCAGGGAACCTTCAAGGGGGAGCCCGAGCTTGAAACGTCCGCTTCCTACACGGTAAATACCGGGATGATGCCGGTGAATGTAAAAGTGGTGATTGCAGAATTCAGCAGCCCCGGCCCTTACGGCTACTACACGCCCAGTGAAGTCGTCGACTATATGGTCACGGTGACCAATGCCGGCGAAGAGACGCTTCCCATGGCCGTTGTCAAGAGTTACCTGCCGGGTATCGTGACGGATCTTGATACCGTAACGGCTTTCCCCCCGAACACGTACTTTGATTATCCCGTGCACTACACCGTAACAGATACGGATGCCGGGAACGGCAAAGTGGCGCACCTGGCAGAATCTGTCTTTACCCTGCCGGATGACAGTATGCTGACGGCGGATTACACCCTGGAAGTGGACGCGGGCTTCCCGCCGGTTCCGGGTGAGGACGGGACGGAACCCGACGGAGACAGCTGCATCCGCACAGAGATCGGGGAAGAAGACGGAAAGCCCATTTACCTAATCACACCCTGCGAGGAGCATAAGAAAGTGGAAAACACCGTCGAAGCCTGGACAAAAGCTCTGAAGCAGGAATATGAAGATCTTGCCCGCATCGCAAATGCGGGAGGGAAGATCGCCATTACCGAGGAAGAGGATGCCTTCTTTGCCTGGCTGGAGGCGCAGGAACTGACGGACGAAGAGTGCATCGCCCTTCTGAAGGACCACTGTGCAGACCTCTGCTATCTCTCCCATACCGCGAAGACAGACACCGCAGCGGAGCTTCTCCTGGAAGCGGCACAGTTTATCCCCGGATATGACCCCGCAGCACAGGAATAAACAGCAGCAAAACTGCACCCCGCAATAAAATCAGGGCGGCCTTCAGGCCGCCCTTTTCTTTTGGAAGATATTGGCATTATGATTACCGAGTTATGAAATTAATAATATGAAAACCACGTTATGTAAAACAGAATATGTCAAGTAAACAGATCGACAAACCGGAAGCTTCTGCAGTCTACCAGGCCGCGGTTGGTAAGGCGCAGTTCAGGCAGACAGGCAAGAGGCACGATAGCCATCGTCATATAGGGGGAGTTGATAACGCAACCCATCTCACGCCAGGCGGCATCCAGTTTGCTGACGAGGTCCGCCACTTCTTCCACTTTTTTATCGCTGATCAGGCCGGCAATGGGCAGCGGAACAAGGGCAAGCACCTTTCCGTCAGCTACGGCGCACATCCCTCCGCCGCATTCGATCAGGGTGTTGGCGGCAAGAGCCATGTCTTCGTCGTTAGTCCCGGCAACCAGAAGGTTGTGAGCATCGTGGGCTACCGTCTGAGCCAAGGCGCCTTTTTTAAACCCGAAGCCTTTCAAAAAGCCGAATCCCTTTGTCCCGGTTTCGTGATGGCGCTCAAAAACAGCCATTTTGATCACGTCCTGGGAAATGTCCGGCGTGACAGCCCAATTTTTTACAGGCAGATCCAGCAGCCTTTCATATGTGCCGACGCGATTCGGGATGATCTCAATGACGCGGGTGCGGATCGTGCTGCAGCCTTTGTCTTTTTCCGGTACGGGGATCCGGAAGCTTTCCGGTGTAATGGCGGAACCGACATGCATCGTCCCCAGAACGAAATCGGGATAGGCGGGCTCGCCGATGGAGACGCACATCTGCCCGTTCTCCGCAACAACTTCCCCGTCGATCATGGTCCGGGTGATCTGAATATTGCGAAGATCGCGGAAGAAAACGATGTCGGCGCACTTGCTCGGCGAAATACTGCCCATTTCATGATCCATCCGGAAGCAGGTGGCGATATTGATGGTGACGTACTGAATGGCCTTGATGGGATCCAGCCCTTCGCGGATGGCGCAGCGCACGATATGATCCAGGTGGCCGTCTTTGACGAGCGTGTCGGGGTGGGTATCGTCTGAGATCAGGCAGGCGAAACGGTCGTCCACATGCTTGTCCAGAATAGCCCGGATGATCACAGGCATATCATGCCAGGCACTGCCGTACCGCATCAGCGCGTACATGCCGTGGCGCATTTTTTCCAGCACATCCTCCGCCCGCGTGGATTCGTGGCAGCAGCGTACGCCGGAGGCAATATAGGCATTCAGCCCTTTACCGGTATCCGGCACGGAATAGTGCCCGGTGATGATGTTGTCCGACTTCAGGGTTTCTGCCAGTTCCCCGTGGATATTTTCCTCCGCGGAAAGAACATTGGGAAAGCTCATCATTTCCCCAAGTCCCATAATGCCGTCCCAGGTCATCATTTCCCGAATCTCTTCCGGCCCGATGTGGGAACCGGTGTCTTCAAATCCCGCCACTGCAGGCACGCAGGAAGGAGCGTTGGACATAGCCTTGAGAGGAGCCCTTTTGGCATCCTCAATCATAAATTTTACGCCTTCCGGCCCGCATACGTTGCAGATCTCGTGGGGATCCATGAAAATGCCCGTGGTGCCGTGTGGCACAACGGCACGTGCGTATTCTCCCACTGTCAGCATGGCGGATTCCACATGAATATGCCCATCCATAAAGCCGGGGGCGATGTACTGGTCCGTTCCGTCGATGATCCTGGTGTTTTCTCCGATGCAGTGAGCGGCGTCACCCACAAGAGCGATGCGGCCCTCGCTGATCGCTACATCCATTCCTTCCTGGATCTCACCCGTGCAGACATTGACCAGCCGGGCATTGAGGATGACGGTGTCAGCCTTCTCCACGCCCATGGCCACACGGGCGAGCGTTCTGGTGACTTCGTACAGGGGCTTTTTACAGAATTTGTTTAACATGATATGCTTCCTTTCTTTCCGGGATGAAAGTGATGATATCACAGGACAGGCTAAAAAGCAATCGGAAATCCCTGCCTTTTCCTCCTCACTGCGGGGTTCCTGCCCGATAACTCCCGTATTCAAAATTGCAAACGCGGAAAGAAGCTTCCCCCGCAAGGTTCAGCGTTTCCTTCCGCGCCACTCATCCCTTCTCTCCGCGTGGTTTCCGCCCGAATATCCTGCGTTTACCAAAATTACGGGGGAAGACAGTCCCGGTACCGGGTTCACTGATGCGCTTCCCAGTATTCTTCCGCATCTTCATAATCCCAGAAGTCGTCATAGAACCATTCATAAAGATCCTCCGGATGGGCGTAATCGGAAGCATGAAACGGATCGGAAGCCGTCCCGCTGCCTTGCGGCGTCTTGCCCGTCCCGCTCTGCGGAGCTGTATTGCGCCTGCGGTCGAAAGTGACATCCGTCACCACATTCTGCACGGCCGGCTGCTGCCTGCTGCCGTCTTCGCCGTTTCCCGCTTCATGCGGTTCTTGTCAGCCATATCCATGCTGCAAGCTGCAGGCCAAGGATAACCGGCATCCCGATCGTAAAATACCGGTGCTTCGTCTTGTGGTGAAAGAACCGCATCCCGAGAATAGCGCCGACGCTTCCGCCGAAGATGGCGGTCAAAAACAGCGCCTTCTCCGAGATCCTCCAGGCGTTTTGCCGGGCTCTTCTCTTGTCTGCCCCCATCAGGAAAAATGCCGTGACATTGATGACCAGCAGATACAGAATGAAAGCATAATTCATCGTGATGCTTCTTTCAATGTTTTTTGTCCTTCTTGCCGCTGAAAATATTCTAACATAGTTTTCTGATGTTCACAATGATATTTTAAACGGAAGCCAGCTGGGGACGATCCTGTTTATGATGGGGAAGGCATTGCTGACTGCGAAGCCGGAATAAAAAACACCGGGAGTGGAGCTTGCCTCCATCCCCGGTGTGTGAAAATGCAGAATAGATTAAGAACAGATTACAGCATACCGGTGCGGTTTATTCCGCTTCCACGCCGGGCTGGAGCGCATAGGTTTCCAGGAAACGCGCTTTGAAGTCCCGCGGGATCGAATCATCGGCCTGCCACATTGCCTCCAGGGCAGCCCCGTACAGGGTGGGCGTGTCGATCACTTTCAGGGTGCACCCTTCCGGCGCGCGGGCACAGACTGCCTGGGCATATTCCGGCACATGCAGGAAGACTCCTCCGCCCAGAACGGCCCGATACGGCCTGCCCATAATGCGGTATGCCGTCTGCAGAGCCTCTTCATAATAATCTACCCCGCTGTTGAAGATCCTGGTCGCCACAGGGTCTCCTTTTTTGCGGGCTTTAAAGACTGCCGGCGAGAAGGAGGAGATGTACGCACGGCCTCCGGCATAGAGCGACGGGAGATGTTCCAGAACCGTTTCTCCCATTTCCGCTTCGATGATGGGGGTGAGCATCGTGGAAGGACCGCGACCGTCCCTTTCCCGCAGAACGGCCATCAGCGCATGACGCGCCAGATCATAGCCGCTGCCGCCGGTATCCAGCATATATCCGCCGCTTCCGATATAGTGGCGGTGCTTCCCGGCTTCGCGGATACAGCAGTAGGATCCCGTCCCGGAGATCAGGCATACGCCGTCGTCTTTCCCCAGCACGGCCGCCATAACGCTGCTGACGATGGAATCCATCCGGCACTTGGCACTCCCGACGCGGCGGGCAACCTGTTCCTGGATCTCCGGGTAATAAAATGCAACAGAAATGCTGCCGAATACGCCGCTCAGCTTTCCGCCTTCAGGCAGGCGGGCCATCATTTCATCCACGGTATCGCAGATCCGTTTTGCTGCTTCATCCGGCCCGATGTCGAAAGCGTTGGCTCCGCGCCCGCGTGTATAGGCAAGCACGGTACCGTCCTGGGCAAAGAGAACGCTTTCGGTCTTGTAACCGCCGGAATCAAGGGCAATATAATATTTCATTGCATTCAGCCTCCGTTTTATTTTAATGGGAAGTTCAGAATTCCGTCAGGAATGGCCATGGCCGGGATAGTGGATATGCAGCAGTTCATGCGCACGCCCCTTCAGGAGTTCGTTATAAATGTAGTCCAGATCCGGGTTCTGCTGAGGTATCTTCAGCTCACATGCCTCGTCCGCTTTGAAGATTGCCGTTACACGCTCCCTCTTCCGTGCATTGGAGGCAGGCGGCTGTCCGCCGCCGCCGATGCAGCCGTTGGGACAGGCCATCACTTCAATAAAATCGAACTGCTCTTCTCCGCTCTCCACTTTTTCAATCAGCCTGTCCGCATTGGCAAGCCCGTTTGCGACGGCAATGCGGATGCTGAGATCTCCCGCTGTAACGGTAAATGCCTTGATCCCGTCAAGCCCGCGCACGCCGCATTCGGCAATGGATTTGAGCGTGTCGGGTGAGGCATCGTCCAGCACTCTGCGGATCACGGCCTCCGTAACACCGCCCGTCACGCCGAAAATAACGCCTGCGCCGGTATAGTCTCCCAGCGGAGAGTCCGGTTCGGAGTCCGGGAGATTTTTGAAGTCAATACCGGCCGCCTTGATCAGCCGGATCAGCTCATCCGTTGTGAGAACAAGATCGATCAGCCGCTTTCCGTCCTTCTCCAGTTCCGGGCGCTTTGCTTCAAATTTTTTCGCAGTGCACGGCATGATGGCAACGGAGTAGACATCCTCATTCTTGAACTCCTGACGGATCAGTGCGCCCAGCATCTCCATCGGGCTTCCGGCCGTGGAGACCTGAGGCATCAGATGCGGATGCGCTTTCTCCACATGCTGGATCCAACCGGGGCAGCAGGAGGTAAACATCGGGAGTTTTGCGCCGGTTTTGATCTTTTCCAGGAATTCTGCGCTCTCTTCCATGATGGTGAGGTCGGCAGTAACATTCGTGTCATAAACCACATCGACGCCCAGGCGGCGCAGTGCGGTGACGAGTTTGCCGGTGACAGGCTCATCCGCAGGCATACCGAATTCTTCCGCTATGCCGACGCGTACGCTCGGCGCAACCTGCACGACGACCTTCTTCGAGGGGTCATTGAGCATTTGCCACATCTCGGGGATCTGGCGATTGATAATGATCGCGCCCGTCGGGCACACCGCGGCGCACTGCCCGCAGCCGACGCAGCCCGTTTCACTGAGCATTTTCCCGAAACCGGGGGCAACGATCACCTTCTTGCCGCGCTTTGTGAAATCGATCGCGCCGATATTCTGGACCTCGGAGCACATCCGCACGCAAAGGCCGCACAGGATGCACTTGGAAGGATCTCTCGTGATGCAGGGAGAGGAAACATCCAGGCGCTCGCGGGAATAGGTGTTCTCTTTGAAACGGGGTTCCACCACATTGTACCGGTGCGCATAGTCCTGCAGCTTGCATCTGCCGCTCTGTTCACAGGTAAGGCATTCCGCACGGTGGCTGCTCATCAGCAGCTGCAGTGTCGTACGGCGGCTTTCGATCACCTTTTTGGAATGGGTATGCACCACAAGCCCGTTGCGGGGCTGCATGGAGCAGGCGGCGTCCATCCCGCCGCGGTCGTTTTCCACCAGGCACAGCCGGCACCCGCCGTAGATCGAAAGATTTTCACAATAGCAGAGGGAAGGGATATCGATCCCGTTGTTCCGCGCGACCTCCAGAACGTTGCGTTCGTCCGTAAACGGGCATTCGATCCCGTCGATAATCATTTTCTTTTCAACCATGGCTTAACCCTCCTTGATGGCGCCGACCGGGCAGTTGGCTTTACACGTGCCGCACTTGATGCACCTTGTGGTATCGATCACATGGCGATGGCGGACCGTGCCTGTAATGGCATTGACCGGGCAGTTGCGTGCGCACTTTGTGCATCCGATACATTTGTCCGTGATGACGAACTGGGACAGCGCCTTGCAGGTTCCGCAATGACAGCGTTTGTCGCGAATATGCTCCACGTACTCGTCTTCAAAGTTCAGCAGCGTGGACAGCACCGGGTTCGGGGCTGTTTTGCCGAGCCCGCACAGAGAGGATGACTGGATCATCTCCGCAAGGCTCTTCAGCTCGTCGATGTCGCTCATCCGTCCGTTGCCCTGGGTGATCCTGGTCAGGATCTCGTTCATACGGGTGGTTCCTTCACGGCACGGTGTGCACTTTCCGCAAGATTCTTCACAGATAAAGTTCATAAAGAACTGGGCAATATTGACCATGCAGCTGTCTTCATCCATTACGACGAGGCCGCCGGAACCGATGATCGCGCCGACTTTTTTCAGGGAATCAAAATCCATCGGCAGATCCAGATGTTCTTCCGTAAGGCAGCCGCCGGACGGGCCGCCGATCTGCACCGCTTTGAATTTCTTCCCGTTTTTGATTCCGCCGCCGATATCATAGACCACTTCCCGCAGGGTCGTGCCCATCGGCACCTCGATCAGGCCGGTGTTGACAACATTACCGGTGAGTGCAAAAGCCTTTGTGCCGGGGCTCCCTTCCGTGCCGACCGAGCGGAACCAGGCGGCGCCTTTTTTGATGATATCCGGGACGTTTGCAAACGTCTCCACATTGTTCAGGCAGGTCGGCTTGCCAAACAGCCCTTTGTCCACACTGCGGGGCGGTTTGGTGCGCGGCATGCCGCGGTTTCCTTCAATGGACGCCGTCATGGCGGAACCTTCCCCGCACACGAAAGCCCCCGCGCCCTTGTTGATGTGCATGTGGAAGCTTTTTCCGCTGCCGAGGATATTGTCTCCGAGAATACCCAGTTCCTCCGCCTGTGCAATGGCGATCGTCAGGCGATGGACTGCCAGGGGGTATTCCGCACGGACATAGATATAACCTTCCGTAGAGTCTGTGGCAACGCCGGCAATGATCATGCCTTCCAGCACCTTGTGCGGGTCGCCTTCCATGCAGGAGCGGTCCATAAAGGCGCCGGGGTCACCCTCGTCTCCGTTGCAGACGATATATTTTACCGGCTCTTCCTTGTGTGCGGCCACCTGGGCCCATTTTCTTCCGGTGGGGAACCCTGCACCGCCGCGGCCGCGCAGGCCGGAATCGGAGATCTCCTGAATGATCTCTTCCCCGGTCAGTTCAAAAAGGCATTTCGCCAGGGCGGTATATCCGCCGATGGAGAGGTATTCCTCAATGCTTTCCGCATCGATATGCCCGCAGTGCTCCAGAACGCGGCGCGTCTGCTTTTTGTAAAACGGGATATCCTCCTGGCGCTTGCTCAGTTCTCCGCCCCGGTTATACCCCAGCCGTTCGATGAATTCTCCTCCGAGGATCGTCTTTTCCACGATCTCTTTGGCGTCTTCCGCTCTGCACTTTGTATACAGCCAGCCTTCCGGCTCGATCCGGACCAGAGGCCCCATTTCGCAGAAGCCGTGGCAGCCGGATTTTTTGACGCCGATCACACTGTCTTCATGGGCATCCCCGAGCGCCACTTCAAAGGAAAGGCCGTGCGCGGCGATCTGATTCTTCAGTTCCTCATACAGGGCAAGGTTTCCGCCCGCAGCGCATCCGGTCCCGCAGCAGACAAGCACTTTGCGCTTTTCCGCTTTTTTTGCTGCAATGCATTTCTCCTGCAGTGCCTGGAATTCTGCCAGGCTGCCGATCTTCTCACGCATGTTCATGGGCCTCCTCTCTCAGATCCGCCACAAGGCTTTTCGCCTTGTCCGGCGTCATGGCTGCATGCACGACATCGTTGACCATCACAACGGGGCTCAGCCCGCATGCCCCCAGGCAGGAGACGATTTCGATCGTAAACAGCCCGTCGTCAGAGGAACTTTTTTCCTCGCCGGTTCCCGTCGCCTCATACAGCGCCTGCAGAACATTGCTGCTCTTGCGTACATGACAGGCCGTGCCGCGGCAGACCTTGATCACGTATTTCCCCTTGGCATCCAGGGAGAAGTTGCCGTAGAAAGTGGCAACGCCATACAGTTTTGACTCACTGATCCCCACCTTTTTCGCAATGTGCGTCAGTGCCTCCTGCGGGAGGTAGCGATACTTTTCCTGGACGTCCTGCATGATGGCGATCACCTTTGATTTGTCGCATCCGTACTTGTCCAGAACGGCATCCACAAATGCCAGATTTACATTTTCCAAGGTTTTCTCTGTCCTTTCCATTTTCATGTATTTGAAAAAAGATTAACAATATTATTTTATCGTAGAACAGGCAGAAATGCAAGGAAAATATCTGAAATTATTCGAACCTCCGGCGGGCATGCAGCTGCCTTGCGTCTCCCTGCCTGCCCTCCCGTCCCCTGTTTTCCCGTGTTGACATCCCGCAAAAACTGAATTACAATACGGTGTTGTCATTATTAAATGACGGAAAGGACGCTGTTCATGATGAAAATCCTTCGCTCTCTGCTGTTTCTTTTTGTTGCCTGCATCCTTGCGGCTTCTCCTTTTTCTTCCGCCGTTTCCCTGGCGGAAGCGTCCGCGCCTGACGCGGATCTCCCTGTTCGCGTCCGCACGCTCAACGGGACGACGGGCTTCGGCATGGCCGGCCTGATCTGCGACAGTCAGGAGGGAAAAACCTCTCTGAAATACAGTTTTTCCGTAGAGACCGATGCCTCCAATATCACTTCCGCGCTGGTCAGCGGGGAATGCGATATTGCGGCGCTCCCGACCAATGCCGCTTCCGCGCTGTACAACAAAACAGGCGGAAAGATCCAGGTCCTGGCTCTGAATACCAGAGGGGTCCTTTACGTTGTGACAAACGATCCTGCGGAGATATCCTCCCTGGCGGATCTTGACGGAAAGACCGTGTACGCCCCCGCCCAGAACCCGACATTCATTTTTCAGGCGCTTTGCGATGCACAGGGCGTGCACCCGGTCATTGACAACACGTTTGCGCAGCCTGCCGAGCTGAACACAGCCGCTGCAGCGGGTCAGGTCGGCATCGCCGTGCTGCCTCAGCCGATGGTCACCATCGCCTGCACCCAGAATCCGGACCTGAAAGTCGCGCTGGATCTCACCGCGGAATGGGACAAGGTCTTTGAAGCGGGAAGCCTGGTCCAGGGCTGCGTCGTCGTCCGCCGCACATTTGCCGAGGAGCATCCTTCGGAAGTTGCGGCTTTTCTGGAGGACTACCGTGCTTCCGTTTCTCTCCTGGAGGAGGATCCTGCTCTGGCCGCGCAGAAGATCGAGCAGGCCGGCGTGTTTGCCAAAGCCGCCGTCGCGGAAAAGGCGATCCCTGCCTGCAACCTCTGCTTTGTGACCGGCACGGAAATGCGCGCGCAGCTCTCCGCTTTTCTGAACATCATGGCTGAAGCGGCGCCGCAGTCGATTGGGGGAGCTGTTCCCGGAGACGACTTTTACTGCATTCCGGGATGAAAACTCCCTCCCGGAAACTTCTGACCGGCTGCTGTGTATTCCTGTTCTGGTTTACGGTATGGGGTGTTGCGGCAAAGATCATCGGGAGTGAGCTGCTGCTGCCCGGTCCTTTTCAGGTCATCCGGCGGCTTGCTGAACTCGCAGGCACGGCGGCATTCCGCCTGAGCATCGGCTTTTCCATCCTCCGCATGCTCGGCGGGATCTTCTCCGGTGTGATCCTCGGCATCCTGCTTGCCGTCCTGACGGAGAAAAGCCGCCTTGCCGCTGCTCTTGTCTCTCCGGTGATGACGGTCGTCAAGAGCACACCGGTAGCCGCTTTTATTTTTCTTGCCCTGCTCTGGATCGGGCGCAATATCCTGCCGGCATTTATCTCGTTCCTGATGGTCCTGCCTGTGATGTGGGCGAATATTTCCGCGGGGATCGCCGGGATCGACCCGTCCCTTCTGGAACTGGCCCGTGTCTATCGGTTCTCCCGCCGGAAGACGCTTCGCCTGATCATCTTCCCGTCTGTTTTTCCGCATTTCCGCGCGGCATTGTGTTCTGTTCTCGGTCTCGGCTGGAAGGCCGGCGTTGCGGCGGAAGTCCTGACGGTTCCCGCCCGTTCCGTCGGCAAAATGATTTATGAGTCCAAGCTCTATCTGGAGACGACCGATCTCTTTGCCTGGACGCTGACGATCATTCTTCTAAGCCTTGTCTTCGAAAAACTTCTGCTGCAGCTTATCCGCCGGATCGGAAGAGAGGAGCGCAGAGATGATGCTTGAAGTGGATCGCATCGCTGTATCGTACGGAGAAAAGGCAGTCCTCACCGACTGTTCTCTTTCCATGGATGCCGGCGATCATGTTGCGCTGATGTCTCCTTCCGGGTGCGGGAAGACGACGCTTTTGCGGGTTGTGCTCTCTCTGCTGCCTCCCTGCAGCGGCACCGTGCACTGCTCGGCGCAGCGTATTGCCGCCGTCTTTCAGGAGCCACGCCTTCTTCCCTGGTGCACTGCGGCGGAAAACATTGCCGCCGTTTTATCCGGTAGTCAGAAATCGGACTCGGAAGCCCGTTCCTGGCTTGAGAAGGTCGAACTTGCCGATGCCGCCGGGCTCTATCCTTCCGCTCTGTCGGGGGGGATGCGCCAAAGGGTCTCTCTTGCCCGGGCGCTGGCTTACAGCCCTGATCTTCTCCTTCTGGATGAGCCGTTTCAGGGGCTGGATGACACCCTGCGGCTTCATATGACAGAGCTGATCCTTTCCGCCGTGCCGCACGCGGCAATTCTCCTTGCCACACACAGCGAGGAAGACGCAAAAGCACTCGGCTGCAGGATCCTGCATTACGACAGAGGCGGTTTTGTCCCCTGAAAAAAGAGGCTGTAAAAAACAGACGGAAAAAGAAACGGCGAGAGTCCTGCTTCAGGATTCTCGCTGTTTTCTGTCCTTACCTGTTCAATTACGATCTCTGTCCCTCTTCGGAAGGCTCCTTATAATCCCAAAGAATCCAGCCAGGGGCCGATATCGGATGATCTGTTTAGCAATTTGCTTCCGCCGATCCCGCCGTTTATCTTTGTGTTGAGTTTTTCAACAGCCTTGGACATATTGCTGCCGCCCGATGTTGCGAACAGATAGACTTCCTTGCCCTCCCAGTTATGATCCTCGACGAAAGAGTCAATAATGTTGGGCTCGGCGTAATACCAGATAGGGAAACCGATAAAGACGACCTGGTAATCAGAAATATTCCCGATTTTCTCCTGACAGGGAACTTTCTGATTTAATAATTTTTCCCGGTTGCAGCGTGCAAGAGGATTGGTCCATTTCAGATCCGCTGCTGTATACGGCTTCTCCGGTTTTATCTCGAACAAATCGGCTTTCAACTCATCAGCAAGCTTCTTCGCTGCCTGAGCGGTAGTCCCGGAAGGGGAGAAGTATGCAACTAAAATATCCATCATTTTCCTCCTGTTATCTTCCTGTTTGAAGGCTCTCTCCGTTTCCGCTTCGATTATACCGCATAAAGGCTTCCGTGTATACTGTTTTTTTAACCGATGGTTCTGAAGGAAAATCTTTTTATCCGGTGAAAAATCGCAGCGAAAGCGAATTATATAAAAGAAAGTTCACAAATTCTTCACAGAAGAATTGGCACTCTCTCTTGACGAGTGCTAAAAATGGTGGTATAACATACTCGCAAGAGGGAAAGAGATCCGGAGCTTTGATCCTGGGTTTCCTCAACTCCCCTTGCGGCATATACCACAGCAACAGCCCTGAACAGCATCCAGGACCGAAAATAAAAGGAGGTTTGACTTATGTTGTACATGCCTGGTATTTTTGGTGAGGATCTGATGGATCGTTGGTTCGACGACATGGATCGTGAATTCGCCCGGATGGAGAAGCCGCTTTACGGTCACAACGCGAAGAACCTGATGAAGACGGATGTGCGGGAGCACGATGACAGCTATGAAGTGGATATCGAGCTGCCCGGCTTCCACAAAGATGAAGTTCAGCTCAGCTTGGAGAACGGGTACCTGAACATCACGGCGGCCAAAGGCCTTGACAAGGATGAGAAGGACAAAAAGTCCGGCAAGCTCATCCGACAGGAGCGCTATGCCGGCAGCATGAGCCGCAGCTTCTATGTGGGCGAGGAGCTCACGGAAGAGGATATCAAAGCCAAACTGGAGCACGGTGTCCTGTCGCTGCAGATCCCGAAGAAGGAAGCAAAGCCGCAGCTGCCTGAAAAGAAGTACATTGCCATTGAAGGCTGATCGATCTCTTTACAGCTCCCCACCGATCCCCGGTGGGGAGTTTGCTTTCAGGAAGGGAGATGTGAATCATGATGACAAGAAAAGTTATATCTGTAATCCTTGGTGCTTTGATGATCATCGCAGGCGTGTACTGCTTCTTCACGCCCGTGGAGGCATCCGCTGTGATCCCCTTTGTTCTGGGAATCGTCATGATCGGTGACGGTATCGGGCGTATCGTTACCTGGTTCGATATCCGGGATATCGTGCGGCAGAGTGCGTGGGTGCTCGTGAGCGCGGTTGTATCTCTGATCTTTGGCCTTATGCTTGTGCTCTCGCCGGTATTGCAGATGTCTGTCGGCGTGTTTGTGATCCTGCTGACGGGCTGGTGGATCCTGGCCCTTGGCATCATCCGAATCGTCCACGCTTTTCACTTGCTCAAGCTCAAGAAAGAATCCGACGGGTTTGGCTTC
>JAFRIV010000042.1 GCA_017432615.1 Oscillospiraceae bacterium
AGAAGATGCCGAACAGCATAAGGTCGTGAGCAAGATCCCGAATCCCATGTTTTTCCGCATCTTTACCCATGAGAAGAATCTTGATCTGCTGTTCATGATTTTGGTGGCCATTGCCCGCAGCGGCGCAACAGATGAGCGCGGGGGAAGCCGCCGTATGCTGTTTAACACAATCAAGGGTGACTGACCGGATGACTGTATGAAGTAATCGACAGCTTCCAGTTTGTCGATGAGCTTTTCAGTATAAAGCTTATCCTTGCAGACTCTCCGTGCTCACCACAACGGAGAGTCTTTTTTACTGTTAAATAGAAACGCGAAGCGAGTTTGTTCGCTTCGTGTTCTGCGTTATAGAAGACTTCACATCAATAATTCTCTTCCTTGAAAAAGTCGAGGAGAAGATTCCCCATGATTTCGCTTCCGTCAATGTAACTGCCGTGATCTTCTCCTGGGATAATCTCAAGTCTTGACTGAGGAAGTTTTGAGATGATCGTGTCTGTCTCAGAACGAAGGATCAGATCATTCTCACCGACAGTTACCAGAACAGGAATCGAAATTTCTTTCAAAGACTCAGGATCTATATTCGGTTCAGTCAGCATTAGAGTAACAAGAGGATCCGGATCTGTTTCATTCAGCTCGGTAAACTCTTCTATGAAAGACGGAACAATTCCGGCAGGGGACAGATTTGTTCCGCTTACAGCCATAAGACCAAGTGCATCCGGATGATTGATCTGCAGAAGAAGTCCTATGATACCTCCGTCACTGTGACCATAGTAGGCGGGCTTATCAAGATCCAGTGCCTGAATGAACTGATACATGTCCTCAGCCATATCGGCATAATGATACTCAGTGAGCGGTGGATTCGCGCCGTGGCCTCTGGAGTCAGGAGCGTATACTTTATACCCGGCTTCACTAAGCTGCTTGATTTCCGTGTCAAAGAGATCGTGAGTTTCCCCATTTCCATGTACCAGTACTACAGGTTTGCCTTCTCCGACAACAGCATAGTGCAAACTAACCCCGTTCACATCAATGATATTAGATGCTTTGTATTTTTCGGTGTTTTCTTGAGCTTCACCGGTGGTTACACCAAATGAAAGAACCGAAAGTGCTAATAGAAGTATGGCAACTATATACATGTCTTCGTCCTCTGTTTCTAAGTTTTTTTATCTGTTTTCAGATAACAACATCCTAAACAGATATTATAGCACAAAATCTTCCCGGGAGATAATATTTTTCCGGTGGAATAAAAAAATGCTGTTCGGTTGTCCGAACAGCGAGAGAAATATTTTTTGGGGAGCGGATGGACCGAAGGCTAGGAATTCAGCATGCGGAAGGCGGCGGCATTGTCCCGGTAGAGCCTTTTGAACACCTGATAATTGCGCTCATAGATCTCTTTGTTCCCGGGATCGGGGATGTAGGTGTGATTTGCCTTTACAAGCCGGCAGGAAAGCTCGAGCACGTCAACCCCTCTGATGCCTGCCGCAACGGTCAGGGCAGCGCCCATGGCGCCGACGGACTGGGTGTTGTCGATCGTCTCGATCGTCCGGCCGGTAATGTCGGCCAGCACCTGACAGGTAAGCGGCGAGAGCGCGCCGCCGCCGACAAAACGAATCGGATCGGAGGTCTGCACCTTCTTCGCCTCACATTCCAGCAGCCAGCGCAGGTGATAGCAGATGCCCTCGAGGACGGCGCGAAGCATATCCCGTTTCCCGTTCTCCAGGCGGATATTGAAAAACATCGCGCCGGCTCGCGAGTCCTCAAAGGGGCTGCGGTTGCCGTGGAGCCAGGGGGTAAAGATCACGCCGTTTGCCCCCGGGGGGACCTTGCTGACTTCATCCGAGAGATAATCATAGAGGCTTCGATACTTGCCTTCTATATCGGTCACTTTGATCGGCTCCAGAAAAACGCCGACCTCATCCAGGGCAAGATGATCCATGACCCATTCAAAGCACTTCCCTGCTGTCTCCAGCTCGGCATAATAATTATAATAACCGCGTTTGGCCGACAGCGTGCCGGTGATCATCGCGCTTACATCAACCGTCTGATGATCCATAAAGGTCGAAACCCAGCCGGAGGTGCCGACATAGATATGGGTGTCGCCCGGCCTTGCGCTTCCGGCACCGAGATTGACAAAGGTCACATCCCCGCCGCCGCCGTATACGGGGGTCCCTTCCGGAAGGCCGAGCTCCTCCGCCGCCTTTTTTGTCAGACCGCCGGCCAGGTCGGTGCATTCAATAATCTCGGGCATATGCTCGGGCCTGACCCCGTACATCTTCAGAAGGCCTTTGTTCCAGCCCTCTTTTCCTTTGCGCGTGTCATAGAGGAAGGTCGCGAATGCGGAATCGGCGGTCATTGCGATCCTGCCGGTGCAGCGCGAGGTGAGATAATCGCCGACATCCAGCCACTTATAGACCCTCCGAAAGACATCGGGCTCGTTGTTCTCGACCCACTTGTACTTCCAGACCGGGTCCTTGACACTGGCGGACGCGGCACAGTTCACGCGCAGATTCCGCACAAGCTTCAGCGCATCGCAGCCGGCCGTCCGAATGAGGCCGCCGCCCATGCAGTCCCTGAACTCTTTGACGCCCCGCTGATCAAGATAGTTCATCGCGGGTCGGAGCGCGGTGCCGTGTTCATCGACGAGAACCGTGCTCTGCATCTGTGAGCAGAAGGCCATGCCCCGAACATCCCCGGGGCTGACATCCGTTTTGCGAAACAGCTCGCGCGTGGTGGAACACAGGGAGGCCCACCACTCTTCCGGATCCTGCTCGGCGCCGCCGTTATCCAGGATCGTAAGCCCATAAGAGGCCGAGGCGCCGGCCACAAGGCGTACCTCAGAATCGATGTCAAAGAGACCGGTTTTCACATTGCTGGTACCAACGTCATAAATGATGATATACAACGTG
>JAFRIV010000043.1 GCA_017432615.1 Oscillospiraceae bacterium
AATGGCGCTTATACATCATGGCCTCCTGGTGCAAGGTTTTTGATGGAAATAGTAGCTTTTCCTTGCACCTATTGTACCATAAAATAGCTGAATTGTCCCATACTACTTGACTTTTCAGCTGCTGCAGTAGCCACTAAATAACAGCCAACAGCAAAGAACCCACTGTCCACATCCTCCGAATCACAATCTTGACGACTATGATTATATCGTATAGAATGGGCTTATGTATAGGATTTAATAGCCATTATTATTCGTTTTATAGGACTATTTCGTCAAACTCAAGGAGAATGTAACACAATGGCTCTATCGTATTCAACGGACCGGGTTGATGAAAACGGGAAGGAATTGCTTAGCTACGGTTCATCCCAATTTCCCATCGCATTCTTTGACGATGACCTGACAGTTGTCAGCGTCCCTTATCATTGGCATGACGAGTTTGAATTCGTCATCATCACAGAAGGCTGCGTCCATGTGCGGATCGCCGGGAAAGAGTTTTCCCTGCGGGCCGGTGAGGGCTATTTTTCGAATCGCGGAGTCTTGCATGCGGCATCGCTCCAGACTCTTACCGGGCATCAGCACGCCCTGGTATTCAGCCCCGACGTCATAGCGAGAGAACAGGAGCTCGCGTGGACAGAGTATGTGGAGCCGATTCTGCAGAACCATAGTCTGCCGTTTGTGAGACTGATTCCCTCCGTGCCGTGGCAAAAGGAGATTTTGCGGCTGGCTGACCTCGCATGGGATTATGGAGCATACGATAAGAAAGATTATCTTTTGCAGGTTCGTTTTTGCCTTGGCATGGCATTCAGTCTTCTTTGTAATCATGCGGCAGAGATGGAAGTGGAGTTCCGTGATTCCGAAAAATACCGTCGGGATGAACTACGTATCAAGAAAGCTCTGTCTTATATCGAGCAGAACTACGATTCCGTCATCACGATTGAGAACATCGCAGACAGCGCCAATATCAGCGTCAGCTCGTGCCTTCGTCTGTTTCAAAGGGTCCTCGGAACGACGCCTGTCCGCTATCTGGTGAAAATCCGTTTACAGAAAGCTGCGGAAGCGCTAAAGCGAGGGGATACCAAAACTATCGCGGAAATCGCCTACGAATGCGGCTTTTTAGACGCGAGTTATTTCAACAGATGTTTTCGGAAGGAGTACGGGAAAACGCCTTCGGAGTTTGTTGGCAAGCAGCAATCCGGCCGAACAGAGACATAAAAAAACAAGCATGCTTTCTTCTGAGCTTCGGTAAGATGGTCGGCAAACACACAGGGGACCTTATCAAGGCCTTCTTCCTGGGCAGCAAGAATACGACCGTGACCAGCAATTACGCCATAGTCACGGTCGATAATGACAGGATTGATAAATCCAAATTCTCGAAGAGAGGAACGCAGCTTTTTGATCTGCTCCGGGGAATGGGTGCGGGCATTGTTTGCATAGGGCACCAGCTTCTCGATTGGAACGAGTTGCAGCTCTGTAGTTGTGTTGGTGTTCATATGAGCCCCCATGCTATCCGCCTCGGCTCACAAGTTTAATGGGCCAAAAGGGATTGGGTTCTTGTACATTCGCAACGGAACTCCGCTTGTTCCTTTACTCGACGGGGGAGGCCAGGAGCGAGGCATGCGTGCCGGCACGGAAAATGTGGCCGGTATTGTCGGCATGGCTGTTGCGCTAAAAGAGCACATTGACCATTTATCTCAGGAAACAGAGTATCTCACCAGACTCTCTGATCGACTAATCTCTAAACTAAATTCACTAGATCTTGACTTTCTCGTAAATGGAAGCCGTTACAGAATTCCAGGGAGCCTGAGCCTTTCATTTAAGGGCGCCGATGGAGAAGCTCTCTTGCATCGTTTGGATCTGATGGGCACAGCAGTCGCTACAGGCTCCGCCTGCGACTCAAAAGACGCGGTGCTTTCTCATGTTATTCAGGTCATTGATGTATCTGATGATTATGCACACGGCACCATCAGAGTGACATTGGGAATGGACAATACGGAAGAGCAAGTAGATATAATTGCACACCAGATCTCAGGGATCCTTTGTTGAATTATGTAAACTAAGTGAACAATTGCCCGGCAAAGTGAACGATTGCCCCTGAAAGTGAACGATTTCTCGGGGAGCAAGGGCTAGAAAAGGCCGCAGAAAGCAAAAAATCGGCCGCTCGAAATGACGGGCGACCGAGAGAAAAATGAATTTCAAAGCGAGAAATGCGAGGAAATAGCTGGTTTTCGGCTATTTCTTTGCATTTATGGGCAAAAAGTTTAGGTAGGTTATTCTATCAAAATAACCTACCTAATATGGCAGCGGGAGAAGGATTCGAACCCTCACATACGGAGTCAGAGTCCGCTGTGCTACCTTTACACAATCCCGCTAAACGCGAGTGCTATTATAGCCGTTTCCCTCTTGTTTGTCAAGAGTTTTTTCCGGAGGGGCATCCGGTTTCGGATGCCCCTTATCACTTCCTGAAATCAGGCTTTCTGCTCCTTTGCGAGGTTGCAAAGAGAGGTGAAAGCACCAGGATCATGAATCGCCATCTCGGAGAGCATCTTGCGGTTCATATCGATGCCGGCGAGCTTCAGCCCGTGCATAAACGTGGAGTAGTTCATGCTGTTTGCCTTGCACGCTGCGCTGATACGCGTGATCCAGAGCTGACGGAATTCTCTCTTCTTCTGTTTGCGGCCGATGTAGGCATAACGGCCGGACTTCATCAGCTGCTCATTCGCCATCTTGAAGTGACGAGATTTGTTACCCCAGTAACCTTTAGCCAGACCCAGAACCTTGTTTCTGCGCTTGCGGGTCATCATTGCGCCTTTCACTCTTGCCATTGAATATTCCTCCTATATACCGTCTGCCCTTATTTGTAAGGGATCATTTTTTTGATGGTTGCTTCGTTGGTAACGTCTGCCAAAGTACCGCTGCGCAGACGGCGGCAACGCTTCGTGTCCTTTTTGGTGAGGATGTGGCTCTTAAAAGCATGGGCGCGCTTTACTTTCCCGGTCTTGGTGAGACTGAATCTCTTTTTCGCGCCACTGTGTGTCTTCAGTTTCGGCATAATGGTATCTCCTTCTAAAATATTATTCAGCAACTTCATCTGCCGGAGCCTGGGGCTTCGGCTGCTTGGGTTTTGCGGGCTTTTTCGGCGGCGTGACCGGTTTGGGTGAAAGGAAGATGGTCATATTCCGCCCTTCCAGCTTCGGGGCCTTATCAAGCACCGCAACTTCCGCACATTTCTCAGCAAAATCCTTCAGCAGGGCCTCGCCGATCTCCGTGTGGGCCATTTCTCTGCCGCGAAAACGGACAGAAACCTTCAGCCTGTCTCCATCGTTGAGAAACTTCATTCCGTTTTTCAGTTTGGTATTGAAGTCGTTTTCCCCAATACTCGGCCCCATTCGAATCTCTTTGATGTCAATGACATGCTGATTCTTTTTTGCTTCCTTCTCTTTTTTCGTCTGTTCAAAACGGAATTTTCCGTAATCCATAATGCGGCAGACGGGCGGGTTGGAATTGGGCGCAATCTTGACGAGATCCATCTCATGCTCTTCAGCGATCCTCAGAGCCTCTGCAGAAGACATAATACCAAGCTGCTCACCGTCTTCACTGATCAGGCGAACTTCACTGTCAAGAATTTCCTCATTGACTTGATGAGTATCGTTTGCGATTTCAAACACCTCCGAAAAAAGAAAAATGCACGGAAGAACAGCATCCGCGCACAAACACATTCTTCCTCCCCGGAAGAACCTGCCATATTGACCGCGGCGAGCCATTTTGCTGCCGGGTGAGGACGGCGGATACCGAACCTTCTTTGTTTTGCCTGTGTATTATAGCGGAGCGGAACGCAAATGTCAACCTTTTTTTATTTGACAAAGCGATTTAATAATGATACGATTTCCAGCGGATTATCCTACAGGAGGAACTGTAATGCACAGGAATGAACGCAAAATCGCGAGAAGTGTTTTTTACGTGCTGCTTCTTGCTGCGTACCTTGCTTTTCATCTCTTGATCCTGACCCGGCATGAAGCCTTCCGTGACGAAGCGCAGGCCTGGACGCTTGCCCGTAATACCACTTTAGGGGAACTGTTCGCAGATCTCTGCATTGAAGGGCATCCCTGCCTGTGGTTTCTGATCATCCGTCCGTTTGCGAAGCTGGGTCTATCCTATCGATACTTCGGCGGGATCAGCCTTGTTTTCATGGGGATCTCGGCAGCCTTGCTGCTTTGGAAAGCCCCCTTCCCGCTCCCCCTCCGTATCCTCACGCTGTTCAGCTTTGCTTTTTGCTATAACAGCCCTGTCATGCCGCGGACGTACTGCGTGATCACGCTGCTGATCCTTCTGCTGGCGATCTTATGGCCGGACAGAACGAAAAAAAGCCTTCTGTACGGCACCCTGATCGCGCTGCTGTTTCAGAGCCACATCATTCTGGCCGGGTTTGCGGGAGGGCTGGTGCTGGAGCTGTTCCTGCAGTGGATGAAGGACAGACGGAAAGACGGAAAGCTGTTCTGCGGTATTCTTCTCCCCTGCTTGAGTGCCCTGGCGACAGCTTTTGAGCTGCATCAGCGATCCGATGTGCCGAAATTTGTGGATTCCACGGCGTCCTCTCTGCTGGAGAAGCTGAATTTCGATCCGCAGACAATCCTCAACAGCATTTACGATCTGGAAGAGACCGTATGGGGCCATTACGTCTGCGAGGCGGAGATCGGCCCGGTGACAGGAAAAACATTGCTGCTGCTGGTTTTCTTCCTGCTCCTGCTGGCGCTGGTGACAGCGGTTTCTCGTTGCCGTGCCTGGAGCGGATCTTTCGGGATATTTCTGGTGGGATTGTGCGGCTTCGGCTTTGCGCTGGGGGTGCGGCTGTTTATCTATGCCGGCGGATACCATATGATGGTGTGTTATTTCCTGATGCTGATCTTCCTGGTCTGGACCGTGTTTGCCACGCTGGATGAAAAAAGCATACGGAGTATTTCCGGCATCCTGCTGGCCCTGGCTCTGCTGCTGACCTGCGAAAAGGTATTCAACGCGGTGAAATATGACCTCAGCCAGCCGTTTTCCGGCAGCAAGCCTACCGCGGATTATATCCGCGACAACCTGCCGGAGGGGAGCACGCTTGTTGTAAAGGAGCACTATCTGACGCCCTCCGTTACTGCCTACACCGCCAGTGACCGGCAGGACATCACCGTATGGAGCGCAGACACGAAAAACCCCTATACGTTCCACGTATGGGGCGCGGAATATCCCGTGCTGGATGCGGAGGACCTGGTATCGGAAGTGCAGACGCAGTTTCCGGGGAGAGAGGATCTGTTTTATCTCTCCTGCGCAGAAGGGGTGGAAAACGAGCACCTGAAGCTGCTGTACAGCATCCCGGAGCGCAACCCCCTGGAAGAAAACTACTGGCTTTATCAGATCCTCCCCTGACGATAAAAACGATAGGGAAAAGAGAAGCAGACCATGCGCTTTAAAAACGCACGGCCTGCTTCTTTATGCTGTTTTTTCTTCCGCCTGACGGATCAGGATCTCATTTTCCATCAGATCCACTTTCTCGATCTCCCCCGCCACGGTAAGCGGGATGCCCATGATATCGATGAAAATGATCCTGCCCTTTTCCGCCTTGACACTTGCCACATTTCTGGCAAGCATCTCATGCTTTTCGTTGTAGACGGTAGAGAGACACATGGCGTCTCACTCTCCTTTCAGCAGTTTCAGGGCTTCCTCCATTTTTACAACGCCGGACTGCAGGCAGTCACAGGCATCGTGAAGCAGCACCTGCGCCGCCTCCGGTGCGCTGTGCGCCAGCTCATGCAGTTCCTCGGCATGATGGCTGGTATGATCCGCCATATACTTCAGGAGGGCCTGCAGTTCTGCCGCAGAATGGGCGGAAGCCTGTTCGTGAGAATGAAATTCCGGATCATGCATAGATTAATCACTCCGTTGTATGTTTTTCCTTGCCGAAATGTAGTTCCTTCATCCCCTCCACTTCGTCGCAGATCGGTTTCAGAGAGCAGACGGAGCAGTCCGTCGACATGCCTTCCAGGATTTTTGTGAGGCCCTTCGTGATCAGGCTGACCTGTTTTGCCGACTGCAGAAGAGCACTGTAATCGGCATCCTTTGCCGTGACAAAAATCACCCTGGCGGCAAGGATATTCTCATCCTGCTTATACCGGCGGATAAACGTATCACCGATGCGTTCAAAGCAGATGCCTTTCCGGACTGCCTCCCTGCTGATGCGCACCTGTTCGCGATGGCTTTCACTGCTCGTACGGATCATATACCCCTTCGGGAAGATATGATATTTGACAAAATCCATATTCCGGATGGCGCGGAAAGCCTGTTCCGTGTCGTCGTCATCGCTCTCAATATCCCCCACGCGCAGAAGGGAGATACGGGCAAACGGGGCATTTGCCGGCAGTTCGGCCAGATCC
Source organism: Oscillospiraceae bacterium (assembly GCA_017432615.1). Taxonomy (GTDB): domain Bacteria; phylum Bacillota; class Clostridia; order Oscillospirales; family Oscillospiraceae; genus Limivicinus. Next base: position 6,411 of record JAFRIV010000043.1, read on the forward strand.
GGGCCGCAGACGAGGATCTCATCCCTGTCTACAAGCTCTGCAGAAGTGGTAACACAGGTAAAGTTGACTGCCGGCTGATTGTCTCCGCCGAGCTCACAGGCGCTCTCCCGCGCCATGACCAGTTCAAAGGAATCCGCCTCCTCCCATGCACGCTGAGCAAGATAGTCATAGCGCTTCGGTTTTGAGGACCCCAGATGGGAGGGCACATCCCGAATGATCGAATGATAGAGCTCCATCAGGATTTGATGTCCTGCTTCTTCCTGTCAGAGATCCGGTTGACCATTTTATATACCCATCCGAGAAGCTTCTGGTCCAGATTCCAGAAATAGACGACAAACAGCACCCCGACGGCAATGGTGAGGATCAGAACGACCTTCAGCAGAATGCTGAACAGGATTTTGATAAACTTACTCATAACAAGCCCCTTTCTCTATTTCTGTCAGACTTTGGCAAGGCCTTTCTGGCGTGCGTATTCTGCAGCGCCAAGAGCCCCCATCAGCTGCGGGTCGGTCTTCAGGTCGATCACTTTGAGCTTCAAAACGCGTTCTATCGCCTGTTTCAGACCGGCATTTTTGGCACAGCCGCCCGTCAGGGTGATGGAATCGGTTGCCCCGGCCTTCTTTGCCATGACGAAGCATCGTTTTGCAACGGCCATCTGGATGCCGGCAGCGATCTCATCCATCGGCTTGTTTTCACCCACCAGCGTGATCACTTCCGACTCGGCAAACACCGTGCACTGAGCCGTGATGGGGATGACATTCTTTGCCGTCAGGGAAAGGTTGGAAAACTCCGGCAGGCTCATTTCAAAGGACCGTGCCATCGCCTCATAAAAACGCCCTGTACCGGCTGCGCATTTGTCATTCATGGCAAAATTTTTCACGGTGCCGTCCGTATCGACAGAGATGCCCTTGACATCCTGCCCGCCGATATCGATGATGGCTTTAACGGTGGGATCTGTGACATGCACGCCCATAGCATGACAGGAGATCTCCGAAATGTTTTCATCCGCAAATGGCACCTTATTGCGCCCGTAGCCGGTGCCGATCAGATAGGCAAGCTCTTCGGAAGACTTCAATCCCACCTTGCCGAGCACCTCTTCCATAGCCAGACGTGCGCTGACTTCCGCATTGATCTTGCTTTTCAGCGTGGTATCCGCACAGATCTTACCGGTTTCATCGATAATCACTGCCTTGGTGTAGGTTGACCCTACGTCGCATCCGCCGAAATATTTCATGGTGTTTCTCCTTTGATATTTATTATTCCCTTACATGCACGATTCATCATCGAACCCGCAGAGCGCAGGATCGACAGGATCAGCTTTCATAACGGTACGCATAAGCAGATCAAGCTTTTTCAGGGCTTCGCGCGCCCCCTGCATGACCGGAGAATCTTCCGGCAGATCGAAAACCGTACGCCCCCGGATATCGTTGGCGGCATGGGCCGAATCCGCCGCGATCACGGCAAGGATCTCCGTGCCTTCCACATGGATATAGTCGATCAGGGAGGGATCCGTTACACGGTTGATAACGGCACCGCAGCGGTCATACATCACAAGATCGTCCGCGACGCGGCGGATGGTCTCGATCACCTGCGTGCCTTTCCGGCTGGGGTCGGTGATCAGGACAAGATGCGTCACCTTTTCCATGACACGGCGGTTGATCTGTTCGATTCCCGCCTCCCCGTCAATCACGACATAATCAAAGTCATGGCTCAAAAGGTTGATGACTTCTTTTAAATAGGCATTTACCTTGCAGTAGCATCCGGCCGTCTCCGGGCGGCCGATGGCCAGAAAAGAAAACTTCTGCTGCTCGACCATCGTGTCAAAAATGCGGTAGCGCGCTTCGCTGAGCATTTCAATCGCCTCCCGCTGTGCGCCGTTTTCCACCGACTGCACAATGCCCTTCCGGATGTCATCCAGGGTCTCTTTTACCTCGACCCCGAGCGCTGTGGAAAGCCCCACGGCAGGATCGGCATCGATGGCAAGGATCCGTTTATCCGGATATTCTTCCGTCAGCAGACGAACAAAGGCTGCGGAAATACTGGTTTTCCCGACACCGCCTTTGCCTGCAACAGCGATGATCTTTGTATTGCGTTCCATACCATCGACACCCCGGTTTCGCTATATCATTAACAAAATTATAACATGGCGGCTGCTCAGGTGCAACCCTGATTCTTTCCTCATTCTCTCCCCTGTGAAAGAGAAACGGTAAACCGGACGGGATTATGGTCGGTATAGACAAAGCCCTCATCCAGCGTTTTGACCTCTTCCAGCACGATGTTGGGGGAAAGAATTGCCCCGTCGATCACATAATACTGGGTATTCAAGGTATCCGTGGGATCATACGGCTGATTGAGCAGACGGCATGTCGGGGTGGAAGGATCACAGGCGAAAACAAAGCCTTCCGGAATGCTGCCCGCTTCCAGAGAACCGACTTTCCAATTATCCGGATGGGTATTGGGATAGACGGAAAGCGTATCCGGAAAGACCTGGTTGAAGTCCCCTGCCGCAAAGACGTAATTGCCTTTTTCATATTCCTGCTGCATGAAGGCCTTCAGCTGCTCCGTCTGGGCAATTTTCCCCTCCCCGCTGTCATAGGCTTCCAGATGAAGGTTGATCAGCACAAGTTCTCTGTCGCTCCCCTCCACAGGAAGGCGGCTCACCAGAAGGCACCGCTTCAGATTGGCTGTACGGAGCGGCCAGGAGAAAGGACAGGGCAGAGAAACACGCACAGCTTCCGCCATATCATAGTCGGATGCCGTCAACAGCCCGGAATTGACCCTGCCGAATGGCGGCCAGGGAAAAGGCACAAACGGGCAGGAATAATTGAGCGCAAAGGAATTCTGTGCTTTGGAAAACCATTTGCGAAAATCCTTTCCATAGGAACGGGAAGAACGAATGTCGGCTTCCTGCAGGAGTATAAGGCTTGCCTTTTCCCGCTCCATTACACGCTGCATGCCGTTCAGGTTTTCCGTTACGGTCTCTTCGCCGGCTTTCGGAGCCTTTCCGCCGCCGTCCATAACGAAGTCGGCATCCTTGCCCAAAGCCGCGAAGCCCACATTCCAGCTGAGTATGGAGAGCGGCCTCCCGAGAGGAACCGTTTCGCCGGCAGCGGTCCCGGTGATCTCAACATTTTCCGTTGCCTCGGGCTGATACTCGGTCACGGTTAAAAAAGTGAGCAGCAGCACACCTGCCGCTGCCACAGCTATAAATACCCAGAGGATCGTCTGGAAAAAATTTTTTATCGCATTCATTCGAAAAACCTCACTTCGTTGAAACGGGAGGCCGGAACCCCGGCCTCCCCGTCAGATCATCACGCCGCGTTGCTCATGACAGGCGTCCAGAACTGGTTTCCATAGAAGTCTGTCAGGCGATAGCACGCATTGAGTTCATCTCTGTCAGCAGCAAGCATAAAGTCTGCCGACAGACCGTCGCCTACCGTGAATTCATCGCTGATGCGATAGGTATTCTCATACACATTATCATAAGTATAGTAGTCGGCGATCAGCGTAACGGTATCGGAAGCGTTGTACTCCGTAATCGTTTTGGCATTCGTCAGGATATCCGCATCATTCTGATAGTCATAGCAGACGCCCACCACAGCCGGTTCATCTTTGACGATCTCGATCAGCAGATTTGCCCGCTCGCCGTTATAGAGGCAGGGCACACGGCCGAGCGTGACCAGCGTTCCGTCATCCGCCGCCATGGTCAGGAGCTGATAATAGGCCGCTTCCCGGCCGTTGACAGCAAGCCAGCCGCCGTCGTACTCCCCGATCAGGGCGCCGTTTTCCTTAAAGAACCCTTCGTAGAGATCCAGCCCGAGGTCGATAAATCCCTTGCCGTCGTTGCGGAATACACTCAGCTTCAGTTCAGAGATCAGATCCCACTGGCTCCGGGGCAGGTTCATTTCCAAAACGCCGTCCTCACCGGGCTGCCAGTTCAGCGCTGCGGCATCAAAGGTATTCTCATAAACATACTCGGCTACACTGCGCGCATCCAGCGTACCGCTGTTGAAGGTTTCCGCTATGAAATCGGCATTCTCTTCCGTCAGCCCCTCTACATTGCCGAGGCTTCGCCCGGACATCATCTGTCCCAGCAGGGCATAGATCAGATCCGTGGTATCATACGATGTGCTGTAAGAAGAACTTCCGTAGCCGCTGCTGCCCCCCGTGCTGCCGTATCCGGACAGAAGGGAGCCGAGGCCGGAGTTGTAGCCGCTGCTGTAGGAGGAAGCCTGCCCGGAGGAGGCATAAGTGGCGTATGCCTGGATGCAGCGGGAGTAATTGGCGTCCATGCCGAGTTTGGAATAGGTGCTGGTGGCCTTCTTCACGGAGGAGACGCTGCGATACGGGAAATAAATGGAAAGGCCGTAGGCATTGCGCACGGTGGAAGACGTCTTGTTGTATTTCACGGCACCGGTCAATGCCTTCGCCAGCGCGAGAGAGGAATCATTATTCAGGTTATAGCAGATGCTGGCCAGGTCCGCCTGGTCGATGCGGGAGCTGGCGGCAAATTCTTTGGCATTGCCGCGTGCGCGGGATACCGATTTATAATCCGTCTGCATGGCGGAAACCGTTGCATCTGCCCATTTGTTAAGAAGCGGGGGCACCGTATAAGAGAACTCCGCGAGGTCCGTAAGGGAAAGGGTGGTATCCTGTCCGGCGCACTGGCGGGCGCACTGACTTACAAAATCATCTACGATCTGTTTGCCGAGAGTAAGCGTCGGTGTGGAGGTATTTCTGCTGAGAAGCGTAAGCCAGTCGGTATAGTACCAGCCGATACCCGGTTCGGATTCTTCCGAAGCCAGCAGATAATCTCCGTATTTGGAGGCCATCTGAGCCGTTTCCACCGTTGCCATCAGGCAGGCGTCGAACCCGATCACATCAAACCGCACACCGCCGTTGCTGAGTGCTTCATCGATCCCGTCAAGCGTCATCGAGCCGGAGCTCTTGAACTTCTGGTCATACCCATAACCGGAGATGGAACCGCCGCCGTGATCCCAGAAGATCAGCATGTTGCGGTTGGCCGGATAGTAGCGGGCACAAAACTGGATGAATTCGGTAAGGGTGGTCGGTGTGACCATCGGCTTATTGCCGACGTCGCTGTTGAGCTGGCGGAACTGCCCTCCGTTTTCGATTTTATAAATCTGGTTCGTTCTGCTGCTGACCAGATTATTTTTCCATCCGGTGCAGCCGCCGGTGTAAACAATGAGATTGACGTTATCCGCAATGAGGGCGTTGGCCATCTCCTGAAGGTCTTTTGTGGCCATGGAATAGTTGGATTCCAGATCCGTGCCGCACATATACACCATGATCGTAACGGTATCCCTCCCGTTCCCGAGAAGGGTGGTATATTTTGCTCTGGCACCGTTCACCACGCCGTTGTCCAGGCTGCCGGTGTTGCCGGCGTTTGACCAGTTGGAGGATGTGTAGGCTCCGCTGTTCACGTTGCCGTACCCGCCGAAGAGGGAGGCCAGGTCAAAGCCCGTACCGCCGGAAGTGCTGCTGCCGAAACTGTTGTTATTCCCGAAGAAATAGCTGTTGTTGGCATAACTGCCCGAGTAGCTGTTGCCGCCTGTGAAAGAGGGAGCCTGCGCAGGCTGCGGGGTTAGCGCGACGGTGGGGGCCGAGGTGGGCGCAGCCGTCGGCCGCGGTGTAGGCGGCAGCGTCGGTGCAGCGGTGGCGATCACCGTCTGCCCGGAAGTATTCTGGTTGTAGCTGTTCAGCCCGGCATCATACGTTGTGCCGGAGCAGGAGCGAAACAGCGTCAGCGCGATAAAGACTATGACCGCTATGCGGATAATATTGCTCAGCCCGCCGGCGCGCCGGCCGTCGCTTCTCTTTCCGAGCAGCAGATAAGCCAGCCCTGCCAGCAGCATGCCGGAACCTGCATTGCGGTTCTGCGTGCCGTTTGAGCCGACGCGCTCCTGCTGATCCTGGGGCCTTGTACCCGGCCGCGGGACACTGGAAGGCCGTTTGTTGTTGGGGGGATTCTGTCCTCCGCCCGGCCGGCCGGAATAGCCGCCGGATGACCCTGCAGGCCCTCCGCCGATTCCGGAGCCCTGTTTTTCTGCTTTCTGGCTTTCGCCCTTGTAGTCTCTTGCCATGTTGCTGTTTCCTCCTTCTTAAATCACATGAAAAAGGGTATCTGTCTTATGGTTTTCCATTTCGGGTTTCTTTATCCTGATCCTGTCCGTTATCCAGACGAACAAGCACTTTTTCCACGCGGCGGCCGTCCATGGCGAGAACCGTAACCGTCAGGTTCTCATAGGAAAAATGATCCCCTACCCGTGGAAATTCGCCAAAACGTTCCACCGTCCAGCCGCCGACAGTCTCACTCTCAGCCTCAAAATCCTCTTCGTGAATGCCTGTCAGCTCCAAAAAGTCGGAGATCGTCATATCTCCGTCCACTTCAAATTCATTCTCCGTGCGCTGTACGACTTCCTGCTCCACCTGGTCTGTTTCATCCCAGATCTCTCCGACGATCTGTTCCAGGACATCTTCCATGGAAACGACGCCCAGTGTTCCGCCGTACTCGTCGGAAACGATTGCCAGATGCTGCTTTTCTTTCCGCAGGCGGTTGAGCACGTCCGGAAGCTTCATTGTTTTATAAACAAAAACCGGCGGCATCAGGAAGGAACGCATTTCGGTATGCCGGTTTTCCGTCATGGCTTTGAGAAAACGGTTCAGATACAGCACACCGATGATATTGTCAATGCTGCCCTCATACACAGGCAGGCGGGAGTAAGGCGACTGCTCGATCTTCTCCAGGAGATCGTCCCAGGAGTCTTCGATATCCAGCGCAACCAGATCCACCCTTGCGGTCATTACTTCTGAAGCCATGATCTCCGAAAAATCAATGGCGGAACGCACCAGTTCGGAACGGTCTTCATCCAGGACAGCTTCATCTTCAGCCGTCTCAATAATGTTCTGAAGCTCCTCCACCGCGGCTTCGGGATCTTCTTCCTGTGCTTCTCCCCGGAAGGGAATGGAGATCAGGCGGACCAGCAGCAGCACGACCCACACCAGCGGGGCAAACACCACCATCAGCCCCCGCACAAGATAGGCAAAGCGCAAGGCAAAACGATTGGCATTCTTTTTTGCCGTGATCTTCGGGATGGTCTCTCCGAAGAGGATCACAAGCACCGTCATCACCGCGGTGGCGATCCACGCGTACTTCTCCCCCTTCTGTGTTCCGAGAGCCAGAAGCAGCAGCACGGATGCCAGGGAGGATCCGGCAATGTTGACCAGGTTGTTGCCGATCAGGATCGTGCTCAGGGCAAAATCAAAATGTCCGGTAATGAAGCGTGCCGTTTTGGCAGGGCGGGAACCTTCTTCCTCCAGGTTTTCCAGGCGAAGCGCATTGCAGGAGGAATACGCCATCTCGGACGCGGAGAAGAAAGCTGAAAACACAAGGCAGAGCAGGATCCCTGCCCCGACGAGAAATACCGTCATGACGCCTCACCCCCCTCCGCTTTTTCCGGAGAAACCGTGAGCTTCAGGCGCAAAATACGGTTATGATCCATTTTCTCCACAGCGACCGTCAGATTATGATAGGAAAAGCTGTCCCCTTCTGACGGGATCGCGCCGAACTGTTCAAAGGCCCAGGCTCCCAGGACCGTGTCCACAAGTTCCTCATCATCTTCCGGATCTTTAAAGCCGATCTCCTCGAAAACATCACTGACATGCTCATCCGCGTCGACGGAAAAACTGTGGCTGCCCAACGGTACGATGGCTTCCTCCACTACGTCGTCCTCATCCCAGATATCTCCGACGATCTCTTCCAGAATATCTTCCACGGAAACCAGCCCGAGCGTCCCGCCGTAGTTGTCCGTCACGATAGCGACACTCTGCCTGTTTTTTGTCATAAGAGGCAGCAGTTCATCCAGGCTGGTACTCTGATGCACAAAGAAAGGCTCATCCACAAGAGCGCGAACATCGGTCTCATTGCCGAGCCGCAGGTACGTTTTGATAAAGGTACGGATGGAGAGAATGCCGATCACATGGTCCACCGTTCCGTCATAGACCGGCAGACGGCTGTGATTGCAGGATCGGATCGTATTCAGAATCTCTTCCAGCGGGCTTGAAACATCCAACGCAACAAGATCCACCCGCGGCGTGAGGATGCTCTCCGCCGTCAGATCCCCGAACTGCAGCGCAGAAGAGATCAGATCTCCCTGTTCTTCATCCAGGGTACCCTCTTCTGTCATATCCTCAATGATATCATAGAGTTCGTCTTCTGTGACGGAGAGTTCCGGTTCCCCTTTCACGATACGGGAAACCTTTTCCCCGATCACCGTGAGTGCACCGGACAGCGGGGAAAAGACTGTCATGAATCCTTTCAGCGACCCTGCGCATAAGCATGATGCACTTTCGGCGTATTTTTTCGCTATGCTTTTGGGCAGCATCTCGCCGAAGAAGAAAACTGCCAGCGTGGTAAGAATCGTACTGATTGAAACGGCATTCAGCCCCCAGCGCTTCGTCACGGCGACGGTGACCATTGAGGCGATAGAGAGATGCGTAATATTCGTCCCGATCAGGATTGTGGTGATCGCCTTATCAAACTGCTCCAGAACATCCAGCGCATCCTGCGCTTTCCGGTTTCCGCTTTCTGAGAGCACCTTCAGCTTTGGCCGGGATGCAGAAGCAAGCGCTGTTTCCGCCACGGCAAAGTAGGCCGCTGCAAGCAGCAGCATGACTGCGATCACCCAAGGCATTCGACTGCCATCATCCATGTAGGATAAACAACTCCTTTTTATAACAACGTCCATACGGCAAAGAAATAAATGCCGTATCGATGAATTTTATCATAGTTTATGATGCCCGTCAATCAAGAAAAATTACCGTTTCCCTCCGATCATTCCGAAAATAATTCAGGCGCCTCCAAAATAGCGTATTATTTCCTCTTCTGTCAGATAGCGCCAGTGATACCCGCCGCAGGTCCGGTGCCTGCCTGCGCAGGCTTTATGAACATTATAAAAACCGGTTGTTTCCTCCGCATTTTTCTGCGACGGATAATATTCACCTGTTTCAATGCAGAGAACAGGCTTGGGTCGCGAACAGGATGTTGCAAATTTCCTGTTCTCCGGATGAGAAAGATATTCCCGCATCTGCATGCTTATTTTCTCTCTTACTTCCGGATGATCCAAGTACCGTTTTTCCATGCCTTTCTGATATTTTACTGCCAACTCAGGGTCCTCCCATTTTCTCTCTGCAGCCTCTCTCAGACGCTCCCGAACCGAGGGATCATTATCAAGTGTTTCCCGGTGTTTTCTGCAAACCCTTCGCCTGTAGTCCTCATCCTTCCAATTGCGAATTGCAGCTTCCCCTAATCTTTTCTTAAAAGAAGGATCTTCTTTATATTTTCTGATTTTTGATTCGCTGCCAACCCGTTTTGTAGCGTCACTCATCTTTGAACCCTTCCGTGCACCGCCGGTCACCCTGTTATAGCCCTTTTCCGGGTCCATGCTGTCATAATATTCCACAAACCATTTTTCAAGCTTTTCACCGCCTTCTCTTGTCAGGTTTTCGCAGAGGATCCGTTTCTCAAACGCATCCCAGCCGAGAACATCGATTGCCCTGCGGATCGGCACGTTGCTGTTGTACCCTCTGCCTCTCTGCCACCTCCGTTTTACCGGCTGCCCGGTACACCCGATATACACCTTCCGATCGGGATCTGTCAGTTTGTAAACCGTATAATGCGACCCTTCCGGGATCTCAATGCCGTATTTGCTTTGCATTTCTTCAACCCTCCATCAAAAAAACGGCAGGCAAATCGCCTGCTGTTTTTTCATTCTTAATTCTTTCCGATTGTTCTAAGCGTAAATCAAATCAAAGCCCAATACAGCGAAGATGCGAAGTAGTAGACGAGCATCGCAGCGCCCGTATGGGTTTGATTTGAAAAAGGAGAAATGGCATAGAATGTCTTTCCCGTCAGTGCATGCACTGACGGCAGACAGGATGTGCCATTTCGACGCAGCGCGGAAAGAAATCTCCCCGTGAGGGACTAACTTCCCTTCCGTACCATACCACTGCACCAAAGGCAAACGCCTTATCCCCCGTTTGCCATCTTGTAGATCCAATACTGTTCTGGTGTCCAGCCCATAGATTCCAGCTGGCTCTGGCTGGGGACGATACCTGCCGCCATCATCGCCTTCCCTCCTGCAGCATATCGGTCGGCCACCGCATTCCGCTGCTTCGCCGTCTCCGCCCCGTCGGCAAACGCCCCTGCCAGATCGGAGACTTTCAGTTCCGTGTCCGTCAGGTATTTGCTCAGGTCAAGGGAATATTCATTCTGCCACTCCTGGATCTTGGCATTGAACTCCTGCACCCCGACGTTCTGCTCTTTGGCCCACTTTTCCAGATTCTGCAATTCCGTCAGATACTTGCTGCCGATCTCCAGCACTTTGTCGGCTTTGGCGAATTCCCCCTGTGCCCGCAAATCAGCAATTTGTCTTTGGGTATCCGTCTGCAGCTTGACTTCCGCCGCATTCACAGCCGCCCGATTATTTGCCGCCGTATTCTGAATACCGCCGTACTGCGCCATGCCGATGCCCCCGCGGTCTCCCCGCGCCTCGGCATATAAGACCTGATTGTCCAGGGCTTTGGCCTCATCCGCATCCACCTGATTGCGCTGCGTCTGGAAAAGCGCTCTGCTGTCATCCAGATTCCGGCTCAGATCACTAACGCCTTTCGCCACCCCATAGTCAATGGCTTTGACGGCCCTTGCCTTGTCCATATTTTCTCTGGCAGCCAGCTCCATCTTCTGCTGCCCGATATCCACCGGGTCCACCGGCAGCACATTCCATTTGGTGACATCGCCCTTAACTCGGTCCATCACATCCTGCACGGCACCCTTCGCCTTACTGTTTGCCTGCAGCTCTCCCGCATTGGTGCTTGCCGGCACACCCTGTGCGAAAGCGGCATAAAACTTTTCATCATAGGACGGTTTCTCCGTCTCCAACCCGGCAGAACCCGCTGCACTCCCCGTGCTCCCGCTTTTCACTGAGGTGCTGCTCGTGCTCTTATAACTCGTTTTGGTTGAAGTTGAGCCCGAACCGGAAGCAGAACCAGAACTCGTGCCTGTCCCGCCTAATGACGTGGTCGGTTTGGTGCTGCTCGTCGGCGCAATGCCGACTACGGCAATATTACCGGTCTTCGTCGCTTTACTCACATCGAATACCCTCCGCATCGGCCTTCCCCTCATGGGGAAGGTGCCCCAGTGCGCACACTGGGGCGGATGAGGTGTTCCCGCCCGCAGGCGTATTCCCTGCATCGATCAGCCCTTCTCCGACGATGTAGGCAATCACGGTTGCCCCGGCCATGATGATGGCGGAAACCGTCTCCGCCTGCTCTGCATCCCCGCGGAACACCACGATCAGTTCCGTCACAAATGCCGCTACCGCCAGCCAGAACTTCCGGCTGGTCAGCTTTCGGATAATATCTTCTTTCTTCATTAAAACCTCCATTTTATTCTCTCTATTGATTATTAACTGCTTCAGATGTTAGAATACTATTGTTAAACGGAATGCTTTCACACCTCATCCACCGTCGCGAGCGACGGTCCCCCTTCCCCATGAGGGGAAGGCCTCAGGAGTTCTTTCTATGAAAAATACCTGGTACTCAAAAAATTTGAAACCTTATGCCCAGCAATTGCGGAAAGACATGACAAAAGAAGAACGTAAACTATGGTACGATTTTCTGAAGACATTCCCCTTTATTGTGAAACGTCAGAAAATCATTGGTGGATATATTGCAGATTTTTACATTCCCTCTTGTAAAACTGTTATTGAATTAGACGGCTCTCAGCACTACACCGATGAAGGCAAAGAGTATGACCTGGAGCGCAACAATTATATGATATCTGCCGGGATTACTGTTCTCCGGTATTCCAACGCTGACATAAATCAGAACTTTTCAGGTGTGTGTGAGGATATTCGTCAGAAATGCCTTCCCCACATGGGAAAGTCTCAAAACAGGAGCTAAAAGCCCTCCCCTCATGGGGAGGGTGCTCCAGTGCGCACACTGGTGCGGGTGAGGTGTTTCCGCCCGCAGGCGTCAGCGCCTCTCCAGCGCATCCACCCGTTTCAGCAAGTCCCCGATCTGCACCTCCACAACCGGCATACGTTGGGCAAAGTTGTTGTGCTTGTTGACCGCTTCCGTCAGATGCTTGATCTCATTGCTGGTGACGGCAGACGTCTTGCTGTTGGATAAAATGACACCCAGCACCGTCACTGCGCTGGTGATCAGCGCGACCAGGATCGCATCACTCATCGTCAAATCCCTCCAACAGATTCATCGCCTCCCGCAGGCACATCACGATTGCCATAGCCCGGTGCAGCAGATCCAGCTCCTTTTCCGGCACTTCCATGGTCTCCGGCTGGCCGTCGGGGTCTTCCACCGTCAGGTCGGCAAAATCGTCATAGAACTCTCTCGCCAGCTTTGCCCGGTGGGCACAGACGGCGTCGCTCTGGTCTGCCGGTCTCAAAAACTTTTTCACCAGCACATCGGAGCACTCCCGGATACTTACCGAATTCTGCAGCACTTCCAGCACGGCTTTGTACTCCGGCTGCCAAAGCTCTCTCGTCAGCCATTCTACCTGGAGAAAAGCATCCCCGACGGAGAGGCAGTGATCCTGTGCCAGGTCATACAGCCCGGCTTTTCTGCTCGGATACGTCCACTGCATGAGGCCGTACCCACCCCCGCCGGGACCGTTATACACAAATTCATTTTTGCTGATGGTGCCGGCATCCAATCGTCTGGTGTATTCCACAGACCGATTATAGCCCGTGGTGAAGTCCCCCTGCAGACGGTACGGCACACAGTTGCTCTCCGCCTCCATGTTGCCCATGAGAGCGGCGGAAGCCACATTGGAAAAGCCTTTGCTTTTCAGATATTCCCAGATGGTGTATTTCTCATTATTCAATTCGTTACCTCCTTTTTATTAAGGCCTTTGCCTTTGCGCACGAGGTTCCCGCCCCCCTATATCGTATACATTCTCAATCGGGCCCGGTTCCAGCCAGACGGGTTCCCGCAGCCTTGCCATGCGCTGCTTGTACTCATTGAGAAATGCAGTGTATCGGTAAGGATCGTCATAGATCAGCAGATTGGCTGCCACATAGTAAACCAGGCACTGGTGCACATCCGGCGTATTGTCCAGTTCCGTATCATCATCTGTCTCGGAATCTACCATCACCGGATACCGCCAGTATTCCAAAGCAAGATCCTCCGTTGCTTCCCGCAGCAGCTCGATCGTCCTGTTCACAAACCGATAGGCAAAAAAACGTTCATACCGTTTTCCATGCGAAAACACCAGCCCGCCGGTGAACGGCATCCAGCAGTCTTCCGGCAGAGAATAGTAATACCGGTGATCCCGTTCTTCGCACTCCAGATCCTTCAGATAAGCAAACGACGGAAGGCGTTTGGTACTTGTCGCAATATCCGTTTGTCCGTTATTGACTAAACCCGGGATCATGGCAAGATAATCCGCCTGATTGTTATACGTCGCAGGGATCTCACTCCCTGCGACGCTATAACTGAATATGAGCTCCAACACCCTTTTCTTTAATTCTCCAAGAGTCATAATCCTCCTTCTTTTGGCCATGAAAAAAGCACCGGTTTGACCCGATGCCTTACATTTTCCTTGACAAAGATTAGAAAATCCATATAATAGGAAATGAAGAGTAACGCTTAACGGCTGCTCCTCAAGTTATTGATTGCTTTACGCGGTCAATTGATCGCAAAAACAACCGTCACTTGGCAGAGTGGCGGTTGTTTTTTGCATTGCGATCTTTTCTGTGTGTTTCCATGATGATAATAGTCACCGTGTACTTACAAACATGAAATGTGATTCGCATACGTCCATCCCTCCTTTCGGAGAGTAGGAACAGCCGCCAAGCCTTGTGTTACTCTTCATCCCACCCCTTTCAGGGTGGTTTTATTTTACCTGATTTCCCATACTCTGTCAACAAACATAACCATTTTTCAGCGCGGAAAGAAATCTCCCCGCGAAGAGAAATCTTCCCTTCCGCGCAATACCTCAGCTCTTCACTCGAAGGCTAACTCGATTTGAAGCCCAGTGCAGCGCAGCTGCGACGTGTAGCAAGCAGCGGAGCGCCCGCACGGGTTCAAATTGAAAAGAGGAAAACGGTACATTCCGTTCTATGTGGAAATGCCTGCATTTTCACCGAACGGATTCGTGCCGTTTTACGATCAGCCCACATTTAATTTCCCTTCCGCATACGCGATGGGCTTCATGTCGGCGTGCACTTCGACGATCTTGAACACGGTGTGCCCTTCGTCCACCGTCACTTCCGTCTCGCGGGAGCGCAGTTCCCTCGCCCCGTACCAGGGGGAGGATGCCGTAGTCACGTCGATGGCTTCCCCGTAGGACAGCGTCGGCAGGGAGGCATGGTCCGTCGCCGTGACGAAATACCACTTGTTCGTGTTGTCCTCCTTGCTGCAGTTCATGATGAAGCTGGTCTTGCCCGCCTTGGACGCGGCCGATGCCACCCGCAGGTTCTTCAGGTACGG
>JAFRIV010000044.1 GCA_017432615.1 Oscillospiraceae bacterium
GCCGCAGCCGTTGTCGGTCACACGGATCATGGTGGCGCCGCCGTCCCGGATCTCGACCGTGACCTGGTCGGCACCGGCGTCAAAGGCGTTTTCCATCAGTTCCTTGATGACCGAGGCCGGGCGCTCGACCACCTCGCCGGCGGCGATCAGGTCGGCAACATGGGGAGATAAGAGATTGATATGCGGCATGACGGCGTCTCCTTCCGGTTTCAGATGCTTAACAGGGGCTTAAGAGTTATTTATTATACCCGTTTGTTTGGAAAAAGCAAGGTTCGGTTTTCCACTGTACACGATGAAGGCTTTTCTATTTCTTTACGAGACAGATTTTCTGATTCCGGCTTTTGGGTTTGTCCGGATACAGATACGTCAGCTCACCTGAAATCAGCATTTCGCTGACAACTTTTCGGAGCGTGTCAGTGATCTTTTTATAGCCCAGCGCACTTGCCAGCTCATTCGTTGAGAGGTTCCCCTGTAATGTCAGGGCGTCTATAATGAGTACTCTTATTTCTCCTCTGTTTCGCCTGGAAGGAATATGCGAGGGCTGTTTTTCAGGAGAACTGCTGTTATCTTGTTTTAGGAAGAACGGATGAATCGGCAATACCGTGAGAAAGTAACTCCGGTCTTCATCTGTCTCAAAGCTTGGAAGGGCGGAACCGTTGTTCTGCATGGAACTGAGAATCAACGGTACACCCGTATTCCTGCCTTCGACAATTTCCAGTTCTTTCAGAAACTCTCCGATTCGCCGGTTTCTGTATCTCCTTGAAACCAGCACACGGTCTGCAAGATGTTCATCCGTTATTGATCGATCCGGACCGGGAAGACTCAAAATTTCCATTTTCTCCGGTGTTACTGTTACGGTAATCGGTTCATGAATCTGATATGATTTATGGTAGACAGCATTACTGAGTGCCTCTTCAACAGCTTGATACGGCCAGTTAAAGGCGCGAATTGCCAGCTCGCTGTCCGGAACCTTGGTGACATATTCTTTTATGATATAGTTACGGATATATGCCAAAGCATCTCTGAGCTGACGATCCAACGGCCCTTTAAATGTTTTTTCGGTCATGCCGATCCCGGTGGGATCCGGCTTATCTACGACCTCGATCTGTGCAAATGAGAAATATTGTTCAGGATGTTCACTAAAGAACATGAGCCCGACGTTAACCGGCTTTCTATACTCGGAAGGCCCTCGGACAAGCTGCATGTCTGTAGCGACGGCTTCTACGGATCGATTCAAGGCATTATCATATAGGTCACTGCCAACCGTATGGAGATAATCAGCCAGCAGAGCCGGCTTCATATCAGTGATGTCGGCGTGGTAGTTGATCCGGTCATCAAAAGGAATATCTCTTGCCATAGCAATCAGTTCGCGCTCTTCACGGGCGTTTGCCTTCAGTGTTCGAGCACCTTTCCGGATATAGTAGGCTTTCGAGCTTTTCTCCCCACCCTTCTGGGTATAAACCTTCTCAGGGCATTTATATGGCCGATCTTCACCGCCGGGGACCCAAAGGACAAGGATATCCTTCCCATCAATGTTATAGGGCTCGATGACAGGAATACAGCGCGGTTCAATGAAATTGCATTTGTTCATAAGATCCAGCTGTATATCATCTATGTAGTCCGGATCAAGCCCCTCAAGGGGCAGCCTGGGTCGACCGTTTTCTTCCGCTGCTCCGATCAGAATATATCCTCCTCCCATATTGTCAAAGTCATTCGCAAAAGCTGTAATCGTGTGAATAATCGGTTCCGGATTCCAGTTTTCTTTATATTCAATCCTCGTTCGTTCAACTTTCCTTTGGTGGATCAGATCATTTACATTTATCGGCAAAGCCATGGATAAACCTCCTGTCCTATCGCAACATTCCTTTTAACTTACCCTTTAACTTGCCCTGTATTATATCAAAGGGCAAGTTAAAGGGCAAGTTGTTTTTGCCCAACATGGCTGACGCTATAATGGTCCGTATTTTTGCGAAACGGCAGAAAAACTGCTTGCCCCCGGGCGCCTGCTGCAGTATAATCGGACGGCAGCAGGCCATGGAAGAAGTACGGAAAAACACAGTAGGAGAATCGCATTGAAAGTCGAAAGAAAAACCATTCCGCAGGAAGAAATCGAGCGCCAGGTTCAGATCTGTCATGCGCTTTTTGACCGGCTCACCGCCGGAGGCGTGCAGCCCCTCGCCCTGGTGGACACCTACGGCTGTCAGCAGAACGAGGCTGACAGCGAAAAGCTGCGCGGGTACCTGCGGGAGATGGGCTGCGGCTTTACGGAGGACGAATTTCAGGCCGACATCATCGTGGTCAACACCTGCGCGGTCCGCGAGCATGCCGAGATGCGCGTGCTCGGGAACGTCGGCGCCCTCAACCACTCGAAGAAGGCCCGGCCGGGGCAGATCATCGCGGTCTGCGGATGCATGGTGCAGCAGCCCCATATGGCCGAAAAGCTCAAGAAATCCTATCCGATCGTCGATCTCGTCTTCGGCCCCCATGAGCTGTGGCGCTTTCCCGAGCTGCTGCAGACGGTCATGGACCGGCACAAACGCATCTTCGCCGCCGAAAAGAACGACGGCGCCGTGGCCGAAGGCATCCCGATGGCGCGCGACGGCAGGGTGAAGGCCTGGCTGTCGGTCATGTACGGCTGCAACAACTTCTGCACCTACTGCGTGGTGCCCTATGTGCGCGGGCGGGAGCGCTCGCGCCTGCCGGAAGAGGTGATCCGGGAGGCGGAGGCGCTGGTGCAGGCCGGGTATAAGGACATCACCCTGCTGGGGCAGAACGTCAACTCCTACGGAAAGGATCTCGGCCTGGATGTGGATTTCGCCGACCTGATCCGCCGCATCAACGCCATACCGGGTGATTTCCTGATCCGCTTCATGACCAGCCACCCGAAGGACGCCACGGAGAAGCTCTTCCGTACCATGGCGGAATGCGAAAAGTGCGCGCATCATATCCACCTGCCCGTCCAGTCGGGCTCGAACCGGATCCTGAAGGCGATGAACCGCAGCTATACCCGGGAAAAGTATCTGGAAGAGGCCGCGAA
>JAFRIV010000045.1 GCA_017432615.1 Oscillospiraceae bacterium
GTATGACGGCGCCGCTCACAGCAACAGGGCAGTTACTGTTACAAAGGGCAAGTTGCATGAAGGTGACGAACTGGTGGCGACGGCAACCGGCCGTGTGACGAATGTGGCGGACACCGCAGCGGGCAACAACCCGATCGCGGAGGGCTACAGGATCATGCACGGCGAGGAAGACGTGACAAAGAATTACGTCATCACGGCGGAAGCCGGCACGCTGACGGTCAGCAAAGCGGCTGTGACAGTCAGAATAACCGGCCATACGGGCAGCTCGAACTTCAGCGGAGAAGAGCAGCGTGTTGAAGGCTATGAAGTTGTGTCGATCAGCAACCCGCTCTACACGACGGACGACTTTACGCTCAGCGGCGAAGCTGTGGCAAAGGGCACGCACGCCGGCACCTATCAGATGGGCCTGGAAGGCAGATTTACAAACACCAACGGCAACTTTGACGTAAGCTTTGACGTGACGGACGGCTGGCTGAAGATCGAGCGCCTGAAGATCAATGTCCGGATCACCGGCCATGAGCAGACAAATGTCTACGACGGTGCGGAACACAGTGTCAGCGGCTACGATGTTGAGATCAGCAACCCGCTGTTCAGAAAGGGTTACATTACCTTCAGCGGCGTTACGGGAATCGGCGAAGAGTCCATTCCCGGCGTGCGCACGCTTCAGGGCAACCCGGATGGGGCAGGACTGACAGAGCCTGCCGATGAGGTCAACGGGCCTGAGGTCACGGCAAAACGTACGGATGTCGGGAAAACGAACATGGGCCTTGCGGAAAGCCAGTTCACCAACACCAGTGCATACAATGACTATGATGTCACCTTTATGCTGGTGAAGGACGGCTCTCAGGAGATCACAAAGCGTCCGCTGGAACTGACGGCGAATAATGCCGATAATCTGTTCATGGCGGAAGAGATCACCTTTGCCACGGCGGAAGACGCGGAAGCTCCGTACTACGGGATCACCGGCGGAACAAGCCTCGCGGAAGGCCAGAATATCACAAGGATCACGCTGCACGGCGCAGGGACGCACGCCGGCACCTATCCGATCACGATCGACAGAGACAGCATAGAGATCGGCGCTTATACCGACAACTATGACATCACGGTGCTCCCGGGCACACTGACGATCGGCAGATCTGCCAATATTACCGTCACCAAGACGTGGGAGGACAAAGCCTGGACAAGGAATACCGGAGCGCCCGAAGACGACTTCTACGGCCTGCGTCCGGACAGTGTGGAGTACACGCTCCGGCGTGCAGTGGCAGGCGGAACGGCAGAAGTGGTCGATACCGTGACAGCCACGGCGGATGACGGGTATGCATACGCATGGGCCTATCTGCCCGCAGCGGATGACAGCGGAAATGCCTATGTCTATACAGTGGCAGAGACGCGTGTAAACGGCTACAGACAAGCGTTTGTTGAACCCGGTCGGACCGTCGGTGACGACACCGATGACTACTTCATTGCCGTGACGAATATGCTCGACATCGCAAACGTTACCGTGCAGAAGACCTGGAACGACGAGAGTGACAGATACGGGCTTCGCCCGAATGAGCTCAGCCTCACGCTGGAGCAGAATGCTGAAACCATGGCAAAGGCTCCGGCAGCCGCAGTAACAAAGAACGGCAATATCTGGACGTATGTATGGTCTCAAGTGCCGGTATCGGACAGCAATGGCGAACCCTATGACTACTCCGTGACGGAGTCTGCTGTCCCGAACGGCTACGTCAAAGACGGTGAGAACACGGCAGACATCAGCGGCGACTATAGCGGCGAGCTCGTCAACGAGCTTGAAACGCTGGAAGTCACAGCCTACAAGTTCTGGGACGATGACGGCGATGCCTACAATACCCGTCCCGCCGACCTGACGCTGACGCTCTACCGCAACGGGGAAGCAATGGCGAATGCGCCGGCACCGGAAGTGGTGAAAGAAGAGGATACCTGGACCTATGTCTGGAGCCGCCTCCCGGTCAGAGACAATGCCGGCACGGCCTACCAGTATGACGTGAGAGAGGAAGCCGCCAATATTCCGGATTTCTACATCCCGTCGGCACCGTCCGTGACGTACCGTGCGGAAGACGGCGTCATCGTTGAAATTACCAACCGCCTGTCCGTTACGGAACTGACGGTGGTGAAGGAATGGGTCGATGAGGCGGCGGATGTTGCCGGACGGCCGAATGTGGAAGTGACGCTGATGAACCGGACAGAGAACACGCCGGCCATGGCGCCCATCACACTCACAAGAGCCAACAACTGGACAGCAACCGTCCTCGTGCCGTACCAGACTGCGGACGGAAGACCGATCGTCTATGAATGGATCGAAGCCGCAGTGCCAGGCTACAGGCTCAGCGACACGCTGGTCGACGGCGTCGTGACGACGCTGGTCAACGAAAGGCTTGCGCCTGTGCCCGAAGGGACCTTCACCCTGACGGTGCACTACCGGTACCTTGACGGCACGGAAGCCGCCGCGACGGTAACGGAAGAGTATACGGCGGGTGAGGCTTACAGCATCGGATCCCCGGTGATCGAAGGCTACTTCGCTAACCGGCTGGTGGTCAGCGGCGTGATGCCGAACCGTGACGTGACGGTGACAGTGCTCTACTTCAAACCGGGCGAGGTCATCGAAGACTACCAGACGGCTTTGGGTCTCGGCAACGTCTACAGCAACCTGGGCGAATGCCTCGAATAATGAAAAAAGAATCCATTTAAAAGCAAAAGCAGTATGATTTCTCCGGCAGATCTGTTCAGCCGGGAAAGCAGACGGAGACCACGCCGCCTGTGCGTGGTCTCCCGTTTAAAAGCGGATAGCGGAAAGGATGGCTTATGAGAAAAAGGCTGATTGCATTCCTGCTTGTCATCATGATGCTGGCGGGGATGTGCACCGCATTTGCGGAGGAGGAAACGGAGGCAAAGATCGATCCGCGTTATGCGCCTTCTGCCGTCGGTGAAACGGTTTCCGCGGCGATCGCCGCGGGCGTGGACCCGGCAGAGATCGTTTTCCGTGACCGCCTGACCGTCGGCAATGTGACGGCGATGCGGGGCGATTTCTTTACCGACGTGTTCGGCAATTCCACCAGCGACATCGATGTGCGCACGCTCCTGCACGCCTATGATCTGGTGCGCTGGAACGGTGCCGAAGGCGGATATGAGACGGATCCTTCCGTGGTTAGCGGCATTGCGGTCACCGAAACGGAAGCGGGGGACCGGAGTTTTATTCTGGTGCTCTACGATGATCTGAAGTATTCCGACGGGGAGCCGATCACCGCCTGGGACTATGCCTTTTCCTTCCTGCTGCGCATCGCGCCGGAGCTGAAAGAACTCGGCGGCACGCCGCAGGAGGCGCCCTGGCTGCTGGGGTATGACGCCTATCTCTCCGGAGAGGTGCCGTATCTGGAAGGGGTGCATGTCCTCTCGGATAATACGCTGCGCCTCACACTGGATCACGAATTCCTCCCGTTCTTCTTTGAAATGGGGCTTCTCAGCTGCAAACCGTATCCGATCCGTGTGATCGCGCCGGGGGTTGCCGTGCGCGATGACGGAGAAGGGGTATACCTCGCTAACGCAGATCCCACTGTTCGTCAGCCGGTGTTTACGGCAGATCTTCTGCGGCAGACGATCCTCGATCCGGCAGCGGGATACAACAGCCATCCTTCTGTGGTGACCGGCCCTTATATCCTGACCGCCTGGGACGGTGTGAAAGCTGAATTTGAAAGGAATCCGTATTATAAAGGGAATGCGGACGGAAAACATGCCCTGATCAGCCATCTTACCTACACGCTTGCCGACAACAGCACCATGATCGACGCACTCTCCAACGGTTCCTTCGGCCTGCTCAACAAAGTAATGAGAGACGATGTGATCCGCCGGGGGATGGCGCAGATCGGCTCCGGCGATCTCCGCATGAGCAACTACCCGCGCAGCGGCCTGAGCATGCTCCGTTTTTCGAAGGGAAAAGAGGCCGTTTCTTCGCAAAAGGTACGGCAGGCCATTGCCTGGTGCCTGGACAGGGATGCCGTTGTGGAGGAATATACCGGCAGTTTCGGCCAGCGGGTGGACGGCTACTACGGCGTGGGCCAGTGGATGGTCGGCCTGGTGAACGGGACGACGGAGCCGCCTGTTGATCCGCCGGAAGATGCGAACGATGCCGAGGCACAGGCTGCGTATGAAGCGGAACTGGAAGCCTGGGAAGCGTTGGCGCTGGACGACCTCACGGCATATGCCGTCGATGTGGAAAAAGCGCAGCAGCTTCTGGAAGAGGACGGCTGGACGCTGAATAACGAGGGGCTGCGTCAGAAGGAGATGGACGGAAAAACCGTAACACTCTCCCTGACCATGCTCTATCCGGACGGCAACACCATTGCGGAAGCATTTGAAAAACACTTTGTGCCGTATCTTGCACAGGCCGGTATTGCGCTGGAACTGCGGCCCGCCCCGCTCTCGGAGATCGCCCGCCAGGTTCAGGAAGATGCACCGGACGGCGCGGATATGGTCTTCCGGGCAGTGAACTTCGGCATTCTGTTCGATCCCACCTCCGAGTTTACCGAAGAGGATGAGGCCGCCCCGGCAGCGGCGGAAAACGATCTTTACGATCTCTCTGTGAATATGCGCTCCACCGAACCGGGCGAAGTGCTGGAGTACGTGCAGAAGTGGGTCGCCTTTGAAAAGCAGTTTAATGAGGACCTGCCGTCGATCCCGCTGTATTCCAACGTATATTTTGATTTTTATACAAGTCTTCTGCAGGATTATGCGGTGACTGCCAACGATACCTGGGGAGAAGGGATCCTGGGTGCTGTCCTGGCGGAGATCCCGGAATATCAGGCAGCCGAAGCGGAAGCGGAGGAAGATCTGGTCTTTGAAGGCTGATCGTTCCGAAAACAGACAGTTTCCCCTTCCCCGTGATTCAGACGGAAGCCCGGAAGGGGCCTCCGTCTGAAACTGTTTTGTAACAAACTTACGATCCTGTCATTGACAGGGACCCCTTGGAAGGGGTATAATATTCAATTGATAAATTGTGCTAAAAGGAATCGTTCTCCGGCGGAAAGGGGGGAGCTGTCCTGAAAAACTTCATAAGACAAAGGCTCCTTCCTCTGCTTCTTTTGCTTCTCCTGCTGGCAGGATCAGTTCCATTACAGCTTCCGGGATATGCGGAAGAAACCTCCTCTGCCTCCTCCCGGGAAGGCTGGTTCAAGGCGTCCTCCGACAGTGTCCGGAGCAATGAGCTCCGCGTTACCGCCCTGCTGGCCACCGTTACGCGGGAACTGAAGGAATTTCTGACGGATGTGACGATATTTGCGCCGCAAATGTCGGACGGGACTTATTCCGTGGTCGCGGACACCGCCTATACGGTGTGCCTGACCTTTGCCGAAAAAACGACGCGGCATTTTTCAAAATCGGATGTGACGGACCTGTTCTATCCCGTCCCGGCGGGTTTTTCGGCGCAGGACGGACAATATGATTATCTGGAAGTGGAGATCAACGGAGAGCTGATCCATATCCGGTCGGAGGATGTCTTCCCCGGGGAGAGCGTCAGCCTCTACCGGGTGTCGGACGGGATGCTGGAGGTCACCTGGTCTCCTGCCCTGGCAGACTATCTTGCCGAAAAGGGATATACCTACGGCGATGAGATCTCCGTCTACATCACAGGGCCGTTCGTATACGGGACGTCGCAGATCCGGTTTTCCGACAGGATCACCAGAAGCATCGTTTTCGAGGGCGGTACGGAAGATGTCCATCTGAACAAGACGATGGAGGAAGCGGATCTTGCCGGGAAGGAAGTCACTTGGAAGATCTTCTTCAGTGTGCCTGCTGCCGGGCTGCCCAATGCCGTGCTGACCGATACCTTCCCCACGAACGGGACCTATGTGGAACCACTGAAGCCCCTCAGTGCCAGTACCGGCAGGCTGCTTCTGGTAACCGGCCTGCTGGAAGGCGAGGAATATGAGATCACTGAGGGATCGACAGCTGCTGTCATTTCCTTCTATTACCGCAATGAGGCGGGGGAAAGGGTCGCCGGTCTGAAACAGAACAGCGAGGCGCGTAACATCACCGTCCTGCTGAAGACGGTGATCAGTGAGGAATGGATCCGCTCGGATATCAAAACGGACAGGGATCTCTGGCATCAGAACTATGCCGAGCTGCAATACCGAAGCGGTGAAAAGAAAAATGCCATGGCCGAAACGATCCTGACGGATGTGGGCAGGCTCCGCATCCGGAAGCGGATCAGCGCCGAAGTGTTCGGCAAGATGACGGAGGAGCAGAAAAGCGGCATCGTTTTTACGGTAACCGGAGAAAAGGGGTATACCGAGGCCTTTACCCTGGCTGATATGGGCGAAGCCCTGAGTTACCTGCTGATCGATCTTCCGGTGGATGTCTATACCGTCGCAGAGACGGGGGCGGATAATTCCGCCAACGTTCCTTCGGGATACAAGTACAAAAGCACGTCTTACAATGTGGAAGGCGGGAAGGTTGCCGTTACCGTCAACAGAACGTCAACGGTCACAGTGGCCAATGTCTATGCGGTCGACAAAGGCAGCAAGGATAAGGATGATTCGGCGAAAAAGGCAAAGTCCGGAGGGTCCGGCGGCGCAAGTACAGTCATCCAGGTCTCCGGCACCGTCGTCTGGGACGACCAGGATAATGCAGCCGGCAGGCGTCCGCAGGAGGTCCTGATCGATCTCTACGCAGGCGAGAAGTATGTCGGCACGAAAGTCGCCACGGCAGAGGGCAACTGGGAATGGAGCTTTGCGAACCTGGTGAGGAAGGACGCGGACACAGGGGAGAACATCCGTTATTCTGTCCGGGTCCAGCCGGTCTCCAAATATGACGTCGTGGTCAATGGCTACCGGATCACCTGTATCGACAACCCCTTCAAGGCGGAGGAGACGCAGATCCGCGTCCAGAAAATCTGGGACGACGACAGCAATGCCATGGGTATGCGGCCGGAGAGTATCCGGGTGATGCTGTCCAACGGCTCATCGGTCCTTCTGAGCGAAAAAAACGGGTGGATGGCTACCGTCAGCAATCTGCCGATGTATGACAAGGGAAAGGTCATTGCCTATTCCTGGACGGAGGAACTCATTCCGGGCTACCGGCTGACGGATACGCTGGTGAACGGCCCGATGACGATTCTTACAAACAGCTGCATCGTCAATCCAAGGCAGCAGCTTTCCGGGCTGAAGGGTCAGGGCGGTATTGTCTATCCCGATTTTAAACCGGAACTGCCGGGCGCCGGGATCACTGACCGGGAAGATCTGATGGTGCAGTTCCCGGTGGAAGTCACCGTCCGGCAGACGGGGGACACGATCGACTGAACAGAAAGGGGGCGGAAATGTGAAAAGACTCTGTGCCATGCTTCTTGCGGCATGGATGCTCGCTTTCTGTCTTCCGTTTTCCGCCTTTGCCGAAGAAAGCGCAGCGGGCCACCCCGAGGAACTCATCGTCGGCAGCCCCACACCGGTTACGGGAAGCTTCTTTCATGAGATCTTCAGCAGCAACACGGCGGACGCCGATGTCAGAGAGCTGATCCACGGCTGCAGCCTTGTCAGGCGGGAGCCGGGCCAGGCAGACTTTTCCTTTGATCCCTCGGTGGTCAAAGCGGTGCGTATGGTGGAGGACCAGGCGGGCAATCACTCCTATTATCTTGTCCTGGCGGAAGACCTTTTCTACAGTGACGGCACGCCGATCACTGCCTGGGATTATGCCTTCTCATTCCTCCTTCTGATCAGCCCCGAACTTCAGGAAGCGGGGGGCAGAAGGATGGACGCGGATTACCTCCTCGGCTATCAGGACTATGAGAGCGGGCGCTTTCCGTGCCTCACGGGCGTCAGCGTTCTCAGTGACAGCCAGATGATCATCACGCTCAGTCATCGTGCCCTGCCGTACTTTTTTGAAACAAGTCTTCTGCAGTGCACACCCTATCCGATCGATGCCATCGCCCCGGGCTGCCGGGTGTACGATGACGGATACGGGGTCTATCTCGGCAACCGGGATCCATCCGTGCCGGAACCGGTTTTCAGCGCCTCGCTCCTGCGGCGCACCCTGTTCGATCCGGATACGGGATATATCAGCCATCCCTCCGTCACGTCTGGCCCCTATGTGCTCACTTCCTTTGACGGCACGACCTGTCATTTCCTGCGCAACGGATACTACAAAGGAAATACCGTTTCCGACATTGAAAAGATTGCCTTTACCGTCCTGGATTATCGCACCATGACGCAGCAGCTGGCAGACGGAGAGCTTCACCTGGTCAACAAGGCGGCATACGGCCCTGCTATCGTGGAAACCATGCAGAGTGTCGGGCAAACAGCTGTCCGTTTTGAAAATTATCCGCGCGTCGGGCTTACCTTTGTCGCTTTTTCAACGGAGCTGCCGACCGTGCACGAGCCGGAAGTGCGCCGCGCCATCGCCTGGTGTATGGACAGAGAAGGGCTGACGCGCGCCTATACCCAGGGGTTCGGCATCCCGGTAGATGGTTTCTTTGGCATCGAACAGTGGGAGTATCTCCTGGTCAACCGTGAGATCGATTTTCCGATCGAGCATCTGGACGATGAGGAGTATGACGCATCACTCGCCGCCTGGGAAGCCCTGAATCTGGATGATCTTACCTCGTACGCAGTGGATACAGACAGGGCAAACGCCCTTCTGGACGACGCCGGCTGGACGCTGAACCGTGACGGCGGTGCCTACCGGGCCGGCACGGATGATGTGCGTTGCAAACGCATCGGGGAGGAGCTTGTCGCTCTGGATCTCACCCTGATGGTGCCGGAGGGAAATGCTGTTGTTTCCTTCCTGGAAGAGTTCTTTCTCGCCAACCTGCGTCTCTGCGGCATCCGCCTTACTCCGGTCCCGGTACCGATGCAGCAGCTGCTCGCATCCTACTATGGAGAGGCAGAGCGTACCGCCGATATGCTGTATCTGGGCACAAACTTTCATACCGTGATCGATCCCGTCTTAAGTTATGCCTCCGAAGAGGATGCCGCCCTCACCGTGTGGCAGACCCTTTATTCGGATGATGAGGAACTCCGCCGCCTCGCGGAGGAGATGCGGCGCACGGAGCCGGAGGATGTTCTGGAATATGTCACCCGGTGGATCGCATTTCAAAAGCGGTACAATGAAGTGCTCCCGTCGATACCGGTCTATTCCAATATTTACTTTGACTTTTACACCCCTCTTCTTCAGAATTACCGGATCTCCGAACACGCGTCCTGGGCGGAGGCCGTGACGGAAGCTTTCTGGGAGGGCAGTGCCGTTTCTCAGAAGGAAGAAGATTATGAGATCATTGATGATTACAGCGCCGGGGAAGAAGACCTGACCGAGATCGATGATTTTGGAGACGAAGAGGACTTTATGGAGATCACCGATTTCGATGCCGAAGGCGGTTTTTCCTTAAACGGTGATGTTGGCGGTGATGACGGTGATTTTGTTGAGATCGACGATTTTTAACGAAAAACATCTGGAAAGGGTTGATATACAATGAAGAAGAACTGGGGAAATCTGTTGGCGGTCTTTTGCGTCATGGTCATATTTGCCATGATGCTGCCCGGTTTTTCTCTTGCGAAAGAGGAAGCCCCGGCACAGGATCCTGCCCCTGCTGCCTCGGCAGCAGAAACCCCGGCACAGGATGACTTCCCTGCCGGTACACCTGGGGAAGAATCGGTTGTCACGGAAGCTCCCGTGCAGGATGACGGGGAGGAAGTTCCCGCGCAGGATGACGGGGAGGAAGCACCCGCAGCAGAAGCCCCTTCCGATGAGAAGGCTCCTGAGGAAGTTTCTTCTGCCGAACAGGCAGCTGTTAAAAAAACAGTTGTCATCGAACGTGTGACAGAGGGGGAGATCCGGGTCGGTGACAGGGTAACCTTTAAAGCAAAGGTGGAGGGATTTGTTAATCCGCAGTATCAGTGGCAGCTTTCCTCTGACCATGAAACGTGGGAAGACCTTGAAGGAGAGACAGGTGTCGAATGTGAGCTTGAGATCACCGGTACGCGCTGCTACATCCGTGTAGCCGTTACCGAGGCGTGATCTGTTCTGTGCAGAGAAAGGGGGTGGAGCCGGTGAAGAAAAAAAGAGTATTGAGTTTTCTCCTTGCCGGGTTGCTGCTTGCAGGTCTTTGCGTCTCCGCTTTTGCGGAAACAGTCTACAGCGGGTGGGAAGAAGTGATTGCGGTCTACCCTGCCGTGCAGAAGCCGGCTGTTCAGGAAGCACCTGCCGCCGGAGAGGCAGCGTCCGAAAAGGAACCGGCAGAGAATGCCGATGATCCCAAGGATGTTAAAGCCTCTGAGGAAGGAGAAAATTCTGAGGAAGCGGAAGATCCCGAGAACCTGGAAGCTCCCGAGGATGTGGAAGAGCCCGAGGAAGTGGAAGCTCCCGAGGACGTCAAAGCTCCCGAGGACGCGGAAGAGCCTGAGGAAGTGGAAACTCCCGAGGACGTGGAAGAGTCCGAGAATGTAGAAGAACCTGAAAATGTGGAAGCTCCCGAGGACGCGGAAGAGCCTGAGGATATAGAAGACTCTGAGGGAGTGAACAACCCCAAGGAAGTGGAAGTTCCCGAGGCCGTGGAAGAGCCCGAGAATACGGAAGGGTCTGAGGCTGTTGAGGATCCAGAAAACCCGGAAGCTGCGGAAGACCCGTATGCGGAAGTAAAGGCCTTCCTTGCCCTCAGTGAGGAAGAGCAGGCGGCATACCTGGCCGCGCTTGAGGCTGCGGAAGATGTTGAGGCATATGAAGCATTCCTGGCTCTCTTGGAGGAATATCTGGCAGCCGAACAGCCTGCTGAGGAAGAGGAAGTGGAAGAAGCGGAGGAAGAACCCAGTGTCACCATTACCTCGGATCAGCGCGATGTGATGGAGGAGGGCGAGATCGTCACCCTCACCTCTGAACTGAAGGGTTTTGAAAAGTATGATGAACTCCTCCTGGTCTGGGAAGTTGACCGCGGCGACGGCTGGGTCGAACTGGAAGAAAGCATCAATCAGCAGTCCTGGTCTTTCCCTGCCACGGCAGAATCCCTCACCTGGAACTGGCGTCTCAGCGTCTATTACCGTTGACTCTTTCCTTTTTATAGATATACTGTTGTCCGCCCGGGTTTTCCCGGGTGGTTTTTTTGAATCGAGATTATATTGTTTTCAATATCGTAACATTATATAAGAATATTTTCTTGTAATAGTATTAAAAGTATGTTATAAGTATATATTGTAATAGTGTAGGTGTCTACAAAATTAGATATAATTAACTAAAAACACAGAAAGAGGTTATCTGTACGGTTACATCAAACGAGAATATTTTTTCCAAAATCCAAGAAAATATTTTTACTTTTTTTGCATGTAACCGCTCGTGTAACTGGCTTGTGCTATAATGCAGCCGTAAACAGAAATTCTGTTATCAACAGGCCGCCTGTCGGTTCTGCCTCGGCCGCCTGATCTGTAGAATAGGAGGATATAGAAATGAAGAAAAGCTGGAAGCTTACCCTTTCCGCACTTTGCTTGCTTGCCTTGCTGGTGTGCATGCTGACTGTCGCAGCCTTTGCGGAACATACCGAATTTGTTGAAGAGACGGTTACTTACTCCGAGCCGGCCCCTGTTTATGAAGAGCCTGCTCCGGCGCCTGCTGAAGAGGAACCTGCTCCCGCAGCGGAAGAGACGGACTCCGCAGCCGAAGAAGTTCCCACTGTGGAAGAGACGGTAGCCGAGGAGCCCGCTGAAGAAGTTGTTCCTGCAGCCGACCCCGAGGATGAAGCGGCAGCCGACCCTGCTGACGAAGTCCCCGCTGCTGAAGAGACTTCAGCCGAGGAGCCCGTTGAAGAAGTTGTTGAAGAAGAGGCCGTTGAGGCACCCTTTGATGTGGAAGAAGCGTATCATTATTACATCTCTCTTGAAACCGAAGCCGAGAAGGAGGAATATCTCCTCTCCCTGACGGACGAGAATCGTGAAGCGCTCATGCTCTACATCCGCGAGAAGGAAGCCGAAGCCGTCGACCTTGCCGAAGCGGAAGCTGCAGAGGATGCCGCCCCGGCAGAGCCGGAAGTCGCTGACGAAGTTCCCGCCGCTGCCTCCGGGGCAGAGGAACCCGCAGAAGTTGGAGATGCAGCCGAAGCCGAAGTTCTTGATGCAGCCGACGACCTCGTCGAGATTGATGACTATGAAACTCCTCTCGGTCTTGTGCAGGGTGTCAACATCTGGCATGAGTGTCTCAGCGGAGGCGAAGTCGGTATCGGCAGCCAGATCTGCTTCTACTCCGAAGTGCAGGGTGTAGTTCCTGCCGGTGCAGCCTTCCAGTGGCAGGTTTCCGCTGACGGCGAAACCTGGACGGATATCGCCGGTGCCACGGATACAACTTATATTATCACCGTGGATCAGGAAAATGTCGCCAATCTCTGGCGCGTACAGGTCAGCATCTGATCTTTCTTACCCCTTTAAAACAAAATAACGCCCTCCCGGGACGCCCCCTGGGAGGGTTACCCATATAAAGTTAAAAAAATCTTTTAAAAAATCTCTCATTTTGGTAAAATTCTTCTTGACTTACAGCGCCTGATTTGGTACAATATCCAAGCTTGTGCGGGAATGCACAGGTATTGCGTTGAAGCGGGAGATTGCTCGCAGCGTGCGAGGTAACTTCCGTGGAGTATGTCCGGTGTCTCATCGCTTTGGGGCACGCAATCGGGCGGCTGAGGTCTTTCCTACGTGCATGCGGTTCTACGCGTATATCGCAGGAAAAAGACAACCGGCCAGAAAGCCGGTTTGTTTTTTGCACCTGGTCTGATACGCACGGATGTGTGTATGAAATCCTCACCGTACGCAAAGAAAAACGTACGATAAGAAAAAGGAGAAAAACAATGGCAACCACCAACGGAAAAAACATGATTCGCATTCGCCTCAAGGCCTATGACCACCAGCTGATCGACAAGGCTGCAGAAAAGATCGTCGAAGCGGCAAAGCGCACGGAAGCAAAAGTTTCCGGCCCCATTCCTCTGCCGACGAAGACGGAGATCGTCACGATCCTTCGTGCCGTCCATAAGTATAAGGACAGCCGTGAGCAGTTTGAGCGCCGCACCCACAAGCGCCTGATTGACATCATGAGCCCCACCCAGAAGACGGTCGAAGCCCTGATGAACCTCGAAGTCCCCGCAGGCGTTGAGATTGAGATCAAGCTCTGATCCCGGCAGTCCCTACATTATTTATTATTAATTTGTTATGACCCTTTTTCCGCATGTCTTGCGAATGCGGAAGGGTTAAGTTGCCAGCCTCCGGCCGTGCCCAATGCGTGCCATGCTAGGTAACCAATAACCAACAGGAGGAGATAGAATGAAGAAAGCCATCATTGGCAAAAAAGTCGGCATGACTCAGATTTTTGACGAAGCCGGCAAGGTCATTCCTGTCACTGTCATCGAAGCCGGTCCCTGCGTGGTCACCGCCAAGATGTCGGAAGAGAAGGAAGGCTACAAAGCGATCCAGCTCGGCTACGAAGAAGTTGCCGAAAAGAAGCTCACCAAGCCGGAGCAGGGCCACCTGAAGAAGGCGGGCGTCGGCATGATGAAGCACCTCAAAGAGTTCCGCCTTGCGGAAACGGACAAGTTTGAAGTCGGCGATGTGCTGAAAGCGGATGTGTTCGCGGAAGGCGACAAAGTCGATGTAACCGGTACGAGCAAAGGCCACGGCTATGCAGGCGTTATCAAACGTTTCGGCCAAGGCCGTACGCCTACCAGCCACGGCGGTGGTCCTGTCCATCGTCATGCAGGCTCCATGGGCTCCAGCACGGATCCCTCCCGCATTTTCCCGGGAAAGAAGCAGGCAGGCCATATGGGTGTTGAGCAGGTTACCGTTCAGAATCTTGACATCGTCAAGGTAGATGCAGAGCTGAATCTTATCGCGATCCGCGGTGCGGTTCCCGGCCCCAAGGGCAGCATCGTCTACATCAAGGACACCGTCAAGACCCAGCCGGTCAAGAAGGGCGAGGCAGCAGGCATCTCCCTCAACCCGCAGAAGGCTTCCGCCCGTGTCAACCCGCAGAAGGCTTCCGCTCGTACGAAATAAGGAAAGGAGAGCAGCATAAATGCCTAAAGCAAAACTTTTTAACATGGCCGGCCAGCAGGTCGGTGAAGTCGAGCTCTCCGAAAGCGTTTTCGGTATTGAGCCGAACAAAAGCGTTCTCCATGATTCCGTCAAGAATCACCTGGCAAATTGCCGTCAGGGCACGCAGAGCGCTCTTACCAAGGGTGAAGTCAGCTTCACCACGAAGAAGCCCTGGCGCCAGAAGGGTACCGGCCGTGCTCGTGCCGGGTATGCCGGTGCACCGGAGTGGACGCACGGCGGCGTAGCATTCGCCCCGAAGCCCCGGGATTACAGCTACACGCTGAACAAAAAGGTCAGACGGCTCGCACTGAAGTCTGCGCTCTCTGCAAAAGCGGCCGAGAATGAAGTCCTGGTAATCGACGGCCTGAAGGTCGACGAGATCAAGACGAAGGTCTTCAAAGAGTTCCTGACGAAGATCGGCGTGAATGGCAAAGCACTTGTTGTCACCGAAGCGGTTGATGAAAAGGTTGTCAAGTCTGCCCGCAACATTGCCGGTGTTGAGACGACGACGGCTACGATCCTCAGCCCGTACATGATT
The DNA here is from genome assembly GCA_017432615.1 of Oscillospiraceae bacterium. Classification (GTDB taxonomy): domain Bacteria; phylum Bacillota; class Clostridia; order Oscillospirales; family Oscillospiraceae; genus Limivicinus. Next base: position 14,599 of record JAFRIV010000045.1, read on the forward strand.
CTCACGAACGGTGTGATGGTAGTCGACAAGGCTGCACTTGCCAAGATTGAGGAGGTGTTCGCCTGATGAAAACCGCGTATGATATTGTGATCCGCCCGATCATCACCGAGCAGTCCATGGAAGATCTGGACATCAAAAAGTACGCCTTCGAAGTTGCGAAGGACGCCAACAAGATCGAGATCCGCAAGGCAATCGAAGAGATCTTTGATGTGAAAGTCATCAATGTTACCACGGAGAACGTCAGAGGCAAGGAAAAGCGTCAGGGTGCTTATCCCGCCGGGAAGACGGCTTCCTGGAAAAAGGCGATTGTCAAGCTCAGCGCTGACTCCAAGAACATTGAACTGTTCGAAGGCATGGCATAAGGAGGATTGAAGAATGTCTATTAAAACTTACAGACCGACCACTCCTGCCAGAAGAGGAATGACGGTTTCCGGCTTTGACGGAATCGACAAACATGCTCAGCCTGAGAAGAGTCTGCTTGAAGTTCTGAAGAAGCACTCCGGCCGTAACAGTTATGGCCGCATCACGGTTCGCCACCAGGGCGGCGGTAATCGCAAAAAATACCGCGTGATCGACTTTAAACGCAATAAGGTCGATATGCCTGCCAAGGTCGTCCGTCTGGAATATGACCCGAACCGCAGCGCATTCATCGCACTGTGCGAGTATGAAGATGGCGAACTCCGCTACATCCTGGCTCCGGTCGGCCTTGCAGAAGGCGATACGATTGTCTCCGGAGCCGGCGCCGATATCAAGCCGGGCAACGCTCTTCCCCTTGCCAATATTCCGGTCGGTACGGTGATTCACAACATTGAGCTCTATCCCGGAAAGGGCGCACAGCTTGTCCGCTCTGCAGGTGTGGCAGCTCAGCTGATGGCAAAAGAAAACGGCATGGCAACGGTTCGTCTGCCTTCCGGAGAGATGCGCAAGGTCCGTCTCGGCTGCATGGCTACGATCGGCCAGGTCGGCAACATCGACCATGCGAATATCCACCTCGGCAAGGCCGGCCGCAAACGCCACATGGGCATTCGCCCGACGGTCCGCGGTTCTGTTATGAACCCGGTTGACCACCCCCACGGCGGTGGCGAAGGCAAGTCTCCTGTCGGCCGTCCCGGCCCTGTAACTCCTTGGGGTAAGCCGGCACTCGGTTACAAGACACGCAAGACGAAGAATCGCACCGATAAGTTCATCGTCAAGCGCCGCAACGCAAAGTAAGGAGGGAAAAGGACTATGAGCAGAAGTATTAAAAAAGGCCCCTTCGCAGCTCCTGAGCTTCTGAAGAGAGTCGATGAAATGAATAAGACCGGCAACAAGCAGGTCGTTAAAACGTGGTCTCGCGCCTCTACTATTTTCCCGTCCTTTGTCGGTCATACGATCGCGGTTCATGACGGCCACCGCCATGTTCCCGTATATGTTACGGAAGATATGGTTGGCCACAAGCTCGGTGAGTTTGCACCGACCCGCACTTTCCGCGGCCACTCCGGCAGCAAGACCGGTAAGTGAGGAGGATACACATGGACGAAAAGAAAATTGCTTACGCAGAGCATAAATATGCCCGCATTTCTCCCCGCAAGGTTGAGATTATCTGCAATATGATCCGCGGAAAAGACGCAAACGTTGCCATGGCAATGATGGAGAACACCCCGAAAGCCGGCTGCGAGCTTATGATCAAAGTGCTGAAAAGCGCAATGGCAAACGCAGAGAACAACTTCGAGATGGATCCGGAAAAGCTTTACGTCTGCACGACTTATGCCGGTGCCGGCCCGATCCTCAAGAGAGGCAGACCCAGAGCACAGGGCAGAATGTACCGCATCAACAAACGCACCAGCCACATCTACATTGCCGTGGCTGAGAGAGAGTAAGGGAAGGAGGCAGAATCATGGGACAGAAGGTCCACCCGCATGGGTTGCGCGTTGGCGTTATTAAAGACTGGGATTCCAGATGGTACGCCAGAGAAGACAAGGTCGGCGATCTGATCGTCGAAGACTACAACATTCGTAAATATCTTAAGAAGGCCCTATATTCCGCCGGCGTCCCCACCATCGAGATCGAGCGTGATTCCGCAAAGGTTCGCATCTACATCCACTGCTCAAGACCCGGTGTTGTTATCGGAAAAGGCGGAGAAGAGATCACGAAACTGGAAGCCGCAGTCAGCAAGATGATCGGCAAGACGGTAAAGATCTCCATTATTGAAGAGCGTACGCCGGACACCAATGCACAGCTGGTTGCCGAGAATATTGCCCAGCAGCTTGAAAAGCGCATCGGTTTCCGCCGCGCAATGAAGAATGCAATGGGCCGCGCCATGAGAATGGGCGCACGCGGCATCAAAATCAAGTGCGGCGGCCGTCTCGGCGGTGCAGAAATTGCCCGCAGCGAGACGTACCACGAAGGGACCATTCCTCTGCAGACGATCCGCGCTGATATCGACTACGGCTTTGCCGAGGCTGACACCACTTACGGCCGTATCGGCATCAAGGTCTGGATCTACAAAGGCGAAGTTCTTTCCCAGACGCTGCGCACTACTCCGCGCACGATGGATCTGAGCAAGCCGCAGGGCGAGCGCCGCAGAAGAGATGACCGCCGTCAGGGTGATCGCAGAGGCAGCTTCAACCGTGACAACCGTCAGGGCGGCTACAACCGCGATAACCGTGACAACCGCCAGGGCCAGGGCAGCTACAGCAACAGACCGTCCTTTCAGAACGGCGAACGCCGTGCACCCCGTGCAGCAGCACCGGCACAGGAAGGAGGCAATAACTGATGTTAATGCCGAAAAGAGTTAAATACCGCAGAGTTCAGCGCGGCCGCATGAAGGGCAAAGCGACACGCGGCAACGTTGTAACTTACGGTGAGTTTGGCCTCCAGGCTTCAGAGCCGGGCTGGATCACTTCCAACCAGATCGAGGCCGCTCGTATCGCCATGACGCGTTACACCAAGCGTGGCGGTCAGGTATGGATCAAGATCTTCCCGGACAAGCCGGTTACTGCGAAGCCCGCCGAGACCCGTATGGGTTCCGGTAAAGGTTCTCCGGAGTACTGGGTGTCTGTCGTGAAGCCGGGCAGAGTGATGTTTGAGATCGCTGGCGTCCCCGAGGAGACGGCACGTGAAGCTCTTCGTCTCGCCAGCCACAAGCTTCCTATCAAGACGAAGATCGTCGCAAAGGAAGCTGCAGAAGGAGAGGTTGAATAAGATGAAGGCAAACGAAATCCGCAACATGACAGTTGCTGAGCTTGAAAGCAAGCTCGTTGACCTCAAGAAGGACCTGTTCATGCTCCGCATGCAGCATGCAACCAACCATCTTGACAACCCCACCAAGATTTCCGTAACCCGTCGTGATATCGCTCGCGTGAAGACCGTTCTGCGCGAGAAGCAGAACTGAGGAGGTAGAAAACCATGGAAGAAAAAAGAAATACTTTCCGTAAGGTTCGCACGGGCAAAGTCGTAAGTGACAAGATGGACAAGACCGTCGTTGTGATCGTGGAAGACCACGTGGCACACAAGACGTATAAAAAGATCATCGGTAGAACCTACCGCCTGAAGGCTCATGACGAGAACAACGAATGCGGTGTGGGCGATATCGTTCGCGTGATGGAGACCAGACCTCTCTCCAAGGACAAGAGATGGCGCGTGGTCGAAATCGTTGAGAAAGCTAAGTAAGGAGGCGCCGTAAATGATACAGGAAGAAACTTATCTGAAAGTTGCTGACAATACCGGCGCAAAGGAATTAAAGACGATCCGTGTGCTTGGCGGTTCCGGCCGCAAGTACGGCAGCATCGGCGATGTTGTGATCTGCTCTGTTCGCAAAGCAGCTCCCGGTGGTCAGGTAAAGAAGGGCGACGTTGTGCGTGCAGTGATCGTACGTACCGTAAAGCCGGTCCGCCGCGCAGACGGAACCTACGTCCGTTTTGATGAGAACGCAGCAGTGCTGATCAACACCGGCGATAAAAACCCACGCGGAACCCGTATTTTTGGGCCCGTCGCACGTGAGCTCCGTGACAAGGAATATATGAAGATCCTGTCTCTGGCTCCGGAAGTGATCTGAGGAGGTACCGGAATGAATATTAAGAAAGACGATAAAATTGTCGTTCTGTCCGGTAAGGACAAGGGCAAGCAGGGCAAGGTCCTTGTTGCCGAGCCCAAAGCAGGCAAAGTGATCGTGGAAGGCGTCAATGTCGCCACGAAACACAAGAAGCCCCAGAAGCAGGGCGAAGATGGCGGCATCATCAAAGTGGAGACCCCCATCTATGTAAGCAAAGTCCAGCTTGTATGCCCGAAGTGCGGCAAGGGTACCCGCGTCGGATACAAGGTCACGGGTGACAAGAAGGTCCGCGTCTGCAAGAAGTGCGGCGCTGAAATCTGAGAAGGGAGAACAAATCAATGCCTACGATGAAGAAAAAGTACGTTGAGGAAGTTGCTCCTGCTCTGATGGAGAAGTTCCAGTACAAATCCGTGATGCAGATCCCCCGCCTCGACAAGATCGTGGTGTCTGTCGGTTGCGGCGACTGCAAAGACAATGCCAAGGCTCTTGAAGCTGTCATTAAAGACATCTCCGCCATTACCGGTCAGCACGCTGTGGCAACGGTTGCAAGAAAATCCGTTGCAAACTTCAAACTGCGTGAAGGCATGAAGGTCGGTGTGAAGGTCACACTGCGTTCCGACCGCATGTGGGAGTTCCTGGATCGCCTGTTCAATATTGCCCTGCCCCGTGTACGTGACTTCCGCGGGATCTCCGCAGAAGCGTTTGACGGCCGCGGAAATTACAGCCTCGGGCTGAAAGAACAGATCATCTTCCCGGAGATCGAGTATGACAAGATCGAAAAGCTCCGCGGAATGAACATTGCGATCACCACCACCGCCAAGACGGATGAGGAAGCACGGGAACTGCTCAAGCTTCTCGGTGCTCCGTTCATGAGCTGAGGAAAGGAGATAAGAAATGGCTAAGAAATCTATGATTCTCAAGCAGCAGGCCCCCGCAAAGTTCTCTACCCGGAAATACAACCGGTGCAAGATCTGCGGCAGACCGCATGCCTATCTCCGCAACTACGGCATCTGCCGTATCTGCTTCCGCGAGCTTGCGTACAAAGGCGAGATCCCCGGCGTACGGAAAGCAAGCTTCTAATGTATTATACCCCGCCCGGTTGCCGGGCGGGAGATAATAGATCCGCTGGCGAAAGGCCGCGGCCAATCAAGTATTGGCGCGGAACCTCGCCACTGAAACTGCCTAGATGGGCAGTAACTCTAAATAAGGAGAAGAAAGAATGCAAATCACAGATCCCATTGCCGACATGCTGACCAGAATCCGCAACGCCGGCAGCGCAAAACACGAAAGTGTCGATGTCCCGGCATCCAAGATGAAGAAGTCCATTGCTGAGATCCTTCTCGAAGAGGGCTACATCAAGAACTATCAGATCATCGATGACGGTACCCAGGGCATCATCCGCATCACCCTCAAGTATCTCCCCGGTAAGGAAAAGGCCATCCAGGGCCTCCGCCGCGTCAGCAAGCCCGGTCTGCGTGTTTACGCAGGTGCCGACGAGCTGCCCCGCGTGCTGAAGGGACTCGGAATCGCCATCATCTCCACTTCCAAGGGCGTTATGACCGACAAGAAGGCCCGCAAGCTCAACGTCGGCGGCGAAGTCCTTGCGTTTGTCTGGTAAGGAGGAGGAAGAGAAATGTCGAGAATCGGTCTGAAACCCATTACCATCCCCGCAGGTGTCGAAATCAAAGTTGACGAAAACAACCACATCACCGTGAAGGGACCGAAAGGTACCCTCGAGCGCACCCTGATCCCTCAGATGAAGGTCAGCGTGGAAGACGGCGTGCTGAAAGTCGCCCGCCCGGACGACACGAAACAGAGCAGATCCTATCACGGCCTGACGAGAACACTGATCGACAACATGGTCATCGGTGTGACAAACGGCTTTGAGAAGAAGCTCGAGATCAACGGCGTCGGTTACCGTGCTTCGAAGGAAGACAAGAAGCTTGTGATGAACCTCGGCTATTCTCATCAGGTCGTTGTGCCGGAGACCGAGGACATCCAGATCGATGTTCCGGACGCGAACCACATCGTCATCAAGGGAATTGACAAGCAGAAGGTCGGCCAGTTTGCAGCAGAAGTTCGCGGAAAGAGACCCCCGGAACCCTACAAGGGCAAGGGCATCAAGTACGATTACGAGACGATCCGCCGCAAAGAAGGCAAGACCGGTGCCAAGTAAACGGAGGTGTGCCTGAATGATTAAAAGACCCGATACCAAAGGACAGCGCATGAAGCGCCACAACAGAGTCCGCGGGAAGATCTCCGGCACGGCTGAGAGACCCCGTCTCTGTGTTTTCCGCAGCGAGAACCACATCTATGCCCAGGTGATCGACGACGTGGCAGGGAACACGCTGGTTTCCGCCTCTTCCGTTGAGAAGGCATTTGAAGGTTCCGGCAGCAACTGCGAAGGTGCCAAGAAAGTCGGCGCAGCAGTTGCAAAACGTGCCCTGAAGAAGGGAATCGAAGAAGTCGTGTTCGATCGCGGCGGTTATATCTACCACGGCCGTGTACGGGCTCTGGCAGAAGGCGCCCGTGAGGGCGGCCTGAAATTCTAAGGGAAGGGGGAAAACGAAATGGCATACAATAATGACAGAAGAGACCGCAGGAACAAGGAAGAGGCTCCTTCCGAGTTCATTGAAAAAGTAGTTTCCCTCAACCGCGTCAGCAAGACCGTCAAAGGCGGCCGTGTGGCGAAGTTCTCCGCTCTGTGCGTTGTCGGCGACGGCAAAGGCCGCGTCGGATTCGGCATGGGCAAGGCAAACGAAGTGTCCGAAGCGATCCGCAAGGGCCTTGAAGATGCCAAGAAGAATATCTGCAACGTAACACTGAAGGGGACATCCATTCCCCATGAAGTGATCGGCGAGTTCGGTGCAGGCCGTGTGCTGCTCAAGCCGGCTCCCGAAGGCACCGGCGTTATCGCCGGCGGTGCCGTGCGTGCAGTGGTGGAAGCTGCCGGCATCAAGGACATCCGTACCAAGTGCCTGCGCACCAACAACCCCGCAAACGTTGTAGCAGCTACGATGGAAGGCCTCAGGTCTCTGCGTGATGCAGCCCAGGTTGCAGCTGCAAGAGGCAAGGCTCCTGAAGAAGTTCAGGGCTAAGGAGGGCGTGAAATGGCTAACTTAAGAATCAAGCTCGTCAAGAGCCTGAACGGCAGACTTGACAGCCACATTGCTACGGCACACTCTCTCGGCCTGCACAAGATCGGAAACGAGACCGTGCAGCCCGACAATCCCCAGACCCGCGGCAAGATCGCCAAGATCGGCTATCTGCTGAAGGTTACAGAAGAATAAGGAGGGAAAAGAGAAATGTATATCAACGATCTTTCTCCCGTATCAGGCTCTACCCATGTTGACAAGCGTAAGGGCAGAGGCCATGCCACCGGTAACGGAAAGACTGCCGGACGCGGCCATAAGGGTCAGAAGGCCCGCAGCGGCGGCGGGACCCGTATCGGATTTGAAGGCGGCCAGATGCCTCTTGCACGCCGCATTCCGAAGAGAGGATTCAACAACATCTTCGCAAAACCCCTGACGGCAGTGAACATCTCCGTGCTGGATAAGTTTGAAGACGGCGCAGTGGTAGACGCAAATGCTCTGCTTGAAGCAGGCATCCTCTCCAAATGCGAACACGGCCTCAAAGTACTCGGCAACGGCGAGATCACGAAAAAACTGACTGTAAAGGCTGCTGCTTTCTCCGAAACCGCGAAACAGAAGATCGAAGCGGCGGGTGGAAAGGCAGAGGTGGTCTAAGTGCTTCAGACGTTAAAGAATGCATGGAGAGTCGAAGAGATCCGCAAGAAAATCCTTTTCACGCTGATCATTCTTCTGATCTATCGCGTCGGTAACGCGATTCCGGTTCCCTATGTGAATACCGCTGCCCTGCAGAGCTACTTCACTTCTCTGCAGAATACGGTCCTCGGACTGCTGAATGTCATGTCGGGAGGTGCCTTCTCCCAGGCAACGATCTTTGCCCTGAGCATTCAGCCGTATATCAACGCATCCATCATTATCCAGCTGCTGTGCATTGCTATCCCGGCACTGGAGCGCATGAGCAAGGAGGAGGGTGAGGAAGGCAGAAAGAAGATCGCCTCCATTACCCGTTATTCCACCGTCGCGATCGGTCTGCTGCAGGGCTTTGCCTACTACATGCTGATCAAGAACAACGGCCTGCTTGTGAGCGAAGCCAGAGACAGCATCTGGGCGGCAATCGTCATTGTGCTGACCTTTACCTCCGGCTCTGCCCTGATCATGTGGCTCGGTGAGCAGATCACGGAATACGGCATCGGCAACGGCATCTCGATGATCCTGTTTGCAGGCATCATCTCCCGCTTCCCGACGAGCATTGCCAGCACGATCAGCAATGTTGTGACCGGAAACCTGAAATGGTGGGTCGCCGTGCTGATGTACCTCGGTGCCCTGGCAATCATCGTGCTGATCGTTTTTGTGAACGATGCGGAACGCCGTGTTCCGGTCCAGTATGCCAAGCGCGTTGTCGGACGCAAGATGTACGGCGGGCAGAGCACGCATCTGCCGATGAAAGTGAACATGTCCGGCGTTATGCCGATCATCTTCGCTCAGTCCATCGCCTCTCTGCCGGCTACCGTTGCGGCCCTTACCGGCCACAGCAACAGCGCATGGGCAAAGACGAATACCATCTGGTATGCAGTTCTTTACTTCGCACTGATCATCTTCTTTGCATACTTCTATTCCACGATTCAGTTCAACCCTGTTGAAGTTGCCAACAACCTGAAGAAGAACGGCGGCTACATCCCCGGCTTCCGCCCGGGCAAACCGACCAGTGAGTTCCTTCAGAGGGTGCTGAACAAGATCACGCTGTTCGGTGCGATCTATCTCGGTATCCTGGCAACCGTGCCTATCCTGATCTCTGTGTTCTCCTCAACAGCAAACCTGACGGGACTTTCTCTCGGCGGCACGTCCATCATCATCGTGGTCGGTGTTGCCCTTGAGACGATCCGCGCCATTGAAGCACAGCTGCTGATGCGCAACTACAAAGGATTCCTTGACTGAGTGAAGGGTGAAAGCGCTATGAGATTGATTCTTTTAGGCGCACCTGGCGCAGGGAAAGGTACCCAGGCTGAGATCCTGAGCGCGCTGCTCGGTATCCCGACCATTTCCACAGGCAATATTCTCCGCGCAGCCATGAGCGAGGGAACTCCCGTCGGGCTGAAGGCGAAGGAATATGTGGAAGCGGGACGGCTGGTTCCGGATGATGTCATTATCGGCATCATCCGGGAGCGCCTGGCCAAAGAGGATTGCGCAAACGGATATATTCTTGACGGCGTGCCGCGGACGATCCCGCAGGCGGAGGCGATGGAGGCGATGGGAATCGCCATCGACAAGGCTCTGTCCATCGAGGTCGACGACGAGACGATCGTGGAAAGAATGTCAGGACGCAGGACCTGCACCAACTGCAGCAGGACCTATCACATCATCAACAACCCGCCGAAAGAGGAAGGCAAATGTGACTTCTGCGGTGCCGATCTCGGCATCCGGAAGGATGATATGCCGGAGACTGTAAAGGCGAGGCTGGAGACCTACCACAGAGACACAGAACCTCTGAAAGCATTTTATGCGGAGAGAGGCAAACTGCTGAAAGTGGAAAATCAGCCGAGCATCGAAGCGACGACGGCTGAAATCAGAAAATCTCTGGGGATCTGATACATGTCTGATACGATCTATATCAAGTCCCCAAGGGAAATCGAACTGATGCGCCAGGCCGGCAAGATCACTGCGGGAGCGCGAACCATTGCGCGCCAGGCGATCCGTGACGGCGTGACAACCAAACAAATTGATAAATGTGTACATGATTATATCGTAAAATGCGGTGCAAAGCCCACGTTTCTCGGTTACGGCGGATTTCCGGGCAGTGCCTGCATTTCGGTGAATGAAGAGCTGATCCACGGGATCCCCGGGAAAAAGACGGTCCACAACGGAGACATCGTGTCGGTCGACGTCGGTGCGTTTATCCACGGCTTCACCGGTGACTGTGCAGGGACGTATCCCTGCGGAGAAGTCGGCGAAGAGGCAAAACGCCTGATGGAAGTGACCAGACAGAGCTTCTTTGAGGGCATCCGATATGCCAAAGCCGGATATCGGGTTTCGGATATCGGTGCGGCAATCCAGGAATATGTGGAAGGACAGGGATATTCCGTTGTGCGTGATTATGTGGGACACGGCGTCGGCCGGGAACTGCATGAGGCACCGGAAGTACCGAACTACAGGATCGACCGGGTATCCGGACACCGCGGCAATCCGAGACTTGTCAAGGGAATGACGATCGCGGTCGAGCCGATGGTTATCGCCGGAAGCAGCTATGAGATCAAAGTGCTGGACAACGAATGGACGGTTGTTTCAGCGGACGGAAACCTCACATGCCATTACGAGAATACGGTCCTCATTACGGACGGGGAGCCGGAGATCCTCACGATGGCAGACGACATATAAGCCTTTTGAACATTATATGGAGGAAAAAAAGCTTTGGCAAAAGACGATGTAATCGAGCTTGAGGGAACGGTTGTAGAATCGCTGCCCAACACGATGTTCCAGGTGGACATCGGCAACGGACACATTATTATGGCGCATATCTCCGGAAAGCTCCGGATGAACTTTATTCGAATTCTGCCCGGCGACAAGGTTACGGTTCAGATGTCACCCTATGACATCAACAGAGGCCGGATCGTCTGGAGAAGCAAGTAACGATTGGGAGGCACCTATCATGAAAGTAAGACCTTCGGTTAAACCCATGTGTGAAAAATGCAAGATCATCAAGCGCAAGGGCAAAGTCATGGTGATCTGCGAAAATCCGAAACACAAACAGCGTCAGGGCTGATAAAAAAGCCCGCTCAAGTCCCATCATTTTAAGCCGCATGGATCCGTCGGGCTCCCTCCGGCGGGATCAAGCCCCGGAGACCTGAATGCGGAACAATTATCGAAAGGAAGATAAAACAGTATGGCACGTATAGCCGGCGTTGACCTGCCCAAGGACAAGAGAATTGAGATCGGTCTCACCTACGTCTATGGTATCGGCAGAACCAGCGCAATGAAAATTCTCGAAATGACCGGTATTAACCCCGATACCAGAGTAAAAGACCTCACCGATGAAGAGGAAAGCAAGCTCCGTGAGTGCATCGACCACAACTATATCGTGGAAGGCGATCTTCGCCGTCAGACCGCACTTGACATCAAGCGCCTGACCGAGATCGGCTGCTACCGCGGGCTCAGACATCGTCGCGGCCTGCCCGTGCGCGGACAGAGAAGCAAGACCAATGCCCGTACGCGCAAGGGCCCGAAACGCACGATCGCAAATAAGAAGAAGTAAAGGAGGGATATGAATTATGGCAGCAAATAATGCGAAGAAAAAAGTAAGAACGCGCAGAAGAGAGCGCAAGAACATTGAAAAGGGCCAGGTTCATATCAGCTCTTCCTTCAATAACACCATGGTCACAGTGACCGACACACAGGGGAATGCCATCTCCTGGGCATCCGCAGGCGGCCTCGGCTTCCGCGGAAGCAAGAAGTCTACCCCCTTTGCCGCTTCCGAAGCTGCTGAGACGGCAGCAAAGGCAGCAATGGAACACGGCCTGAAGACGGTTGAAGTCTTCGTCAAGGGCCCCGGTTCCGGACGTGAGGCTGCGATCCGCGCACTGCAGACGGCAGGCCTTGAAGTGACGATGATCAAGGATTGCACACCCATTGCACACAATGGTTGCCGTCCTCCGAAAAGACGTCGCGTCTGATTTTGGAAGGAGGAGTTTGAACAATGGCGAAAAATACACAGCCGATTGCCAAGAAGTGCAAGGCACTGGGCATTTCCCCGGCTACAATGGGTTATTTCACGAAGGAAACGACCCGCAACCCCGGCGGGCAGACCAGAAAGAAAAAGTCTGAGTATGCAACACAGCTCAATGAGAAGCAGAAAGTCAAGTTCGTTTACGGGATCTTGGAGAAGCAGTTCCGCGGTTATTACGAGAAGGCTTCCAAGATGGCCGGCAAGACGGGCGAGAACCTGCTGATCCTCTGCGAGAGCCGCCTGGACAACGTGGTTTACCGCCTCGGTTATGCGAGCACCCGCCGCGAGGCCCGTCAGCTCGTCAACCACGGCCACATCACCATTAACGGCCGCAAGGTAAACATCCCCAGCTATCAGGTAAAACCCGGCATGGTCATTGCTCTCAAGGAGAGCAGCCGCAGCATCGAGAAGATCAAAGCAAATATCGAGGCCAACTCCTTCCGTCCGGCTCCCAACTGGCTCGAGTATGACAAGACCAACAACATTGCAAAGGTCCTTGCCGTACCGACAAGAGAAGATATTGACCTTCCCATCGAGGAACACCTCATCGTCGAATTGTACTCCAAATAAACACCCTCATTTTGCACATCGTTTTTCACAGCACGCGCGAAAATTGCGCGAAATATTAAAGGAGGGTAAATTATATAAATGGTCGAAACAAACAAAATCAGTTTCGATATGCCGCATGTCGAATGTTTTGATCCGCTTGCAGACAATTCGTACGGCAAGTTTGTGGTCGAACCGCTGGAACGCGGGTACGGCACGACCCTGGGGAATTCTCTGCGCAGAGTGCTTCTCTCCTCGCTGCCCGGTTATGCTGTAACAAGCATCAAAATCGCTGGGATCATGCATGAGTTTTCAACAATTCCAGGCGTTAAGGAAGATGTTACAGAGATCGTCCTCAACGTGAAGAGCATTATTGCAAAGCTGCATTGCGAAGGTCCGAAAACCGTCTATCTGGAAGCTTCCGGAGAGGGTCCGGTTACGGCAGGCGATATCAAGCCGGATGCCGAAGTGGAAATCATCAATCCGGAACAGCCGATCGCGACGCTCGGCCCCGACGGGGCACTGAGCATGGAGCTTGTGATCGATCAGGGCAGAGGTTATGTCTCGGCAGATAAAAACAAGTCTGCTTCCACACCCATCGGAACGATTCCGGTAGATTCCATCTACACGCCGGTTCTGAAGGTGAACTACACCGTGGAAAACACCCGTGTAGGGAACCAGACTGACTATGACAAGCTGACCATCGAAGTATGGACAGACAAGACAATCTCTGCGAAGGAAGCGCTTTCTTACGGCGCACGGATCCTTCGTGACCATTTCAAGATCTTTACGGATCTTTCCGAGACAGCTGAAACAGAGGTTTCCGTTGTGGTGAGAAAGCAGGAAGAAGAGCCTGACACCGCACTGAATATGACCATTGAGGAACTTGACCTCTCGGTACGCAGCTTCAACTGCCTCAAACGTGCAAACATCAACACTGTAGCCGACCTGATCTCCAAGACAGAAGACGAGATGATCAAGGTCCGCAACCTCGGCCGCAAGTCTCTCGAAGAAGTGAAACTGAAACTTCAGGCGATGAACTTGTCTCTGGCAAACGAGGAAAATTCGTAAAAGCTTCCAGAAGGAGGAAATGCAATTATGCCCGGAACAAGAAAACTCGGCAAGACCACCGCTCAGCGCAAGGCAATGCTTCGCCAGCAGGTCACAGATTTTCTGGATAAAGGCCGCATGGAAACCACTGTCACCCGCGCAAAGGAGATCGCTCCTCTGGCCGAGAAGATGATCACCCTTGGCAAGGACAAGGGACTTCCTGCTTACCGCCAGGCACTGGAGTTCGTCACCAGAGAAGACGTCGCAAAGAAGGTCTTCGATGAACTCGCACCGAAGTATGCAGAACGCAACGGCGGCTATACCCGCATCACCCGCATCGGCGCACGCCGCGGCGACGCTGCGGAAACGGCAGTCATCGAGCTGGTATAATCCGAATATAGAGACGAACAGGACCCCGACGGAGCATCTGCCCCGCCGGGGTCTGTGTGTTTTATCCTGCGACCAGCACTTGAAAAGAGAATCTGTCTTGAGGTGTTTCAATTGCCGTTATTATCATTTTATCAACAAGGCTGAAAACCGTATTAATAAGCATTGGCAGTCAGCCGTCAAATTGCACAAATGGGAATGCTTTCAATTATACATAATGTACAAAGATTTGTACATTATGTATTTATCCCTTGACTTATTATTATCAAATCCATATAATAAAGAATATCAATGATGGAGATAATGAATTTGAATTATAACAGTCAATTAGATCAGACAAAAGCGGAACGAGTTACGTCGATGCTTCGAGCTGATATTATAAATAAAGAATTTGCACCAGGGAGCCATATTACAATCAAGGAGATTTCTGACCGCTATCACGCAAGCAATATCCCTGTCAGGGAGGCTTTGCGTACATTAGAAAGTGAACATATTTTAGAGATAAATCCTTATAAAGGTGCAACAGTATTAGAAGTTGACGAGAAATACGCAGCGCTGATTTATGATGTTCTAAGAGGGCTTGAGTTAATTACCTATGAGTCGATTTTTACAATATTGACAGATGAATTTATCACAGAATTGAGAGCTGTAAATCAGGAGATAGGAAAACTGCAGGATACAGAAGACGATCGAAAAAGATATTTAAGGCTTAATGATAAGTTGCATACAAAGCTGATTGAAGCAAGCCCCAATACGATTGCAAAAGATTTATACTATAAATACATCATAATATTACAGTCTTTTAGAGAAATATATCTACCGGAATACGACAGAGTGCGTCAGGCCTACAAGGAGCACGAAAATATCATTCATGCTATAGAACAAAAAGATTCAATGGAATTAAAGCGGTGTGTGGATATTCATAGCAATGCAGCCGGCAAGAATCTGCATGATTTATATCTTAACAGAAGCCAAATTTAGAGTATTTCAATGGAATGTACACAATGATATAGATGACAGACATGACCGTGAATTAACGGTTTGTGTCGCTTTAAAAATAATACATTATGTACAATACATAATTTGATTTTGAAAATCATTTTCCCGGAGGATAAAATGAAGAAGAACTTATTTAAAGGAAATTCAGATTTTTTCTTTGGCCTCGTTGTTATCATTTTTGGAATCATAGGATGCTATATTACAAAAAACACAATCAGAATGAGTTCATCCAGACAAATGCCCATGCTGCTTTTCGGGTTTATAGCACTCATGGGATTGGGGATGAGCATATCCAGTGTAGTAAACAGGGCGAAGGAAAAAGAAGACCAGACAAAAGTTGACGGGAAGGATCTTGTAATCGGGATACTGATTCCAGGGGCAATATTAATCCTCACATGGGTTTTGATCAGATGGCTGGGTTATTATGTTTCTACATTCCTGTTGATCATAGTCCTGATGATTTTACAGGCAAAGACAGCAGATGGAAAAATTGAATTCACGTTGAAAAAAGTGTTGGTTACTGTAGGGTTTGCCATTGCAGTGACAATCGTGATGTATCTGATTTTCCATTATGTCTTTTCCCTGCCGACACCGAAGGGAATATTCGGGTTTTAAGCTGGATATAGCGCATTTTTGCGTTATACAAATATAAAAAAGAAAGGAAAAAGAACATGAAAAAACTACTCGCAACCATTCTCGCACTGTGCATGATCTTTGCACTGACAGCTGTTGCTGCATCCGCAGACTGGACTCCAAACGGACCGGTAACACTTATCATTCCATATGCTACCGGTGGAAGTGCAGACACAGTTGGACGGCTCGTAGCTCAATATCTTGGAGATCAGATCGGGGTACAGATAAACTGTATCAATAAAGAAGGGGCTTCTGGTGCAGTTGGTTCAACTGAACTGGCACATTCTAAACCGGATGGGATGACAATTGGAATGAGCTCTATTTCTGACCTTTATGTTGCAGACTATCGCGGAACTTTTGATATTGATTCATTAAACTATCTTGTTTGGTTTAACTCTGTACCTTTTGCGCTGTTTGCATCTCCAGAGAGCCCATGGAACGATATTGGCGAACTGGTCGCAGATATTAAAGCCGGCAATAACAAAATAGCAATGGCAGAATCCGGTACAGCTCACCTTATAGGACTTGCACAGATGTGCAAAGCAGCCGGTATTGATATGATCGATACGGTTTCATTCTCTTCCGGTGGAGAATCTCAGACAGCACTTCTTGGTAACCATGTGGATCTTGCCTCTCTGACACCGTCTTACATCAAAAATGTGACAGCCGGCGGCGGAAAACTGATGGCAATTTATGGCTCAAGCAAAATAGAGCAATTTGCAGATTATCCGTATGCAATTGATTTTGGTATGGATATTCCTGCTATTGTAGGAACAAACCAGATGATTTCCCTGCCTCAGGGCTGCAGTGATGAGATTGTGGAATTCTGGTCCAATGCTCTTCAGGAATTGGTGAATAGTGAAACATTCCAGGAAGCAATGCTGACAGGTGGTTATTGCCTTTGCAATATTCATGGAGAAGAATTGACTCAGGCAGTAAAAGACAATAACGCAGCGGTTGCGGAAATAATGCAGGAACTTGGTCTCGAGTAATCATTAAAAATGCAATAATGTCCCTGCAATTCTGCAGGGACATTATTATTCCTTAGTGTATTCTGCTTGCATTTAGGGAGGTATATCATGGTACTTAGTGTTTTTGAACAGATCTTCCATCCACAGATGCTGCTGCTGGTTCTTGGCGGAGTTTTAATGGGTGTTGTTTTAGGGGCTATTCCCGGCCTGTCAGGAACAATAGGTATTGCACTGCTTCTGCCGATAACTTTCAATATGCAGCCGGCACAGGCAATCCTGACCCTGGGAGGCATCTTTATGGGAGGAATGTATGGGGGATCTATTACAGCCATCCTAATCAATGTTCCCGGAGATTTGTGTGCAACATGCACTGCGATGGAAGGATATCCTTTGGCTAAAAAAGGAAGAGCGTTGGAAGCCTTATATTACAGCATTTTTTCAAGTATGATGGGCGGATTCTTTGGGGTGCTCTGTATGTGCCTTTTCACGCCACAGCTTGCAAAAATTGCGCTGAAGTTCGGGCCACCGGAAATGTTCTTTTGCGCAATGTGTGGGCTGGCAGTTGTTGCTGCACTTTCTGGAAAAAACAGATGGAAGGCTTTTTTTGCAGCTGCATTTGGTATGGTCATCAGTGTGATTGGGATGGACCCGATTGATGGTGTCCAGAGATTCACCTTTGGCAATATCAACGCAATGTCAGGTATTTCTACCATTCCGGTGTGTATTGGAATGTTCTGTTTTGCAGAAATGTTCAATAATATCGGAAACAGAGTAGCCAATAAGATATATTACGCGAAGAATACAGTAACAAGAGGATCTGTTCTTAAAGATGTAATACGTCATTGGAAACTATTGATCAAATCGAGTGCTATCGGCACATTCGTCGGAATCCTTCCAGGGATTGGGGCATCGATGGCTATTTTTCTGTCTTATGGAGAGGCAAAACGTACAAGTAAAACCCAGGAAGAGATTCCTTTCGGGACAGGAAACAAAGAAGGAATTATTGCAGCAGAAAGTGCGAATAATGCTCTGGTTGGAGGAACCATGGTCCCGATGCTTGCCCTTGGAATACCAGGGTCTCCGACTGCGGCAATGATAGGCAGCGCATTAACGATACATGGATTAATGTGCGGGCCGGATCTATTTAATTCATCGCCGGACATAGCATATGTTTTTATGTACGGGATGCTGATTGCTGTTGCTGTTATGGCCTTTATTGGAACATTCGGAGTAAAATATTTCTCCTATATCCTAAAAATCAAAATGAAATATATTGTTCCGGTAGTGTTTGTATTTGCTCTTTTTGGAACATATGCTTTGAATAACAGCATGTTTGAAGTGATTGCTGCTATTGTGCTTGGAATTATCGGTGCAATTTTTAAAAGGTTTGATGTGCCATGTGCACCGGTAGTCATTGGAGCGGTTCTGTGTGACATGGTCGAACTGAATATGAGGCGCAGTATAAAACTGGCAAAGATCTATGATAAAACCCTCTTAACTTATGTATTTACAAGACCCTTAGCAATTATATTGGCGATCATTTTTGTCTTCCTTTTCATAGTCTTTTTCTCAATGGGGAATGATAAGAAGAAAAAAGTGAAGGAACAAGTGGAACAGTCAATGGATGAATAAAAATGAGACAATAATATGAAAATTACAGATATAAAATCATATGCTGTTTATGCATGCCGGACGAACTTCGTTTTTGTAAAGATTGAAACGGACGAAGGTATTTCCGGAATAGGTGAAGGTACGCTGGAATATAAGGAGAATGCCCTCCTTGGAGCAATTCAGGATATTAAAAGAGTACTGATAGGGCAGGACCCGAGACAGGTCGAACGGATCTGCGGTGAGTTATATAGGGATTCCTACTGGCGTATTGGGCCGGTTCTACAGAGTGCAATTTCTGCAGTTGAAATAGCAATGTGGGATATAAAAGGCAAAAAGGCCGGCGTTCCGGTATACGAAATGTTGGGCGGAAAATGCCGGGATAGTGTACGAATGTATGCGAATGTCTGGTTTGCCGGGGCAAAAACTCCAGAAGAGTTTGCCAATGCAGCAAAAAAAGCAAAAAAAATGGGTGTTACTGCTCTGAAATGGGATCCGTTTGGGAAGTCATATCTTTATATGGAGAATGACGAATTCAGGAGATCTATCGAAATTGTGGAAGCAGTAAGAGGAGCGGTTGGAGGAGATGTAGATCTCTTAATTGAGGGACATGGAAGATTTGATATTGCAACAGGAATTAAAGTTGCAAACGCATTAAAACCATTTGAACCTTATTTTTTTGAAGAACCGACACCGCCAGATTCTTATGATGCCATTGCGGAAGTCAGAAGAAAATCCCCCGTCCCGATAGCCGGAGGGGAACGAATCTATGGTATTATGCAGATGCGGGAGTATCTTGAAAAGGGATGCGTTGATTTTGTACAGCCTGATCTGAGCCATTGCGGAGGAATCTCAGCAGTCAAGAAAATGGCAGCAATGGCAGAATCCCATTATGTTGCGATTGCTCCGCATAATCCGAGCGGGCCTGTGGCAAATGCTGCTACACTTAGTGTTGCAGCCTCTACGCCCACTTTCAGAATACTTGAAATCTGCCTGACAGATGTCAACTGGAGATCTGATTTTACAACAGAACAGGTCGTTTTTGATCACGGAAGAATACTGATTCCAGACGGAACAGGTCTCGGCCTGGAATTAAAAGAAGAGAATATGGGAAAATATCCTATGCAGCCGATTGATCTTCGACACTACAAGGGGACACTCACAGATGTCAGGCCAGCAGGAAAAACGTGTTATTATTTCACGGGGCTGGAGGAATACAACGAATGAAGATCATTGATCTAAAAATGATCCATATCAGACCACGATGGATGTTTTTGAAAATTGAAACGGATGAAGGAATTGTAGGCTGGGGAGAACCTGTCGTTGAAGGTAGATCAAGAACAGTCGAAACAGCAGTTAATGAATTCCGATCGATCTTGATAGGGCAGGATCCTTTAAAAATTCAGCATTTGTGGCAACTGATGTACAGAGGCACCTTTTATCGGGGCGGACCGGTATTATGCAGCGCCATTTCCGGAATAGAGATGGCATTATGGGATATAAAAGGTAAATATTTTAATATCCCTGTTTACCAAATGCTTGGAGGAAAGTGCAGAGATTCCATCAGAATGTATGGGCATCTAAAGCCGGCCGGACATGCTAGTGACTTTCCCATCGAAGATATGCTTTCTCTCGCAGACGTCCGGCTATCTGAGGGTTTTGATGTAGTAAAGTATTCTGTGATTCCACCAGTCCTTCCGATAGACAATATGCTGATGTGTGAAGGCATCATTGAAAGATTCCTCAAGATCAGAGATCATGTCGGAAAGGCTGTAGATATTGCAGTTGATTTCCATGGGAGACTCAGCCCGGCAATGTCGATAAGGGTTCTCAGGGAGTTGGAACCGTATTACCCGCTGTTTGTTGAAGAACCGGTGCTTCCGGAAAATGTTGACGAAATGGTACGAGTTTCGCGGAGCACTTCGATTCCGATTGCTGCAGGTGAAAGATTATTTACTAAATTTGGGTTCCGAGAGCTGATTGAGAAATCTGCGGTTTCTGTTGTACAACCAGATTTATGCCATTGCGGAGGAATCTTTGAAGCAAGGACAATAGCGGCAATGGCAGAAACTTACTATATGCAGGTAGCACCACACAACCCGCTTGGACCGATTTCACTTGCTGCGTGTATTCAGCTTGATGCAACGATTCCTAACCTTCTTGCACAGGAACATCCCGGAATGTTGAACCATCAGGATCTGGGAGTGGGAATACTTAAGACCCCGTTTGAAATTAAGGAAGGCCGCATAAGAATTCCTGATGGTCCTGGTTTAGGAATTGAAGTCGACGAAGAAGGTCTAACAGAACTGGAATACGACGGAAAGTGGGATACACCTCATCTATTCTATCAAGACGGCAGTGTGGCAGACTGGTAATAAGGGGAAAAAAGAATGAATGACAGCATTCTCTCAGCCATAGAGCAGTACAAGATCATCGCTATTGTACGCGGGGTGTCCGCCGATGCCTGCATGCCGGTTGCGGAAGCTCTCTATGCAGGCGGGATCCGGCTGATGGAAATCACCTACAATCAGAGCGCTCCGGAAACCTGGGAGCAGACGGCAGATGCTATTGGTGAAATATCCGATGCATTTCAGGGCCGGATGGCTGCCGGCGCCGGGACGGTGACGAATACCCGCCTGGTTGAAATGACAGCATCCGCCGGCGGAAAATATATCATCTCACCGAATACCAATGTGGAAGTGATCCGCCGCACGAAAGACCTGGGGCTGGTGTCGATCCCCGGAGCGATGACACCTTCGGAGATCCTGACAGCACATGATGCGGGAGCGGACTATGTCAAGCTCTTCCCGGCTTCGGAACTGGGGATCGGATATCTCAAAGCTATCCGCGCACCTATCAGCCACGTGAAGCTGGTGGCGACCGGTGGGATCAATGAAACCAATGCCAGGGCCTTTCTGGAAGCAGGGTCTGTCGGGTTGGGCGTCGGAGGCGGGCTTGCCAACAAAAGGGCGATTGCCGAAGGAAATTATGCGAAACTGACAGAAGCCGCCAGGACCCTGCTTGCGGCAATTTCATAAGGGGGAAAAACATGGCAAAGAAAATTGTGACCTTTGGAGAGATCATGATGCGGCTGAATCCGGAAGGATACCTCCGATTCGTACAGGCGACAAGGTGGGAGGCCACCTATGCGGGAGCAGAAGCCAATGTGGCGGTTTCTCTCGCCAACTACGGAATGGATGCAGCATTTGTGACGAAGCTCCCGGCGCATGAGATCGGCCAGTGCGCCGTCAATGAGCTGCGCCGTTATGGTGTGGATACATCGGAAATTGTACGCGGGGGAGAACGCATCGGCGTGTACTACTGTGAGAAGGGCGCTTCCCAGCGCGCTTCAAAAGTGATATATGACAGGGCGCACTCTGCCATTGCGGAAGCATCTCCCGATGATTTTGACTGGGAGAAGATCTTCCGGGGAGCAGGATGGTTCCACTGGACGGGCATCACGCCGGCTCTAGGAGGGCATCTGCCGGAGATCACGCTGGCAGCCTGCCGGGCAGCAAAGGAAAACGGGCTTCACGTTTCCTGCGATCTGAACTACCGTAAAAAGCTCTGGAGCAGAGAACAGGCCGGGGAAACGATGGGAAAGCTGCTTCCGTATGTAGATGTGTGCATCGCCAACGAGGAAGATGCAAAAGACGTTTTCGGAATTGAGGCGGCAAACACGGATATTGAAGGCGGCAAGCTTGATCAGGAAGGCTATCTCAGCGTAGCACGCCAGCTTTCCGGGCGCTTCGGATGCAAAAAAGTAGCATTTACGCTGCGCACTTCCATCTCCGCGTCTGACAACGACTGGGCAGGGATGCTTTATGATACCGCGGGGGATACAGCCTTCTTCTCACCAGGCTACCACATGCACATCGTGGATCGCGTAGGCGGGGGAGACAGCTTTGGCGGAGGGCTGATCTATGCGCTGATGAGCGGTTACGATGACCAGGCAGCCATCAACTTTGCCGCAGCGGCTTCGTGCCTCAAGCACAGCATCGAGCATGATTTCAACCTGGTGAGTGCGGCGGAAGTCACTTCGCTTGCCGGTGGAAATGCTTCCGGTAGAGTACAAAGATAACAAGAAGAGATTATTAATCGGAATCTGTAAAAGAATTCTAATTAAATAGCAGCAGAAAATCCGAACCCCCGTCTGTGCCGGGAAGCACGGATGGGGGTTTGGCGGTTTTGATACAACGGCTGTTTATTGAGAAGTTGAATAATCAATAAACCAAGTTTTCAACATAAAATACTGACAGAAGGGAAAGATATGAGTATAATACTAATCACCAATAAAAAGCTTTATTTCACGCAAGAAGTATGGTATAATGTTACAGGGTGATAAAGATGTACAGGTATACCGAAGAAGATAGAGCGATCATAGCGTAACTGCTCAACAATCGCCCGTCCTATGAAAAGGCCGGCGCATGATCAGCGCCGGCCTCTTTGAGTATTCAGTTTTCCAGCCTTTTTCTCAGCGCCGGGTTCCAGGGAAGTAGTGCATCCAGCTCAGCAGCAGCCGGTGTTTTTCCCAGCCACCGGATTTCATCCAGGACAAAGCTGAGGTATGCAAAGGGCTCTACATTGTTCGCCTTGGCCGTTTCCACCAGCGAGTACACAATTGCGCTGGCCTCGGCACCCTTTGGCGTGTCGCAGAACAGCCAGTTCTTTCGACCGACCACAAACGGTCGGATCGCGTTTTCTGTATGATTGTTGCCGCCGCTGTGCGCGCCTTTCGAAGCCAATAGTAGTATGTCTTTTCTGAGATCCCCCGTTGGAAACAGAACTCCCTGTTGCTCAGACCGCTCTCCTCACATTCTCGGATGATTTCCATCCAATTCTGAAGCCTGTATTCGTTCCGCATTGCCAACACGTCTGCCATGTTTATCCCACCTTCTCCTGTTTTCTCGAAAAACTCACCTGCAGTTTTTCGAGTTCTCTGGACATTGTCTCATAAATGTGGGTCACTTGGTAGGCGGGTGCTTATTGTGCGCTTACGAAAGATATGAGTATAATTTTCCTTGAGAAGTAGTATAATAAACAGCGAAGGGTGAAATGATATTTCAGCCAGATCCCTTTATGAATACACTGGAGGAAAAAGTATGCCGATTTTAAAAGACTTCACCTGCGGGAAGCTCAGGACCAGAGTTTTCAGCACCCGGGAGGAGATGGGTGCCTGTGCGGGGACGGAAGCCGCTTTGAAGATAAAAGAGCTGCTCTGCGAAAAGGAGGAGATCAATGTGATGTTTGCAGCAGCGCCGTCCCAGAATGAAACGCTGCAAACGTTGATGGCGGACCCGGACATCGACTGGAACAGGGTGAACGGGTTCCATATGGATGAGTATGTGGGACTGGAGGAAACGCACCCGGCGGGTTTTCGGAACTTCCTTCGGAAGGCGGTATTCAATCGGAAACCGTTTCGGAGCGTCCACCTGCTGAACGGAAATGCGCAGGACCCGGAAAAGGAAGCGGAGCGCTATGAAACGCTCCTGAGAGAGCATCCGCTGGATGTCTGCATTCTGGGTGTCGGAGAAAACGGGCATATTGCCTTCAACGATCCGCCAGTTGCCGATTTTCAGGATCCGAAACTGGTGAAGATCGTAAAGCTTGACGAGGTCTGCCGGGAACAGCAGGTACATGACGGATGTTTTGCATCGATTGAAGAAGTGCCCACCCATGCCCTCTCGGTGACCATCCCCGGGCTTTGCGGGGCAAAGTGGATGTACTGCTCCGTCCCGGCGGCAACCAAAGCCTATGCAGTGGAACATCTGGTAAGGGATCCGGTCTCACCTGCCTGCCCTGCCACGATTTTGAAAGAGCAGGAACACGCTTTTCTCTATACGGATGCGGATGCCGGAAGGGGGATCCTCTGAGCGGGTGCCGCTTCGCAGCGGAAAAATGATTCATTTTTCTCTTCAGTCGATCTGCAGTTGACCCGGAATGGGAAAAACGATGGTATAATCAGAATGCATTCCGGGAAAGGATGAAAGACAGCGGATCACAGAAGAAAGACGAGAGAGAAAAGAGGAGGGAAACGAACATGATCGGTGCGATTATCGGGGACGTAGTCGGGTCCAGGTTTGAATTTCACAATTATCTGGACAAGGATTTTGAGTTATTTCACCACCGGTGTGAATTTACGGACGATACGGTGATGACCTGTGCGGTGGCGCAGGCACTGATGGACAGCCGCGAGGATTTTTCGGACCTTTCGGAGAAGGCTGTTACCGCGCTGCAGCGGATCGGAAGGAAATACCCGAACTGCGGATACGGGGCAAGGTTCATAAACTGGATGTTTGCGGAGGATCCGCAGCCGTACAACAGTTACGGGAACGGTTCGGCCATGCGGATCAGCCCGGTGGGCTTTGCCGCCCGGGATGTGGAAGAAGCGAAACGGCTCTCCGCCGCGGTAACGCGTATCTCTCATAACCATCCGGAGGGCATGAAAGGCGCGGAAGCGACGGCGGTCGCCATTGTGATGGCGCGGCAGGGAAAGAGCAAGGAAGAGATCCGCAAAGCAATGGAAGGCTACTATGATCTGCGCCTGACGGTGGATGAGCACCGGAGAAAATGGCACGGACACGGGAGCGAGATCTGCCAGGTGTCTCTCCCGCAGGCACTGGAATGCTTTCTGGAGGGAACAAGCTTTGAGGATGTGATCCGGAACTGCATTTCCATCGGGGGAGACAGCGATACCATTGCCGCCATTGCCGGAGGCATCGCGGAAGCGTATTACGGCATCCCGGAGGAGATCGGCAGAGAGGTGCGTAATATCCTGAGCCCGACGCTGCTGGGGATCTGCGACGACTTCCGGCTATGGCTGGAAAAGAGAGAGCAGTAACCGGGCTCTTCCGGGAAAACACTCCATAAAAAACAGAAACGCCGGAGACCTGCAAGCCGCTTGCAAAGGCCTCCGGCGTCGATATCCTGCCTGTAGAATCGCCGTCTCTGCGGGTCAGTTCGTGTTCTGGCCCAGAAGGGGAAGCGTTTCATCATACAGCATCCCGTTGATCTCAAAGATATCATAATTCTTTTCACGGATGAAGTATTCGACGATCAGATCCGTCTTGTAGTATTTGCTGAGCGTCAGCCCGGCACGACGGAGAAGATCCTGCGCCTGGTCGTAGTTCAGCTTCAGGCCGATAACACAGGCGAGCGCACTGGTTTTTTTAGGAATCTGATCGGGATGGTGCTTTATCCCCCAGAACATGGATTTGTTGATGTTGGAACGGACATAGAATTCTTTCTTGGAAATGCCCTTTTCCCTGCACCACCATTCACACATGTCGGCAAAGGAACGGTCTTCTTTTTCATAGCCTTCCCCCGGAAGACGGGCAGACGAAGCAGGAGGGACCGGTGCAACGGGCATAACGCCGCAGGCCGGGGATGCGGCAGCATGATCTTCTTCCCGGGCAGCGGAAGAGAAAGACGGCATCGATCCGGACAGGGCAGGCGGCAGGGTTTCCTCATAAAAGGAATACAGCTGCTCTTTTTTGCTTTTCCGATATTTTTCCGAAATAAACTGCTGCACCCCGGCATCGATCTTTTCACTGACGGCAACCGACTCGCTGTCGTAGAGAACGAGGAAGATCATCATGTCTTCCTCCTCCGGGAGAGACAGGAGAAATTCCCGGATGCAGGAGGTGGCAATGCTGTATGCTTCCGCCTTCGGATATCGGTAGGCGCCGGTGGAGATGGACGGGATCGCGAGAGAACGGCAGCCCTTTTCTTTTGCAAGGGCCAGGATGCTTCGATAACAGCTTGCCAGCAGTTCTCTCTCCCCGTGCCGCCCGTCGATGTAGAAGGGACCCACCGTGTGGATGATATATTTGCAGGAGGAGATGCCGAAAGACGCGGTAATTACCGCGGAGCCTGCCGGACAGGTGCCGATTTCAGCCAGCGCTTCTTTCAGCTTCGGCCCGGCGGCATAATGGATCCCGGCATCTACCCCGAGACCGCCGACTTCAAATGATTCATTCGTAGAGTTTACGATCGCGTCCACCTGCATCTTTGTTATGTCATTGCGGACAATGGTCAGAGCCATAAGAAAACCTCCCGTCAATTGAAATTCCTGTTATTTGCTATTATACCTTATTCTTTGCGTTTTTGAAAGAACCCTTCCGTATTTCTGTACTTTTTGGTACAATTATTCAGAATCGGAAAAGGACAGGCAGCAGCGAGCTGAAGTTGTAAAAACGGATCGGATGTGGTATGCTGTCGAAAAGCATATAACCGATGCCGGAAAAGAAGAAATGCACCGGCAGGCGGCGGGCTAAGAAGAAGTTTGCCGGGAGAAAGCGTCCGGAGGGGATGCGGTGAACGGCGGGAAGGCGGTGAGCATAGATGCCGGATAAAACCTATATCGCAATCGATTTGAAAAGCTTCTATGCCTCCGTGGAGTGCCGGGAGCTGGGAAAAGATCCGCTCACGACCAATCTTGTGGTTGCGGATCAAAGCCGTACGGAAAAGACGATCTGCCTGGCGGTTTCCCCCTCCCTGAAAGCCCACGGGATCCCCGGGCGGGCTCGCCTCTTTGAGGTCGTACAGCAGGTAAAACGGGTAAATGCCCGGCGGCGGGCAAAGGCACCGGAGCATCAGTTCAAGGGCAAGTCCTTTGATGCAATCGAACTGGAGAACGATCCGTCTCTTGAACTGGATTATATCGCGGCAACGCCGCGGATGTCATTCTATATAGACTACAGCACGCGGATCTATACCATTTACCTGAAATACGCGGCCCCGGAGGATATCCACGTTTATTCCATCGATGAGGTGTTCATCGACGCAACGGATTACCTGAAAACGAACGGCATGACGGCCCGTGATTTCGCCAAGCTGATCATCCGGGACGTGCTGAAAACAACAGGCATCACGGCAACGGCGGGCATCGGCCCCAATCTCTACCTCTGCAAAGTCGCTATGGATATCTGGTCAAAACATACCCCGGCGGATCAGGACGGCGTGCGTATTGCCGAACTGGACGAGATGACGTACCGACAGTATCTGTGGGCACACAAGCCTATCACGGATTTCTGGCGCGTCGGGAAAGGAACCGCAAAGAAGCTGGCGGACAACGGCATGTACACGATGGGAGACGTTGCCCGATGCTCGGTCGGCGGGGCGAACGACTTAAAAAATGAGGCGCTCCTGTACAGACTGTTCGGCGTGAACGCGGAACTGCTGATCGACCATGCCTGGGGTTGGGAACCGTGTGAGATCAGGCATATCAAAGCCTTCAAGCCGGAGAGCAACAGCCTCAGCATCGGCCAGGTGCTGCAGGAACCGTATCCCTTCGACAAAGCCCGCATGATCGTGCGGGAGATGACAGACGGGCTGGTAATGGACCTGGTGGATAAGGGACTGATGACGGACCAGATCGTACTTACCATCGGTTATGATATTGAGAACCTTACCCCGGAATACAAAGGGTCAGTGGAAACCGACCGGTACGGGAGGAAAGTGCCGAAAATGGCCCACGGTTCCGAAAATATCGGGGAAATGACCTCCTCCACAAAGAAGATCATGGATGCCGTCATACGCCTGTATGACCGCATTGCGGATAAGAAGCTGCTGATTAGGCGGATGTATGTGGCGGCAAATCATATCACGGATGCCGCAGCCTTAAAGGCAAAACCGGCGTTTGAACAAATGGATCTGTTCGCAGAACTTGACGGGGAAAAAGAAAAAAGGGAAAAAGAAGAAGCCGACCGTGTCAGGGAGGAGAGGCTGCAGCAGGCAATGCTGTCCATCAGGAAACGGTATGGGAAAAACGCCATCCTGCACGGCACCAGCTATGAGGAGGGCGCGACCGGACGCGACCGGAACAGGCAGATCGGAGGGCACAAGGCATAATGGAGATCTCCCACGAATACGATGATATTATCGGTCTGCCCCATCCTGTATCTGCAGACCGGCCGCATATGCCGATGATCGACAGGGCCGCCCAGTTCTCACCCTTTGCCGCCCTTACCGGTTATGACGCAGCCATTGCGGAGACCGCCCGCCTGACGGAACAAAAAAGGGAACTGTCAGATGAGCAAAAAGGAATCATCAGCAAGCAGCTCTTCCGGCTGCAATCCCGCCTGAAAACAGACCCGGAAGTTGCCGTGACTTACTTTGTACCCGACAGCCGGAAGAGAGGCGGGACCTATCAGACTGTGACCGGGAAGGCAAAGAAAGTGGATGAATATCTCGGCGTCCTGGAAATGAGCAATGGGGTTTCCATCCCGTTTGATGATATCATCATTTTGGAGTAATCCTGATTCGGATGAAAGGTTTTATGGCCCGGCCGGACAGGATAAAGAATTAACGCTTCTGTACGGTGAAATGATAGCCGCGGCAGTCATTTTTACCGGAATTGAGGCGGCGGATCAGCGTTGTTTTGGGGAGATCCAGCTGACGGGCGGCTTCCCGCATCGAAGGATAGCGAATGTGCGTCTCTTCACAATAAACGGGAGTAGAGACGGGGGCTTTGCAGCGTTTATAGATCTCCCGCTGCTGAGGGGTGCGGACGATGCCTTTGTTGGCGGCAAATGTTCGTGCTTTGGAAGAGGAAGACATCTTCCAGCCGTGTTCTACCGTGCCGCCGAGGGACTTGTTGTAACCGCGGGATGGGTCGGTGGTGCGATTGACTTCAATGAGCCAGGCTTCAAAGGCGCGGGCAGATTCTTCCAGGATATTTTCCACACAGCGTATTTTTGTGATATTTTCCCAACCGACGGAACCGATCGCCTGATAGAGCTCCGGATTGTCCCGATACCCGTAGCCGTTCTGCCAGCGTTCTTCAAGAGGGCGGCCGGTACTGCCGACGTACATTTTACCGTCAGGAAAGATGAGCTGATAGACGGAATAATGGGAGCGGGAGGGGTAAGCTGCCGGCCGGATACGGTTATATCCGAATTCCGGCTTCCAGGATTCCAGAGAGAGGATCAGAGAACGCTCCAGATCGCGGGCATCTTCCAGGGAAAGGCCGGACTGGTGAATGGTACGGTCAAAACTGTACCAGCCGAAGCGACGGATGTCAGCATACAGGGAGCGATTATGCTGATACCGCTCTCCTGCACCCCAGCGCCTGGTGGGATTCCCTTTGCAGTAACCGACGTACCGCTTGCCGAGGGGAGAGGTAAGAATATAAACACTGTAGCAGAAATAAGCTCCGTATTCCTGCACGAACTTTTCGTACGCACCTTCGTAGAGAATGAAGGTGCTTTTCTGTGTGTCGGCCGGAACAGCGGGAAGGGGTTCAGCCATTTTCCGGGACCTCTTGGGAGAAGCTGCCGGAGGATTCCGAGAGACCCGATGGCTGCATCCTTTCAGCATCCGAGGAAGCGGGGACGTCCGGCAGATGAATAAACCACTGGACGGACGTGCCGGTGCCGTCGGGCTTCGGGACAGAACGGCGCTCCCGCAGGGCCTGCCCCCTGGCTACCAGTTCCGCTTTGGCAGTGTTGATGACCTTAGGAGAGAAATCTTCGGCGGAAAGAAGATCGGTGAGTTCCTGCACAGGAATTTCTTTACGTTCCTGCAGAAGGGAGAGAATGGCATCGACACAGAGATCCTTCATGCTGCGCTGCCTGGCGGCAGAAGAAGCGAAGGGAGGATCGCAGGCAAAATCGGCAAAGCGGCGGTCAGACATGCCGGCAAAGCGAATGACGCCGCCGGCTTCCATTGTATAGAGCACGGTGGACTGGAGGGGAGCATAGGAGTTCTTTTCGTTGCTGAGGTAACGGATCCTGTGATCCGACATGATTTCGGTGTAGGAAGTGAAGATCACACTGCGGGCAATGTCGGCCAGATCTGCTGAGCCGGTGAGGCGCTGCCGCCAGTCATCCGTCCGTTTTTTGTTGGTGTGGCAGACAAGCAGGAAAGCGAGATTATACTGCATGCTGAGTTCCACAAGGTGATTCAGCGCCCGGCGGGTATGCTGGCGGGAGGTCATGGAGGCACCGGGAGGGAAAAACGCCTGGATGGGATCGAAAACGCAGACGGCAGGGCGGCGGGATTCAATCATTTTTTCCAGATCGGGAGAGCAGAAATGGAGACCGGCGATATGTTCAATGTCGACCGTGCAGATCTCCGGCATATAGGCATCATAGCGATCCAATGTTTTTTTCAGGCGCTTGGCAGTGGAGTCCTCCTTGGAAAAGTAGAGGCAGGTGCGATTCGGCCCTTTCTCGTAGAGGAGGTTGTTTTTGAGATCCAGCGTGGCAACGACGCCCGGGCATTCGGAGCGGATATAAGCGTCATCGTCCAGCATGGTGGAGTAATTTGCACTGATGCGGGCGAGAAGATAGCACCAGATGCTGGTTTTGCCGACACCGCCGTCTCCGACGAGAAGGGTGATGCCGCCTTTGGGGATCCAGTGGGGGACGAGCCATTCCACTTCTTTTTCCTCCACCTGATCCACGGACTGCAGGAAGCGATTCAGATCAGTTTTCATGAAAACAGCTCCTTTTCTTTTTTTTAGGCGAGCCAATTATACAAAAAGACAAGTCCTTAAAATGGGACTTGTCATATTTTTGACCAAGTTCATATATAATTTACAAATGATTAGCTTTGCCAACTATCCCAACTATCCCAGGTTTCCCAACTATCCCTCTGTTTTCAGGATTTCGGTTACAAAACGGGAACAAGACGTTTTGGCGATTTCCGCCATACTCTCTCCCTTTCCGTCAAATACCGTAGAACTCCAGAAAACGCTTTGTCTGTGCCTGCTGTGGAGAAGAGAGAACGAGGTCTGCATCGCCCTGTTCGACCAGCTTCCCGTTATGAAGAACGATGATCCGGCCGGCAATGCGCCGGGCCTGCTGAATGCTGTGGGTGATGAACAGAACGCTGCAGCCGGACTCTGTGCAGGTCTTTCGGATCAGTTCCTCGGCGGCAAGGGTGGATTCCATATCCATGGCCGCTGTAGGTTCGTCCAGGATCAGCAGTTCGTAGCGTTTCATCAATATGCGGCAGAGCGCCATGCGGGCTGTTTCACCGCCGGAGAGTTTTTTTGCATTCTGTCCGGCCAGCGTTTCAATACCGAGAGCTTTCATCAATTCCGAAGCACGCAAAGGATCCCTCCCGTTCTGAAGAATATTTTTTTCTGTGCTCATGCGAAACGGAAAACTCTTCTGCGGATGATACCCTACAGAGATGTGATCGAGAATTGGCTTGTTCTCATCCGAAGTTTCAATCCCGGCGAGGATCCTGGCAAAGGTGGATTTGCCGCTGCCATTCGGGCCGATGACTGCTGTGATCTCCCCTGCCGGAAGATCCAGCTCCGGCAGGGACAGCACAACGCGCTTCCGATAAGTTTTGGTAAGAGCTGTCGTTTTCATCGGCTCAGCCTCCCCTGCATCACGCTGAGGATGATGTTCACAAGCATCGAGAGACTCAGCAGAATCAGCCCCAGAGCGATACCCAGCGTAAAGCTGCCCCGATTGGTATACATCATGATGGCTGTGGTCATAACGTTTGTTTTCCAGGCAATGGCCCCGCCGACCATGGCTACGGCGCCGACCTCGGCAATCGCACGGGCGAAGGAGAGAAGATAAGCGGAAAAGATCGAGTACAGACATTCGTTTATGAGCAGCCGGTATTCTTTAAGCCGACTGAAACCCAGGCCCCTGGCGGTTTCACGCAATGCGGGCGCGGTATCCGCCACAAAGGTTTCCATGACACCGATGATGATCGGTGTAATCAACACCACCTGAGCCAGGATCATCAGCTTTACCGTAAAGAGCCAGTGGAGATGCCGAAAAGGGCCGACTCCGGAAAAGAGCATATAAAACAAAAGACCGCAAACCACCGGCGGCATGCCGATCAGTGTACGGTTGAGGACCAAAAGAATTCTCCTCCCCGGAAAGCGTTCCGCTCCGTACAGGATCCCGACAGGGACGCCGAGAAGAAGCGCGAAAATCGAGCTGGTCAGGCAGACCCTGGCTGTGGTGGAGAGAATATTCAGAAGTTCCGGATCGGCTGAGAGAATCAGCTCAATCGCTTTTTTGACAGATGAGCCCATATAAAACAGTCCTTTTAAAAATAGCCGCGGAGCATGCTCCGCGGCTCATATTTTACTTCATAAATCGCCCGGAATCAACCCATAACGCCGTCGTTTGCTACGAAAGTCAGGAAGGTTGCTTTGTCGGTGAGAATGTAAGCACCCATCTCCTCGGCCATGACGAGGCATGCACCCATACCTGTATTGGCGGAGATATACCAGTCAGTGTAGTCCTTGAAGCTCTCGGCTTCTGCCGTGATGCCCATTTCTTCCGGCCAGAGGCTAAGTTCCTTGGTGTGGGTACCGGAGCCGTCGCCGCGGGAGATAAAAGTGAATTTGCCGTCAGCAATGGCCTTGAAAGCGGCTTTGACGTCAGCAGCGTCTTTGACGCCCGCAGGGTCGGCAGAAGGACCGCAGAGTACAAAATAGTTGTACATCCAGTTCAGACGCTCAGCGTCCATACCCTCGAGCACATAGGAGAAGCCGTCAGCGATGAAAGCTTCCTCCTGTTTTTTGGAGTGGACCAGGATCAGATCGGCATTGCCCATTTTGGCGTTGGCGATGGACTTGCCGGTACCGGCGGAATAAACCTCAACTTCATAGCCGTACTTTTCCTCAAAGACGGGAAGAAGGAATCCCAGAAGGCCGGAGTCGTTGACAGAGGTAGTGGTGGACAGACGGATCTGCTTTGTCTCTTCCGTAGCCATGGGGATCTCGGCAGTGGAGACAGGGCGGCCGGCCTTGAGATAGAACAGGTACTCGCCGTACTCTTCAAAGCCGTAGTTGGCAGCCAGTTCCTGACCCTCTTCAGAGAGCAGCCAGTTGATCAGTGCTGCGGCACCGACTGTATTGAGTTCCACGTCCGTGACCGCATTACCGTCAGCGTTGACAAATGGAGCTTCAGGATTCACGGCCAGCAGGCTGTAGTTATTGATCATGGCATCATCTGCTTCCTTGAGGATACAGGTATCGACGACCAGACCGTCCGCCGAGGCGGAAACAGCTGTCAGGGAAAGAACCATGATCAGGACGATCAGCAGGGATACAAACTTTTTCATATACATGTCCTCCATAAAAAAATTCCCCCTTCCCGGGCAGAGCGCACGAAAAACGTGCCGCTTCCGCACCGAAAAAGAGGCTCGTCCACCGCTTTCCGAAAGCGTATTCGACTATGATTATTTTAGCATTGTTCTTTTGCTTATTCAATCGTATGTGCAAGCGGATTGTGCCAAACAGCACGAAAATGAATGAAACAGCATGAAAAACTTGCTGGGCAACTTGCCCTAAACGGTATAGGATAAAGAGAACAACACGAGGGGTGAAGACTATGAGAATCTGCGAGATTTGGGGTATCGCTCCGGAGAGGATCCGGGAATATCTGCGTGAAGAAGAAGCGCTGGCCATGACAGAGCCTGACTGCTATTCTGACGGGCATATCACAATCAGCCTAAACGTTCTGCCTCCGCGCATTCTGGGGTCATTTTCCTTCCCACAGACGAAGGTCGAGTTTGAAGGCAGTGACAAAGAGACGGAAAGACTTCACCGGCGCTTCGTTCTGCGCTTTATCTCTGCAGGGGGATAGGTTTTTTGATCACTCGTCCACGCCGACCATGACATTGCTGGCTTTGATGACGGCATAAGCTGTACCACCGACCTGAAGGCCGAGCTCCCGGATCGAGGACATGGTGATGACGGAACTGATGATGTTCCCCCCGCCGATATCCAGCTTTACGATACCGTTGACCGCACCTTCCTGAATCTCTGTGATGATGCCTTTGAACTGGTTCCTTGCGCTAAGTTTCATAATGATATCTCCTTTTTATTCATTATACGGATAAATCCGTATGTTTACAAAAGTGAAGCACCGACTTCACGCCCGATATGCTGCGCCTGGGAAACGGCGGAATCCACCATGTCGTACACCCGGGAGCAGTTACCCGCAAGGCTGAGCCAGGGGGAAGACTCCAGACCCTGTACAAGCGTTCTCTCCGAGATCAGACCGAGTGCGGTGACAAGCGTGTCGCAGGCAATAAATTCCTGTTCACCGCTGTCAAGATGAACGGCAGTCACACCGGAAATGCGGCCCTGCCCGTGAATCTTCCCGACGGTCATGCGGCAGCGCAGCGGGATCTGGTATGCCTCTATACAGCGGCGGTAGTTTCGCGCCATGCCGCCGAAGGTATCGGCCTGCTCCAAAACGGCGATCACATGCTTTCCTTCCAGCACAAAGCGGCGGGCTATGATCATACCGAGATCACCGCTGCCGAGGATCAGCACCTCGCCGCCCAAATCCTGATGCCGTAGATTGATCATTTCCTGTGCCTGGCCGGCCGTGAAGATCCCGGCAGGGCGCGTCCCGGCGACGGGCAGCGCACCGATGCCTTTTTCCCGGCAGCCGGAGGCAAGGATCAGATGCTCAAAATGCAACAGGCTTACACAGCCGCGGCATGACAACAGAGCGGTTTTGCCGCGAGAAACGGAGAGGACCTCTGTACCGAGCGACAGACGCACACCGGTAGATACAAGCCCTGCAAGGAGCCTTTCGGCATATTCCGGGCCGCAGAGCTCCTCGCCGAAAGCCGTAAGGCCAAAGCCCGCGTGGATGCACCGGGGCAGTACACCGCCGGGAATTGACGACCGGTCTGCAATGAGAATATCCCGGCATCCGGCGTCCCAGGCAGACATCGCCGCGGAAAGCCCTGCGGCGCCCGCGCCTACGATCAGCAGCTTAACTTGCTCCATGATATAAGATCTCCGTACCCTTGCCGTCCTTTGTGACGGCACTTTCCGGAATACCCAGCTCCTGACTGAGGATCGCTATGATCTTCTGCTGACAGCGTGCTCCCTGGCATCGCCCCATACCTGTTCCGACGCGGCGTTTTACGGCATCCACTGTGCAGGCACCGCGCCGGATCGCCTCCAGCACTTCTGCCTTTGTCACCTCTTCACAGGGACAAAGAATCTCACCGTAATCCGCATTCTTCTGTACCAGTTCCTTGCGCTGCGCAAATTCCAGACCGCGTACGCCGGGGATGCCGTTCCGCCGGGGGGCAAATGCCGTGTTTTCATCTGCATCCAGTTCCGCGGCGATTTTTTCCGCCAGATAAAGACCAAGTTCGTCCGCGCAGGTCAGTCCCGGCGTTTTGATACCGATCAGGCTCCAGAAGGCATGAGCGGGGTGCTCAATCACAAAACTGCCGATGCTGCTGCCGTCCGGACGCTGCGGATTGGGCCGCGCCGCAGCAAAGGAGCGGATCACACTGTCCACGCGAAGATCCGGCAGAAGCTCGCGGAGCTGACGCCGGACAAAAGACAGACCCTCTGTATCGGTGGCATAATCGGGCCTGCCGTCCCGTTCCGAAGGGCCGACCAGCAGGCTGCCCTCTACCGTAGGGACAACGGAAATCCCTTTGTCGTCCTCCTCCGGTTCATATTGCAGGATATAACGCGGCATGGGCCTGCTGGTTTTGTCCAGGATCAGATAGTCTCCGGCGTTGATCGAGAGGGATACCGGTGAAGGAAACAGCAGTTTTTGAACCCGGTCAGATGCCAGACCCGCACAGTTGACTACAGCCCGGCACAGGAAATTACCCCGGTCGGTTTTTACACAGTAATCACCGCAGACGGCAGAGATGTCAAGGACTGTTGTTTTTAAAAAAGCATCGGCGCTGTTCTGACAGGCGTTTTCAAAAGCCGCAATGCCCAGCGCCCATGGGTTCAACGTACCCGCTGTGGGAGCGTAGAGGGCCGAGCGTACGCCGTGCGCAAGCGCCGGTTCCATCTGCTCTGCCTCCGGCCCGCTCAAAAGGCGCAACCCGGGGACACCGTTTTGAATCCCGCTGTGCAATTTCTGCTTGAGTATTGCATCAGCTTTTTCACCGTAGCTGACCATCAGCGAGCCGCAGCGGGAAAAAGGTACGTCCAGCTCGCGGCAGAGCTGATCCATACGCGCATTGGCCTGTACGGTCATTTTCGCCTTCAGCGTGCCCGGCTTATGATCATAGCCAGAATAGATGATGGCGGTATTGGCACGGGAAATGCCGGTACAGACATCCTCTCTTTCCTCGATGAGCGCAACCGAGACTTTCCAGCGCCTGAGATTGCGTGCAGCAAAGCAACCCAGCAGACCGGCACCGATTACGACGATATCGTATCGCCGCTCAGAAAACATCGATGATCTCACCCGGACGATCCAGCGTGTAGCCGCCCATAGCTGTGATCCGGGCGCGGAAGGCGTCCCCTTTGAGTGTGGCGATCAGCTGCTGCATCATCGGTGTACTCCAGGTATTTCCGGGTATCAGCAGATCATATTCCTCCACACAGATAGGGATAAAGTCCAGACCGTACAGCTTGGCGGTGGAATAGATGCCCATACCGGCATCCGCCGAGTCACCCGCAATCTGGACTGCTACGGAATTATGGGTCATTTCCTCCCGTTCATAGCCGTATATATCGGCAGGATCGATGCCATTTTTTCCGCACAGATAGTCCATCAGGATCCGCGTACCGGACCCTTTTTGCCGATTCACATAGCGTACGCCGTTTCCGGCAATATCCGCAAAATTCCGGATCCCCAGCGGATTGCCTTTCTGCAGCATCAGACCCTGCTGACGTCCCACACAGCGTACCAGATACATGCCGCCCCGAGGGAAATACTTTTTGATATAGCTGCGGTTATACTCCCCGGTTTCGGTATCCAGCAGATGGATCCCCGCTGCGTGAGCCTCACCCCGGCGGATAGCCATGATACCGCCCATAGAGCCCACGTGGGTCGAAGAAAGATACATGCCGTGGTTTTCACTGTGGATCAGGTCAGCCAGTTCGTCCATCAGCGGATCGTGGCTGCCGATAACCACCAGGGTATTTTTCAGCTTTTTCTTCGGATTCAGGATGCGAACGCGTACCTCTTCTCCTGCCTGAAAACCTTCCATTCCCTGGGGGACTTCGATCATGCCGTCAGCCTTCATGAAGGAGGACACAACGCCGCTGCCTCTCGGCAGAGGCGAGGCGATGAGCCGATCTCCGACATAGCCCATGCGTACCCGCACGAATTCCTGATATTTGAGCCCTGAAACCACAGGGCGGGTAAGCGTGGCCTTCGTTCGGCTGCCCTTGTCACTATCTCTCTCAAACCAGCTGTCGATCAGCGGGCGCAGCAGTTCCTCAATCACGATGATGCCTGACACCGGATAGCCCGGAACGCCAAGAATCGGCGTTGAGCCGGAGAGCCCCAGAATGGCAGGCTTGCCAGGTTTAATGGCAATGCCGTGATAGAGCACTTCGCCCAACTTCTCGATTGCGGATTTAGAGTAGTCGTCCCGCCCGGCGGACGAGCCGGCGTTGAGGAGAACAAGGTCGCACTCGGCCAGGGCCTTCTCCAGCATAGCAGAGATTGCATCGAACCTGTCCGGCACGATGGGGTAGGTCCTGGCTTCTGCGCCCCAATCGGCCAGCATGGCGGAGAAGATGGAGGAATTGAATTCCAAAATATCCCCGGGCTTAGGATCTGCACAGGGCGGGATGATCTCATCTCCTGTGGGGATGATGCCCACCACAGGACGCCGGATGACCTCCAGTTCCAGCACGCCGCCGGCTATCATGGCACCGATGGCAGAAGGGCTGACCTCCATAAAGCCGGGCAGGATCATCTCCCCGGCGCAGATATCCTCGCCGATTTGGCGGATATGCTGCCAGGGGGCGGCTGCGGCGTGAATGGTGATGCTGCCGTCGTTATTTTTTACGATATCTTCTACCATGATGACCGCGTCGCAGCCCTCCGGGATTGCATCACCGGTATCCACGACCACAAACTGCTCGGACCGGAGCGTTACGGGCGTGGTTTCGGTGGCACCGAAGCTGTCGGCTGCACGGATCGCCACGCCGTCCATGGCACTGGCGGCATAATGGGGTGCATTGATGTTGGCGTAGACCGCTTTCGCAGTCATGCGGCCATAGGCGCGCTGTACCGGAATGATCTCCGTTTTTCCGGCAAATCCGTTATAACGCAGCTTGGCCAGATAGTCTTTCTTTGCCTGTTCCAGAGGAACATTCGTTAAATATTCAAAACTCATAATCAATACCTCAATCTCTGAAAACCTGTACTTTTGCACCTTTGGGAAGACCCTCGCTGTCCCGCGGGATGATGAAATATCCGTCAGCACCTGCAAGCTGGGTAATCAGCCCTGACTTGGAGCGGATCGGAACAACGACAAGTTCACCGTCCTGTTTTTCCAACCGGCAGGCATTGACCTGTGCCCGACCGTGGTTGGCGCTGATGCTCTCACTCAACACGGCGGTGAGACTTGGCTTTTCGGCTTCCTGCCCGCAGAGCCTGTCCAACAGCGGCAGGACAAACAGCTTTGCGATAAAATAGGCTGCCGCCGGATGGCCCGGGAGACCGATGAGGGGTTTATTCCCAACCCTGCCCAGAATCGTCGGTTTGCCCGGCTTGATGGCGATGCCGTGGAGCAGCAGTTCGCCCATTTCCTCAATAATCCGGCAGGCGGCATCCTTTACGCCAACGCTGCTGCCGCCGGAGATGAGCACTGCATCGCACTCCGCAGCAGCGCGCTGCACGGTCTGCCTGAGCCTGGATTCGTCGTCAACGATAATACCGTAACAGATCGCCTCCGCGCCCCATTCCTGAAGCAGCGCTGTAAGCATTGGCATATTCACATCCCGTACCTGTCCCGGTGCCGGCTTTTGATCCGGAGGGACCAGCTCGTCTCCCGTGGAGATGACACCCACCCGGAGAGTACGAAGGACAGGAACCGCAATCTCACCTGCGGCGGAGAGTGCGCCGATATCTGACGCAGTCAGCTTTCTTCCGGCTTTGAGGATGACTTTCCCGGGATAGACATCATCCCCGCGGAAAATCAGATTCATGCCCGGTGCACCGGGCTTCAAAATGCCCACAGTTCCGTCGCCATAATTCTCCGTGTATTCGATCATCACCGCACAGTCTGCGCCTTTCGGAATTGCTCCGCCTGTGGGCACATAGGCACAGCTTTCTTTTCCCAGTTCGAAGCCTGCGCTCTGCCCCATCAGCACCTCTCCGGAAATCTTGAGAATCGCAGGAATTGCGTCGGAACAACCGAAAGTATCGACCGCCCGGCAGGCATACCCATCCACTGTGGAGCGGTCAAAGTCCGGCACAAATTCTGTTGCCGTGATATCCCGGACAAGGATACGGCCAAGCGCTTTGCTGACGGGGACCGTCTCCTCACAACCGCTGAGCGGCGCAAAAGCCTGCCGGATCAGTGTCAGGACCTCCTCAGGGGTCTTTACTTCAAGCATTTCTACACCTCCGCAATGATCTTTCCCATATCCCGGTAGTCATTTCCTGTGAAGTGGCGGATCTCTTTTTTGAAAGCTGCTGAGCGCAGGATCTCCAGAATCGTCTCGGCTGCCGGGTTTTCCATGGAATCTCTGCGCATCACCAGATCATAGCGCTCTTCCAGCAAAGGTATAAAGTCCAGACCGTCAATCTGCCTGGAGATGCGTTCCGTACCGATAGCAAGATCCGCTTCGCCGTCGGCTATGGCGGCAGCCATCGTCAGATGAGATTTCATCTCCTTCTCATAGCCCTTGATCTGCCGCGGATCCAGATTCATGCGCATAAGCTGCCCATCCAGCAGGATACGCGCACTGGAACCGGCGCGGCGGTTGAGAATGGAGATATCCCGACGGGCCAGATCGCGCCAGCCGAGAATCTCCTTCGGGTTGCCGGCTGCCACGTAAAAGCCCTGCTTCCGATAGGAAACGTTGATCAAAACCGCCTTCACCCCGGGTATAAGCCGCCGCACATACGGGACATTGAAGCTTTTTTCATCCACCGCGTACAGGTGGCAGGCTGCTGCGTCTACCTTCCTTTCATACAGGGCAAGCAGCCCTTCAAAGCTGCTTAGATAGCAACGGTCAGTAGTCAAGCCGTTCTGGTACAGGAAATTACTCAAAATATCCAGCACTACATCCTGACCGGATATCACAAAGGGGCGCTCTCCCTTGCCGGCGGGATGGAGCAGATCACTGCTGACCTCCAGACGACGGACCGGTTGGACACTCTGCTCATGCCTCGAGCGTGCAATGTAGGCGTCCACATCATCCTGGGTAAAACGGACCTTGCGGCCGACCTTGTAGGAATTGATCTCACCCCGGCGTATCAGCTCGTAAATCGTGGATTTACTCACATGGAGGATATCCGCTACCTCCTGCGTTGAAAGTGATTTGTTTTGCGCCATACGGCAGCCCTCCGAAGACCTTTAGTAATGTTATTTATTATACCTTTTTTACAGAAGCTGTACAAGTACACTACCAGCAGTTCCTTTGTGCAGTTTCGTGCAGTTTCGTGCCGGTTCACACAACTTATTGCTGTATATAAGAGACATCAAAACCTCTTTCGTATCAGTTCGCACGGAAATTGCGCCAAAAGCTTGGCACAGATGTACACAGACTATATAATAGATAATGTAGTTGGAAAAGTAATTGCTTGAACTGATACATATTAACAACTCTTTACAGGAGGAAGACACATGAGCAACGCATACTATGAAAAAATAGCCCGCATCAACCTGACTACCGGCGAGATCAAGGCGGAGCCCCTGGACCTGGAAGTGGCAAAAAAATTCATCGGCGGCCGTGGTCTCGGTACCAAGATCCTCTATGATGAGGGTGTGGCGGCGGTTGACCCCCTGTCCCCGGACAACAAGCTCGTCTACATCACCGGCCCCATGACAGGCTCCAATTCTCCATCTTCCGGCCGTTACATGGTCGTAACAAAGTCCCCGTTGACCGGCATGATCGCCTGCGCCAACTCCGGAGGCATTTGGGGTGCCAAACTCAAATTCGCCGGCTGGGACGCACTGATTGTCGAAGGACAGGCCCCCGACTGGTGCTACCTGAATATCGAAGACGATAAGATCGAGATCCTGGACGCCAGAGAGTATCTCGGGGTTTTGAGCGAAGAGCTGGACGACAAGCTGAAGGAAAAACACGGCGCTGAATGTTCTGTGCTGAACATCGGCCCCGCCGGTGAGAAGCAGGTATTACTGGCTGCCGTTATGAATGACAAGGACCGCGCAGCCGGCCGTTCCGGTACCGGCGCCGTCATGGGCAGCAAGAAACTCAAGGCTATTGTTGTAAAGGCCACCCGCAAGCAGCTGGACGTTATTGCCGATGTGGATGCTCTGAAGGAAGCCAACAAGGCCTGCCTTAAGATTATGACAGACAATCCCCTCACCGGCGCAGGCCTGCGTGCCCTCGGCACTGCTTCTCTGGTCAACGTCATCAACGGCATCGGCGCCCTGCCCACCAAGAACTGGCAGGAAAGCTACTGTCCCACCGCCGATCAGTTCTCCGGCGAGACTCTGGCAGAGAAGTATCTGGTCAAGCCCGGTGCCTGCTTCCACTGCCCCATCGCCTGCGGCCGCATCATCAAGCATGACGACAAGGTCGTCGGCGGCCCCGAGTACGAACCGCTGTGGGCCTATGGCAGCGACTGCGGCAACGATGACCTGTACACCATCGACGAAGCCAACCGCCTTTGCAACGAGTACGGCCTGGACGCCATCGGCGTGCCCTGCACCATCGCCGCTGCGATGGAGCTGTACCAGCGCGGCTTCATCAAGGAAGAGGACTGCGCCGGCGTACCGCTGGAGTGGGGCAGCAAAGAGGCCCTGATCGAGTGGACCAAGCGCATGGGCGATCCCAAGACTGAGCTTGACTGGCTGATGTCCTCCGGTTCTGCCCGCCTCTGTGAGCACTACGGCCACCCCGAGTTCTCCATGAGTGTCAAGAAGCAGGAAATCCCCGCCTACGACGCCCGCGCCATCCAGGGCATCGGCATCAACTACGCTACCGCCAACTGCGGCGCCGCCCACGTGCGCGGCTACATGATTGCGCCTGAGGTCCTCGGTATTCCCGCACAGCTGGATCGTACCGTCACCGACGAGAAGGCCGGCTGGGCCAAGACCTTCCAGGATCTGACCGCCGCCATCGACTCCATGGGCACCTGCCTGTTCACCTCTTTCGCTCTGGGCGCTCCCGAGTACGCGAGTCTGCTCAACGCCGCCACCGGAACGAACTACACGCCTGAGGAACTGCTGGAGGTCGGTGACCGGATCTTCAACATCGAGCGTATGTTCAACAAGGCTGCCGGCATGAAGCCCGAGGATGACCGCCTGCCTAAGCGTCTGCTTACCGAGCCCATCTCCAACGGCCCATCCAAGGGAATGGTCAGCAAGCTCGATATCACGCTTCCGCAGTATTATGCAGCCCGCGGCTGGGTTGATGCCTTCCCGACCGATGAGACTCTGAAAAAGCTGGGTCTTGACGAGTGCATCGGAAAGTAAGATAATATACAGGAAGGGAGAGGCTGCCCGCCTCTCCCTTTTTGATTTGCAAAGGATGTGATCCTATGATCGAAGTACGTTTTTTTGCCACGTTGCGCACTGACCGGGGAAAGATCACCCAGGTTCCGGCAGAGGAGGTATCCACCGCGGGGGACCTTCTCCGCCGCTTTGAGATCCCTGCAGAGGAAGTTGCTATCCTGCTCATCAACGGCTTTCACTCGAAGCCGGAAGATGCCGTGAAGGACGGCGACGTTATTTCTCTTTTCCCGCCGGTCGGAGGCGGCTGAGCGATGGACGAACGATATATCCGCAACCTCGGAGCTCTTACGGAGCGGGAATGCATCGTTTTGCGTACAAAGACCGTATTTGTTGCAGGGTGCGGCGGCCTTGGGGGGTATCTCATCGAAATGCTGCTGCGTCTCGGTGTAGGGACGATCTGCGCTGCAGACGGAGACGTATTTGAGACATCGAACCTGAACCGGCAGCTGCTTTCTTCCCCTTTGACACTGGGCAGATCCAAGGCGGAAGCGGCAGCCATACGTGCTGCGACAGTGAACCCGGATGTTCACTTTGTTCCGATTCCTCAATTTGTGACGGAAGAGAACGCTGCAGAACTGATCCGGGGGTGCGACGCCGTGCTGGACGCACTGGATAATATCCAGGCGCGCCGCATTCTCGCCCGCGCCTGTACGCAGGCCGACATTCCGATGATCCATGGCGCGATCTGTGCCTGGAACGCACAGGCAGCTGTTATTATGCCGGGCGATGATCTCATCGACAGGATCTACCCGGAGGGTGTCAGCCTGAACAGCAAGGCGTCTCTTTCCTTTACCCCGCCATTCTGCGCTGCCATGCAGGTAGCCCTCTGCACAAGACTCCTGACCGGGCGTCCGCTGGAGACCGGGCGTCTCTATGTTGCGGATCTTCTGGATATGGAGCTGACGAGCCTGTTCTGACCGAGGTGAACATGGAAGAGCAGATTCGAAGACTGTATGTGGAGGCCTCCTCCCGCTGTAATCTCCGGTGCAAAATATGTTTTCGGCACAGTTGGATCGACGAGCGCTATGGTGATCTCGACCCGGCGGTTTTTGCGCGCGTGATGGAGGATCCTGCTGCGGCTGCTGTGGAGACTGTCTTCTTCGGCGGCATGGGGGAGCCATTGGTGCACCCCCTGCTTACGGAGATGGTGACGCTTGCATCAGCACACGGGAAAAAAGTGGAGCTTGTCACAAACGGGACGCTTCTGAAACGGGAAAAAGCGCAGGAACTGCTGCAAGCCGGAGTTTCCCGGATCTGGGTCTCTATTGACGAGCTGTATGAGAACTATGGGAAGATCCAGGTCGGCAGCGATTTCGAACTGGTTCTCGGGAATCTGGAGACCTTCAACGAACTTCGGAAGGGGACGGAGGTCCGGCTCGGCATGACGGCTGTCGTGATGCGGGACAATATTGCCAGTCTCCGCCGCATCCGGGAATTTGCCGAATGCTTCGGAGCCGATGACCTGAATCTCAGCCATATCATCCCCAATCGCGGGGAGGATATCGAGCAGGCACTTTGGCCCATGTGCGATGTGGCTGCCATCAAGGCCGTTACCGACAAGATCGGTTATACGTGGAGG
Organism: Oscillospiraceae bacterium; assembly: GCA_017432615.1. Lineage (GTDB taxonomy): Bacteria > Bacillota > Clostridia > Oscillospirales > Oscillospiraceae > Limivicinus. The sequence continues at coordinate 58,586 of JAFRIV010000045.1, forward strand.
TTTGAAGGGTTCGATATGGGGACGGAGATCCCCATGTTCAAATTCTCGAAACGCTACAAGGATCTGCTCTTCCCTGACGAGGAGAGTTTGCAGGAGGCGGAACTGTTTTCCTGGAAAGGGAAACCCGTCACCCGACGTCCCAACTGGTGCCGCTTCATTGAAGAGGGGCACTGCTTCATCCGCTGGGATGGGGACGTCTCTCCCTGTATGGGCCTGCTCCACACGGCAGATACCTACCTGGGCGATCACAAACGAAGGATTCGCCACCACGCCTTCGGAAACGTCTCCGAGCAAAGCCTCAACGAAATATGGGTTGGCGAAGAATACCGAAGTTTCCGTCAGCGTGTACACGAATTCAAGTATGCCCCCTGCCTGTTCTGCGGCGGCTGTGAAATGTTGGAAGAGAACGACACTGACTGTATCGGTTCACTCGCGCCCGTCTGCGGAGGGTGCCTCTGGGGTCAGGGCTTTGCCGTGTGCCCGTAACACTGTCATCCGATGCCCGTTTATCCTATGATTCCATTACACAAAAACAAGCCCCGAAAAGGGGCTTGTTCCATATATTCCGTTCACAGAAAATAAACGGATAGTTAATACAGCCAACTATCCCAACTATCCCGGGTTTCCCAACTATCCCACTGATTTCAGGATTTCAGTAACAATCTGGAAACGGCTGTAAGAACAAGATCGGAACGGCAGAGTAAGAATATCAAAAATTACACACCGACGGGATATGTATATCCTGCCGGTCAAATCTTATTGAATCCTCTGTTCTGCTGTGTTAGAATGCAATATCATCGGTGAACAGCAACAGGGGAGGATGCAGATGAATACGAAATACCGGGAGAGAATATTGCGGCTGATCCTGCTTTTTGCCGGGCTGATTATTGCCCATTTCGGGGTCACCCTCTTTTTACTGGCTGATCTGGGGGCAGATCCGTTTAATGTAATGATCCAGGGACTGCGCCTGCTTGTTATCCGAACAGGTATCGCAGAGCCGACGCACGGAACCGTACATATGTGCATCTGTTTTCTGATCGTTCTGATCCTTCTGATCGTCGACAAAAAATATGTGAAGATCGGGACACTTGTGTGTATGTTCTGCGGGGGACCGATTATCGATTTCTTCACACAGCTGCTGCAGCGTTTCGGGATCAGCGGGATGGAACTGCCTTTCAAGATCGCTGTGCTGATTGCGGGATGCGGAATCCTCGCTTTCGGAATGTCTGTTGTCATCCGCTCAGAAGCCGGAACGGGGCCGAATGATCTGGTGGCTGTGGTAATCAGCGAGAAAAGCGGGATCCGTTTTGGATGGATCCGCATTGCTACGGATGTGCTTTTTGTGGTTTCCGGTGCACTGCTGGGCGGGCGATTCGGGATCGGAACGATCATCTGCGCTTTTCTTGTGGGACCGGTTGCAGAATTCTGCATGCCGTTTTCCTCAGCCATCGTCAAAACCTGCCTGAAGATCCGGAAAGAGGAATCTTAAAATATATGCCTATATGGACGGCAGATAAAGGAAAAACAGAGAACAATGCCCCTGAACCGGTCATAGACCGGGGGCATTGTTCTCTGTTTATCAGAAGGAAAGAGGACCGGTTATTGGGCAAAGTAGATCTGAGCCAGGCCTCCATGAGATGTTTCTCTGTAGCGTTCGTTCATGTCCCGTCCGGTACGATACATGGTCTCCACAACCTCATCGAAGGAAATCTTTCTCGTGCGATAGAGAAAACGGGAAAGATTGACAGCACTGATGGCACGCATGGCAGCGACGGCGTTACGCTCAATACAGGGGATCTGCACCAGGCCTTTCACCGGGTCACAGGTGAGCCCGAGATTATGCTCCATAGCAATCTCGGCAGCATATTCAATCTGATCGATGTTCAGCCCGCTCAAGGCAGCCAGTGCAGCTGCCGTCATGGAACATGCGCTTCCGATTTCAGCCTGGCATCCGCATTCCGCACCGGAAATGCTAGCATTGGTCCGAATAACATTGCCGACAAGTCCTGCAACTGCCAGCGCATCCAGAATTTCCTCTTCCGGAAAACCGCGCTCCCGATGCATATAATATAATACCGAGGGCAATACGCCGCAGCTCCCGCAGGTGGGTGCCGTTACGACGATGTTTTCATCCGCATTTTCTTCACTGGCAGCGTAGGCATAAGCAGCGATGATGCGATTCATTGTAACATCAGCGCTCTCGTTGTAGCATCGCGTCTCATAAAGCGTTTTTGCCTTCCGGGTTACCCCCAGGCCTCCGGGAAGGACGCCTTCCGCCTGCAGCCCGCGCAGGATCGCCTGCTTCATCGCTTTCCATACCTCCTTAAGGTATGAACGCAGAGAAGGATCCTCCATGCGATAAACCAATTGTGCAAGATTCAGATTGTGATCCCGGCAGGTTTTCAGAATTTCAGAAAAGCTTTTCTGAGGATAAATATCCGCTTCCTCGTCAGATTCTTCATTCTCGAACCGAATAGAACCGCCGCCGATGCTGAAAATACGGTTTTTTCCGATACACTTGCCGTTTTGGAAGGCTTCAAAAAGCATGGTATTCGGGTGAGGCAGGTCTTTCTGCTCCCGGTCAGAGATGATTTCCGCCTCCGGCAGCACAGACCTGATCGCTTTGCCTGTTCCGTGACCCTCTCCCGTAAATGCCAGAGAACCGAACAGGGTAACGCGGATGAAGTCCGCTTCGGGATAGCGTGCATGAAAAAGCCGGGCTGCGTGAAAAGGGCCGACAGTGTGGGAACTTGAAGGACCGTTGCCGATTTTATATACACTCTTGATCGTATTCATCATGTTCCTCCGTGTTTTTTAAGATGAAGAATCTATCGGAATTATACTATAAGAGATGAGAAATTACACTACTGTTTTTAAGAATCTGCCAGGTAAAACCCGCAAGGTTTCCGGTTAAGCTTCTATGCAGGGCAGCTCGACGGCGGAAGTGCGCTCGCCGTCGGTGACGGTGACGCGCAGGATACCGGCTTTGCCGGACTGAATGACGGTCTGCGCTTCCCCAAAGTAAGAAGGCACTTCACACTGGGCATAATTGCCTCTGAAATACGTGCTGCCATTCGCTGTCCCCATGACAGTGCCGTTCTCCGCACAAACGCGGATGCGATGCTTTTCCATGGGCTTGACTTCGCCTTTGTCATCCGTATAGCGCATGCGAAAATAAACCATCTCATCGGGCCGGCAGGAAACGGTTTCCGGCTCCAGACGCAATTCTGTTACCGGACCGGCTGAGTGTAACCTGTCCCGCCCAAGTTCCTTCCCCGAAGCATCATAAGACACGGCGGTAATTTCACCGTCATGATAGGGAACGCGGAAAACGGCGCGTCCTTTTTTCACTCGCTTTTTTCCGACACTCTGCCCATTGACAAAGAGCTCTGCCGTGACGGCACGGGCATAGACTTCCACCTCCGTCTCCTGCCCGTCACAGCCGGGATATGACCAGGAACGCTGTGCCCGCGTCAGCTGCCAGCCGGTGATGTTGGGTTTTTCCTTTTCGCAGACCGGATATACAGCCAGTTTCGGCCCCTGCTCCAATTCAAAAGCGATGCGGGTATAGTCCACTTCAGGCGTCTTTTTGCCGGTGAAATCGATGCGGCAGGTACCGCCGCGGATCCGGTCCTCCGGGGCATCGGTCCTGTAATCGGCAAATTCCGGGCCGCCGTCGCCACATTCACCGATATAGTCCCAACCGGCCCAGACAAAATCCCCGACCAGTTGGGGAATTTCTTTGGCAGTCTCCCAAAAATCATAGGCATCCCCGATCAGCGTTTCACTGCCCAGAATCAGACGGTTCGGATATTTTTTTGCATCTTTGCGATAACGCCAGTTGCCGTAATTGTAACCGGCAATATCCATGGCAGAAAACGCTTCGCGGGTCTTCCAGTCACAGGGGGGCAGCCACGCGCCGAACTTCATAAAATCGCAGCCGAGCTTTGCGGCAAGAACGTTGTAAAATTCGGATCCGACATGCTTTTTCTTCTGCTTTTGAGCTGCTGAATTTTCGGCAGCTTTTTTTGCAGCCTCTGCCTGCTGCTGCGCCTTTTCGTCACTGTAAACCCCCATACCCATGGAAGAGAGAAAATTGAAGAAAATGTTGATGCCGCAGGTCACCGGGCGGGAGGCGTCGAGACTGTGGAGATATGCCGTAAATTGCTGCTGTAAAGCAATCCCTTTCTCCTGGGCGGTTTCCGCAACTTCGTTGCCGGTCGAGTACATAATGACACAGGGGTGATTATAGTCTTTTTCTACCATATCTTTCATGTCCTGCTTCCACCATTCAGACACATAGGAGGCGTAATCATTCTGCGTTTTATGCATATACCAGCAGTCGACATACTCATCCATCATCAGCATTCCAAGGCGGTCACAGACGTCCAGCAAATATTTGGAACAGGGATTATGCGCGGAACGGACAGCGTTATAACCCGCTTCTTTCAGAATGCGGATGCGGCGGGATTCTGCTTCAGGATAAGTACAGGCACCGAGCAGGCCGTTGTCGTGGTGGATGCAGGCACCGCGAAGTACACAGCGTTCCTCATTGATCGCGATCCCCTTTTCCGGCGTCCAGCTCAGGATGCGGATGCCGAAGGATTCATAAACCACGTCATCTCCAAAGGATATGCGGGCGGTATAAAGATGGGGCGTATCCACAGACCAGAGCTTTGCATCAGGGATTTCCAATTCAAAAAGCTTTTCGCCTGTCGCTTCCAACAACAGGTTTTGATCGTCTAAAATGGCGAGCTGAACCTGACCGGGAACAGAGGTCTCGACCCGGACACGGATTTTTGCCGGACGGATCGAAAGAGTTTCAATGTGTACACCATTGACGGGAATGTGCTTTTCACCACCTGTCCACAGCCATACCGGACGGAAGATACCGGTACCCGAATACCAGCGGGAGTTGGGCTGGTCGGCATTGCGGGCAATAACGACCAGCTCATTTTCTCCGTTCCGGAGACGCCCGGTCAGTTCCACATAGAAATTGGTATAACCATAAGGCCGGAAGGCTATTTTATTACCGTTCAGATAAACTTCAGCATTATGATAGACGCTTTCAAACTCCAGAAAGAGGTACTTTTCTGCAAGAGAAGCGTCCGAAGTAAAAAGCTTACGGTATTCATAATCGCCGCCTTCGAACCAGCCGATGTTTCCTTCTCCCAAACTGGTGCTGACTCGGGATTCCGTTCGCATGGCATCATGGGGCAGGGACACAGGAATCGCTTCGGCACCGGGTTTCAGTGCGCGGCAAGTCCAACCGGTATTAAAATCTGTTTTTTTCATACTTCCTCCTTGCGGCGCTGTGCTGCCTGCCGGCAACGCCATCGTTTTCCTCTTCGGGGACTTATTCGCTCTATATATACATTATACAGGAAACAGAAAAAACGCACAAGAAGACATTTTTTGCTGCGGAAAAAAGAAACAGCCCTCCGGCTTTCTATCCTTTATTGAAGGATACCGGAGGGCTGTTTCAAGAGAAGATCATACGCTGTTCATACCCCGGAAATACAGGATCGCCAGAGGGAATGAAGATTATTCGTAATCTACCACGTTGGCCCAGCGCAGCAGGAAATCTCTTTCTTCCAGGTTGCCTTTGACAGACTGCGATGCTGCAACGATGGGCATCCATTTCTGTACATAACGTTTTTCCGTATCGCTTTTTTCACAGAAGAGGTCCAGATAACGGTCGGCATTTTCTGCTTCGCCGCGAAGATGGAAAGTAAGGAATGTACGGGCAGCATCTGCCGATGCATTCCCCTGGGTGGCATGGGCCCAGTCGATGATGTAGAGATCTCCGCCCGGAGTGAGGATCACGTTGGAAGGACAAAGGTCACCATGGCACAGCTTGTCATGGGTCGGCAGACCTTCCAGACGGATAAGAAGTTCGTAGCGCGTTACCGGTTCAAGATCGGCAGAGAGGATCTTCCGATTCATCTTATCCTTCAGACGGCTGAGGAGCGGACTGCGTTTGGAATGGATCAGAAGCTGTGTATCTACCAGCATGTTGAGATACTTTTCTGTATTCTCAGGATCATCCCGCATCAGATGAGAGAGAGTCGTACCCTCAATATATTCTGAAACAATAGCCCACTTCCCGTCTACAGTCGTCACTTCAAGGATCCTCGGAACGTTCAGCCCCACATCTTCCACACGGGCCTGATTGAGTGCTTCGTTGAGAATATCCGCTTTGGAAAAGCTTTGGTTGAAGACTTTGATGCACTTGTCACCGTCGCGATAGATGAGTTTGTTTTTTCTTTCGGCAATAATCGTATCAAGATTCATGGATCAATTTCTCCCTTCCAGCTGAGCTGCATCCGGCTTGGCCGTCTCAATAAATTTTTTCCCGTAATAAGCATCAAGATACATCTGGCGGATCTCGCTGACCAGAGGATAGCGCGGATTCGCACCTGTGCACTGGTCATCAAAGGCCTGTTCCGACATCTCGTCAAGAGAGGCGAGGAAGGCATCTTCATCCGGAACATAGTCACGGATCGTCGGCTTGATGCCGATCTTTTCTTTCAGTTCATCGACCTTTTTGATCAGATTGTCGACCTTCTGCTTGTCTGACCGGCCGCCGCAGCCAAGGGCATCGGCGATTTCCGCATAACGTGCCATGGCATGCGGGTGATCATACTGCGGGAAGGAGCCCATCTTTGTCGGCGCTTCGGAGGAATTGAAGCGGATCACTTCGTCCATCATCAGAGCGTTGGCGAGGCCGTGCGCCACATGATGAAATGCACCGAGTTTGTGCGCCATCGAGTGCATGACTCCGAGGAAAGCATTGGCAAAGGCCATGCCGGCCATTGTTGCTGCATTGGCGACTTTCTCACGAGCTGCGGCATCCTGCCCGTTTTCATAGGCCTGCGGGAGATAAGTGAACAGAACCTGCAGCGCACGAATGGCAAGAGAGTCAGTGTAATCGGTTGCCATGACGGAAACATAAGCCTCCAGTGCATGAGAAACAGCGTCGATGCCGGAGGAAGCGGTCAGGCCTTTGGGAGCCGTCATGTGGTAGTCAGCGTCTACGATGGCCATGTTCGGCATCAGTTCGTAATCGGCCAGAGGATATTTGATGTTGGTCGATTCATCGGTAATTACGGCAAACGGGGTGACTTCACTGCCCGTACCTGCTGAAGTGGGAACAGCAATGAAGTAGGCTTTTTCTCCCATCTTCGGGAATTTATAGATGCGTTTGCGAATATCGGAGAAGCGCATTGCCATATCGGAAAAGTCTGCTTCGGGATGTTCATACAGCACCCACATGATCTTTGCCGCATCCATCGGAGAGCCCCCGCCGATGGCAATGATGGTATCGGGCTTGAACTCTGACATCAGAGCGGCACCGCGTCTTGCGCAGGCAAGGGTAGGATCATTGGGAACATCAAAAAAGCAGGTATACTGAATGCCCATTTCCGAGAGCTTCTCAAAAACAGGAGTAGCAGCACCGGATTTATAGAGATGCGGCCCGGTTACAATGAAAGCACGCTTTTTGCCCATATCCTCCAGTTCGCGAAGGGCAACAGGCAGGCAGCCTTTTTTGTGATAAATCTTTTCCGGAGCACGGAACCACAGCATGTTTTCCCTTCTTTCCACGACTGTTTTGATGTTAAGCAGGTGTTTTACACCGACATTTTCTGAAACGGAGTTGCCGCCCCAGGAACCGCATCCCAAAGTGAGGGACGGGGTGAGAGCAAAATTGTACAGATCCCCGAGACCGCCGTGGGAAGAGGGCGTATTGACGACGATACGGCAAGTCTTCATCCGGGCCTGAAATTCGTCGAGCTTTGCCGCTTCTGTCGCGGTGTTCAGATAGATGGAAGAAGTATGACCGCGGCCGCCGTCTGCAATGAGCTGTTCCGCTTTGGCAAAGGCATCCTGAATATCGGATGCGCGATACATTGCCAGCACAGGAGAAAGCTTTTCATGAGCAAATTCTTCCGACAGATCGACGGACTGGACTTCGCCGATCAGAATCTTTGTGCCCTCCGGAACGGAAACCCCGGCGAGGCTGGCAATTTTAGATGCTTTCTGACCGACAATCCCTGCATTCAAAGCCCCGTTGATGAGCATCGTTTTGCGAACCTTTTCCTTCTCCTCTTCATTGAGGAAGTAGCAGCCCCTTGCAGCAAATTCCCGGCATACTGCGTCATACACTTTGTCAAGCACAATGACAGACTGTTCGGAAGCGCAGATCATTCCGTTGTCAAAGGTCTTGGAATGGATGATGGAATTGACAGCCAGCAGGATATCGGCAGAATCATCGATAATGGCCGGCGTATTCCCAGCACCGACACCCAGAGCCGGGGTACCGGAGGAATAGGCGGCATTGACCATGCTCGGGCCTCCGGTGGCAAGAATGATGTCAGATTCCTTCATCAGAAGACGAGTCATCTCCCGGGAAGGAGCATCGATCCATCCGATGATATCTTCCGGAGCACCGGCGGCAACGGCGGCATCCAGAACAATCTTGGCAGCTTCCACCGTGCATCCTTTTGCTCTGTGGTGCGGGGAAATGATGATCCCGTTGCGTGTTTTCAATGCGAGAAGTGTTTTGAAGATAGCCGTTGAAGTAGGATTCGTCGTCGGAATAATGGCACAGACAAGACCCAGGGGTTCGGCAATCTTCCGTATACCGTAAGCTTTGTCTTCTTCAATGACGCCGCAGGTTTTTGTGTCGCGATAGGCATTGTAAATGTATTCGGCAGCAAAATGATTTTTAATCACTTTGTCTTCCATAATACCCATGCCGGTTTCCGCTACGGCTGCCTTTGCCAGGGGGATACGGGCTTTGTTTGCCGCTGTTGCCGCCGCAAGGAAGATCCTGTCAACCTCCTCCTGCGTGTAGGAGGCATACTTTTGCTGTGCGGCTTTGACTCTTTCAATTTCCGCTTCCAGCGCTTCAATGGTATCGATTACAGGGTAGTTGCTGCTCATGAGCATAATCCTCCAGCCTTATTTCAATTACAGATGTATTTTACCATTTTTCTCTTTGATAATCAACTGACAATACTTCTGATAATATTAAAATCTGTAGAACAGGAGATAAAAAAACTTGTGAAAAAGTAACGAAAATCAGCAATAATGTTTGAGATATTTCGGAGAGATTGCCAAACAATACTCCTCCGATTACCCTCCCTGCGTATTCCGGACGAAATCCTCCGAGCGAGTCAAAGTCTGCCGGCCAAAAACCGCGAGCCCCAAAAACAGGAAGGAATAGTAACAGAAAAGCCGCCATAACAGCATGGCCCAGAAAACACCTGAAATACCGTTTTCCGTAAAGATCATATAAAAAGCGCCTTCCGACACACCGGAATTTCCCGGGGTGGGGATCAGCGTTACGGCGGAATAAAGATAGATCGTGACAGCCAGCGTGGAGAGGAACGGGACCTGACTGCCAAGAGCACGCAACACACAGAAAGGGAGGGAGCAGAGTGCGATGCGGCAGCCCAGGGATAAAAGAAGCAGCAGAGACAGAAGCTTCTTTTCCCGTGCGATCAGAGAGATCCCGCTGTGAAACTGAGACAGCGAACGAAACACTTTCTGCAATGCCTTGTCATAATCCCGGATCAGATGCAGACGGACTCCTGCTTTTATCAGCCAGGCGGCAGCTGTTTTGGTCACTTTCGGCTGAAAAGAAAACAGCAGCTCGGCAGTGGGGGGAACGGCACAGAAGAAAAGCCCCAGGTAGGCGGCGATACGGACGGCTTCGTTACGGGGATCGCGAAACAGAAGAAAAGTAAGAAGCGTGAGAAGAATGGATGCTGCCTGACGCGTAATAAAATAGGCGGCCGGCATGGCGGCGCATGCCCCGACGGAAAAGCCTTTTCTGTTCAGCCAATAGATCTGAAACGGCTGCCCTCCGCCGCCGGTCGGCATCAGGGCATCATAATATCTCCCGAGCACTACCACTTCAAAAGCACCGCGCAGGGAAATCGGTTCTCCGAGAAATCGCAGGATCAGAGAGCATTTGGCGGTTTCCGTAGCCAAAATGATTCCGACGCACAGCAATGCCAGGAGAAGATACCAGATACCGGCTTCTCCCAGGGAAAAAGCGTCTGCCGGATGCTCCGTATGAAACTCCCGAAAGGCAATCCAGACAACAACAGCAATATTCAGTAACAGGAAAAGAAACCACCACAGGGTGTAAGATGTTTTTTTCTCTGATTTCATAATATACACATATTAATTAAACCATAAAAGGAAAGAGGAAAATGAATATCATGACCGGCCTGTTAAAACTATTATCGCACAGGAAAAACTGAACGTCAACGAATACAGACAAAAAAACAGTTCCCGTCTTGACAGCATATCCGTCCTGCCGTACAATCAGTTTACTCGAAAATCAGAAAACAAGATAAAAAGGAGTGCAAAGAAATGCTGAAAGAGTTGAAAGATACAAAACGGGAAGACAAAAAGGAACTCAAGACGGAGATTCGGGAACTGAGAGAAAAGCTGCTGGCACAGCAGCAGCTGATCCGCAGCAGCGCCCTGCCGGTGATTGTGCTGGTAGAAGGCTGGGCTGCAGCCGGAAAGGGCAGCATGATCAATGAACTGATCAGTGAGATCGATCCGCGGTTTTACAATGTGACCTCTCCTGCGGCAGCACAGGCAGAGGATCGGTATCCTTTTTTATATCCTTATGCCAAAGCAATCCCGGAAAACGGCAAGATCATGTTTTATGATTCCGGGTGGATGGAAGGAGCCGTGCGGAAATATCTTCGTCGGGAAATCACAAAAAAGGAATATAAGGAGATCCTTCGCTCTGTCAATGAATTTGAACGGCAGCTGCGAGACGGCGGGTATTTACTGATCAAGCTGTTTTTGCACATCGGGCAGGAAGAGCAGAGACAGCGGCTTGCGACACTGCGCGAAAACTATGAAACACAGTGGCGCGTAACAACGGAAGACATCTGGCAGCACAACGAGTATAAGCTGTTCTGCGAGACATATGACTCCTTTATGGAGGAGACGAACGAACTGATAGCGTGGCATGTACTGAACGGAGAAGACAAGCGCGGTGCCGTGCGGGATGCGCTGAAAATCCTGGTGAAGACCATCGACAAGGGGCTGGAGGAAGGAAAGTATATCGGGAAGCCGTTTAAAGAAGAATTCCCGCTGCTGAAAATGCCGAAGCTTGCCGAAATCGATCTCTCTCCCGTAATAGAGGAGGAAGAATACAAAACCGAACTTAAAAAACTGCAGACACGCCTGGGGCAGCTGCACAACACCATCTACCGGAAGAAGATCCCCGTGGTGCTGTGTTATGAAGGGTGGGATGCGGCAGGAAAAGGCGGCAATATCCGCAGGGTAGCCCGCCCGCTTGACCCGAGAGGATTTGATGTGGTGCCGATCTCGTCTCCGGAGCCTCATGAACTCAATCGGCAATATCTGTGGCGGTTCTGGACGAGACTGCCGAGAAGCGGTCACGTCTGCATCTTCGACAGAACCTGGTACGGGCGCGTCATGGTGGAACGCCTGGAAGGCTTCTGTAAAGAAGACGATTGGAAGCGCGCCTATAATGAGATCAACGAATTTGAACGACAGCTGACAGACTGGGGTGCAGTCGTGCTGAAATTCTGGATTCAGATCGATCAGGATACGCAGCTGGCACGTTTTACCGACCGGCAGAACACCCCGGAAAAGCAGTGGAAACTGACCGAAGAGGACTGGAGGAACAGAGAGAAGTGGCCTCAGTATGAAGAGGCAGTGGATGAGATGCTACAGAAAACCAGCACAGAAAATGCTCCCTGGTTCATTATTGAATCCAATGACAAGAAATATGCCCGCATTAAAACGCTGAAGATCATCATCAAAGCGCTGGAAGAAGCTTGTGAGAGCAGACTGTAAAGGTTTTCGCGCCGGCAGAACACAGAAAAACAGCATGCATCAAAGCGTGCAGAAAATAAAAGAGAAAGCAGCGGCTTGCAGAATAACTGCAGGCCGCTGCTGCATCCTGCCGGTGATTATCCGGCCTGTTCCAGCAAAGCCGGCACAAGATCAGCCAGACGGGCAGCCAGCTGTGCGTGCCCCTTACGCGTCAGGTGGGTAAAGTCGATCTTATTAAATTCACAGTCTTTGGCATCAAGATAATGAACGTTATTTCTTTTGGCAATCTCTTCCATATAAGCGGGCAGGGCGAGGGATTTTTCTACGCAGCCGTTTCCCATGACCTCATCGTGAAACCCTGCACCGAGGGGAGGCGGACAGACGACGAGAATGTTGGGGGCATGGCTTCCCCAGCATTCTACGCTTTTGCATTTTTTGATCAGCCGTTCCATACCGACGGCTATAGCCGGGGCATTTGCGGCAAAACGTTCCTTTGTGTCATTGGTGCCGAGCATGATGATCAGCAGATCAACCGCTTCATGGGACATCAGGACAGGATAAGCTACCGATATGGCATCCATGGATTCATGAAGAGGATCGGTAAAGACGGTGGTGCGGCCGCTCAAGCCCTCTTCCAGGATAAGGAAATCATCCCCGAGGGCTTTCTGCAGAAGACAGGTCCAACGCTCCTGCTCGTTGAAACGGTCTCCCCCGTCGGCACAGTCGGAAGGATCGGCACAATAGCCGTGTGTGTTGGAGTCACCGAGACAGACAATGTGTTTTTTCATAAGAGAGTTCCTTCCTTTTTATATTATATCGATCTGGCAGCTTTCCATTACGGCAAGAGCCGCTTTGTGCTTTTCCGGGGTAACACCTGCGCAGCAGGCAGCCGGAACGGATACAGGCACCTCCGGGAAACAGGCTTTCAGAAGCAGCGCGTTGCTGACAACGCAGATATCTGTACAAAGGCCGAGCACTTCCAGCGTGAAGTTTTCGCCTCCCGCGCTTTCCCGGATCAGATCCGGAAGCGCGGTTGAACCAAAGGTGGGCTTTTCCACGAGCGTATACGGTTTGCCGGAAAGTGCTTCTTCTACCCCGGCATTGAGCTGCCAGCCGGGTGTGCCGCGTACACAGTGCACGACAGGGAGCTTCCGGCCTTCCGCGGTGCCGAGATAATCCGGGGAATGGGTATCAAGCGTGACAAAGATCTCCCCTTCAAAGCGGCGGATCGTATCCGCAACCTGCGGGACGATGGCGGCAGCCTCCGGAGTGCCGAGAGAGCCGTCAACAAAATCTTTCTGCATATCTACAACGACCAGAAAATGCTTCATAGGTGAATGATCCCCTCACTTCTTAACGGTATCGTGAATTTATTATAGGCAGAAGAACAGAAAATGTCAAAGAATTTGTGCCGTTGAAAAGAGCAAAGCCACGATCACGATTTTTGTGAAAAGTTGACATAAAAAATACTTGAAAACTGCTGTTTTTTTCCGTTTTAGGTATTGCAATTTGGTTTCAATTGGTGTATAGTACGCATACGAGCATAAACAGGATTGCAGATTTCCTGTCTCGTATTTTCCTTATGAAGCAGGGAAAATCCTGTTTCACAATATTTTAGGAGGTATTTACCATGAAGAAAGCACTTGCACTTATCCTGGCACTTGCTGTTGTTCTGAGCCTTGGTGTAGCAGCATTTGCTGAAAACTCAGCGAGTGGTGCTCCGGCAGAAGCTCCCAAAGTGTACTATTACGGTCCCCCGCTTGACACCCTGAAAAAGGATGCAGGCCTGCTGGAAGCATATGATGCCAATGACAAAAAGATCGGCGATATTCCTGCTGAGGATGTAACACAGGTTGTTGTCGGCGACGCCGACAAGCTGGAAGCTGCCGACAAAGAGGCTTTCCTGGCTGCCTATGAAGAGGCAAAGGCAATGGAAGGCAAAGCTGTGAAGTTCTTCTATTGGCTTCAGATCAAGAACCTTCCGGAAGGCTGTGCTTACGTGAAGTATCCGTTTACCTGCAGCGGAGAAAATATTCAGGTAACCGTCAATGGCAACGAGATGGAAGTTGTAAGCCTTGGCGGGGATGAGTATTATGCTAAGCTCACAGAGTTTGGCTGTGTTGCGATCCTCTGCGACGCTGAGTAAAACTGAAAAGCCCGATTTTATTAGGGTGATGACAAAAGGGCGGCTTGGTTCCGCCCTTTTGTTGTGTTAAAAGTATTGTGCTGATGAAGAGAAAAACAAAATACCTGCTGCTGGTTGTAGATCTTCTGCTGATACTTGCTCTTGTGGGAGGGATCTTTCTCTTCCAGAAAAAAGCCAGCGAGAAAGAGGCAATGGCAATCAGCCAGGAGGATCTTGCAAAGCGTTACGTAAAGACGATTGCCTATCAAGGGCAGGAGTATCCGCTGAAACGCAACATCACTTCTGTATTGCTGATCGGGACAGATAATTATATCGATGACAGCAAACAGATTAAAATTGAGGCACATTATAACCAAAATCATGCCGATTTTCTGGTTATTCTGGTATTTGACCACAGTAAAAAAACAATCACGCCTTTCCAGATATGCCGTGACACGATGTGCGAGGTCCCATGGCTGTCTGTAAACGGGAAAATTGCCGGCAGGGAAGTGATGCAGATTACTTATGCACACACCTTCGGGACCGGAAAAGAAGACAGCTGCATTAATACACGCAATGCGGTAGAAGGGCTGATCTACGGGGTACCGATTAACAATTTCCTGGCTTTTACCATGGAAACAGTTCCGCTGGTGAATGATCTGGTAGGCGGCGTAACCGTTACTTTGGAGGATGACTTTCCCGGCCTTGGGGAAGAATATGTCAAAGGAGCAACCATTACTTTAAAGGGGAGTGCGGCGCTTCGCTTTGTACGATATCGTGATAGATCTATTTTCGGGGATAATTATCGTCGTATGGCGAACCACAGGCTTTATTTAGAGGCTTTTACTGATGCGGCACGCGCGGCAGCTGCAAAAAATCAGGATCTGTTTACGGAAGCATTCAAAAAAGTAGAAAAATATCTCTGTACAGACCTGTCCTTAGAACAGTTTTCAGATATGGTTGACAATCTGAATCATTATACGCTGCTTCCGACTGTATGCCCGACGGGAGAATACAAAATGGGCGAACAGTATGCGGAGTTTTATATGGATGACACGTCACTCTGGTCCGGAGTAAAAGCAACATTTTGCAGTTGATTCGATATTCGTTGTATTCGATAAATTGAATGTTATAGACAGAAATATATCTTACGGAGCAAAACATATGTGGGAAAACAACCATAAAAAAAACATTGTTCTGAATATTCTGCTTGTCCTGCTGATCCTTGCCATCGTCGGCGCGCTGGGTTATGCGATGATCCTGGTGCGCGCTCAGACGCGTGAGCATGATGAGCAGCTGTCACAGATCTATGTTCAGCAACAGCAGCAGCAGGTTGAGGCCAGACAGGAGTCGCTGACGGCCATTCAGGCGGAATACGAAAAAGATATGCAGACGGTAGCGGATTATCTTCCGGGTATTGTCTGCTGGGGTGACAGCCTGACGCTGGGCTCATCCGGCAATGTTTCGTACCCGTCGGTGCTCAAAACGTATCTGGATACCTACTTCTGTGATATCTATGATTTTCGCAGCACCATTGAAAATGCGGAAGATTATGCCCGCCTGAAGTGGGATGAGTATAAAGTGGATGTGCCGGTCGTCAATATGGGTGCAGGGCCAGAGAGCAGCCAGACGATCCTCGGCCGAAGCGGGGCGATGCCGTATGTGTTAAAGTCGGATCTTACCATTCCGGCTGAAGCGGAACCGGTGGAGATCTTCCTTCAGGCGGTGGACGAGAATCCGGTTACCCCCTTGACCGGAGGAAATGCCGGGGTAAACAATGTGACGATCGACGGCATTGAAGGCGTTCTGGCCATAGATTCCAGTACCAGCAGTTACAGCAGCACGTACCGATATAATTTCACACGCAGTGTCCCCGGCGAAGAGACGGTTGTTCCGAAAGGAACCCAGGTCCTTACTGCGGCAACGGATCTCTATCGGAATTATATCCATGTGGTCTGCATCGGTACCTATGGGAAGTTTTCTTCTGCTGATGACCTGGTCAATCAGGTCAAACTGCTGCTCTCCAGGCAGACGCAAAACAGCGACCGGTTTATTGTACTCGGCCTTTGTTCCGTGAACGGATATACTTCCTCTTCGTTCTATATGGATCAGATCGACACTGCGATGATGCAGGCTTTCGGCAACCGGTACATCAATGTGCGTAAATATCTGATGGAAGACGGGCTGGCCGATGCCGGAATCACACAGACCAGTCAGGATAAGCAGTACATCTCCGCTGGCCGTGTTCCGCTGAGCTTTCTCTCAACTTCCAGCAGCGTCGAGCTGAACGGAAAAGCCTATACGCTGCTTGGAAAACTGGTATACAGCCGTATGGAGAGCCTTGGGTACTTTGATGAAGTTTATGATGAATTGAGTATCAAAGAGACAACCAAGCGGATTCTGAAGGACGACCCGGGCTATTTTGACCGGATCATTAAGAATACGCTGAATTGAAGATAACGGATTCATTCAGAACTGAAAAAGCGAGAGGAATTATCATTTATGGATAAAAACAACCAGGAACTGGAAATAGATCTTCTGAAACTGATAAAAGCCCTGTGGCGCAAGGCGCTGGTCATCCTTCTGGTGGCAGTGATAGCCGCTTCTGCGGTATTTGCCTATACCCTGTTTTTCATAGATCCCGCCTATGATGCCACAGCGTCCATCTATGTCAACAACAGCTCTTTCTCCTTCGGGGCCACCAGCTTCTCCATTTCATCGTCAGAACTCTCGGCTTCCAATTCCCTTGTCAGTACTTACATTTACATTTTAAAATCGAGAACGACGCTGGAAGATGTTATTGCGAAAGCATCTCTTCCCTATAATTATGAGCAGCTGTCCAGGATGGTTACCACAAAGGCAGTGACGGGTACTGCAGCATTTGATGTGACGGTGCGCAGCTCCAGCCCGACGGAATCGGAGCTGATTGCCAACACCATCGCAGAGATCCTGCCGGAGCGTATTGCGGAAATTGTCGACGGCAGTTCTGTGCGGATTGTGGACTATGCCATTATCCCTGCACATCGTTCTGCACCCAGTTACACGAAAAATACCGTCATCGGATTTCTGATCGGAGCCGTACTGGCGGCAGGTATTTATACGATCCTCTTCCTGATCGAGGAGAGCAACGACGTGGTGATCCATTCTTCCGACGAATTGCGGGAGCTTTATCCGGATATCAAGGTGCTGGCCATGATCCCGGATATGCGGCTGTCGGAAAAGAAGGGATACTATTATTCCTCCTATTATGGAGACAAAAAGGAAAGGGGGAAGTAAGCAATGGCAGATAAATCTCGCAGAAGCCGTTCTGAAGCACCGGTGTGTGAACATTTGAGCTTTGCCGCAAAAGAAGCGTTCAAGCGCCTTCGCACAAACCTTGTCATGTCTTTCCCGGAGGAAGATTCTTCCTGCCATGTCATCGGGGTCACCAGTGCACAGCCGAGTGACGGGAAAAGCACGGTTGCCATTAATCTTGCCTATTCTCTGGCGGAACTCGGGAAAAAAGTGCTTTTGATTGATGCCGATATGCGCCGACCGACTATCCACACGAAGGCCGGAGTGGAAAAAACTCCCGGGCTGAGTGACCTGATGGAAGGAAACAATGCGGTTTCCTCTGCACTGAAAGAGTATCAGAGCAGCAAAGATGATACAGTTTTTGATGTTCTCCCCGGGGGAAAAACACCCGGAAATCCTTCGGAACTGCTGAATTCCAACCGAATGTCTTCCCTTTTAAGCGCCCTCTCCTCGGCTTATCAGTATATCGTGATCGACCTGCCGCCCATCGGGGCAGTGGTGGATGCCATTTCGGTTTCACGGTATATCGACGGGATGCTGGTGGTCATACGTGAAAACAACTGTCCGCGCGGTGCACTGGCGGAGTGCATGCGCCAGCTGGAATATGCCAGCGTGAATGTCCTCGGCTTTGTTGTGAACGGTGCGCTGGAAGGTTCCGGGAAGAAGTACCAGTACGGTTCTTACAACTATTATTATTGATTTATGATCGATTTCCATTCCCATTTTCTCCCCAATATGGATGATGGGTCAGATGGAATTGAAACCAGTCTCGCAATGCTGCGGGAAAGCCGCCGGCAGGGGGTAGATCTGATCTGTTCCACCTCCCACTTCTATGCGGATGAAGAAGACCCTGCTTCTTTCCTGGCAAGGAGAGCGGAAGCCTATGAGCGGCTGCAATCTGCCATGGAGAAAACCAATGAGGCTTTCCCGGACATTCTCCTGGGGGCGGAGGTCCTGTATTTCCCCGGAATCAGTGTTGCGGAAGAGGTCCGTGATCTGTGCCTGGAAGGGACGCCCTTCCTGTTGGTAGAACCCCCGATGATGCCCTGGTCAAATTCCATGATCGATGAGGTGGAGCAGTGCGGAGAGACACTTTCCTGCATCCCGGTGATCGCGCATATTGACCGTTACATGCGTATGCTGCGGGATGACACGCTGTTCGACCGCGTACAGGGGCGGAGAATGCTGATCCAGGTCAATGCAAATTACTTCCTCCACCCTCGCTCCCGGGAAGCGGCGGTGGAAGCACTGACAGAGCACCGGTTTCATTTTATCGGCTCGGATTGCCACAATATGGAATCCCGCCGTCCCAACATGGGCGATGCCGCCCGTGTTGTCTGGGAAGCCGGAGCGTCAGCTGCTTTTCAGACTTTTAATGATCGTCTTAACAAAATGTTCAGCAGGAACACAAATAAAGAGAATCAGACCCGCAGGGAATAACATCCCGGCGGGTCTTGTTATGTCTGCCTGGCGGTCAATTTACGGAATTACCGTTTATATCGGATGTAAATGTGAAAGATTTGCAAATTATTTGCCGATACGAGCAAAACAGGATGAAAAAAATTGAAATCATAAGGGATTTTTATTGACAGGAAGATGTTTATTAAGTATAATTACTCTGAGGCAGTGTAAAAATGCAAATGGCCTATGAAAGGGATAGTCAATGAAAAACAGAAACATATTGGCAGCGGTGCCGGATAAAGTTCCCGTTGCTGTCAGTACAAAACGATCTGTTTTAACACAGCGGAACATCTCAGTTTTATTCCTCTGTGATTCTATTGCCCCAAAAAAGTTACATCAGAATATTACCGCGTAACCGCGAAATATCAAACCTGCCGTGATCTGTTTATGGCGGGTTTGTTGAATAATCGACAGGTAAAATCTGATTTTTAGCAGAAATCACTTAGACAAACTTCAAGCAGAGAGGTGCCATATAAAATGAGTAACAACATGTTTAACCGTATCCTTTCCCTTATCCTGGCCTTTGTAATGGTGGCAGGGGTGTTTCCTGTGTCTGCCCTTGCTGAGGAAGGAGGAAACGACGCGGATCTGAAACAGGACAATTCTCTTGTCATTGTCAGTAATGAGATCGACCTCAATACCCTGATCCATGGGAGTGATCAGGTCCCCGCAGAAAGCCGGACAAAAGATGTGGTAAAGCTTTCTGACGAGAATGTTGTGATTGATAGCATTACGGGAGACGAGCTTGCCAATCTCGTTGCGCTTCTCGATCTGGACAGTCAGACTGTCCAGATCGAAAAACGGATGGTGAAGGCTGCCCCTGCGGCAATATCAAGCAAGGGCACAAACACCGGGTATGCGGCATTCGATATCACCCCGGCAGAAAGTGTTTTATCGGAAGGGCAGACCTATGAAGTCACCGTCCCGGTCGGTGATATTGACCTGACTGCGCTTGTCCCTGACGGCGCCTTGTTTGACGGGGTTACCTATACGCTTCTGCATGTTGAGGGCAATACGGCGACAGCGCTTGACAAAGATGCTTTTACGGTATCGGATGACGGAAATATCATCACATCCTTTACTTTTGCAACAGACTCTTTCTCACCCTTCGTTCTGAAGTATACGGTTGACTTCCATTATAACGGCAAAGACTACAGCATCGAGGGGAACAGCCAGATCCTCCTCTCTGCGCTGATCAAAGAACTGAATATCATGAATGGCGACGTGCTGCTGAACGTCGCTGATGTTGCGTCTGTACAATTCTCCGATGAACATCTTGTTGCTGTCGAACAGGTCTCCGGATGGATCACCTATAACGATAATACAGATGTTTTTGTCGGCGAAAAAGACTTCCTCCTTTCCAGCGAGGCGCCATTCACGAGCGAAGAGGCCCTGACCCTGACCCTGACCGACGGAACTGTGATCGAGATCAATGTGACAGATGATCAGGAAGTTGACCAGGGCGTGACGGCGGGAGTCTATTTTCTGAACGCGGACGGAACACGAACCAGCGCCGCAGAAACAGAATCCGGCAATACTCTCAATGCCAGGATCAATCTGAGCAATTCCAGTGTAAACAGCAGCGATGATGCATATGTAAAGATCAGCCTTGCCGGACTGGATGAGTTTGTTACCCTGAATGAGAAATTCAAGGAAAACGAGTGGGATTCCATCACCTTCCGTGATATGACGACGGGAGACCAGTATTCTATCGGCGTATATTATGACCCTTCAGACAAATCCATCACCTACAGCGTGCCGCCCGGAGCTACCGGCATAGCTGCGTTGAGCTTTACTACGCCCAATGGTATTACAGAAAACAACAAGACGCTGACGCTGACGCCGACGCTTGTGGATTCGAATTTCCAGCCAATCGAGCCGCAAGAGAATGATGAAATCGGCGAACCGGCTTCCGGCAGATGGACGTCCACTTTCGGATGGGATCCGGTTGAGAAATATGTCAACAATGCAAAAGAAAATCAGGTCGTTGTAAGGAATAACAATGGAACCCCTGTAATTGATACATGGCTCCGTTACGACTATCATGCAAATTCGCTGAACCGGGCGGAAACGGGCGTTCGATGGACGGATCAGGCAATCATAGAAGATACCCTTACGCTGCCTAAGCATATGTCCTTTACAGGGGATTATACTTGCAATGCAGAAGAAGGAAGGATTTACATCGACGGTGCACCGGAGGATGATAACATCCTGTTTGGCCTGACGCTGAAGGAAAACATGGAGTGCACCGAACTGTCGATCGACAAAGCAACAAATACAATTCATTACAAAATTGTAGTTACAAACCCCAATAAAAACCGGACTGACGGCCTTGTAGATGAACTGTCCGGAGAAATGGACAACATTCAGTTTATCACAGAACTGAACGCTGCCGGGATCACGCTTGATCCTGCGTACATTACAGAAGACATGTACGGCGAGGAGATCATCAATGCGGTCAGCATTACTGAAACACCAAACAAAGGCACCGAAACGGTAACTTCTGATGATCAGGTAAAGACCAAGACCAAGCAGGATGATGGCTTCAAACTGGAAAAAGAGAGTGAACAGGACGGCCAGTATGTTGAAGCCGGCAACACCATTGACTATACAATCAGGGTGACCAATACAGGGACTGCGACCATTGCTGCGGAGGACAGCATAGTACACGATACGCTGCCCAGCGCAGTGTACCTCCCTGCTGATGAAATTTCAAGGCTGCAGGAAGTGTATGGCGACAAAATCACCATCGACGGCAATAACATCACCTTCCGGACAGGCGAACTGGCAGCCGGCGGTTCGAGTGAACTGGTTATCCATGCCACAGTCACAGACAGCAAAGCACTGGAAAACCAAGGCTATACCAATGAATCCACAATCACCAACACTGCAACCTACAGGGGCCTGAGTGATTATGTTGCCAGCAAGCTGCATACAGGGCGTATCACGGCGGAAAAGACCAGTGATATGCCGAACACTATACTTCAAAACGGGGAAACCGTCAATTTTACGCTGACTGCGAAAAATGAGACCGACTATAACTACACCGGCGAAGTTACCTTCTCGGATGACTTCCCGGCATACCTGAGAGTAACCATTTACGATGAAACCGGAGCTGACATCACAGCAGCGACTTATGCGACGACAAATCAAACGATTGAAAGTGGCTGCTATGTCAGGGATTCATTAAATCATCTTGTTCCCGCCACCGTTGTAATCAACGGTGATGGGAGTTCCAGAATTGTTGTAAAGAAGACAGAGGACGGGATTGCAGCAAACAGCAACTACTCCATTATACTCTCGGCAACGTATGATGAATCCAAGGTCAGAGGGAATTTGGACGCGAACGGAAATGTCAAATACACCAATACCGTTGAAATCAACAAGTCACAGGATCATACGGACATCACCGTTGCAGTAGGCAAAATTGACGTGGACAAGTATGTTTCCGGTGCTGTAAACAGCGACGGAACCGCAGCAACATCGCCCTTTAGTGATGAAACTGTTGTGACATACACGATCCATGTCACGAATGATGCTACGAACCCTTATAAGCACGATATTGTTGTGACAGACACCATGCCCAGGGGACTGGTGCCTGTTGGCTTGACAGTAAACGGTACAACATACACATCCTGGCAGGATTTTGTGAATGCATTCGGCTGGGAGGAGCAGACCGCTACCATCAGTGACGGGAGCGGCAGTCCGCTGACGACCAGAATCAAGCAGGAAAACAACGGCCTGAAGATGACATGGACGATCCCAAATAGCGAGGAAAATCCGATTACATCTGCGACTATCACCTATCAGGCTGTTGTGAAGACCGATGAACTGGTCAACCCGATGTCAGGCGTGCAAGTAATTGAGAATACTGTAAAAATACCGGGCCGAGAAGATAAAGAAATCATACTTGTCGATGTCAAAGGCGTTGAGATCTCCAAAAAAATAGTTGGAGCGAACGGTGAGCTGCTCGACACCATAGAAATCAGTCCGGGTTCCAGAGTTACCTACGAATTGACCATCGAGAATCCGGAACATCTCAACACCACCGTGACAGGCATCACCGATTATCTGCCTCAAGGCGGGCCGGATAGTGTCTTTCCGCCTAGCTACTGGCAGCTGGGTATTAATGTATTTGTAGATGAAACGACTGATGGGAAAAATCAGTTTGTTCTCAATGCGGCTCCAAATTATAATACCGATGCTGCCGATCCCGGCTTTGGAAAAAGTTACTGGTTTGACAGCAATCATTATCTTCGGTTTGGAGATATTGACATTACATCTGCTCAGGATAGATTTGTCCAGCGGATCACCCTGGTATATCCGGATGATGCCACGGTGCTCCACTCCATGTTTGCAGATACTACCTCGTGGGGACGCCAACAGAAAAATATTTATTCCGTCGACGGTCTGGACCCTGTTGATGTTGACCATACAGAACTTTCCAACAAAAAGTATTACGTACAGAAGAGCGTCATTGCGCTGTCGAAAGATCTAACGTATAACTACATAAGTCGCAACAGCAAGGATCTGTTCAGTATTGGGGATGTTTCCGACGTGTTTTATACCGTGGTGGTAGCGAATACCGGCACGGGTACCCTTCATATTAACTCGTTAACAGATCTTCTGCCGGCAGAGCTGGAATTTGCCGGGATTGCAGCGAATGATTACAATGCAGGCACGCATAGCTATAATGATCGTAGTATTACAACAATTGATCATTATTCTAACGCAAACTATGTGCTTCCTACAGGGTATACCGGGCTGGGCGGCGTGAGCGTCACGGCTATCCCGTCTACAGGAAACACGGTTCTCTTTACCCTGAACGACGACGCCGGTGTCGACCTGCCGGAGAAGACAATTCTGGCATTTGATATCCAGTGCCATATCAAAGATGACGCTGATCTTGTCAACGGCCAGCCGATCACGAATACCATCCAGGCAAATCTGGACAGCGATGCAGCGATGTCGAGGATCCCCATTACGACACAGCGGACACCGGACAACAGCGTTCAGAACAACGGCGGATGTGAAGTCGTTTCCAATGACGGCAGCAGCCAGACGGCGGAATCTTCCGTTTCGATTCACCCCAGCAATATTGCTGTACCCGGTATTCTGAAGAAGGCTATCGCTTACAAGTCTCAGAATGATACTGAGTGGACGAACCTGAACGATAACACGACCAATATCAACAGCCAGAGCGAGGTCAAGTGGAAGATCACGCTCTACAATGACGGCACTGTGCCCCTTGATCAGGGCTACACGCTTTCGGATTCGATCTATGAACATCATTACCTAAGCGGAATTGAGTCATTCACAATCAATGGCAGCCCCAGGGATGTAAATGCCGACCCGTTTACGACGTATACGACGACAAAAGAGGGGCACTACAACAAGTATGTGTTCACATTCCTGGCGGGAGAGCCATACGTCATTCCTGCAGGAGGAAAAGCGGAACTGGTCATCGTAACCTCCTTTACAACCGGCCAGTACCAGGGCCAGCTGGATAACGAGGCAGTTTTCTCGCCAGTCCAGAGCTGGGATTCCAACCGCGTGATTCACGGCCAGCTGGAGAAGAATGAGGCTGGTACGGAGTATGTAGGGGTATCCTCGCTGGATTATGTAAACATGCTTGGGGATGGCGCAACCATGTCTTACAAGGTCGTAGCCGAGAAGAACGACCCGACAAACAAGGCGTTCAGCTATGACATCGCAACGGGCATGAATTTCATTACCATTGATGGTACAGAACAGACAGTAACGTATACCAACCATGTTCAGAACCTCTCAAATGCCACGTTCAAAAAGTTTGTCATGATCGACCGTATGCCTGAGATCAACGACACGGGCGTGGTAAATGCCAGCGAACACCGCGGTTCAGAGTATTCGATGGAGTTTGCTGTACCCCTGAATCTCTCACTGACATTCCGGAACAGCGATGGAACAGAGTCCCTCCCGCTGAAAAGTGAAGATTACACGATAGAGTATTCAAATAAAACAGCCTACACGACAGAGGACTGGGAAGGCACCAGCAGCTGGAGCGGAAGCGCTGCGGGCGCAAAATCCTTCCGCTTAAAGCTGAATGCCGATTCTCTGACAGCAAAGATCAATGCGCTGGAGAGCAGCACACTGCCTGAAGCCGTATTCCCGTCCCAGTGGGTGCTGGAAGTCAGCTATGACGGCAGACCGAGTTCTGACGGGACTGCCGGCCAGTATGCATGGAATTCCTTCGGCTATCACTACACGACTGCGGCAGATGTACCCCTTTCTGCTGAACCGCCGAAGGTGGGCGTGAGGATAAAGCCCCTGCCGGTGCTCAAAAAACAGGTTGTGGACAGCCAGGGTGTCGATCAGGGCATCGACACCAGCGTGCAGTTTACGTATAAGTTCTATGAAGGTGCACATACCCTCGAAGATCTGGAATCGCTGACGCCCATTTGGGAGACGACGCTCTACCAGGGCCAGGCTGTGAAGCTTCTGGCCAAGAAGACAGTTAACGGCGTACCGACTGGATATTTTACGGAAGGCCAGACATATACAGTTGTTGAGGAGCCGGCAGAGGGATACACCCTGGTGGGCTATGAGAAGGACGGCCTGAAGCAGACGACGGAAGGCTATTGCGTGTTCCAGTACAGCAATGAACTGAACACGACAATTGTCTGCCAGAACCGGATCAGCGGCTTTGCACCGGAAGCAGACAAGATCCTGCGCGCCAGAGCACCCAGGACACTGCAGAATGAAGAATTTACCTTTGAACTGAGGGAACTGAGCAATGTCAGCCTGACCGATCTCTCACAGACTGAAACAGTCGGAAATCTGATCGAAAGCGTCCGAAATGACGCAACCGGCCATGTGCAGTTCAATACCATTGAATATACCGAGGCGGGCACATACTACTACCTGATGCAGGAAGCCGCCGGAAGCGATACCACCGTTAACTATGATGACGGGAAGTATCTGGTAGTTGTGGAAGTTACTGCAGCGGGAGCGCGGTATCTGGCCACCGGCGAGTATTACAAAATAACTGATTCCGATGAAGCGGACCCTGTTAAAGCCATTCAGAAACTGGCTGCAGAAGCAGTTCCGGAATTCGTCAATACAGAATCTACCAAGATCCAGGTCGAAAAGGTCTGGGCCGGTGATGTGACCACCGGTTCCGCGACTATGGTTCTGTACAGAACGACAGGGGAAAACGCGGAGACACCTACAAACCAGTTTGCAGTGACCATCAACGCGACGCTGGATAACATTCCTGCAGGATCCGGCTATATCGACGTAAGCTATACGGGCGACAAAGGCGACAGCGGTAGCATCAGGCTGAACAATGCAAACGGCTGGTCCGGCAGGACGGTTACATTAAATCGTGGAGAGGTCTATAGCTTCTCGTATACAGCTGATGGCACAAAAGTAACGGCGGTTTACCCGGAATCTACCGCCGGTGTGTCCGACACGCAGACGATTGATCTGAGTGTTACTGCCAATGCGGCTGCACAGTATACATATACGTTTAACGTGCCATCCGGACGGCCTGACAACAGCAAGGGTTCTGTGGTGGTTACCATGAACGGCCAGAGTGTAACTTTGAGCAGCGCCAATAACTGGACGGCAGCATTTACACTTACGGAAGAGACTGCCTACAGTTACACGACAAAACCAGGGGACGGATTTGTCACCGCAGTGTCACCTGCTTCCGGAAGAGGAACGGTAACAGGGAATGAAGTAATCTCTCTGACAACAACAAATGCGGCTCAAACGATGGATGTGCCTGTGAGTGTCAACTGGAGTTCTGATCCGGATGCAGGGACTGCTGTAACGGTGACATTTACAAACGGGTCAACCACGGAGACAGCAACGCTGAGTGGTTCTGACTGGTATATGACAAAAAAGCTTGCACGTCTCGATGAAAGCGGTAATCTGATTACGTGGAATGTAAGCGCTGCTGTTACCGGTGCAGACAATGCAAGTGTTTCCGGCGCTCCCGCGACTATAAGAGACAGCGGAGAAGTCGCTCTTACCGGTGAAGTATCCAGGGGGATGGATCTGACCGTATATACGGTTGGAGGCGTTAACATCGGCGGGTTCTATAAAGGTACCGTACAAAACGGAGTAGTGTCCTATTCTGCTTCAAATATTGCTGGCTCAATGAGCGGATACGGAAATACAAATTACTATTCTTCACTGGATGTAAAGTTTGATAACGGAAATGATATTTACTATATAATTCTTCTTTACACAACAAAAGCGTCAATCAGTACAGACCTTAATGAAATTGGTTATACAGATAATGCAAAAGAAGATACTTATACAACCAGAAGCGTGGTTTATTTCAAGGCAGAACCGGGAGTTCACACTTTGACATTGACCAGTGCTCCTAATTGGAGCATACAAGGATCTCTTGCAGCAAGTACATCACCACAAGCACGGGCTTTTTCTGCTCCTCGCTTGAGCTTCAGTAATGGGGGGGCTACACGTACGCTGAGCGCTCCAAGTTCTGGCTCTGTCACATTCGCCGACATATCTGTTGGCGGCAGCGGAACGGCGTTCACCGCAATTCAGGGCAAGGACCTGCCCGACAGTGCGGAGATTGTTCCCGATACCGATCTTGCCAACAGCGATACGAAGACAGCGGAGGCAACGATTGACGGAGAGGGTACCCTGACATGGTCCAATCTCCCCGCAGTGGATGAGAATGGCAATCCTATTTACTATTATGTCGTAGAGAAGGATGCCACTGCAGATGCGGACGAGATGTCTGTAAGATATGCCTACACATACAACACAGCGGATGACCCGACCAGCGGTATCAGCAAAGTAACGATCACCAATACAACCGTAAAGAGAACCGGCAACCTGTCTGTCACAAAAACAGTTGCCAGCGGTTCCACCTCACAGGCGTTTTCTTTCACGGTGACACTGGGTACATCCATTGACGGCACCTATGGTGACATGTCTTTCACAAACGGAGTTGCGAACTTCGCTTTGAGCGACGGGCAGACAATGACCGCGACCGGTCTGCCTGCAGGGATCAGTTATACTGTGGTAGAGACTACCCCAAGCGGCTATAGTGCTACTTACACAGGGGCAACAGGGACCATTATTGCTAATCAGACCGTGAACGCAACCGTGACGAACACCTACAGCAAGTCCGGCGAGGGCGAGGTGAAGGTGCAGAAGACGCTGAGCGGCCGTGCATGGACGACGGAGGACAGCTTCGAGTTCACGATCACGCCGGTAGGGAATGCGCCTGCGTTTACGCCGAACAAGGTAACGGTAACCTCTGAGACTGCGAACTACACAGCAAGCTTCGGCACGGTGGAGTTCACCGAGGCCGGGACGTACGAATGGACCGTATCCGAGACGCACAAGGGCGAGACGATCAACGGCGTAGCGTACGACAGTGCTGATAAGACCGTGACCATTGTGGTAAAGGATGACGGGCAGGGACACCTGGTAGCGGATACCGGCAGCGCCCTGGTGCAGACGGCAGAATTTGAGAACACGTACAGCACGACCGACACGAGTGCGAAGGTCAGTGCGACGAAGGTGTTCACAGGCCGTGACTGGACAGACAGTGACAGCTTTGAGTTCACGCTGGCTGCGGATGCAAGCAACCCGGCAGGCGCAACGCTGCCGAC